>NZ_WOEJ01000001.1:0-657022 GCF_019400845.1 Pseudomonas sp. MAG002Y | reverse complement strand
ACCGCTGAAAGCATCTAAGCGGGAAACTTGCCTCAAGATGAGATCTCACTGGAGCCTTGAGCTTCCTGAAGGGCCGTTGAAGACTACAACGTTGATAGGTCGGGTGTGTAAGCGCTGTGAGGCGTTGAGCTAACCGATACTAATTGCCCGTGAGGCTTGACCATATAACACCCAAACAATCTGTTGTTTGGTAAAGACCAGCCGAAAGCTTGGTTGAACCGCAAATACCGATCACATACCCATTCGGGGAAACGACTAGACACCGGTTCCCCACCCGAATTGCTTGACGATCATAGAGCGTTGGAACCACCTGATCCCTTTCCGAACTCAGAAGTGAAACGATGCATCGCCGATGGTAGTGTGGGGTTTCCCCATGTGAGAGTAGGTCATCGTCAAGCACCTATACCCAGAACCCCCAGGCCTAACCGCCCGGGGGTTTTGCTTTTGCAGCAGAAATAAAAGGGATAGGCTGCTCTTTCTTGCGTGGCCTACAAGAGCTGCTTATTTGCTGCCGCCTGTCTCTCCGCCTGGTTTGCGGATCAGGGATAATGCCTGGTTGGCCGAGGCGATGCACTTCTTGGTATCACCTGCTTGTTGATGCTTTACCGCCTCTTCATGAAGCTCTTTGATACGTTGCACCTGGACATTGGAGTCTGTTGCGGTAGCGGTTGCCATTGATGGTGTGGTTTTCATGGCGTCATCAATTTTTTGCAGCTGAATAGCGCAAAGATCTTCAGCAAAAACAGGTGAAGCCATTAGTACAGCTACAGCAGCTACTAAAGCGGTGCGTTTCATAGACATCTCCTTGAACATGAATGACGTAAGCGAATTTCCAGGCTAAGTCAGAAGGACCTTGCTGGCTCCATTAAAGGACTAACCAGCCTCATACGAGTGGACTGCTATCGGCCGCTTACGTTTCATTTATCTTTTAAAGAAATGCTTCAAATACCCTTACAAAAGCGCACTTTAAACCTTAGGTATCTTCAATTATAAGGACGACCAAATCCTTGGGACCATGTGCGCCGTACGCTAGTACTTGTTCTATGTCAGCGGTTTTGGATGGCCCAGAGATGAGCAGTGCGTTGGTAGGCATACCTTCCCGCCACTGGTATTTGTCGTGAAACGTATAAAGGTTATTTTCGATCTTGCTGGCCTGCAGGAGAGCAATGTGAACAGGTGGAACCAGACTCATCAATCGAGGTTCTTCACGGGTTGGCCAGAGCACTAGGCTACCTGTTGCTGCTATGGCTCCGAGCGTCCCCGTTAAGCTGGCTGGAGTCTCGTTGAAGAGTTCCGCTTTCCATTCCTCAATTGGGCGGTCATAGGCCTTGAGAAAAGGAACTCCCGCTTTATCTTTCCAATAGGCCGTAAGCTGGTCGCCATGGGGTGTCTGAGGGGCTATAAGCAGGCTAGGAATTTGTTTGTCGCGAAGAAGTTGTTCGACCAGTGCGGGCCAACGTTCTTTTGTGGTGATGTGTATCTCCGTATGAACCGCCTCCATAAGTGCTCGTAGTCGACTGATGCGCTCCTCAGGCGCATAGCTCCAGGGTTGGGTTACTAGTGATACGTCATAGTCATCTTTCACAGGCGTTGTGCCAGCCAAGCTTTTCCGAAGTTTGCCTAAAATATTGCTGCGGGCATTCATGCTTTGTCCTCCCCTAGGTGCTCACGAGCCAACTCGTGAAGTGATCTCGAGGCGGGCTTGGGCGCAGCATGGTTCTCGCTCCATGGCCCAACATTTCCGGGAGTAAGATTTCGAAAGCGTGTTGCGATGTAGGTAAACGATTTATAGAGCGTTGGGGATGTGTAGAGTGTCTTCCAGCCTTTCCAGGTCAGTCTTTCACGCGGAGAGAACTTGCTGCCTTGGCCGCGCATGAGATGAGGGGTGGCTTCTGGTGGTTTAACATTTTCTTCTCGTAGCCGGCGTAATAGCGCAGGAATGGGGATTTTTACAGGGCAGACTTCTCCGCAGGCGCCACACAGCGATGAAGCACTTGGGTGGTCCGGTGTGTTTTCCAACCCTAGCAAGTGTGGCGATATGATCTTTCCGATAGGGCCAGGATATACTGTGCCGTAGGCATGTCCGCCGATACGGGTATAAACCGGGCAATGATTCATGCAGGCGCCACAACGAATGCAGTTAAGTGTCTGTCGCAACTCTCCATCGGCAAAAGCCTGGCTACGCCCATTGTCTAGAAGAACAAGATGTACCTCCTTCGGGCCATCTCGCTCATTGGACTTGCGTGGGCTTGAGATCATATTCACATAGGTAGTTATCGGCTGGCCTAATGCTGAGCGTGTCAAAAGCGACAGCAGCGGCACGACGTCACGCAGGTTTTCCACAACTTTTTCTATTCCGGTGACAGCGATATGTACGTTAGGAACGCTTGTGGACATGCGGCCGTTCCCTTCGTTTTCAACAAGCAGCAGAGTGCCTGTTTCAGCTACTGCGAAGTTAACGCCTGATATGCCGATATCTGCTTCGAAAAATTTTTGTCGTAATACGCGCCGGCCCGTTTGAATCAGTTCATCGACATCTGTGGTGTATTCGGTGCCAAGGGTGTTACTGAATAGTGAGGACACCTGGGCAGCATTCATGTGAATCGCAGGCATGATGATATGCGAAGGTTTCTGCCCGGCCAGCTGAATGATGTACTCACCCATATCTGACTCAAGGCATTCTGTGCCTTGCTTTTCCAACACATGGTTCATGTTCATCTCTTCACTGACCATGGACTTTCCCTTGATCAGGCGTGTGGCCTTGTGTGCCTTGGCGATTGACTGAACGATAGCGTTGGCTTCGTCTGTCGTTTCTGCCCAATGAACTTGAATACCGTTGCGTGTCAGGTTGGCTTCCAGCTTTTCAAGGAGGTCAGGCAGCTTGGAAAGCGCCCGTGCACGAATGCGATTGCCCATTTCTCGTAGCCGCTCACGCTCATCAGGATCACTCATAATGGCCAGGCGTTTGGTCATCAGTGAATCCATGGCAACACGGAAATTACGGCGCAGCTGCTCATCGTTCAGCGCTTGGCGCGCTCGCGTCTTGAAGGGTGGTGTGGGAATCTCCAGAGCGGGAATTCGGGTCATCTGGTTCATACGCTATCTCCGGTTCGCTGCCAGATGAAACTGGCAAGATGCTGCCCACGCAATGTAGCGTTCTGCTTTTCCAGGGCACCATTGATGTTCATTAGGCAGCCGCAGTCAGCGGTCACGATTTGAGCAGCACCCGATTCCTGAAGAGCACGTGTCTTGTCTGCCACCATGGCACCAGAGATATCTGGCATACGGACCGAGAAAGTGCCGCCAAAGCCGCAGCATTCGCTTTCATAGTCATGATCAACCCGTTGGACCGCCTCTAGCTGAGCGAGTAAGGCTCTGCCATGGATGTGTGTATTCATCTCGCGGCGTGCGCTGCAGGAGGTATGAAGTGCAACCTTGGTAGGCGCCCCGCGATCCTTGAGGTCAACTTTACAAACGTTGAGCAGGAATTCGGCCAATTCATAGGTTCGGTCGGCCAGTGCTTCGATTTGACGAAGCGTAGCAGGCTCATGTTTGAACAGTTCCGAATAGTGATGACGAATCATGCCTGCGCATGATCCCGAAACAACAACCAGCGGCCAGTCCTGACGGAACAGGCCCAGCTGTGCTCGTGCGACTTCGCGTGCTTCATCGGTATAACCGGAAGTATAGGCAGGCTGCCCGCAGCAACTTTGACCTTGGGGAAAATGGACCGTAATACCTTCACGCTCCAGCAGACGGATACTGTCCATGCCTGCTTCTGGATAAAACAGATCGACAACACAGGTACCGAATAAATAAACGTGTTGAGGCTTCTGCGCGGGGTATTCCCGCTGCTTTGGAATGGGTGGAGCGATGCGGGTGGCATTGGGCGCTGCGTTATAAAAAAGCTCACTCATTCAGGCGTCTCCGGGTTTGCCCGGTTATCCATCCTGTGGGATGGGGTTATGGCGGTGCCGGGACGAGCCCGGCACCGGTGTCTTGGCGGCAACTTCTTAATTCGCCTTTATCTGTTAGTGAAGGATCATGCCGGTGAGTACATAGGCTTGGACCAGCGTGATAAGGCCTACAATAGTGGCGAAGATCAGGCTGTGTTTCAGGGTGAAACGGAACAGGTCAGATTCTTTCCCAACCATGCCGGTAGCAGCACAGGCAACAGCAATCGACTGTGGTGAAATCATTTTGCCTGTTACGCCGCCGCTGCTGTTAGCCGCAACCAGCAGGGTGTCCGATACTCCAATTTGATGGGCAGTGGTGGCCTGTAGGGAGCCGAAGAGAGCGTTTGAAGAGGTATCCGATCCTGTTAGAAAAACCCCCAGCCAACCGAGAAATGGTGAAAAGAATGGGAAGAGCGCTCCTGTTCCCGCCAGTACTAAAGCGAGTGTTGTCGACATACCGGAATAGTTGGTTACGAACGCAAAGGCCAGCACCATGCCAATCGAAAGGACTGGCCATCGCAACTCCACCAGCGTTTCCTTGAATGTGGACAGTGCTACGCCAGGCTTGATCTTGAGGATTGCCATGGAGATAAGAGCCGAAATCAGGATCGCTGTACCTGTGGCAGAAACAGGATCGAATTTGAAGACCGCAGCTATTGGAGTGGGGTCTGTCGCAATCGGTGCAGTCTTGAGAACAAGCTTGTCCAGGAACGGCACCGAAATATTAATGACCAGACTGTAGAGTGAGCCACCTGCGACAAACATTGCTTTGAAGGGTTTAAGTGTCCAAACGGTAACCAGCGCGGTCAGGATCAGGAAGGGCGACCAGGCTTTGATGATCTGTCCCAGTGTATAGGGCGAAGGTGTGCGGTTGCCTGGTGCTCGGCCAAAGCCGGGGCCGCCGCCCAGGGTTGCTGCCCCGCCTGCACTGACCCCGACCACCTCTTGGGCGACGGCGTGACGGCTTTGACGCAGCTTCAGGTAGGCGGTCAGCGAAACCATGCTGAACAGGGCCGAGGTGATGTCGGGTAGCTCAGGGCCGATGTAGTTCGAGGTAAAGTACTGGGAAACGGCAAAGCTGCTACCGCATACGAGGGCTGCCTGCCAGGTTTCACGCAGACCACGCATGCCATCCATCATGGCCATGAGCCAGAAGGGGACCAGCAGAGACAGCAGTGGAAGCTGGCGACCGGTCATAGCGCCCAGTTTGAAAGCATCAATGCCGGTTACCTGGCCCGCTACGATTGTTGGAATACCTAGAGCTCCGAATGCAACCGGGGCGGTGTTGGCAATCAGGCATAGACCTGCCGCCTTGAGCGGATTATGTCCCAGACCCACCAACAGGGCTGCAGTAATGGCGACGGGTGCGCCAAAGCCTGCGGCGCCTTCAAGAAAGGCTCCAAAGCAGAACCCGATAAGCAGCACCTGCAGACGTTGGTCATCCGTAATGGAAAGGACTGAGCTGCGGATGACATCGAACTGACCGCTTTTGACGGTCAGTTTGTAGAGAAAAACCGCTGCGACGATGATCCAGGCGATTGGCCATAGGCCATAAAGGAATCCATACCCGGCCGCTGCCAGCGCTTTTTCTACCGGCATCCGGTAGACCAGAATGGCAATACCAAGGGATAGCGCCAGGGTAATGGTTCCGGCGAGATGGCCCTTCATGCGAAAGACAGCCAATGCAAGAAAGAAAAACACGATAGGGACAAGTGCCGCCGTCGCGGACAAGCCCAGACTGCCAAGCGGTGTATACAGCTGTTGCCAGGTTTCCATGTAGAGCTCCCTTGATTGTTGTTGTGTAGGGGGCGGTGCTTCCGATAGGCGTATCGGTTTCTTAATGCCTAAATTGGTCATACCAATTTACAATGGCTGACGGTTGAGGTTAAAAGTTGCCTGGCAAGTCTGTCAAACCTTGCTTTTTAAGACTTTAGTCTGGATGCGCGAAGGCCGTTTGGCTCAAAATCAACGCCGCCGCTCTGGCAGGCACATCAGAGGATGGAGATGGGGTTCGATCAGGTACGCCAACGTCGTTTGTCGGATGACATCGTTGAACATATTGAAGCGCTGCTTGTTGAGGGTTCACTGAAGGCCGGTGAGCGGTTGCCGGCCGAGCGGGTGCTGGCGGAGCGCTTTGGTGTGTCACGGCCCTCGCTACGCGAGGCGATTCAGAAGCTGGTTGCTCGGGGAGTATTGATCAGTCGCCAGGGCGGCGGTACTTACGTTGCTGCCTCGTTCGGCTCCACGTTTAGCGATCCCTTGCTTCAGTTACTCGAAAGTCGTGAAGAAACACGGCAGGACCTGCTCGAGTTTCGCCACATGCTTGAGGGTTCTTGCGCTTATTACGCCGCCTTGCGTGCGACTGAACTCGATCATCAGCGTTTGACGCAGGCCTTCAAGGCTTTGCAGGACTGCTATGCGCAACCTGAAACGATCTCCCGCTCGGAAGAGGGGTCAGCAGACGCCAGCTTTCACCTGGCTATTGCCGAAGCCAGCCACAACGCTATCCTGCTGCATACCATTCGCGGTCTGTTCGATTTGCTCAAGCGCAATGTAGTGACCAATATCGGCGGTATGTACGCACAGCGTAGCGAGACACGGGATATGTTGATGCAGCAGCACCGGGAGCTGTATCAGGCCATCATCGAGCGGCGTGCTGACGATGCACGGGAAATTGCCAGCCGACACATTCATTATGTGCAGGAAGTGCTGGAAGAAGCACAGGAAGAAGCGCAGCGTATTGCACGCTCACAGCGCCGGCAGAAGACGGAAGACTTTTCGAAGGTATAAAAAGGCGCTTGGAGCGCCTTTTATTATTTCTGATCCTTGTGCATCGCACGTTGGATCTCTCGATTCGAGTCGCGCTCTTTCTCTGTCGCACGCTTGTCGAATTCTTTTTTACCTTTCGCCAGGGCAATTTCGCATTTGATCAGGTGCTTTTTCCAGTAAATGGACAACGCAACGCAGGCGAAGCCTTTCTGTTGCACTGCACCAAACAGCTTGCCTAGCTCTCGTTTGTGTAGAAGCAGCTTGCGAGTGCGCTGAGGATCGGCAATGACGTGGGTGCTGGCTGTCTGCAGGGGGGTGATGTGGCTACCAAGCAGCCAGGCCTCGCCATCCTTGAGCAGAACATAGCTATCTGTCAGTTGTGCCTTGCCTGCGCGCAGGCTTTTGACTTCCCAGCCGGACAGGGCAATGCCTGCCTCGAAGCGGGTTTCGATGAAGTAGTCGTGCAGCGCTTTCTTGTTCTGCACGATGGTTCCGGAAGAGATTTTCTTTTGTTTGGCCATAGACGCGCATTATAGGGGAGTCAGTGGGGCAACCGCCATGTGCTTGAGAGGGAGCGGTGAAAGTCGGACAATAGCCAACTTTTTTGAGTACCGATAACTTCAATGGCAAATGATCAGGTTTCCGTGCATGGCGGGTGGGCTAGCCGCTGGGTGTTTATATTAGCCGCGACCGGCTCCGCTGTAGGCCTGGGGAGCATCTGGAAGTTCCCTTATATGACAGGGATTTATGGTGGCGGTGCATTTGTCATTATGTTCCTTGTCTGCATCGCCTTGATTGGCTTGCCTGTCATGTTGGCGGAAACACTGATTGGACGGCGTGCCCGGCAAAGTCCGGCCAATGCCATGCGTGATCTGGCAGTAGCCGCTGCCCGATCACCAAGATGGTCCTGGGCAGCGCTGGCCGGCATGGTCAATGCCTTGCTCATCCTATCGTTCTACAGCGTCGTTGGCGGTTGGTCGCTTGACTATATTCTTGGTGTCGGCCGTGGCGATTTTCAAGGTGTCGATGGACCTAAAGCCGGTGCACTGTTTGGTGCGTTGACCTCCGATCCCTGGCGAATGACCTTGTGGCACACCCTGTTCATGGTGTTGTCCGCCTGGGTTATTGCCAAGGGGGTGGTGAATGGCCTGGAAAAAGCCTTGCGTATCCTGATGCCGCTGTTGTTTGTGCTGTTGCTGCTTCTGCTGGGCTATAGCATGACAACGGGACATTTCATGGAAGGGCTGCACTTCATGTTCCATTTCGATACCTCGCGGCTCATGGAGGGCCTGCTTCCTGCGATGGGGCATGCGTTCTTTTCGCTGAGCGTAGGCGTAGGTTCGTTGATGATCTACGGTGCGTACATGCCGAAGTCCTCTTCCTTGGGCAAGACCGTCGTCGCGGTTGCCTTGCTGGATACATTCGTCTCGCTCCTAGCGGGGGTGGCGCTTTTTCCAATCGTCTTTGCGGCAGGCCTGAATCCTGGTGAAGGACCGGGATTGATGTTCGTGACGCTGCCGTTGGCGTTCGGCAGTGTGACCATGGGGCAGATCGTGGGGCTGGTGTTCTTTGTGCTGGTGGCGATTGCCGCCTGGACCTCGGCAATCTCTTTGCTTGAGCCGATGGTGGCCTACCTGATCGAGCGCACCCGACTGAGCCGCGTCTGGGTGACTGTCATTCTGGCTTTCATCTGCTGGTTGGTCGGGCTAGGCACAGTGTTATCGTTCAACCTGTGGGAGCAGGCCAAGTTCTTCGTAAGTGAGGCGGGGCACTTCCACTTGTATCAATGGGGCGCTGAAAGCGGGTTGAATTTCTTTGGCGTCATCGACTTTCTGACGTCGCGAATCATGTTGCCGCTCGGCGGTCTGTTCTTTGTAGTGTTCGCAGCGTGGGTAATGGGGCGTGAGCAGGTGAGGGATGAGTTGTCGGTGCGCAGCCCGGCCTTATTCGCTCTGGCGCTTTTCCTGATGCGCTACGTTGCCCCTCTAGGCATTCTCATTGTGTTTGCCGCACAGTTTTGGAATTGAGGTACCAATGACTACGCATATACAACGCTCGGCTTTATTGCCTTACCCCGCCTCGGCGCTCTATGCGCTGGTAAATGACGTGGAGCGTTACCCGGAATTTCTGCCCTGGTGTTCGTCTGCCCAGATACTGGAGCAGGGCGAAAACGAAATGCGTGCAGGATTGACGGTCGCCAAAGGTGGGCTTAGCCAGCAGTTCACGACACGCAATACGCTGACGCCGGATCAATGCATCGTCATGGATCTGGAAAAGGGGCCTTTTAGTCAGCTGCATGGCGTCTGGCAGTTCAAGGCACTGGGTGAGAAAGCCTGCAAGATCTCGCTGGACCTGTCGTTCGAGTATCAGGGCGCTTTGATTCGGGCCACCTTGGGCCCGCTATTCAATCAGGCTGCAAACACCATGGTTGATGCGTTCTGCCAACGGGCCAAGCAGCTGTATGGCTGAGCGGATAAATGTCGAGGTCGCGCTGGCCTTGCCAGACGAGCAGGCCC
Source organism: Pseudomonas sp. MAG002Y (assembly GCF_019400845.1). Classification (NCBI taxonomy): domain Bacteria; kingdom Pseudomonadati; phylum Pseudomonadota; class Gammaproteobacteria; order Pseudomonadales; family Pseudomonadaceae; genus Pseudomonas; species Pseudomonas sp. MAG002Y. The sequence continues at coordinate 647,781 of NZ_WOEJ01000001.1, read as the reverse complement.
TGATCGCGCTGGAAGTTCCGGTAGGTACCACCGTACGTGAAGCCTTGGAGCTATCCGGAATGGCTGAGCGCTTTCCAAAGGTGCCGATCGATATCTTGGCTGTCGGGCTCTTTGGAAAGGTCATTCCTGATGCAGATACGCGCGTACTGGAGGCAGGTGATCGGATTGAGCTTTATCGACCGCTGATTGCAGACCCCAAGGAAGCCCGCAAGCGGCGCGCCGAGTTGGCAAAGGCCAGGAAGGAAGGCGGGGCGGATTAGCTGAGAATAAAAAGGCCTTCATATGAAGGCCTTTTTGCCGGGTACTGATTAGAACTTGTAGCCCAGACCTACCATGTAGACCCAGGGATCGATATCGACATCAACCTTTACGCGACCCAGCGCCGAGTCGGCGGTCGCCTTGGTGTCGATATCGGCGTACCAGACGGCGGCGTTGAACAGCAGATGATCCGTTAGCTGATAATCCACGCCTGCCTGAAACGCATAACCCCAGGAATCGTCCAGGCTCAGATTGCTGAAACCGCCACCGGCTGCCGATTTGCGGCTGCTGGTCAGATCCTCGTCAAAGAAGAGGGTGTAGTTGATACCGGCGCCTACGTACGGCTGAATACGGGACTGAGGGTTCAGCGGATAGTATTGAAGCGAAAGGGTGGGTGGCAGCTGCTTGACATCTGCCAGCTTGCCATCGAGCGCGCCCAGGCCTTTTACACCGATCCGATGACTGAACGGCGTTGCGGCCAGCAGCTCGATGCCGACGTGGTCTGTGATCATATAGGCCGCTGCCAGGCCAAGCTGAGTATCGGAGTCAACGGTGGCCTTGGTCCCTGCAACCTTGCCGCCCGCTGCTGCGGCCGAGATATTGCCGCTGTCTTCATGTGGATCCACGGTCGCTGCGCCAGCACGGATGATGATGTCACCGGCCTGGTGGGCAAGGGCGAGCGGAGAAACAGCGGTGAGGGCCAGCAGGGCGGCGGTTAGGGGCAGCTTGCGCATGATGCACTCCAAAGCATGTTGTTTAGTTGGCTAACGACATGTTAAGGATGAGAGATGCATCATATGTTGACTTGGCTCAACGAAACGCTGATTACAGCGAATAATGAGTTACCTGAATGGCTTGCATCTGATAACCGACTTCCGCCATGTCCGTACTGGCTGAATCAACATGCAACGTACCTTCTACCCAGTACGGAAGATGTAGCTGGGCCAGTTCAACGCCCTTAGCGCCTTTGACATAGACGATCTGGTTGGACGGAGGCGGAGGTACATGAATGCAGGCACCGTAATAAGGTACAAGCAGGAACTCGGTGACTTCCCCTTCCTCAGTCACCATGATTGGCACGATGTAGCCTGGGAGCTTGACCTCCTGACCTTCCAGCGCTTTTACCACGGGAGCGTTGGGTGATTGCTGCAAGGCGGCAGGCCCACTTTCATCCAGTGAGCCCTGATGCAAGGGTACAGGTGGCGGAGGCGGCGGTGCGCCCTCGGGGATCAGCTCCCCCCAGGAGAGCGCGCGAGGCGCTGCCCAGACGGAAGAGGTGAACAGCAGGGCAAGCACCAACAGCACGCGATACATGGACGCTCCGGTCTTTGAGGCTATAAGCGAACGGACAGGCCGTCGGCCAGGGATTGACGGTAAGCGCGCCAGGCAGGAACACAGCCCATCAACAGCGCAGCGATCAGGATACCGCCCAGTAACGTCCACTCGTAACGTGAAGGCCATTCCAGAGGCAGATACAGGCCATAATAAGCCTGTACGGGTGCCTGCGCGATAGCAATCGCCACATAGAGAAGGGCAAGCCCGGCCACGACACCTGCCAGTGCCAGCGCGAAGGCTTCGGCTACCAGCAGGCTGAAGATATGCCACGGGCGGGCGCCCACCGAACGCAGGATAGCCATCTCTCGCCGCCGCTCATTAAGGCTGGTCAGAATAGCCGTCAGCATGCCGATCAGGCCGGTTAGAACCACAAACAGGGAGACGATGAACAGTGCCTGCTCGGCGGTGCCCATCAGGCTCCAGAGTTCCTGGAGCGCAACACCTGGCAAGATGGCCATCAGCGGCTCTCCGCGGTATTCATTGATGGCGCGCTGGAGACCAAAAGTGGCGACTTTACTATTGAGGCCGAGCAGCACGGCGGTGATGGCCTTGGGTGTCAGGTCCATCTGGCGGGCCTGGTCTGCACTGATCTTGCCTGCGCCACGCGCCGGTGCACCGTTCTGCCAGTCCACATGAAGAGCTTCCATGCCCTCAAGGGAGATATGCAGTGTTCTATCCACGGGCGTGCCCGTCCGCGCGAGGATACCCACTACCGTGAACGGTTTGTCCCCATGCTCGACCAGGCTGATTGTGCTGACTCCATGGGCCAGAACAATATGGTCGCCCAGTTTGTAATGCAGGGCTTGAGCGACTTCGGCACCAAGCACTACATCGTAGATATCCTGAAATGGCTTGCCTTCGCTGAGCGTGAGCGCCTGGTTGCGACCATAGTGGTAATGCTCGAAATAGGCCTGGCTGGTACCCAGCACCCGATAGCCGCGGTGGGAGTCGCCCAGTGAAAGCGGAATGGCCCATTTGACCTTGGGATTTTCGGCCAGCTGGGTATAGCTGTCCCAGCGAATGTTGTTGGTAGCGTTGCCAATGCGAAACACCGAATACAGGAGCAGGTTGACCGCTCCGGAGCGTGCGCCAACCACCAGGTCAGTTCCGGAAATGGTACTGGCAAAGCTAGCCTTGGCCTCGGTGCGGACGCGTTCGACTGCCAGCAAAAGGCAGGCTGATAGCGCGATGGCGAATACGGTCAGGAGGGCAGTAAAGCGACGATTGGAAAGGCTGGCAAGCGCCAGGCGAAACAAGTACATCTCACACCTCTGCCGGTCGCGCCGCGCGGTTGAGTTCAAGCAGGGACAGGCTGCGGTCAAAAAGCGGAGCCAATCCCTGGTCATGGCTGACAAAGAGCAGGCTTGAGCCGGCGGCGCGGCATTCGGCGAATAACAGGTTCAAAAAGGCCTCTCGAGTATCGGCATCAAGCGCTGAAGTGGGTTCGTCTGCAATAACCAGTTCGGGTTGACCGATCAGGGCGCGCGCTGCCGCTACACGTTGCTGTTGCCCAATCGAAAGAGCTCCTGCGCGACGCTCTCCCAGGGTACGCTCACCCAGTCCTAGAGCAGAAAGCAGGGCACGCGCCGCTTCTGCCTGGCTGCCATGGCGCTCTTTGGCGCGCTGCGAGCGCAGGGCCGAAAAATGACAGGGGAGTTCGACATTCTCCTGAACAGATAGAAAGGGCAGCAGGTTGAACTGCTGAAAGATATAGCCGGTATGGTCGACGCGGAAGTGATCACGACGCGCAGAAGACAGGCTGGAGAGGTCTTCTCCTAATAACCTGACGTGTCCACGGTTTGGCTTGTTTACACCGCCGAGCAGGCCCAGCAGGGTAGTCTTGCCACTACCTGAGGGGCCTTTGAGAAAGACGGTTTCGCCGCGCTGCAACTGAAAATAAGGGATATCCAGTAGCTCGGGCTGACCGGGCCAGGCGAAGCCCAGGTCGTTGAGTTCGATTAATGCGCTCATGGTGGCCTTGGCATAAAAAGAACGGGCAGCAAAGTAGGGAGGCTACCCGTTTTAAGGGGAACGGTTATAGCGCGAGGCGAGTTTGGGCAGGCGTCAGCTCTTCACCTTTCTGGCCTTGAGCGGTAATGGCCTGAACATTGACCTTGTGTGTGGCTGGGAATTGCTTGAACAGGCCCGCCAGGTCCAGCGCAGTCAGCGCTTTTGGATTTTCACAGGCGAGGGTGTAGTCCGCGTCGATGTCACTATGAGCGTGCTCGTGCTCGCCCTTGGCATGGCTATCATGATGGTCATGGTCATGGTCATGGTGCTCTTCAGAACCAAATAGGGGGCTGTCCAGATCAGTCTTGCTTACTTTGCAGCCTGCGGCGGCTGGGATGCCAAACAAGGTAATCGGGTTGGCCAGCTGCTGCTTGGCCATTTCGACGGCTTTCTTGTCCTGATCGGACTGGGCCTTATGCTCAAAGCCCACCAGGTTCATGGCAGGGCTGTGTAGTTCCAGTTCCAGCGAGTTGCCATCCAGCGCGACGTTGAGTTGTGCGACGCCATGCTCATGGGCGCCCAGGCTTCCATGTGAGTGATCATGTTCATCGTGGGCAAAGGCAGCAGTAAGAGGCAATACGGCAAACGGCAGGGCAAGCAGCAACGAACGCATGGTCAGCTCCATTGATGGATTTGACTGTATGTTATGTCGTAACAAAAGATGGCCGCAATAGCCATGCTCTCACCCACTGGCACGTGGCATCATAAGACATGGTTCAAAAAAGGCGATAACGATGATCCGTATCCAGGGAAAAATAGGCGCGTGGCCGGTGGATCTGACGGTCGAATTGGAAGCAGAAGACTGGACTCGTCTTGCCGAGGGGCTTAACCATGCTCAGCCTGTGCCGTCCAATACGCCTGTTCCGGTGCCAAAGACCCGTAGCGATCCCCTGTGGGAGTCGGTGCTTGCGTTGGTCGAGCAGGAGCGGCGTATCGAGGGGCCTCATCTGCTAAGTGCGCTGGAAAAGCTGGCAGGTAACGTGGGGTCAGCCAAGCAGCTGATTGTACGGCTGCGGCATAACCCGAATATCCGGATCGAGAAAACAGACGAGGCACAGGTGTTTGTGTGGGCGGGCGCCGGCCAGGAGCCAGCGCCCGACGGGCATCAGTAAAGCGCCTGATAGAGACGACGGCGGTAGGTTGCGACCAGCGGGTGTTCGTTGCCGAGTAGATCGAACACCTGCACCATGGTCTTGCGAGGAAGGTCCTCACCATAGGTGCGGTTGCGCATGAATAGCTTGAGCAGGGCATCCAGAGCTGCTTCATATTGCTGGCGCGCCAATTGCTGGACGGCAAGCTGATAGGTGGCTTCGTCATCGGATGGATCCTGAGCCAGACGCGCCTTCAGATCGGCTGCATCAGGCAGGCTGGCAGCTTGGCGCAAGAAGGTCAGCTGTGCTTTCGCACCTGCCAGCGCCTGCTTGTGATCGTCACCAGTGACTGCACCCAGTATCGTTTCAGCCTCATCCAGTTCGCCGCGCTCGGCAAGGCAGCGCGCATAGAGAATCAGCGCGGGCGCATTGGTATTGTCTTCACCTAAGAGCTGCTTGAGTACGGCCTCCGCTTCGCCAGCACGACCTTCATCAAACAGCAACTGTGCAGCGTCCAGCGGGTTCTCGGCCTCGGGCGCAGGTGCCTGCACATGCGGCTCCAGCATGGCGCGAACGGCAGATTCAGGCTGTGCACCCGCAAAGCCGTCAACCGGTTGACCGTCCTTGAACAGGACGACCGTCGGCAGGCTGCGAATGCCGAAACGCATTACCAGTTCCTGCTCGATATCACAGTTGACCTTGGCCAGATGCAGTGCACCGCCAAAGGACTCGGTGATGCTGGCCAGCATAGGCATCAGTACCTTGCAGGGCGCACACCACTCGGCCCAGAAATCGACCAGTACGGGCGTGTTGAACGACTGCTCCATGACCTTCTGTTCGAAGTTCTCAAGCGTCGCATCAAAAATGTAGGACGTGTCCTGGCTCATAGACAGACTCGGGTAACGAAAAGATGAACTATATGTGGAGACGCGCCTGCCGAAAACAACCTTCAGCAAGTACGTTGTGCGTGGTAGAGATTAACCCATCTGAATTCAGCCGGCTCGGCAAGGTCCGGCCAGGTGCAGGCCTCCCGGCTTGCTAGCGCTGTATACCGAGGGTGGTCAAAATTCTTGACTCGGGAATCCGCTATCAGCACGCTTTGTCCGCGACTCAGAAAATCGTCCAGCAAGGGCAGGTTCGCACGGTCGTACAGCACATCGGCCACAATGATCAAATCGAAACGGTCGGCCTCAGCAAAGAAGTCGTCGGAGTACTCCAGCGTCACCTGATTCAGGTCCGCATTCGCTCGGCTGGCGGCCAAGGCCAGCGGATCGCAGTCACAGGCTACTACTTCAGCGGCCCCCGCCTTGGCAGCAGCAATCGCGGCAACCCCTGACCCGCTGCCAAAATCGAGCACGCGCCTGCCTTGTACCCACTCCGGCTGCTCGGCCAGCCAACGGGCCAGCACCAGGCCACTGGCCCAGCAAAAACTCCAGTAGGGTGGGGACGCCAGCAGTCGTTGTGTTTCTTCGGGTGAAAAAGCACGCTCCATGTTGGCGGGATCGATCAACCAGAGCGCAATGTCGCATCCCGGCAGGGATTGAATGCTCAGTTCAGCATCACCCAGCAGATCCCTTAGCGCTGCTCGCAGGGTGGCGGGTGGGGTCATGGAGTCTGATCCAGCACTAATTCGCCCAGAACCTGGGTATTAGGCTGATTGATCGTGACGGGAGACAGGTAGCAGACCAGCTGACCGGATTGACTGACGCGAGCGTGCAGTTCGACCTTGGCGTTCTGGGGAAATACCTCTGGATTAAAGGGCAGGCGGAACGCCAGGGCCTTGCCATTGCCAGTCAATGTCTCGCTGGCGAGCAGCCGCTGAGGACGGTCCTGACTGTCGATCACCAGCATGGCCACTTCAACTTGTGCGCCTGGTGCGATGGCGCCGTCTGGTGTCCGTAACGTTCCAGAGACCTCCCGCAGATTTCCGGGGCGTGGCGCACCGGCTACCGGCTCGGGTTCTTTGGCAGGTTCTGCCGGTGCAACAGGTTTTTCAGAGCAGGCTGCAAGCAGGCTGATCAACAACACAGGCAACAGCGGGCGCAATGACATGGTAACGGCTCCAGGGCAGATTCGGCGGCGCATTCTTATACAACCCACGACCGGCGGGAAGAGGATTGTGTCACGGAGCCGCCAGACGTGTTCTGTCGATTCTTGAGGGCTTGCAAGGTTCCTTCTCAGGCAGGATGCGCTACCATGGCCCTCCGTTTATTTCGGCTGCTTCTGACATGCACTGTCCTTTTTGCGGTGCCCACGACACCAAGGTCATCGACTCACGCCTGGTTGCAGCAGGCGAGCAGGTGCGCCGCCGTCGTGAGTGCCTGAACTGCCAGGAACGTTTTACAACGTTCGAGACCGCTGAGCTGGTCATGCCGCGCCTGATCAAGCAGGACGGTACTCGCCAGCCTTTCGACGAAGAAAAACTCAGGGCCGGTATGCAGCGTGCGCTGGAAAAGCGCCCGGTCAGTATCGAGCGTCTGGAAGAGGCGATTGCCTATATCAAGCACAAGCTGCGCGCGACGGGCGAACGCGAGATCAAGTCCCGTGTCGTGGGTGAATTGGTGATGGAGGAGCTACGCAAGCTTGATGAGGTTGCCTTTATCCGCTTCGCGTCCGTTTATCGTCAGTTTCAGGACCTGTCCGAGTTTCGTGAGGAAATTGATCGGCTGGCCCGTGATCCGAGTAAAGCCTGACCGCTGCAGTGGGTCATTTGTCGCTAGCCCATTGCTGGCAGAGGCTCTACTTCGCTATAGTCGTTCCGGTCTTCAGGGCGGGGCGAGATTCCCCACCGGCGGTAAACCACGTGGTGGCAAGCCCGCGAGCGCTCCGATGCGTCGGAGGTCAGCAGATCTGGTGTGATTCCAGGGCCGACGGTCATAGTCCGGATGAAAGAAGATGCGTCTGTCTGCGCGTGCCGGAAAGCGTACGCGTGCAGCTTTTGCCTATTTGCCCTGAAACGTTCACTCATGTTTAGCGAGGACGTTTCATGTCTACTGTCGATTCCTCTGATCATGCTAGCGCCGCCGGCCGCGGAGGCAATCCCAACGCTTCGGAACCGGCCGATCAGTTCTACATGACCCGTGCGCTCGAGTTGGCGCGTCAGGGTCTGTACTCCACCCATCCCAACCCCCGCGTGGGCTGTGTCATCGTCAAAGATGGCCAGGTCATTGGTGAGGGCTGGCATGTGCGTGCTGGCGAACCCCATGCCGAAGTCCATGCGCTGCGTCAGGCAGGCGCGCGTGCACAGGGCGCGTCCGCCTATGTCACGCTGGAACCCTGCAGTCACTTTGGCCGTACGCCGCCCTGTGCCGACGCCTTGGTCAGTGCTCGGGTCGGACGCGTGGTGGCTGCCATGCAGGATCCGAATCCACAGGTGGCCGGCCGTGGTCTCAAGCGGCTTGCAGAGGCAGGTATTCAGGTGGCCTGTGGCGTACTCGAAAATGAAGCCAGGTCGCTTAACCAGGGATTTATCAAGCGTATGGTCACGGGCCTTCCGTTCGTACGCGTTAAGCTCGCCATGAGTCTGGATGGCCGAACAGCGATGGCCAGTGGTGAAAGCCAATGGATCACCGGCCCTGCAGCCCGCACCCAGGTACAACGCTTACGTGCACAGTCCAGTGTAGTGTTGACCGGTGCCGATACGGTATTGATGGACAAGGCTCGGCTGACCGTGCGCGCTGAAGAGCTTGGCGAGACGGTGGAGCAGGCTGCGCTTGCCATGGGCCGCCAACCCCAGCGTGTACTGGTGGACAGCCGATATCGCGTCCCGCTGGATGCGGCGCTCTTTCAAGCAGGCCCTGCCTGGGTCGCGGCCCTTTCAACTGAGCGAGCTGTGCAGTACCAGTCCCAAGGGCATGAACTGCTGACGCTTCCCGAGGATCAGGGGCATATCGCCCTGCTGCCGTTATTACAGCTTCTGGCTGACCGTGGCATGAACGAGGTGCTGGTCGAGGCTGGTCCCCAGCTGGCCGGTGCGTTCGCGCGGCAGGGGTTGGTCGACGAATTCCATTTCTTCATGGCGCCCAAGCTGTTGGGCTCGACGGCGCGTCCGTTGCTGACGTGGCCGCTTGAAGTCATGAGCGAAGCGCCTGAGCTTGAAATCAGCGAGATCACGCCCGTGGGCCGTGACTGGCATATCGTGGCTAAACCCATTTCAGGCGCCCCGGCGCCCCTTATTTCTGACGTTTCGAGGTAGACATGTTCACTGGCATCATCGAAGCCATAGGCTCGATCGCCGCGCTGACGCCTAAAGGTGGCGACATGCGTGTGTATGTACAGACCGGCAAGCTGGACCTTGCCGATGTAAAGCTGGGTGACAGTATTGCCGTCAGTGGCGTATGCCTGACGGCCGTAGAGCTTCCCGGTGATGGTTTCTGGGCGGATGTCAGCCGCGAGACGCTGGCGCGTACAGCCTTTGTCGATCTGAAGACTGGCAGTCGGGTCAATCTGGAAAAGGCCTTGATGCCTACCAGCCGTCTGGGTGGTCATCTGGTTAGCGGGCATGTGGATGGCGTGGGTGAAGTGGTTTCACGCCAGGATAATGCCCGTGCCGTACAGTTCCGTATCCGTGCCCCTCGCGAGCTGGCGCGCTATATCGCCCTGAAGGGGTCGATCACCGTTGATGGCACCAGCCTGACCGTTAATGCGGTGGATGGCGCCGAGTTCGAACTGACCATCGTACCGCATACCCTGGCCGAGACCATTATGGCGGACTATCGCCCCGGCCGTAAGGTCAACCTGGAGGTAGATCTGCTGGCCCGCTACCTGGAGCGCCTGCTCATGGGTGACAAGGCTGCCGAACCGCAGAAGGGTAGCGGTATTACCGAACAATTCCTGGCCCAACACGGCTATCTCAACTCCTGAGCGTAAAGGAAGACCTCCGTGGCACTGAACAGTATCGAAGAAATTATCCAGGACATCCGTGAAGGCAAGATGGTCATCCTCATGGATGATGAGGATCGCGAGAACGAAGGCGATATCATCATGGCGTCTGAGTGCGTGCAGGCTGAGCACATCAACTTCATGGCCAAGCATGCTCGTGGTTTGATCTGCATGCCGATGAGCAAGGAGCGCTGCGAGGCGCTGAACCTGCCGTTGATGGCAGCCCGCAATGGCTCGGGTTTCGGCACCAAGTTCACCGTCTCCATCGAGGCGGCTGAAGGGGTGACGACAGGTATTTCGGCCGCCGACCGCGCACGTACCGTACAGGTAGCCGCTGCCAAACATGCAACGGCAACAGAGATTGTGAGTCCGGGACACATATTCCCGCTCATGGCTCAGCCGGGCGGTGTGCTGGCCCGTGCCGGACATACTGAAGCAGCTTGCGACCTGGCGCGCATGGCAGGCTTTGAGCCGACCGGGGTGATCTGTGAGGTCATGAACGACGACGGCACCATGGCCCGTCGTCCGGAGCTCGAAGCCTTTGCCGAAGAGCATGGGCTGAAGATCGGTACGATTGCCGATTTGATCCACTATCGTCTGCTGCACGAGCATACCGTCAAGCGGATCGACGAACAGCCACTGGAAACCGAGCTGGGACGCTTTAATCTGGTCACCTACCGTGACGAGGTGGAAGGTGACGTTCATCTGGCGCTGACTATGGGTACCATCAAGAGTGATGAACCGACCCTGGTGCGCGTGCATAATATGGACCCGCTGCGCGATCTGCTGCTGGTGAATCAGGAAGGCCGTTGGAGTCTGCGCGATGCCATGACCAAGGTTGCGGAAGCTGGCACAGGCGTGGTGTTACTGCTGGGGCATTCCCTGGCAGGCGACGACTTGCTTACTCACTTGCGCGAGCCGGTCAGCAAGCCCAAGCCGCAGAGCACATACAGCACCGTAGGCGCTGGTTCGCAGATCCTGCGTGACCTGGGCATACGTAAGCTTCGTCTGCTCAGTGCACCGATGAAGTTCAATGCCATATCCGGCTTTGACCTTGAAGTTGTAGAATACCTGCCTCCCGTATAAACCGGCCTACGGATGGCCTGAACGGTGCGATGGTTGATGACCGTCGCGCCGACGATCGGATTTATTTGCGGGGCGTACGAAAACGCTCCGGTTCTTTAACAGACGAGACCTGCTCATGACCGTGAAGACCATTGAAGGTACTTTCATTGCCCCAAAAGGCCGCTTTGCCCTGGTGGTTGGCCGCTTCAACAGCTTTGTGGTTGAAAGCTTGGTTGAAGGTGCCGTAGATGCCCTGGTACGCCATGGTATCCGCAAGGAAGACATCACCATTATCCGCGTTCCTGGCGCCTTTGAAATTCCGCTGGCTACCCTGAAGGCTGCTCAGCGTGACGAATATTCCGCCATCATCGCGCTGGGCGCTGTGATTCGTGGTAGCACTCCGCATTTTGACTACGTTGCTGGCGAGTGCACCAAGGGCCTGGCGCAGGTTTCCATGGAGTTCGGTGTGCCGGTCTCCTTTGGCGTGTTGACGGTTGATTCTATCGAGCAGGCCATCGAGCGTTCGGGCACCAAGGCGGGTAACAAGGGTGCCGAAGCGGCGCTGTCTGCTCTTGAAATGGTGAGCCTGCTGTCGCAGCTGGAGGCCAAGTGAGCGCTGTAGACGGCCAAAAGCCCAAAGCTCCGCGCGGCAAGATTGCTGCGCGTCGTGAAGCCCGCAGCCTTTCGGTTCAGGCGTTGTATCAGTGGCATATGGCGGGGCAGGCGATCAACGAGATCGAAGCCCAGTTCCGTGTGGACAACGACTTCGCCAATGTTGATGGCGCTTATTTCCATGAGATCCTGCATGGCATTCCTGGCCTGAAAACCGAGATCGATGATCTGATCACCCCTTGCCTGGACCGCCCACTGGAAGACGTTGATCCGGTTGAACTCGCGATCCTGCGCATGTCCTGCTACGAACTACGCAACCGTATCGATGTTCCCTATAAGGTCGTTATCAACGAGGGTATCGAGCTGGCGAAGGTATTTGGTGCAACCGACGGGCACAAGTTCGTCAACGGTGTACTGGATAAGTTGGCGCCCAAGCTGCGCGCTGCTGAATTACGCGCCAAGCGTTGACTGTAGCCATGACCGAGTTCGAGTTGATCCGCCGTTATTTTGCTGCCGCGCGCTGCGCACAGCCACGTAAGGATATCGCGCTCGGTCTGGGCGACGATTGTGCCTTGCTGATGCCTCGCCCAGGCGAGCAATTAGCGATTTCTACCGATACGCTGACAGCTGGGGTGCATTTTCCAGAAGTCTGCGATGGCTTTCTGCTGGGGCAACGTGCCCTGGCTGTCAGTGCCAGCGATCTGGCCGCCATGGGGGCCGCACCCCTTGGTTTCACCCTGGCGTTGACGCTGCCGGATGTTGATCCAGGCTGGCTGGAGCGGTTTGCTCAAGGGCTCGATCACATGGCTGCGGCCTGTGGCTTGGCCTTGATCGGCGGTGATACAACCCGCGGGCCGCTCTCTCTGACCCTGACTGTCTTTGGCTCCGTACCCTACGTGCAGTCGCTGACGCGGTCGGGTGCCCAGCCGGGCGATTTACTCTGTGTCGGTGGTGCGCCTGGAGAGGCTGGCGGAGCCTTGCCCTTTGTATTGGGACAACGCCAGGAGCGGGGCGCCTACGTTGATACGCTCGTGGCGCGCTACTGGTCGCCGGCGCCTCAGTTTGAGTTGGGGCTTGCGCTAAGAGGTCGGGCTACCGCAGCGCTGGATATATCCGATGGGCTCCTGGCCGACTGCGGCCATATCGCGGCCGCTTCGAACGTCAAGCTGATCATTGAGAATGAAAGGTTGCCGGTCAGCCCTGCGTTGGCGGCACTGTTTGAGCCTGAGCAGATTCGCTCACTGGCAATGTCCGCCGGTGATGATTACCTGCTTGCCTTTACATTGCCTGCACAGTATCTCAAGTCATTGCAGGCAGACTTTCCCCAGGTAGGTGTCATTGGGCGCGTTGCCTCTGGGCAGGGGGTTCAGGTACAGGACGCCATTGGCCGGGATGTCACACCCTTGCGGGGCGGTTATCAACATTTTGCGATGAAGCCATGACGTATCGTGCTGGTGATTTATCTGTCCTGGGAGCCCTCTCGTGAACAGACCTGTTACCTCAGGGCCGGCTACACCGGCGGTGTGGCGTAATCCCTGGCATTTTCTGGCCTTTGGCTTTGGCTCAGGTACGTTGCCCAAGGCACCTGGTACCTGGGGTTCCCTAGTGGCGTTGCCCTTTGTCCCGCTTTGGCATCTGTTGCCGGACTGGGGCTATTGGCTGCTGCTGGTTACGCTGATGATATTCGGTTTCTGGCTGTGTGGCCGTGTTGCGGATGACATGGGTGTGCATGATCACGAAGGTATCGTCTGGGACGAAATGGTAGGCATCTGGATCACTTTCTGGATGGCTCCGGCCGGCTGGGCCTGGTGGCTGGTGGGGTTTGCCGTGTTTCGTTTCATGGATATTCTGAAGCCCTGGCCGATCAGCTGGCTTGATCGTCATGTTCAAGGCGGCGTCGGTATCATGATTGATGATGTGCTGGCCGGTGTGTTTGCTTGGGCAGTTATGCAGGGACTGGGCTGGAGCTGGGCGCATATCGGGACGCTGTCCTGATCGCAGGCGCTACAAGGAGGCGGTGTGGTGCGCAAATGGATCGGTATCGGTGTATTGAGTCTGCTGCCTGCGCTGGTAACTGCCGCGCCTCAGGTTCAAGTGGTAGGTCTGTTCAACGGCGCAGCCGTAATCAATATCGATGGTCAGCGCAAAATGCTCAAGGTCGGTCAGCGACAGGGCGAGGTCGAGCTGGTCAGCGCGACGAGCCGGGAAGCGGTGCTGCGGATTGGAGAAACCAACCAAACGTTCATGCTTTCACGTGAATACAGTGACGGCTTTGCTGCGCCGCATAAGCGCCAACTTAGCATTGCTCGCCGAAATGACGGCCACTATTGGACGTCGGGCTCTATAAATAGTCAGCCTATCGAGTTTCTGATCGACACCGGCGCCTCGACTGTTGCCATGAACGAAGAGCAGGCGAACCGTCTTGGGTTGGATTACCAGAAAGGGCGGCCGGTACAGGTCAACACGGCAGGCGGAACCCGGAGGGCCTGGCTTGTACGCCTGGATCGCGTCAAGGTTGGCACCATTGAGGTGCTGGGTGTCGAGGCCATGGTGTTGGCAGGCGGTCATCCGACAGAAACGCTACTGGGCATGAGTTTTCTCAACCGGGTTGGCTGGCGCGAGGATCAGGGCGTTCTGTATGTCGAGGCCAAGAACTGACGTGATAGCTTCAAGCGCAATAGCCTCATAGCCTTTATGACTGAGCCGTCTCTGTTCATGGATGGTATACTATAACCCTCTTTCCGATAGGAGCCTGACGGTGTCTGTCGTTTTCGTCGCCGCATCCCAATTACCTACGCCCTTTGGCATTTTTACCATGCATGGCTTTCTCGATGAGTCCGATGGTAAGGAGCACGTGGCGCTGACCTTTGGCGATATTGCCAACGGTGAGCCGGTGCTGGGGCGTCTACATTCCGAGTGTCTGACGGGTGATGCCCTGTTCAGCCTACGCTGCGACTGCGGCTTTCAGCTGGAGGCGGCAATGCGGGCCATTGCTGAAGAAGGCCGTGGCGTTATCCTGTACTTGCGCCAAGAGGGGCGTGGTATTGGCCTCTTGAACAAGATCCGCGCGTATGAGCTGCAGGACGCAGGAGCTGATACGGTTGAGGCCAATGAACGTTTGGGATTTGGTGCAGACCAGCGTAACTACAGCCTATGCAAGCCAATGCTCAAGCATCTGGGCGTCAATGCATTGAAGCTGATGACCAATAATCCTCGCAAGGTCAAAGCCCTAGAGGATCTGGGAATTACCGTAGCACAGCGTGTACCGCTGCAGACGGGCCTCAACCCTCATAACAAGCGTTACCTGGCCACCAAGGCTGGTAAGCTGGGCCACATGCTCGGCAATATCCATCAAGGCGAAGTCCTTCCTTCCTGATGAAGGCAGGCAGGCGCTGTTCGGTTCTGACCGGCGTCTGCTTGCTGTTCTGCTGCGTTCTCTCTCAGGCCGCCGAACGCGTCATCAGTCTGGCGCCTTCGATGACCGATATCATGCTGGAGCTGGGCGTAGAGAGCCGCTTGGTAGGCGTGCTGGATGCAGGCAAGCGTCCTGCTTCCTTGTCCGGGCTGCCTTCCGTTGGGCGTTATGGTCAGGTCAACATCGAAAAGATTGTCTCATTGCACCCTGACCTTATTCTGCTCTGGCCTGGTGCAGTTCCGCTTGCCCAGCGCGAGCAGCTCAGGCAGTTGGGCTATACCATTGAAACCCTGGATGTTCATCGGTTGGATGACCTGGCAGACGGGCTCGCTCGAATCGCTCAGGTGGTAGGTGTTCCTGATAAAGGGCAGCACTTGGCGATCCAGTTTCGTGAGCGACTCGCCGATATGCGCGAGCGCTACAGGCAATTACCGACAGTGCGCGTGTTCTATCAAGTCTGGGACAAACCGCTATATACCGTAGGGGGCACGCAAATTATCAGCGATGCTATGCAGGTATGTGGAGGCGAAAATATATTTGCTGATCTCTCACAACCGGCGCCGCAAGTGGGTGTGGAAGCTGTGCTGACAAGAAACCCCGAGTTGATACTGGCCATGGAGCAGGCTCAGCTCGAACCGTGGCGGCAGTGGCCAACATTAAAGGCGGTGGTGCACCACCAACTCTGGGCTGTAGGTGATAAGCGGCTTGAGCGGCCCAGCTATGGCATGCTGGACGCAGTGGTCAGGCTGTGTGAGCTGATAGACAAGGCCCGCTAAGCGGGCCTGTCCCAACGTGTCCCGTCAGGGATTGCGTGAAGCGAGTACAAGCGGCGCGGGCTCGGAGGCTGTATTGGCTTCAAGCTGTGCCAGGCGTTGCTTAACGGCCTTTTCGATGCCAAGTGCATCCAGTCCGCATTCAGCCAGCATTTCACTCGGCTTGGCATGCTCGACATAGTAATCAGGCAGACCCAGATTCAAGATCGGCTTCAGCAGATTCTCCCGGGCGAGGAACTCATTCACGGCGCTGCCTGCACCGCCCATGATGCTGTTCTCCTCAATCGTAACCAGCAGGTCGTGGCTGTCTGCGAGTGTCCGGATCAGGGCTTCGTCCAATGGCTTGACGAAGCGCATGTCGGCCACGCTTGCATCAAGGCCTTCTGCTACCTGCAAGGCCTCTTTCAGCTGTACGCCAAATACCAGGAAGGCAACCCTGCGACCTTGACGGCGAAGAACGCCTTTGCCGATTTCCAGTGGCTCAAGCCCTGGCTCAATGACTGCGTTAGGGCCGCTGCCTCGTGGATAGCGGACAGCCGCGGGTCCCTTAAACTGGTAACCCGTTGTCAGCATACGGCGCATTTCGTTCTCATCGCTAGGCGCCATGATCACCATGCCAGGAATACAGCGCAGGAACGACAGATCGAAACTGCCGGCATGTGTAGGGCCGTCTTCACCTACCAGACCGGCGCGATCGATGGCAAACAGCACATCGAGGTTCTGTACGGCTACGTCATGGATCAGCTGGTCGTAGGCGCGCTGCAGGAAGGTGGAGTAGATCGCCACTACCGGCTTGGCACCATCACAGGCCAGACCAGCTGCCAGTGTCACGGCGTGCTGTTCGGCGATCGCAACATCGAAATAGCGGTCTGGATACTGCTCGCTGAAGCGGATGAGGTCGGAGCCTTCCTTCATGGCAGGTGTTATACCTACCAGTTTTGGGTCAGCTGCCGCCATGTCACATAGCCAGTCGCCGAAGATGTTCGAATATTTGGGACTACCAGGCTTCTTGGGTGCCGCATTCAAGGGCTCAAGCTTGGTGATGGCGTGATATTCGATAGGTGCTGCTTCGGCAGCGCTGAAACCCTTGCCTTTCTTGGTCACGATATGCAGGAACTGCGGACCTTTGGCGTCACGCAGGTTGCGCAGGGTAGTGATCAGCGTCGGCAGGTCATGCCCGTCGACGGGGCCAATGTAGTTCCAGCCCAGCTCTTCAAACAGGGTGCCCGGAACCAGCATTCCTTTGGCAGCTTCTTCGGTACGGCGGGCGATTTCCCACGCACCAGGCAGCTTGGCCAGTACCTTTTTCCCACCCTCGCGCATGTTCTGATACGTGCGACTGGACAGGAGCTTGGCAAGGTAATTCGACAGACCTCCCACGTTATGGGAGATCGACATGTCGTTGTCATTGAGAACGACGAGCATGTCGGCTTCTACGTCGGAGGCGTGATTGAGCGCTTCGAATGCCATGCCTGCGGTCAGGGCGCCATCACCGATCACCGCAACGGACTTGCGCTTGCTGCCTTGCATGCGGGCAGCAATGGCCATGCCCAGCGCCGCGCTGATCGAGGTGCTGGAGTGGCCAACCCCAAAGGTGTCGTACTCACTTTCAGAACGACGCGGAAAGGCAGCGACCCCGCCTTTCTGGCGCAGTGTACCCATCTGGTCACGGCGTCCGGTCAGGATTTTGTGCGGGTAAGCCTGATGGCCGACATCCCAGACAAGGCGGTCGTCGGGTGTATCGAACACATAATGCAGCGCAACGGTCAGTTCGATGACCCCGAGGCCGGCACCAAAATGTCCGCCGGTCTGCCCGACGGTATAGAGCAGATAGTGGCGCAACTCATCGGCGAGCGTTTCCAGCTCGTGCTCGCTCAGGTGGCGCAGCGCAGCCGGGGTGTCGATGCGGTCGAGCAATGGCGTGGCGGGCCGCTCGCGTGGAATCTCGTGCAGCGTCTTGGGCATCAGGTCATCGTTATAAGGTATGAAAGATCGAAGTTTACCCGAAGCCCTCCAGTCACCCAACAGTGAACCGTCATATAGAGCTTCGAGCTGTTCTGTGTGTGACTAGTGGCGGCGTTGGACGATGTAGAGTGCTAATGCCCGCAAGGGTTCGGCAGACTCGCCAAAGTGCTGCAAGGCCTGCTGGGCTTGTTCACACAATAGCTGCGCATAATGCTTGGCTTCATCCAGGCCCAGCAGGGCCGGGTAGGTTGGCTTGTCCCGCGCAACATCTGCGCCTTGGCGCTTGCCCAGGGTGGCGGTGTCGCTTTCTACATCCAGCACATCGTCCTGTACCTGAAAGGCCAATCCTACTGCGCGGGCATAGCGGCTCAGGGCATCCAGCTGCTCGAGCGTGGCCTTGCCGCTGGCCAATGCACCCAGGCGGACACTGGCCTCGATCAGTGCGCCAGTCTTGTGACGATGCATGATTTCAAGCGCCGTCTGGTCTATCTGTCTACCAACGGACTCAAGGTCAATGGCCTGACCGCCTACCATGCCGGCAGGGCCAGAAGCCTGAGCCAGGATATTAAGCATTTCCAAACGTGTCTCGGCCGTTTGCGGTGCGTTGGTCAGTATTTCAACTGCAAATGTTTGCAGTGCATCGCCTGCCAGAATGGCACACGCTTCGTCGTAAGCCTTGTGCGTAGTCGGACGGCCACGGCGCAGGTCGTCGTCATCCATAGCCGGCAAGTCGTCATGCACAAGTGAGTACGCGTGGATCAGCTCGACGGCACACGCAGCATTGTCGGCCTGAGAGGGCTCTCCCCCAAGGGCTTCGCAGGCGGCATACACCAACAGGGGGCGCACACGCTTGCCGCCACCCATGACGCTATAACGCATTGCCTCATACAGGCGATCGAGCTCCGGACGTGGCGAAACGAACAGGGTGTCCAGCATGGCGTCGACACGTGCCTGACTGCGAGCCTGATAATCCTTGATCATGTGTCGTCGCCCTGTACGTCGAAGGGGGATTCGGTCATGACTCCGTCGCGCTCGAGCAGAATCTGGACTTTCTGCTCAGCCTGACTCAGTGCACTCTGGCATTCACGGGTCAGGCGAATACCCTGTTCGAAGGCGCCCAGTGATTCTTCGAGGGAAAGCTCACCGCTTTCCAGGCGCTCGACCAGGGTTTGCAGTTCTGCCAGGGAGTGTTCGAAATCGGGAGCTTTCTTGCGGGCCATTGGCAATCTCGGGGGTGATACACAATCGCGGGACACTAGCAGAGGCGTGGAAGCCGAGTAAATACTTGCAGCGGAAATAAGAACGGCCCTGTCCAGGAGCCGATGGGGTAAGCGCCAGGACAAGGCCGTATACGGCTGGACAGACGCCAAGGCATCGGTCCGGGAGGAAGTGCACTCTATAAGGTGTTACCAAGCGAAACTGTTTGCTCGCTGGCCAACACACATAGCAACTATCGCGCCAGGGCATGACAATTTGATTTCAGGGGCTTTCTGCCTGAAAAAATAGAAAACAGATGCGCTTTTGTGGAGCAAAAACCGCTGTCTGAGTATTTCATGGCGCAGTTGAAACTATCTCCTCGCTACATCGTTACGTGAGCGTCGAGCACGCGATCCGATTTTTACTAAGCGAGGTGACGTTCCTGATATCGGCTATCGACTCAGCTCATACGCACACATGTTGACTGTTGATGCCAGGTTCAGCGATTCGATAGCGCCGCATCCGGGAATGGTAAAAGGTTGCGCATTAAGTACGGTCAATTGCTCATGGGGTACGCCGCGCGCTTCATTGCCGAACAGATAGCAATCGAATGTCTTAAACGCTGCCGATTGAACGTGATCACCACTCATGTCCAGACAGGCAATGCGGTCAAACCGTGTGCGCAGCGAATCTATTTTCACGTCCAACTCAATGGATGCATGAAAAATGGCGCCCATGCTGGAGCGAACAACTTTAGGGTTGTACGGATCAACACTGCCAGGACTAAGCAAGCAGCGAAAGTTACCGAACCATACCAGCGTGCGCAGGATGGTGCCGAGATTGCCCGGATCCTGAATTTCATGTAGGTAAATGGCGCGCTCGTTATCAGCAGGCGCGCAACCCGGTGCGTTAGTGGCCGGCATCGGTACCAGCGCAATAACGCCCTGCGGTGTTTTGGTATCGGATATCTGCGCCATTTGGCGGTCACTGATCACATGGGTTTCAAACGAGCTTGCCCAGTGTTCATAAGCCTCGGTTACATAGAGTTGACTGCTCTGTAGCAGCGGATTCTGTAGCGCCGCCTTTTGTAACTCCAGCAGCAGATGTTCGCCCTCCACCAGAAAATAACCGAACTCGGCCCGGTATTTCTTCTGGTGAAGTTTTTTGACGTCATCGAATTTCATCAAGACGCCGCTCGGCTGGGCTGCATGTTCGCCATCTCAAAGTCCGATAGAAGCGATTTGGCCAAAGCCTCGGCAACCTTAATTCCATCTACGCCCGCCGACAAAATGCCCCCCGCATAACCGGCACCTTCACCAGCCGGATACAGGCCGCGCAGGTTGAGGCTTTGCAGGGTCTCGTTGTCGCGAGTAATGCGGACAGGAGAGGACGTGCGGGTTTCGATACCTGTGAGAATGGCATCATCACGATCAAAGCCACGAATCTGCTTGCCGAATGCCGGCAGCGCTTCGCGGATGGCCTCGATGGCATAGTCTGGCAGCGAGGGCGCAAGATCACCCAGGCGTACGCCGGGTTTGTAGGAGGGCTCTACCTCGCCAAGTTCGGTCGACGGCACTCCACGGATGAAGTCGCCCACCAATTGTGCTGGTGCGCAGTAATCGCTGCCGCCCAGCTCGTAGGCCCGCGACTCAAGGCGTTCTTGCAGATCCAGGCCAGCCAGCGGGTCGCCTGGGAAATCCTGCTCCGGGTTGATACCCACAACAATGCCTGAGTTTGCATTGCGCTCGTTGCGCGAGTACTGGCTCATGCCGTTGGTCACGACGCGCCCCGGCTCGGAGGTGGCGGCCACTACGGTCCCGCCGGGACACATGCAGAAACTGTAGACGGCACGACCGTTTTTGGCGTGATGCACTAATTTGTAATCGGCGGCGCCCAGCTCCGGATGGCCGGCGTATTTGCCCAGGCGAGCCTGATCGATCATGCCTTGCGGATGCTCGATGCGGAAACCCACCGCAAAAGGTTTGGCTTCGATATATACGCCCTGGCGGTGTAGCATGCGGAAGGTATCGCGAGAGCTGTGGCCCAGCGCGAGCACCACATGGCGGCTGCGGATTGTCTCGCCATTGGCTAACACCACACCTTCAAGCTGGCCGTTGTCGATCAGCAGATCGGTCACTTTACTCTCGAAGCGTACCTCGCCACCCAAGGCGATGATCTCCTCACGCATCGCTGCGACCACGCCGGTGAGACGGAAGGTGCCGATATGCGGCTTGCTCACATACATGATCTCTTCCGGCGCGCCAGCGCGGACGAACTCGTGCATCACTTTGCGGGCGTAGAACTTGGGGTCCTTGATCTGGCTATAGAGTTTACCGTCCGAGAACAGGCCGGCTCCTCCCTCACCAAACTGCACGTTGGATTCCGGCGTCAGGATCTTTTTACGCCACAGCGCCCAGGTATCCTTGGTGCGTTTACGTACATCCTTGCCGCGCTCCAGTACGATGGGCTTGAATCCCATCTGTGCGAGCAGCAGCGCTGCGAACAATCCACAAGGACCAAAGCCTACGATTATCGGGCGCTCCCACAAGTGGGCGGGCGCCTGAGCTACTGGGTAGTAGTGGGTATCCGGTGCTGGACGTACATGATTGTCATCGGCAAAGCGCGCCAGGATTGCCGCCTCGTTGCGTGCCTCTAGATCGATGATATAGATGAACAGAATGACGCTGTTTTTCTTGCGAGCATCGTAGCTGCGCTTGAATACAGTGAAGTTCAGCAAGTCGGCGTCGCTGATGCCCAGGCGTTTGACAATGGCCTTGCGCAACTCATCTGAAGAATGATCAAGAGGCAGGGACAGTTCGTTGATGCGAATCATGGCGGTAATCCTGGCCGGTGACTCCGGCAAAGGAAGCTTTAGAAAGGATGGGGTAAGAGGCGAATTATACCTCTCTCTATCCCTCCCTGACAGTCCTGCCTAACGGGTGCTACACGATCCCTGCCCACCAGTCTTATATTATCGGTTTATAATCATTGCCATTGTGCGTCCAATCGCTTTCTGTTTTTTCCAGGCGTTGGTCTGCTTCTCCCATTGAATTTTCCGTGCTTGGCTCCCTCATGAAACGATCCAAAAGCAGCCGCCGTTGGCTGGATGAACACGTCAACGATCCTTATGTTAAGCGGGCTCAGAAGGATGGCTTGCGTTCTCGTGCCAGTTACAAGCTGATCGAGCTGAACGAGAAGGACAAGCTGATACGTCCCGGCATGCTGGTCATGGACCTTGGCTCCGCACCGGGCGGTTGGTCACAGGTGGCTGGCGGTCTCGTAGGCGAGAAGGGACGGGTTCTGGCTAGTGACATTCTGCCGATGGACCCGCTGGAGAACGTCGACTTCATCCAGGGCGATTTCACCGACGACGCGGTGTTCCAACAGATTCTCGACAAGCTCGATGGCAATCAACCTGATCTGATCATTTCTGACATCGCTCCCAATATCAGTGGCATCGCTGCTGCCGACCAGGCGTCCTCGATGTATCTGGTCGAGCTCGTCCTTGATATGGCGCGTCAGGTCCTCAAGCCCAACGGCAATCTTGTAGCCAAGGTATTCCAGGGAGAGGGCTCCGACGAGTTTCTGAAAGACGTTCGCACCTCATTCGAGAAGGTGATGATACGCAAGCCAGAGGCATCGCGGCCGCGCTCAAGGGAGGTCTATCTGGTGGCAAAGGGGTTTAAAGGATAAGGCCCCGCGGTGTGCTCTTCAGAGCTTGACGCATCGCTGGATTGCGCACAGTCCAGCGATGACAAAAAACCAAAAGGGTACCTTTCGCTGAGCGTTATACCCTCCCGCACTATTCGCTAGATGGCCGCCTTGGATAGCGCTCAACGAGTCGATGCAGAGCTAAGGTCTGGCTTTGTTCAGGTTTGACCGAAACCGGGTAAAACGATAGGCATTAAAAAGCCGGCTTGTGGCCGGCTTCGTGAGGTAGTAGCGACTTATTTTTGGTAAGCCGCGACTGCCTTTAAGATCTCCGCACGGGCTTCTTCAGCATTGCCCCAGCGTTCAACTTTTACCCACTTGCCTTTTTCAAGATCCTTGTAGTTCTCGAAGAAGTGCTTGATCTGCTCCAGCAGCAGAGCCGGTAAGTCGGTGTATTCCTTTACATCATGGTACAGCACAGACAGTTTGTCATGCGGAACGGCAACTAATTTTGCATCGCCACCGGCTTCGTCGGTCATGTGCAGTACGCCAACCGGACGTGCGCGAATGACGGCGCCCGGTGTAACCGGGTAAGGCGTTACGACGAGCACGTCGAGGGGATCGCCATCATCAGCCAGCGTGTTGGGGATATAGCCATAGTTGGCCGGATAAAACATCGGGGTCGCCATGAACCGGTCGACAAACAGAGTATCGCTGTCCTTGTCGATTTCATATTTGATGGGTGCATGGTTAGCCGGGATTTCAATCGCGACGTAGATGTCGTTCGGCACGTCTTTGCCGGCCGGAATCTTGCTATAGCTCATAGAGCGACTCACCTTTGTTGGTAGGCCAAATTGATGTGGTTTGGAGTATAGGCATATTTGACCCGCGATTCGAGCCTTGGGGTGGGATAAGGTTCAAAGCAGGAACTTTGTAACGGTAACGGACCCGAAAAAAGAGGCCTGCCTGTTAGAGGGCGGGGCAGCTTTCCTCTGAATCGGAGACAACATCGGCATGTTCCAATGGATCAATGAGGCGACAGCCATCAACCTGGCGCTTGCACTTGTCATTACTATCATCAGCTATGGCGTCATTCGCCGGCTCGTTACAGCCGTTACCAGTCGCGTTGTAAATTGGTCCTCCCGGGCAAACAGCGGTTGGGCACATTACGTAGGCGAGATCATTGGTCGAACCAGTCGCTTGCTGATTCTGCTCATGGCTATTCAGATCGGACTGTATGTCATTGATCTGAGCCCAGGCTGGGAGGCACGCGTCAGCCATATCTGGTTCCTGGTCCTGGCTCTACAGTTCGGGCTGTGGGTCGATGGCGCAATTCTGCTGTGGGCACGTTCGGCACTGCAGAACAGGAATGGCCATCAGCGCAGCCAGCTCACCATGACCATGATTTCGCTGATGGTCCGGGTAGCCTTGTGGACGGTGGTTCTGCTTGCAGTACTCTCCAACCTGGGTGTCGATATCACGGCGTTCGTCGCCAGCCTGGGTATTGGTGGTATTGCCGTCGCGCTGGCCGTTCAGAATGTGCTGAGTGACCTGTTTGCCTCGCTGTCCATTGGTATCGACAAGCCTTTCGAGCAAGGTGATTTCGTCGTATTTGGCGATATTGCCGGCTCCATTGAATACATCGGCCTCAAGACCACGCGTATTCGCAGCCTTAGCGGTGAGCAGGTGGTCTGTTCCAACACGAAGCTGCTGCAGCAGACGATCCATAATTATAAGCGTATGTCCGAACGGCGGGTGCTGTTCCAGTTCGATATCAGTTACCGCACACCTGCCGATCAAGTGGGTGAAATTGCTCCACTCGTAAAGCAGATTGTCACGTCATTGGAGAACACCCGTTTCGATCGTGCGCATCTGCTGGCACTGGAAAGCAGCGCCTTGAAATTCGAGGTGGTGTATTACGTGTTGAGCGCGGACTACAACCAGTACATGGATATTCAACAGAACATCAATCTGGCACTGCTCAAGGAGCTGGACCAGCGTGGCATCAAGTTCGGTATGCCTGTTCGGTCGCTGGAGTTTCTGGAGGAGGTTCCCTTGGCCTATCAGGGTTCGCCGGACGCTCCTCGTGGAGGTGACTCGGCTGCGGGAATTGAAATCCGCTGAGCCAATGCCTGTAGCCGCGTCAGTGGATCCTGACGGAAAAACTGACGTAGCTGCATATAAACATCCGGGTATGCCTGATCGAGTACATCAGGTGCGGTAAAGAAGTATTCACAGCAGACGGCAAAGAACTCAGCAGGATGCTCGCTGGCATAGGGATCGATCAGTGTTTCCTTATGGGTATCAATCTGTCGGTTGAGGTCATCGTAAGCAGCCTGCATGACCTCAGCCCAGCGAGGAAGCGACATGTCCCGGTGCAGTGGGGGCAGGCCATTGGCATCGCCGTTGAGCATGTCGAGCTTATGCGCCAATTCATGAATGACCAAGTTGTAACCCGTCCAGTCGCCGCTCTCCTGAACACCCGACCACGCCAAAATCACTGGACCTTGTAGCCAAGCCTCACCGCTATGGCTTTCGCTTCCCTCATGTTCGATTCCGCTATCGTCACGGTAGCGTTGTGGGCTGACAAAGTCCGAGGGGTAGAGGATCAGCTCGTGGAAGTTGCCATACCAGTCTTCCTCAGGCAGGTATAGCAAGGGCAGTTGGGCCTGGGCAGCCAGGGCCAGGCGGTCAACGTCAGCAAGCGCAATGTCACCCAGTAGCGTCAGGCGTTTATGCGCCAGAAAAAGGATGCTGCGCTGCTGAAGCCGTTGATCAGATTCAGGCGGGAGTCCGTCGAGGAAAGGCAGGCGGGAATGAACTTCATCCCAGAGCGCCGGCGGGATAACGGTCCGTTCAAGGACACGTCGATCCCGCCAGGCGCGCAGGGACCACATGCGTTAGCCGATTTCGCTACGGCTGGGGCTCGGCCGCAGGCGACGGCTGACCATGCTGATGACCATGGGCAGCAGCGAGATGGCAATGATGGCGATAACCAGCATGGACAGGTGCTGCTTGATGAACGGCACATTGCCAAAGAAGTAACCCAGGGTAACCAGACCGCCTACCCAGAGGAACGTGCCCAAGACGCTGAAGCCCAGAAAACGGAGATAGTGCATGCGACCGATGCCCGCCACGAATGGCGCGAACGTTCGGATGATGGGCAGGAATCGCGCCAGGGTAATGGTCTTGCCGCCATGCAGGGCATAGAACGCCTGGGTGCGCTCCAGATAGTCACGACGGAATATCTTGGAGTTTGGTCGCGAGAAAAGCTTTTCACCCAGGGTTCGGCCAATGACATAGTTTGTACTGTCACCGGCAACGGCCGCAAAGGCAAGAAGACTACCCAGAAGCCAGGGGTCCATGCCGCCTGTTGCGCAAATGGCACCAGCAATGAACAGCAATGAGTCACCGGGCAGGAAGGGCATGACTACCAAGCCCGTTTCGCAAAAAATGACCAGGAACAGGATGAAATAGATCCATGACCCATAGTTGCTGACCAGCATTTCCAGGTAAACGTCGAGGTGGAGGATCAGATCGATCGGGTTAAAGTCCATGTACAGCCTATCTATGGCAGCGGGTCGAAGCTCCATTATAGGGCGAAGGCTCTAGGTCGCGAGTAGCCATTAGGGTAAACGGTAGGGTGGGATTTGCGATCTACCGCACGGATATCTGCTTTCTTCTCTTTCAAGGCCGGAGCTCGGCTGGGATCAGATGGAATTTCGTGATTCACGAGGCGGATGAACCCATAGAGTCCTGACGGCGCTGTGCTAACCTTCGGCTCGTTTTCAATGGGGCTGCCAGGGCCTCGCTTGTCAGGGGTTATTCATGCATATCCACATTCTCGGCATCTGCGGGACGTTCATGGGCTCTCTGGCCGTGCTGGCCAAGGAGTTGGGTCATCGAGTGACCGGTTCCGATGCCAATGTCTATCCGCCCATGAGTACGCAGCTGGAGGCACAGGGTATCGAGCTGATGCAGGGATACGAGCCTGCCCACCTTGAGCCGGCACCGGATCTGGTCGTGATCGGCAATGCACTCTCCCGGGGTAATCCGGCTGTGGAGCATGTCCTGAACAAGGGGTTGCCCTATGTATCCGGACCGCAATGGCTGGCAGATCATGTATTGCAGGGACGCTGGGTTCTGGCTGTAGCGGGTACCCACGGTAAGACCTCCACCACGAGCATGCTAGCCTGGGTGCTGGAGCATGCAGGCATGAGCCCGGGCTTCTTGATTGGCGGTGTACCCCAAAATTTTGGGATATCCGCCCGGCTGGGCGGAACGCCTTTCTTTGTCGTAGAGGCTGACGAGTACGATAGCGCCTTTTTCGATAAGCGCTCCAAGTTCGTCCATTATCGACCGCGCACCGCTATCCTGAATAATCTCGAGTTCGATCATGCCGATATCTTTCCTGATCTGGCAGCGATCGAGCGGCAGTTTCATCATCTGGTGCGTACGATTCCAAGTGAAGGACTCATCATTCATCCAACTGCTGAAAAAGCGCTGTCTCATGTCCTGACGATGGGGTGCTGGACGCCGGTTCAGACGACAGGAGAGGGCGGGCAGTGGCAGGCCCGCTTGCTCCATGAGGACGGCTCGCGGTTTGAGGTAATCTTCGATGGGAAGACACAGGGAACGGTTGAGTGGAGTCTGACCGGCCAGCATAACGTGGCCAATGCTCTAGCCACATTGGCCGCCGCGCGGCATGTAGGCGTCGTGCCGCCTCAAGGGATCGAGGCGTTAAATGCATTCAAGAGCGTCAAGCGCCGAATGGAAACGGTTGCCGAAATCAACGGCGTCACGATCTATGATGACTTCGCCCATCATCCCACGGCCATTGCCACTACGCTTCAGGGATTGCGAGCACGTGTAGGGGAGGAATCCATCATTGCAGTCATCGAGCCACGGTCCAACTCGATGAAGTTGGGCGCCCACCGTGACGGCCTGCCGGACAGTGTTCGACAGGCCGACTCTGTTATCTGGTATGCGCCGCCGAACCTGGGGTGGGATCTGGCCGAGACAGCAGCGAATTGCCCTGTCCCGGCGGTTGTTTGCGACTCGCTTGAGGCCATTATCGCGCGCGTTAAAGAGGCGGCGAAAGGCAGGACCCATGTAGTCATCATGAGTAACGGCGGGTTTGGTGGTCTGCACGGCAAGCTGGCTGCTGCGTTGCGTGAAGGAGGCCCTGCATGAGCGGACCGGAACGTATCACCCTGGCAATGACCGGCGCTTCTGGCGCTCAATACGGATTACGGCTGCTTGACTGTCTGGTGCAGGAGGAGCGTGAGGTTCACTTCCTGATCTCCAAGGCTGCACAGCTGGTCATGGCCACTGAGACCGATGTGGCGCTACCGGCCAAACCTCAGGCCATGCAGGCATTTTTGACGGAATACACTGGTGCTGCGCCCGGGCAGATTCGAGTCTTTGGCCAGAGCGACTGGATGGCGCCCCCGGCGTCAGGTTCCAGTGCGCCGGCAGCCATGGTGGTTTGCCCATGCTCGACCGGTACGCTGTCCGCCATTGCAACAGGTGCCTGCAATAACCTGATCGAGCGCGCTGCCGATGTGGCCATCAAGGAGCGGCGCACCTTGGTTCTAGTGCCTAGGGAATCACCGTTCTCCAGTATTCATCTGGAAAACATGCTCAAGCTGTCCAACCTGGGCGCGACGATTCTTCCGGCTGCGCCAGGGTTCTATCACCAGCCGCAAACGGTGGATGATCTGATCGACTTTGTCGTGGCCCGGATTCTTAATACATTGAGTATTCCCCAAGACATGCTGCCCCGGTGGGGCGAGCATCATCTGGTGAGCGATGAGTAAGTTCCTCTGTGCGTGCCTGGTGCTTGTGCTGAGTGGCTGCGCCAGCGTCAGTACGCTCAACGCCAGCAAGCCGGGCGCTCCGATCGTTTACTCGGGAACCCGGCTGGACTGGTATGCCATTCAAGGGGGCTGCTGTCCAACGGAGCGCTTTGGCGTAGAGGCTCCCGCCTATCCCAGGCTCGATCTGCCGGGCAGTCTGCTGGTGGACACAGTGTTATTCCCCCTTGCCCTGGCAAAGGTGTTGGGTATCGGGCTGAACGTTCGCGGAGGCAGTTGAGCTGCCCCAGGCATTGGCGAAGGCGGCTTCACTTCGTTATAGTCGGTCGGGTCTTCAGGGCGGGGTGAGATTCCCCACCGGCGGTAAACCACATGGTGGCAAGCCCGCGAGCGCTCCGATACGTCGGAGGTCAGCAGACCTGGTGTGATTCCAGGGCCGACGGTCATAGTCCGGATGAAAGAAGATGCGTTTGTCTGCCTATGCCGCCTGGCATAAGTAGCGTCTGCGCTTTTTGCCCTGAAACGTTCACTCACTCCAACGAGGACGTTTCATGCCTATGCTCGACCCACAACGCCATTCCCGCCTGCATGCTGCTGTAGCAGCCTACCGCGAGGGGCGTCCAGTGCTTCTGCTGGATGATGCCGACCGCGAAAACGAAGCTGATCTGGTAGCCGCTGCCGAAAACCTCACCTTGAGCACGATGGTAAAGATGATCCGGGATGGCAGCGGTATTGTCTGCCTGTGCCTGGATGATGCCAGTGTGCGGTGCCTGGACCTGCCACCCATGGTCAAGAATAACCAGGCACGTCATGGAACAGGGTTTACAGTTTCCATCGAGGCGGCGGAAGGTGTGACTACCGGTGTTTCGGCTGCTGATCGGATGATCACTATTCGGGCCGCGCTGGACTCCTGCGAAGGTCGGAGCCGAATCGTCAGCCCCGGGCATATCTTTCCCTTGCGCGCGCGTGAAGGTGGGGTGCTGACTCGGCGCGGTCATACCGAGGGCTCGGTAGAGCTGGCCATGCTGGCAGGGCTACGTCCGGCGGCCGTATTGTGCGAACTGATGAACCCTGATGGCAGCATGGCGCGTGGTACTGATGTCGAGCACTACGCGCAGCAGCACGGGATACCGGTGCTGACCATTGAGGAGATCGTGCGTTACCGTGAGGAGGAAGCACTATTGGCATCCCAGTCGGTCAGCGTCGTCTGATGTAGCGCCAATGTCTGCCAGCTACTCGGTCGGTTCCTGGCAGACATCCACCCATTGGGCCTCGACCAGTTCGGCCAGCCGTTGCGGGGTAATGCGCACGGCGCTGTGGATTGCGCCAGCTGCCGGCAGGACCTCATCAAAAGCCTTGAGCGAGCAATCGCAATATACCGGCATGGGCGTTGCCAGTCCGAATGGGCAAACGCCGCCTACCGGATGGCTGGTCAGCAGCTGCACGCGCTCGCCATCCAGCATCTTGGCTTTGCCGCCAAACGTAGCCTTGAGCTTTTTATTGTCCAGTCGTGCATCGCCTCGTGCCACGAGCAGCACCTCAAGCTCACCAATCTTCAGTCCAAGCGTTTTGGCAATTCGCCCCGGCTCGACGCCATGTGCTTCGGCCGCCAAGGCAACGGTTGCGGTGCTGGTTTCAAGCTCAATGATGTGAATATCCGGGGCGTGGGTCGTGAAAAAGTCGCGGACTGAATCCAGGCTCATGAGGGGCTCCCATTCGGTAGAGCCTGGATTCTTGAAAAGCCGGGCGCGTGCGTCAACCCTTGATCAGCATTCAACCATGCTGACAGCGAGCCCGCCCCGAGAGGTTTCCTTGTATTTGTCCTGCATGTCGGCACCGGTATCACGCATGGTACGAATGACTCGATCCAGCGAGATGAAATGTTCTCCGTCACCGCGTAGCGCCATCTGGGCGGCATTGATGGCTTTCACGGCGGCAATGGCATTGCGCTCGATACAGGGCACCTGAACCAGTCCTCCCACCGGGTCGCATGTCAGGCCCAGGTTATGCTCAAGGCCGATTTCCGCAGCATTTTCCACCTGTTCTGGCGTCGCGCCCAGCAGCTCGGCTAGTCCGGCGGCGGCCATGGCACAGGCCGAGCCCACTTCGCCCTGACACCCCACCTCGGCGCCCGAGATCGAGGCATTCTTTTTACACAGAATACCTACTGCGGCTGCGGCCAGCAGATAGCGCACAACATCTTCATCGTTAGCATCCGGGTTGAATTTCATGTAGTACATCAGTACCGCAGGAATGATGCCTGCTGCGCCGTTGGTAGGCGCCGTTACCATGCGACCTCCTGCGGCATTTTCCTCGTTGACCGCCAAGGCGAACAGGTTGACCCACTCCATGGCTGAAAGCGTCGAGCTGATAACGCTCGGGTTGGTCATCGCCCGCAGGCTACGGTGTAGGCGAGCAGCGCGACGTGGGACTTTAAGGCCGCCCGGCAGTACACCTTCGTGAGCCAGCCCATTCCGGATACATTCGCGCATGGTCTGCCAGATATGTAAAAGGTTTGCGCGAATGTCATCCTCGCTGCGCCAGGCTTTTTCATTGGCAAGCATAAGGGCGGAGATGGACAACCCATGCTCGCGGCATAAACGGAGCAGCTCCGCTGCGCTGGAGAAGTCATAGGGCAGGGTAGTGGTATCCTGATCACGCTGACCGCTGGCCGCCTGCTGGCTGTCGATAACAAAACCGCCGCCCACGGAATAATAAGTCTCCTCGAACAGCTCTCCGGTCTCGCCAAATGCGGTGATGGTCATTGCATTGGGATGGTAAGGCAGGTTCTCATGGAGCAGATGCAGGTCTCGGGTCCAGACGAACTCGATAGGATGGCTACCCCCGAGCATAAGCGTGTTTTCAAGCTTGAGCGTCTGGATGCAGGGCTCGACCCGGTCGGGATCAACCCGGTCTGGCCACTCTCCCATCAACCCCATCAACGTTGCACGGTCGGTCCCGTGCCCGACACCTGTTGCGGACAGGGAGCCATACAGGCGTACTTCTACCCGGCGAGTCTGCTCCAGGCATTGTTGCTCACGTAAGGTGGAGACGAATAATGCACCGGCTCGCATGGGGCCTACCGTGTGAGAGCTGGAAGGACCCACGCCGATTTTAAACAGGTCGAATACGCTGATGGCCATGCTGAAGTCCTGGATATGAGGTTCAATGGTGACCGTAACGTACGTAACAGTCTGAGGATCATCATGGGAAAAGCGGCCTCCCTGCACAATCGATACGTTCTAAGCGACCCTTTAGTAGAGCTAAACCCATGAGCCGGATCCTGAACGCGCAAACGCAAGCCTGGCTTCAAGTATTTGCCTGTGCGGCACGCCACCTGTCCTTTACCCGCTGCGCCGAGGAGTTGCACGTAACGCCAGGCGCCATTAGCCAGCAGATGCGACAGCTGGAAGAGCGGTTGGGGTTCAAGCTGTTTCACCGAATGGCCCGAGGGCTGGAGCTGACGGCGGAGGGGCAACGGCTGGCCTCAACAGTCAATCAGGCTTCCGGGCTTGTGGATGCAGAGCTGCGGCGGCTGAATGCCGGTCAGTTTGGCGGCGTGCTCCGGCTACGCTCGATTCCTTCCTTTCTCGGCAAATGGGTCATGCCGCGGCTACCCAAGCTGCAGGCTCGCTTTCCGGATATCCAGCTTCGGGTCGTTGCTGAGGACAGTTCATGGTCACTGCGCGAGGGCGAGTTTGACCTTGCCATTGATCTTAATGACGGTAGTTATCCTGGTCTTGCATCCACGTCGTTGCTGGACGAGCAGATATTTCCGGTGTGTGCTCCTTCGCTGTTGGAGGGGCGCCCGCCACTTGATCGTCCCGAGGCGCTGGATCATTACCCATTGCTGCATGACATCACCGCCTGGCGCGGCAGTTATGAGTATGCCGAGTGGGAGTTTTACCTGGCGTCCATTGGCGCCCCTGCACTGGATGTCAGGCGAGGTCATACGTTCAATCGCAATCACCTGACTATCGAGGCGGCTATTGCCGGCATGGGGGTTGCCATCGCGCGGCGCCATTTGATCACTAACGAGCTGGAGCGGGGTGCGTTGGTTATTCCCTTCGGGGTGTCCGTACCGGCGCGCAAGCGTTATGTCCTGCTTTATGCGCAAGGTGCTCTAGCTGATCCACGTGTACGTTCACTGCATGACTGGCTGGTTGAGGAGGCCCTGGCCAGTGCGTCAACGCCCCAGCCGGCGTAACTCGTCCGACTCGACAAAACGAACACCGTCGCCTTCCTCCAGCGCGAGTCGCCAGAGTGCTCGTGCCAACACGCAGACCTCAATGCCATGCCACTTGCCAGGCAGCAGCTGGGAGAGCGGGGCGGCAATCTGTTCGCCCAATCGCTGCTCGTTACGGGGGCCGAGCAACAGCGAGGGGCGTGCAAAGGTGATCTGCGGCCAGCCTTGATCCTGTAGTGCCTCTTCAAGCTCACCTTTTACCCGGTTGTAAAAGATCGAAGAGGAAGCATCAGCACCAATGGCACTGATAACCACGAAGTGTCTGGCACCCAGTTCGCGTGCGCGACGTCCGACAGCGATGGGCAGGTCATAATCAATGGCGCGAAAGGCTTCCTGTGAGCCGGCTTTCTTGATCGTGGTGCCCAGGCAGCAAAAGGCCGTATCCAGCGGGCCGGTGAGCTGAGGCAGCACATCCAGCAATTCGCCGACCGGGTTTTCCAGGCGTGGATGAGCAGGAAGTGGTCGGCGGGTGGGCGCTAGGACACGTTGAATAGTTGGCTCATTCAGCAGGCGATCCAGTAGGTGTTCGCCGGTAAGCCCCGTGGCGCCTGTAATCAGGACATGTTGCGGAGTCAGGTGCATCGCAAAGCTCCTTTCGATGAGCATGACTGGCGGAGCAGGTAGGCGGCCCGCGCTTCTGCCCGGTCCGCTTCGTTGTAATGCCCGCCCTTATCCCATCGGACAACATTTCAGAGCGAAAGGCTCATTGCTCTGCAACGTGGCTGGTTGATTCGGCGCGATAGGCCTGCCATTTTTTCAGAACAGCAGGCGGCGCCCAGATCTGCGGCTCCGATGGCTCGAACCCTTGTACCGCCTCGCGCTCGGCGACACGCTTGCTGGCGATCGAAAATGCCTGCTCGGGATCGTCTGTTGCCTGGAAGGCTTCTGCAAACAAGGCCTTCCCAAAATAAGTGAAGTCCGCTTCGTCCGTGCAGCCAAAAGACGTCCGGTCCGCACGTGAGGCGGTAATGACCATGGTATGGTCATCTTGCAACGGGGGAAGGAAGCCGCCGCTGTAGCAGGCTGAAACGACAACGATCTTGTCGCGGTTCTTCAGCGGCTCAAGCAGGGACGCAAACTCAATGGCTGGCAAGCTGGCCAGTTGCAGACCCGGCTCGCTCAAGGATAAACGATGGTCGGAGGAGCCATGGCTGGTGAGGTAGACAAAGATCAAATCCTCAGGCCCTGAGCGCTCGGCCAGGGTGGCAATGGCGCGATGAAGATTTTCCCGCGTTGCCAGTGGGGTTACGCTTTTAAGATCACGCTGATTGATCAGGCGAACCACGCTACGGGCATTGAAACGATTGACCATCAGCTTGGCGACATAATCGGCTTCACGTTGAAACACGCGCTGATCGCCATCGCCTGCTAGAGTAATACCGTAAAGCTCGGTACTGGCCGTAGAGGGACGGACGTTATTGAGTTCCTGACCCAGGCGCTCGCCTTGTTCCAGTAGCGCAACTTCCATGGGGTCAGGTTGGTAAACACCGTCATCGCTGCGGATGAACTGGCCTTCGCTCCAGAGCCCGCTTTCGCGGCGACCATCGGCATGGGTGTAGGTGCCATTGCCATCGAACTGGCCGTTCAGGAAGTCACCGATATACACGCTGCCGTCTGCCTCGGTATATTGCCCCAGCCCATGGTACTGCCAGCTTTTGAAGCTGCCGCTGTAACGGCTGCCATCGCTGCCGTGGTACTTGCCTTGGCCGGTCATTTCCCCTTTCTGGAAGGACCCTTCCCAGACATTACCATCTACGCTTTGATAGCGACCCTGGCCGGAGAAAGCACTGTCAACAAAGTTGCCTTCGTACAGATTGCCTTCCTGATCGACCCATTGACCTCTGCCGTTCAGGCGGCCATCCGTGAAAATGCCGTTATATTGACTGCCGTCGCTTTCAGTCCGCGCGCCGCGGCCCTGCATGCGGCCCTCGAAGAAATCACCTTCGTAACGCCAGCCGTCATTGGACTCCAAGACCCCTTTGCCATGGTACATCCCCCGGTGGAAGGAGCCTTCGTAACGTCCGCTGGGGGAGGTCAGCTGCCCTTGGCCCTCATAGAGGCCATGGTGAAAGCGGCCTCGATAGCGGGTGCCATCCACAAAAAAACGCTCGCCCAGGCCTTCGGCCAGGCCGTCTCTGAAGGAGGCCCGCAGCCAGTTGCCATTGGCCCAGTCGAGGCGCCCCTCACCTTGTAGGCGTCCGCGCTCCACATCGCCGTGGTAGACCGAGCCATCCGGCAGACGGATCTCGGCTGCCTGAGCGAAAGGGGCGGGAAGAATTACAAGGCTCATGGCGAGCCCCAGGGGAAGAAGCGCTCGGGTCGCCCGATAGGGCGGCCTTACCATCCAGAGGGAACGGCCCTGATGGATGCGGGCCGCCAGCCGGCGTGTGCCGGCTTTAACGGGATTCGAGACGAACCAGATGGCGTTCAAGGGTAGACGAATAGGGTTCAAGCAGGCGTTCGACACAGCTGGCACCTTCTGGACTCGCAATAGAGCGGATTCGGGCACGCTGGCGCAGCAGTTCATCATCGGCGATGCTGCGCTCGACCAGGAGCAGGTTGCGACTGTGCCGACTGAGTGCGATAGCGTTCCGGACCGTATCGTTATTGAGCAGCTCGGGCAGCTTCAGGTTCACCAGACGTTCGCCCTGCGTCAGACCCAGCTGCAGCTGCAGCGTGATCCCGCTGTCGGCTACTTCGACCTGAAGGGCATGGCCCAGCGCTCGCATGATTTCACCGCAGCACAAGGCATGAGTCAGATAATCATCTTCGCCCTGGGTTTCGTGGAAAAGGATCAGGCTGCCGCCATCGATGAGGCTATGCAGTTCACCCTTGTACAGCGAGGTGGCCTGCTCCAGGCAATCCCTGTAACGCTCCAGAAGACTGACCAGGCGCGCACGGGGCAGCTTGCGTAACTGTTCTTGAGACCCGAGCTGGATCGCCAGTACCGCGCTGGAAACGATGTCGGGTTCTGACGCCATGGCCGGTGTAACGGGCTCGGCGGCTGCCGCTGTCTCTACAACTTCGTTTTCTGCCTCGTCCGGCATGACATCGGCAAAGGCGTCTTCGTCGAACTCGTCGTCACCGTCTTCGGTAGTCACCGGTGCTTTGGCCGGTTTCTTGGCGGCTGCGGCAGCCTTGCGTGGTGAGGTGGAGCGAACCTTGATACCGGCGCTTTCATCGAGGAACGGGTTGTCCTCGTCGCCTTCTACCGGAGCTGCTGCCTTGGCTTTCTTGGACGGTTTAACCGGTGTCGGTTTGGGTTTTTCCGGGACCAACCGCGCCTGGAGCTGACGCGCCAAGTCACCAATTTCATCCTGACGACCAACGCTGGGAGCCGGATCATCCGGGTCACGCAGCCAGACGCGCAGCTCCAGCAGGGGCGTGGAAATGTTGCGGCCCAGGCGAAGGCTGAGAATCAGGGTCAGCATCAACAGGATAAGCGCCAACAATCCCATGTTTTGCAGGCTGATCACCATGGGTTGCTGGAACTGATTCATGTCCAGACTGATACGCAGCTGGCCAGTGGTCACGTCTTGAAACTTGATTGATGTGGAGTAGATGCCTTCCGCCTCGCCCAGAAGATTGCGCGTCGGGCGGGTGCCTGCTTCGGCCAGTACACGATTATCCGGGCTGAACACTGCCGCGTGGGCAACCAGCGGATTACGCGCCAGATTGCCCAAGAGCACGTTGAGGCTCAGCGTATCGTTGGATACCAGCAGCTCCGTCGCTGAGGCGGCCGTCTGGGTAACCAGCGTCTGACCTACGGCATCGGCCTGCTGCTGCATGGCATGCCGGAACTGCAAGGCCACGACAACGGCATAGATCACCAGGGCGGCGATGACGAGAATAAGGCTATGGGAAACAATGCGGAGCGCGATAGGAACACGGCGCTGGCGCATTGCACGAAACAGCAGAACGAAGAAATTGTCGGGCTTGACGGTCGCGTGCCGGGTCACTGGTGAATTCTTTGGGCAAAAATGTGGGGCGAAGTATAACCAGCGACCAGAGGTCGTTAAAGCGTACTAACCGAGTCCGTCAACCACTCGTCTGCGTATGGGTGGTTCTGCACCGTTTTCGGAAACAGGTAGAATCGTGTTTTTGACCCCTTGGTGGAGGCTGCGCCTTGCGAGACATTCTTCTCATTACCAGCACCGGGTATGCCGGACCCGGCTTGAGTGCTGCATTGACGAGCGTAGTGGCCGAGTCAGGCGCAGCGTTGCTGGATATTCGTCAGAGTCGTGTGCAGGGGGCCGTAACACTTGCGTTGCTCATCAAGTTGCCCGAAGGCGCTGATGCCGCTGCCTTGGGTGAAGCGCTCGAACTACGCGCTGCGGCCGTGGGGGCCAGAGTGCACCTGGCTGCTCTGGATGCAGAGGCTTATGCCGCGTGGCAGACCAACGAGTTGGCTCCTCGCCATATCCTGACGCTCATGGGACGCCAGCTGGACGCCCACCAGGTTCAACATGTGAGCGAACTTGTCGAGTCCCACGGTATGACCATTGAGCGTATCGAGCGGCTGTCGGCACCTGACGCCAGGGAGCGTGCTGCGCTGGAATTCACGCTGGCGGGTGAGCCGCAGGATCTGGAGGGGCTCAAGGCTGCCTTTTTCGCTGCGACCCAGAACCTTGAGATGGATATCGGATTTCAGGCTGACACGCTGTTCCGCCGCCATCGGCGACTGGCCGTATTCGATATGGATTCAACATTGATCCAGGCGGAAGTCATTGATGAGCTGGCCAAGGCCGCTGGTATCGGAGAGCGGGTTGCCGCCATTACCGAGCGAGCCATGCGCGGTGAGCTCGATTTCAGGGCCAGCTTCAAGGAGCGACTCGCCCTGCTCAACGGCCTGCCTGAAACAGTACTCGAAGACATCGGTGCAGGGCTGCGCCTGACCGAGGGCGCCGAGCGACTGTTTTCCGAGCTCAAGCGATTGGGATACAAGACCGCCATCCTGTCCGGCGGTTTTACTTACTTTGCCCGCCAGATCCAGGCTCGGCTGGGCATCGATTATGTCTATGCCAACGAGTTGGAAACAGTGGACGGCAAGGTGACCGGTGTGGCGGTAGAGCCCATTGTGGACGCGCAGCGCAAGGCCGATCTGCTGCGTGAACTGGCCATGAAGGAAGGGCTGAGCCTTGAACAGACCATTGCCGTAGGGGATGGGGCAAACGACTTGCCTATGCTGGGTCTGGCCGGGTTGGGCGTTGCCTTTCGCGCCAAGCCGCTTGTGCGTCAGTCGGCGCGCCAGTCAATTACAACACTGGGTTTGGATGGCGTGCTGTATCTGCTGGGTGTCAGAGACCGAGACCACATGCTTTGATCAGGCGCTGAAAGAAAAGCCGGCTATTGCCGGCTTTTTCATGTCTGTCGCTTATTCGTCCGCGACGAATTCATAGTTCATTGCCTGGCTGGGTTCCTGCAGGTAGTAACCCTGGATGTAATTCACACCGGACTGCCAGAGCGTTGCGAGGATCGTGGCGTTTTCAACGAACGGCACGATGCACAGCTTTTTGTGTTCCTGAATGCCGCTAATGAGGTTTTTCAGCGTTTCCTGGTTTTCCGGATTGCCCAGGTCGCGGACAAACGAGCCGTCTACCTTGAGGAAATCGATTGGAACCTGCTTGAGAATATTGAACGGCGCCAATGCACAGCCGAATTGACCCAGAGTGACGCGATGCCCCAGCTTTTTCAGGCCGTTGGCCATGATCTTGGTCTGGTTGAGGTGAGCCAGAGCATTGGCCTCGCTAATTTGGAATATCAGGGATTCAGACGGTAAGCGAGCGGCCTGCAAGGCCGCCTGCAGCCAGAGCAGGAGTCTTGCGTCCTGTAGCGAGGCGGCGGACAGGTGAATGAACAGGCAGGTATCGTGCCCACGGGCGCGGTGGTCGACCAATACCTTGATGGCGTTATGGATTACCCATCGGTCTATCTTTGCACTTAGTCCGCTTTCTTCCGCTACCCGGAAGAACTCGGCCGGCGGTACTTCTTCGTTCTGAGTATTGTTCAGGCGGAGCAGCACTTCATAGTGCTCGCGGCTGTCACCACGCAGGCTGATGAGTGGCTGGAAGAGCAGGCGGAAACGGCTCTGTTCCAGCGCCTGTTGCACAATGGCAATCAGGCTGCCTCGGCTGGCTGCTGCGGCCAGTTCTTCTGCCGGGTCGTATCGTTTGATGGCATTACCGCCCTGTTTAGCAATCGCCAGGGCGCAGCGGTGAGCGCGGTCCATGATTTCGTGCGCATTGACGGTCTGCTCATCAAGAGCCGTCAAGCCAATGGAATAGGAGGGTTGCAAGGCCCGCTTGTTGATTTCGATAGGCTGTGACACCGCTTGACGGAGCAGTGGTTTCAGGCGGCTTTCAAGCTGCTCGGCAGTGCTGCCCTGAACCAGGACGGCAAATGCATCGTCGCTGAACCGTGCAAGCAGTGCTGGCGGTGCGAAGTGCTCTTTCAGCTGGTTGGCCAGGGCGGCCAGCAGCGCATCAATGTCGGAAATGCCGATTTCAGCGAGGATGGCCGCGTACCGGTCCAGCTGCAGGTAGGCGAAGCTGGCTGTCTGACCGTGCTGGACCACTTTCTCCATTTCCGCTTCCAGCGCCTCTACAAGCCGGGTGCGATTCAGCAGGCCAGTGACAGGGTCTACGCTGGTAGCTTCCCGCAATTTTTCTTCCAGCTCGGCATCGTTCTCGTTGCCGTCACGGATGACAACCTGAATGCAGGGCTCATCTTCGTAGGTGGCTGGAGAGAAGCTCATGTCCGCCGTGAAGGTAGAGCCATCAGCGCGCAAGCCCTGGCAGAGGAATCGGGCTGTGCCGTTGGCTTCGGGATCGTTGGAGTATTGCTTGAGAAAATCGCGAAACGCCTGCTGATCATCGCTTGCCACCAGATCAATGACCGGCATCCCTTCCAGTTCTTCCACATCCGTATACCCGAAGAGCTGCAGGTAAATGGGATTGGCATGAACATGCATCCCGTCATGGACATAGGCGATGGCATCTTCGGAGCTTTGCAAAAGCAATTGGCATCGCTTTTCTGCCTCATGCAGGGCTAGTTCGGCAGTGCGATAGGCACGCCGCACTTCCAGATTGCCAATCTCGCGCCGGGATACGAGCACGAGTCGTTCGTCTTCACCCAGCGGAACGGCATCCTGAGCCCCATTCAGTAACGCCTGGGTAATCGCGTCGGGCTCTTCAGGGTCGACCAGCTGGATAACCGGAATATCCTTGGCCTGGCGCTTGATGGTCTTGAGCGCCTCGTGAGGAGAAAGCTCTTCACAGTTGGGCGCCGCAATGAGCAGGTCCCAACTCTGCTGAAGTGCAGCGGCCAGCTCGTCCGGCTCTGTGACGCACTGTGCCCGGGTTGCGCAGCCCGCATTTCGAAACAGACTTACCAGTCGCTCGGCTTCATTCTGTGACTCCTCAACAATGAGCAGGCGGATGGTCTTCTTTTCGATAGCCATAGGTCTACGTATGAACCCGGACAGTTAAAGCGGTTAATAATCGAAGAGGCTGGAATCTACAGAGACTTCCATAAGGAGTCAAAATCGTCCTCTGTGTTGGAGGACGGTCCCTGGCTTCCCGGCCTGGGTGTTTCTGGCGTCGGTCGCGCCTGCTCCAGCAGACGATATTCGAAGACGCTGAAGCTAACGGTAGCATTTTGACGCCTTGTCAGCATGCCTTGTTGCTCGACTCCCTTCTGATTGATCTGAATCTTGCTGCCTTCCTGGAAGGGCAGACGCGGGGCAACGAGAGAGGGAGACTGGTCTATGGCCTTGATTTCTGGAAGCAGCAGGCCTCTCAGATATTGGCTGTGTTGCTCGGTCTTGCGAAGCAGCTGCAATCCACAGGGGCGAGCCGTAGGCGCCAACAGCTCAACGCCCATCTGGGTGCCGCTGCCAGGGACCTGCCGTATCCAGCGAATGACTGCAATACCCCAGCTGTTCTCGTTCAGGCCGCGCAGCCCCAGCACTTCACCCGCTTGCAATTGGTCCGGCACTTCCCCAGGCCAACTGACGCAATAGCCGCCCGGGCTGTGATTGACGATGGGCAGCGAGAAGAGGGGGTAGGTTTTATCCAGCTCAATCTGTTCGCTTTTCACATCCACAGGCGTGTCGTAGTGGATTTCCTCATGCGCGTCCAGGCTTGAATTGTGCTCGGCATCGAAGGCCAGTGACCATACATCCGACGTCTTCTCGGCCGGGGCAAAGTCCGGCTTGGACTTGGGCGGTTCCGGCAGGTTGAGCGTCTGGGCAAAGGCTACGCGACCCGAAAGGTGATAGTGCAGCGCACTCATGCCAATGCAGATCTCCAGGCGTCCTTGACCAGGGGTGCGCTGAAAGGCCCGGTCGGATTCCTGGCCCCATGCCGCGCGCAGGTGTTGCAGCAGGTCCGTGCTGATATCCGGCTGCACTGGCAGGCGTGCACGGCTGCGCTCCTCCGGCGGCAATGCCAGATAATCAGAAATCTGGCTGACCAATACCTGTGTTGACAGGCCTAGCAGGCCGCTCAGGCTGGCCTCCTTGAGGAGGGTTCGGTAACGTGGCGGCGCATCGATCTGAGGTGCGACTACAAACAGTACGCCTGGCTGGTCAGCGGGTTTTATCTGCACGAGATTT
This sequence comes from Pseudomonas sp. MAG002Y, assembly GCF_019400845.1. Taxonomy (NCBI): domain Bacteria; kingdom Pseudomonadati; phylum Pseudomonadota; class Gammaproteobacteria; order Pseudomonadales; family Pseudomonadaceae; genus Pseudomonas; species Pseudomonas sp. MAG002Y. Next base: position 606,852 of record NZ_WOEJ01000001.1, on the reverse strand, counting down.
GCCCATTGATCGAGGTACTCGACCAGCTGGGCAATCTGACGCTGGCGCATCTGGTTACACCGCGCTGCCCCAAATAGCAGCGGGACAGCATAGGCCTCTTGCAAACTCTGGCCGTCAGGGCGCGTCAGTAGGTCGTCCCGTACACGCTGGCCCTGCAGGTTGAGACGCAGGGCGATCTGGAAGAGCTGATGCAGCTCCAGCCAGAGATGATCGGCTGCTGGGGTATACAATTGGGCTGCGCGAATCAGCGGGCCGTAAAGGCCTTTCATGGCGCGCTGTAGGGCCAATGGCAACAGGCTGGCCCGATCACGCGAGGGCGTATTGAGTTCGTCGACCACCACCAACTTGTAGCCTGCCGCCATATGGTTCTGTAGCGCCTGACACAGGTTGGCTACCTTGCGTGAGCGCTCGTCCAGCACAATAGGCTGGTCAAGAACATGGCGTTCGAGCATGACACACGTCCGGTTCACTTCCGGTCGCAACAACTCAAGCATGCGCAGACGTTGATCGTTCGGCTGGATCAGCTGGTTGATTTCCAGCATCCCCTGGTACAACAGACGCGCCACTTCCCCGAGCTTTGCTCGCGGCAATTGGTCCAGCCAGCGTTTCAATCCGGCAGGGCTGGCTTCGCAGAACGTAAGGCTCCGCTGCATGGGCGTCGGTACCCGCAGCAACTGCTGAGGGCCTTTACTATCCATTGACTGTCGGTTCTCCAGACTGAGCGGCGATAACAGTCATTATCCCCAATATTCAACTACTGGACGCCAGCGGTATCGGGCTAGCGTCCCTGTGTCGCAGGTGTCAGACGTCTCCCAACAGAGGCTCGATAACCTCGGCGACCTTGGGCGAGCCAATCTGCTGTCCCATATTGACCGTGCTGAAGGCGCCTAGCTCCTGAGCCCAGTTCACTTGATCAGGACCAAACAGGACGATAACCGTGGAGCCCAGCTTGAAACGGCCCATTTCTTCACCTTTTTCCAGATGAATGGGCGCACGTGCCGCTTCGTCGTAACGTGTTGTTTTCAACATGCGTTTAGGTGGTGTCACCATACCGGCCCAAACGGTCTCGATACTGGCCACGATCATGGCGCCGACCAGAATCATGGCCATCGGACCGCGTTCGGTATCGAAGATGCACACGACACGCTCATTGCGGGCAAACAATTCCGGAACGTTCTCGGCGGTCAGGTGATTGACCGAAAAGATTCGCCCGGGTACATACACCATCTCTTTCAGCGTGCCGGCAATAGGCATGTGTACGCGGTGATAGTCCTTGGGCGATAAGTAGATCGTCGCGAACGATCCACCCATGAACGGTGCAGCCCGTTGGGCATCACCACCTACAAGCTCCAGCAGACTGTAGCTATGCCCCTTGGCCTGAAAAATACGGCCATGCTCGACCTGGCCGATCTGGCTGACTTCGCCGTCGCTCGGGCTGACAATGGCTGTCGGATCTTCCGGTAGCGGACGTGCATCTGGCTTTAAGCTGCGGGTAAAGAATGCATTGAAGTTTTCGTATGCCGTCAGGTCTTCGACCTGAGCCTGGCGCATATCCACGTCGTAGCGACGGGCAAACCATGCCGTCAGGGCATTCTTGAACCAGGGCATCCGGCATTCGGCGAAGCCGCCAATCAACCGTGACAGGAAGTGATGGGGCAGTACGTGCTGGCTAAGAATGAACAGGCGGTCTTTCAAATTCATGGTGTGTCCTTGAGCGGCAATATATGAAGCGTGAACCCGCGGGCGAGGCCAGACAAGGCAAAACAGAAAAGGCTGGATCAGATTGCTGTGACCCGGATCTCGTTTTATTGTACAGCCATTCGGCTCGCCGCTGGAAACCCGCTATCAGCGTTCGACCGGTGTATCCGGATGATTTCCCCATTCTCCCCAGGAGCCGGCATAACCCTTGATTCGAGGGTAGCCCAGCGCCTTGGCGACCAGATAGGTAAATCCCGAGCGGTGGTGCGTCTGGCAATGGGTAATCACTTCCTTGTCGGGCGTGATCCCCAAGGCATTAAGTGTTTCGGCCATATCGCTGCGGATACGCAGGCTACGTGCCGGGTCCATGCCGGCCGTCCACTCGAAATTGATGGCGCCCGGGATATGCCCGCCCTTGGCTGCCAGGACTTTTTCGCCTCGATATTCCTGTGGCCCGCGTGCATCCCAGATGGCCAGATCTTCCGCACCCAAGCGGCTCTGCAGATACTCACGCGTTGCAGTAGGCTCATCATGCAGCGTGAGGTTAACCGGCGTATCCACCGGCGGTGGCACATCCTGCGTCAATGGCAGGCCCGCTTCGATCCAGGCATGACGGCCGCCGTTAAGGTAATGGTAGCGGTGATGACCGATCACATCCAGCAACCAGATGAACCGTCCTGCCCAGCCACCGCCTTCGTCGTCATACACGACATAAACGGCCTCAGGGCCATGGCCCAGTTCGCTGAACAACATTTCCAGGTCGGCTTTTTCAGGGAGAAGCCCTGGCGCTGGAGGTTTGCCCAATTGTGTACGCTGGGGCGCAATGAAGTGGGCGCCGAGCACATGCCCCTCGGCATAATGCGCAGCGCTGGATAGATCGACCAGAATCAGCTCCGGCGTGTCGAGGCGGGCGGCAAGGTCGGCAGGCTCGATCACGAGCGGCAGGTCTGTAAAGGACATATCAGGTCATCCGGTCTGAAATCATGGGTTCGATTGTAGCGATCATGTAAGCCGTTGGGCGTAATTCATCACGCCACGCTCAATGCAGGTAACGGTTTTGTTGATAGCCTGCTGGTCACGCTCGGAAAACGGCTCGCCCCCGTTGTCAATAATAGCCAGCATCGTGACGCGGCCCTTGCTGCCCATCGAGCGCAGCACCATGTGTGAGTGTGGAAACAGGGCTTGCAGATTACCAGGCAGGTGAGGGCGAAACTGCGCGCTGTTCTCCGGAGTAATGCGAAGTTGGGCGGGATCGCTCATCAGCTTGCGCAGCAGGGGATGATTGTTGATAGGCAGCTGAATCCCCTTGGCTGCTTCGGGCAAGCCATGAATACCTTGAGCCATGAGCACTGTCTGGTCCGCATCGGGTGTCAGCAGGATCAAGCGTGGCAGGCTGGCTGCCGCCAAGGCATCCCTGGCGCAAGCCGTCAGCTGGATGCCATTGGTAAAGGGGCTGGGCGTCTTTACCAGTTCCGCACAATGCCGACGCCACGCGTCCAGCCCATCGCCTGTCGTTTGGTTATTGGCCGCGGCTGATTGGGTGTCAGGCGCGGCCTTCCTGTTTGAGTGCAGGCGTCTTGCATCCCAGGGCCAGATCAGGGCTTCGGCCGGATGCCAAAGGCCTGGAATGAACTGTTGGCGAGCATGCTGCGCGGCGGCCTGATGGGTGACCTGCTGAATATGATCCAGTGACTCATGCATATAGAGGCCGACCAGCCGTTGCCAGCGGAGGATGTGCGGGTTGCTCCAGCTCTGGTGGGCGGCCACGGTCAGGCCATTCGCCAACAGAATTGTGTTGCCGGGCTGGGTGAGCCACCGACGTAGCGGCAAGTCCTCATCCAGGCGCTGTTGCTGCTGAAGAGGATGGGCATCGTTGTGGGCAATGTGCAGCGCCTTGACCAGGCGGCGACGGTCCTTCACCAGCAGACGATATCCGTCTACAACCCAAGCGGGCAGGCTCCAGCGCTCGGCTAGGGTCAGGCACAGGTCCAGAAGGGGTACGCCAAGCAGCTCCAGCTCGACCGTGATGGCCGGCTCGTTATTGCCCAGTACCCGCTGCTCCCATTCTTCCCAGAGTTCTGGATAAGCCTGAGCCAGTGGCCACACGGGCGCCAGGAACAGAAGCGTAGAGAGACGAACCTCCTGGCGCAGGCGGGCCAGGGTATTGCCGAAGAGGCCATTGGCCTGTGCCATCGCGTGTTCGCTGATCAAAAGGAGCTGCGAAAGGGCTGGCGAGTATTTCTCTTTAGCTTCCGACGGAAGTGCCGATAACAGGTACTCAGTGGGACCCAGCCCGAGCCGGCTCAAGGCTACTTCCAGCGAAACCGCAGGATTCTCCCGGCCAAGCTGGCTTCGGTTGGACTCCCTTAGCAGCACCAGCGACAGGATCGGTGACTGAAGCGCCACCTCGGCAATTTCAGGAACGGTCTTGTTGCCATTGGCAAGAGCCCTGCGGACATCTTCCTTGACTTCCTGGGGTACGGATAAACGTACGCTTTCCAGCCTTTTCAGCCAGGCGTCGAGCGTATTTGGACGAGCGGTAGTAATGGACATAGAGAGCTCGCATGAATGGCTTACAGAAATACCTACAGTCTGGCGCAGATTATCCGATAACTAAATCAGCAGCCTCTTTGTGGGCCCTTGTTTAACTAGAAGTGTTTGAAAATCATGGTCAAGATCATCGGCATTATCGTTGTCATCGGTAGCATACTCGCAGGCTTCGTGCTGTCGGGCGGCAGTATCATGGCTCTCGTGCATCCTTACGAAGTGCTGACGATTGGTGGCGCTTCGTTGGGTGCCTTTTTACAGGCCAACTCGGGCAGCACCTTCAAGATCGTGTTTAAGAAGTCTTTGTCCATGTTTGGTCATCGCTTCACTCATGCGTACTACCTGGACGTGCTCAAGCTGCTCTACGAAATCCTCAACAAGAGCCGTCGTGAGGGCATGATGTCTATCGAGGGCGATATTGAAGAGCCTAACGAAAGCCCGATCTTCAGCAAATACCCAGCCATCCTCAAAGATGCACGGATGACAGCCTTCATCACTGATTATCTGCGTCTGATGTCGTCTGGCAATATGGCTCCGCACGAGTTGGAAGGGTTGTTCGACATGGAGCTGAATAGCACCAAGGCTGACCTTGAGCATCCTTCTCATGCAGTAGCCAAGATCGCCGATGGTATGCCAGCCATGGGTATTGTGGCAGCGGTACTGGGTATCGTAATTACCATGGGCCTGTTGGCCGAAGGGGACACCATCAAGATTGGTGCGAGCGTAGGTACCGCCCTGGTAGGTACGTTCCTGGGTATTCTGGCGTCCTACGGCTTCTTTGCACCCTTGGCGGCCTCGCTCGAGCATGACGCCAAGGAAGAACTGAACGTTCTCGAATCTATCAAGGCCACCCTGGTTGCTTCCGCATCGGGCATGCCGCCAACCGTGGCTGTCGAGTTCGGTCGTAAAGTCCTGTATCCCGCCCATCGCCCAAGCTTCATCGAGCTTGAGCAAGCAATGCGCGGCGCGTGAGGTTAAGCCGTCATGGATAACAACCAGCCCATTATCATAAAGCGCGTCAAGAAAGTTGAAGGCGGGCACCATGGCGGCGCCTGGAAGATTGCCTTCGCCGACTTCATGACAGCCCTGATGGCGTTCTTCCTGGTGATGTGGCTGTTGATTTCGACCACTCCCGAGCAGCGGATCGCCATTTCAGGCTACTTTCAGGACCCGATCGGGTTTACGGAAAGCGGAAGTCCTTATGTGATCGACCTTGGCGGTACGCCAACACCGTCTCCCAATCAGACGCTGAACCCGACGATGGAAAATGTCCCCAAGACGCCGGATTCACCTGATAGCACTGATGAGGAGCAGATCGACCAGACTACCAAGCCGAGCCCAGCCGATGCGGGCGGCATTGATGCTCAGCAGGCCGAGAACATCGCGGAGAAGATCGACAAGGAGCGCCTGCAACTGCTCCTGCAGGAATTGCAGAACAAGATCAACGAGAACCCGGATCTGCAGCGTTTCAAGGACCAGATCCTGCTCGAGATCACTCAGGACGGCCTGCGTATCCAGATCGTCGATGCGGAAAATCGGCCGATGTTCGACTCGGGCAGTGCTGAGCTGAAGATGTACTTCGAGAATATCCTGCTGGCCATGGCGGATACGATCAGGGAAGTTCCAAACAAGATCAGCATCAGCGGTCACACCGATGCCAAGCCGTTCGTAGGGAAGGGATACTACGGCAACTGGGAACTGTCGGCTGCTCGTGCCAATGCGGCCCGTCGAGCGCTGGTGGCAGGTAGTTACCCAGAGAACCAGGTGGCCCGTGTAGTAGGGTATGCCTCGTCGGCACTGTTCGATCGCAAGGACCCGCTCGATCCGGTCAACCGTCGTATCGACATTGTTGTTCTGACCAAGAAGGCTCAGAAGGCCATCGAGGGTGACAATGGCGGCCAAGCCGATACCCCGCCGGCCGCGACTCCGGACCAGGCTCCGACAGGCAGCGACACGGGTGCCTCGACCGGTAACCCCGGCAGCGTGAAGGCTACGAGTAATCTGGCCAACCCGCTCAAGGGCATCGACCTGAAGAAGGAAATCAACGCCTTCGACGACGGTGCGCTGCAAATGAGCCCGCCGCCTAAGCCCTAGCGGTAAAGAGGGCCTGCCCGGACCTAGTACTCAGGTTCGGGCAGGCTGGCGATAATGTGACGGTAACTGGCCATGCGTTGAGGGTGAATTCGACCCTCTTCCTGCGCCGCCAGAAAAGCACAGCCCGGCTCCCGGTCGTGCTTACAGTCACGGAAGCGGCAATGCCCGATAAGGTCGGCGAACTCGATAAAGCCGGCTTCCACATCCTGACGGCTTACATGACCCAGGCCGAACTCGCGGATACCGGGTGAGTCGATCAGATCGCCGCCGCCCGGGAAGTGGAACAGGCGAGCCGTGGTGGTCGTATGCGTTCCTTTGCCGGTTATCTCGGACAACGCCCCGACACGCGTGTCCACGCCCGGCAACAAGGCGTTTACCAGCGATGATTTGCCTACACCGGACTGCCCTACGAAAACACTGATGTGTCCATCGAGCGTCTCTTTCAGCTTGTCCAGGCTTAGGCCGTTCAACGCCGATACTTCGAGCAAGGGGTAGCCCAGGTTGTTGTAGATGCCCAGCAGGTTATCCATCCGCTCGGCATTACTTTCATCGATCAGATCAGCCTTGTTCAACAGTAGAATAGGCTGAATACTGGCATGCTCGGCTGCGACCAGATAGCGGTCGATCAGGTTGCTGTGGGGCTCGGGAATCGGCGCAAATACAATGATCAATCGATCGACGTTGGCCGCAACTGGCTTCAGGACACCCCGCATGTCGGGACGGCACAGCTCCGAAATTCGAGGCAGTTGGGCGACGATAACGCCAATGCCCTGATTACCCGCCCGCCAGACTACCCGGTCTCCCGTCACCAGAGCTGGCAGGTTGGCGCGCAAGTGGCAGCGCTGGAGCTGGCCGTCTTCGCCCTCCACCTCTACCTGTACACCAAAGTGGGCAATGATCCGACCCTTCAACTCCGGGCCCAGGTCGCCACCCTCAAGCTCTTCGATCAACCGGGACTCCCGGCGCTCGGCGCGAGCCGCACGTTCGGTCTGAATCTTTTCAATACGCCAGCTTTGCCGGCGAGTGAGGTGGCGTTTGGCCATTAAGTAGCTCGATAAACCTGAAGTAAAGATAAAGTCTAACAGGCGGTTCGCCTGCCGGGGCAGAGATCGTCCAGCGGTCGGATCTTGGCTAGACTGCACAGCATTATCCGCTGTTATGACTTGGCCATATGCTCGACACCTTACGCCGCCGATATCCCGCTATCCTTGCATTACTGGTGCAGGTGCTTGCACTGCTTGTTACCTGGATTGTTCTACAGGTTGGTCTGGTTACGCTCCATTACCGCGCACCGTTGATCGGTGCGGCGTGCCTGCAAGGGGTCCTGGCCGCAGCGCTTGGGCAGTGGATGGGCCTGCACCGCTGGTGGCTCTTCATCAATCTGGCTTTCGTACCAGCCCTGGTTGCCTTCGCCGGTTATGCCATTCCCGGTTGGGTCTTTCTCGCAGGATTTTTCGTTATTCTGCTCTTGAACTGGAACAGCCTGACCGAACGGGTTCCGCTCTATCTGACCGGGCATGAGACACAGCGAAAGCTCAGTGAGCTGATAGCTGAACGATCAGACAAGGTGTCTTTCATCGACCTGGGAAGCGGTCTGGCCGGAACGCTCGTCTATCTGTCGCGTTTACACCCTAAGAGCCATTTTACGGGCGTCGAGACCGCGCCGATGAGTTTTCTGCTCTCCTGGCTGCGCTGCCTACCGCGGCGTAACTGTCGGATTCGTTATCAGAGCCTCTGGAAAGTCGATCTGGCTGAATACGATGTCGTCTACTGTTTTCTCTCGCCCGCCCCAATGCCTGACCTATGGAAAAAAGCGCAGGCCGAAATGCGTCCGGGTGCGCTGTTTGTCAGCAACACGTTCGAGATTCCGGGTGTGCCTCCCCGGCAGGTCATCGAGCTGAATGACTGGCGCCAGTCGAAAATTCTCATCTGGCAACGCTGACGGCGTGGCGCAAGGCCAGCCGAGCTGTATTTATTCCGCTAAACTGCCTGCATTGCTTAAGGAGTATTGCCATGCAGAATGACCAGAACCTGATCTGGATCGACCTCGAAATGACCGGCCTGGATCCGGATAACGATGTGATCATAGAAATGGCCACCATCGTGACGGACAGTGAGCTGAACACCTTGGCCGAAGGTCCGGTCATCGCGATTCATCAGCCGGACGAGATTCTGAACGGCATGGACGAGTGGAACACACGTCAGCACGGCCAGTCAGGCCTGACCCAGCGGGTCCGCGAAAGCACCATCAGCATGGCGGAGGCCGAGCGCCAGACCCTGGCCTTCCTCGAGCAGTGGGTGCCGGCGCGCAAGTCGCCTATTTGCGGAAACAGCATTTGCCAGGACCGCCGCTTTCTTTATCGGCACATGCCGCAGCTGGAAGCCTATTTCCACTATCGCAACCTGGATGTTTCAACCCTCAAGGAGCTGGCGGCGCGGTGGGCACCTCATGTCCGTGATGGCGTGAAGAAGACCGGCAGTCATCTGGCGCTGGACGATATCCGTGACTCTATTGAGGAGCTGCGCTACTACCGCAAGCACTTCATCAAGGTCTAGGCATAGCCGTGACGCCCCAGCGCCCACTCCACATGTTCGCGCACAAGTGGAGATGGGTGTTGCTGGTGCGCCTTCAATGCTTCGACCACCGGAATGCTGGTAGGCGCGTTGCCCAGCGCCACCGCCAGGTTGCGCAGCCAGCGCTCGTAGCCTGCCCGGCGCAAGGGCGAACCCTCCGTACGACTTAGAAATTCGTCTTCCGTCCAACGAAATAGCGTCACCAGATCACTGTTGTCCAGGTTATGCCGTGGCTGGAAGTCCGGTTGCGCGGTGGGCTTGGCGAATCGGTTCCAGGGGCAGACAATCTGGCAGTCATCGCAGCCAAAGACCCGGTTGCCGATCAACGGGCGCAGTTCCTCGGGAATCGAGCCCTTGAACTCGATCGTCAGGTAGGAAATGCAGCGCCGCGCATCCAGTATATAGGGGGCAACGAACGCCTGTGTCGGACAGATATCCATGCAGGCGCTGCACCGGCCACAGTGATTGCTGGGATGAGGCTCATCGACAGGTAAGGGTAGGTCGGTAAAGAGTTCTCCCAGAAAGAAATAACTGCCTGCCTTGCGGTTGAGTACCAGCGTGTTCTTGCCGATCCAGCCCAGGCCGGCCTTTTCCGCCAGCGCTTTCTCAAGCACAGGGGCGCTGTCGACGAATGCACGGTAGCCGAACGGGCCAATCGTGGCTTGAATACGTTCGGCCAGCTGTTGCAGCCGTTTGCGAATCAGTTTGTGATAATCGCGGCCCAGGGCGTAGCGAGAGATATAGGCGTGTGCAGGGTCCGCCAGTCGCTTCGCCATGTCGGTATCGCCCGGCAGATAATCCATGCGAAGCGAAACGATCCGTAGCGTGCCTGGCACCAGTTCGTCCGGGCGCGAACGTTTTTGCCCGTGTGCGGCCATATAGTCCATCTCGCCGTGATAGCCCGCGGCCAGCCAGCGCTCGAGGTACGCTTCGTGGTCGCCCAGCGCTACACCGGTAATGCCGGTCTGCTGAAAGCCCAGCTCGCGACCCCATTCCTTGATGGAGGCTGCTAGCGTATCGAGATCGAGTGCGTAAGAAGACATGACGTGTTTAAGTTACTGACGAGAACCTATTTTGCCAGACCTTGGAGCTTGGTATCGCATGCACGACGAACTGCCGCTTTCCCTCTATAGCGCTGCGCAGGTACGAGCGCTCGACGCGCGTCTGATCGAATCGGGTACTTCCGGTTTCGAACTTATGCACCGTGCCGCGCGAGCCGCCTGGCGGTCCCTGCGTCAACGCTGGCCCGATGCCGGTGCACTGACTGTTTTTGCCGGGGGCGGTAATAATGGCGCAGACGGTTATCTAATCGCCTCGCTTGCTCAGCGGAGTGGCTGGCCGGTAAACGTGTATTACCTGAGCGACCCTGAAAAGCTCGAAGGCGATGCGGCCAAGGCATATATGGAGGCCAAGGGTACCGGTATCAACCCGGAGCCTTGGCGAGCGGGCGTAAAGCTGACAGGCGTTGTAGTGGACGCCATGCTGGGTACCGGCTTTTCCGGCGAGGTACGTGAGCCGTATGCCAAGGCCATCGAGCAGATCAATAGCTGCGACCTTCCGGTCGTGGCCGTCGATATTCCCTCGGGGCTTAACGCTGATACAGGCTTTGTCAGGGATCAAGCCGTCAAAGCCAACCTTACCATTACCTTTATCGGTCTCAAGCTCGGGCTGTTCACAGGCAATGGGCCTGACTACTGCGGCAGTATCGAGTTTGCCGCCCTGGTTGAGGAACCCCAGAACCCTGCCGATGCCATGGCGCAACGGCTGGCGCCCCGTAATCTGCCCAAGCTTAAGCCGCGTAAGCGCAGCTCGCACAAGGGTAACTTTGGCCATGTGTTGGTCATTGGAGGGGATGAGGGCACTGGAGGCGCTGCGCTCATGACCTCCGAGGCAGCGCTCCGCTGCGGCGCCGGCATGATTTCCCTGGCTACGCGACCTTCGAATGTGGCGCCTGTGCTGGCACGTCGACCTGAAGTGATGGTGGCAGGTGTCGAGTCCGCGGGTAAAGTCAGTGCCCTTGCAGAAAAAGCCGATGTCCTGGCCGTCGGGCCTGGTCTGGGGCAGGGCGCCTGGAGCCGCAGTGTGATCAGCGTGGCGGCGTCCCGAGAAGTACCTCAGGTATGGGATGCCGATGCGCTCAACCTGCTGGCCAGCCAGGCGGTCACCAAGCCCAGGGGCGAGTGGATCATGACCCCTCACCCAGGTGAGGCTGCGCGCCTGTTGCGCAGCGATATTGCCACGATTCAAAGTCGACGCCCGGCCGCAGCCCGAAAGCTGGCGGAGCACTATGGCGCAGTGGTGTTGCTCAAAGGCCTCGGGACCCTTATTGCTGCACCGGATGGCCGCATGGCGCTTTGTGGGCGTGGTCACCCGGCGATGTCTACTGGTGGCGCAGGCGATGTGCTCACAGGCATTATTGCTGCCTTACTGGCACAACACCTCTCGGTGTTCGATGCTGCCTGCCTGGGCGCCTGGCTACATGGCCGTGCAGGAGAGCTGCTGGGACAGCATGGTCGAGGACTGGCTGCCAGTGATTTACCCGATACCGTTCGTCAGCTTTTAGAGAGTTACAATCCATGTCTGCAGTAACGCCTTCGTCCGAGACGATAACCCTGTTCGCGCCTGACGAGGACGCCATGACAGCCCTGGGCAGCATGATAGCCCAGGCCAGCGGCGGCCGTGGAACGCTTTATCTTCACGGAGACCTCGGAGCCGGCAAGACGACCTTGTCACGCGGCATCGTGCGGGGTCTAGGCCATACAGGTGCGGTCAAGAGCCCTACCTTTACGCTGGTCGAGCCGTACGAGATCGGTGAGATCCGGGTCTACCATTTCGATCTGTATCGTCTGGCTGATCCGGAAGAACTCGAGTTCATGGGAATCCGGGATTACTTCACCGGTGATGCCCTTTGTCTGATCGAATGGCCTGAACGGGGCATGGGGCTTTTGCCAAAGCCGGACCTGGACATTACCATTACGCCGCATGCGGGCGGCCGTAACGTGCAGTTGGTTTTTCAAGGCTCACATGGTGATGCCTGGCGTGCCGCCCTATCCACAGGAGTTTGATGCAAATGGGGTGGGGGAAGCGTGTACGCCTGGGATGGGCAACGTTGGGAGTCATTTTGTGTTGTCTGACCAGCCAGGTGTTGGCGGCGTCAGATATCAAGGATATGCGTGTCTGGCGTGCGCCGGACAATACGCGCCTGGTATTCGATTTGTCAGGGCCGGTCAAAGCCAATGTCTTTACTCTGACGTCGCCCAACCGGATCGTCATTGATGTCAGCGGAGCCAAACTGGCGACCAAGCTCAACGAGGCTCGCCTGAAGGGTACACCGATTACCGGACTGCGCTCGGCCCAACGCTCAGCCGACGAGCTGCGCATGGTGCTTGATGTGTCCCAACAGGTTACGCCCAAGAGCTTTACGCTTGCGCCTAATCAGCAGTACGGAAATCGTCTGGTAGTCGATCTGTTCGATCAGGGCGCGGACCTGTCATCTGATATTCCCGCGACGCCTACGCCGGGTGAGCCATCTGCGCCGGTAACCCCTGCGCAGCCTAAGGTCACCGTGCCGGCTGGTCCCTCTGGCAAGCGCGACATCATTGTAGTGATCGACCCTGGTCATGGCGGTGAAGACCCTGGTGCAATTGCCAAGGGTGGCGGCCTTTATGAAAAGAACATCACGTTGGCCATCGGGCGAAAACTGCAAGCCCAGATCAATAGCATGAAGGGCTTCAAGGCCGAGCTGACCCGTACGGGTGACTATTACATCCCCTTGCGCAAGCGTACCGAGATAGCGCGTAAGAAAGGGGCTGATCTGTTTGTGTCCATTCATGCCGACGCAGCGCCCAACCGAACCGCCTCGGGTGTATCGGTATTTGCGCTTTCTCAGCGGGGCGCCACGTCTGAAACAGCGCGCTGGCTGGCAGACACTGAAAACAGCTCAGACCTTGTAGGCGGGGTGGGCAGTGCTCTGGACAACAAGGATCAGATGCTTGCCGGTGTTTTGCTGGATCTGTCCATGACCTCTACCATGTCCGCAAGTCTGGATGTCGGGCAGAAGGTTCTGGCCAACATCGGGCAACAGACCAAGCTCCTGCATAATCGCGTGGAGCAGGCTGCCTTCGTGGTGTTGAAATCGCCGGATATTCCTTCGATCCTGGTTGAAACCGGGTTCATCTCGAACCCGACCGAGTCCGTCAAGCTTGCAACGGCCTCACATCAGGAATTGCTGGCACGGCAGATCCGCAGCGGTATTTCCACGTACTTCCAGAAGAGTCCGCCGCCAGGTACATACCTGGCCTGGCTGCGTGACCAAAAAGCACAGCAAGTGGCAACCGGCTCGCGCTAAAATAGCGAGATGCCTACGCCATAGCGGTTCGAATCGGCCGGCTGCCACTGCCTCGGGCAGCGCGGCCGGTTTCGTTTTGGAACTGCTTTCCATTCGACTCTCAGACCAGCCTGGCTAATTCCATGACTGAACTTCGTCGTATTCAACTGCTCAGCCCACGTCTGGCTAACCAGATTGCCGCCGGCGAGGTGGTTGAGCGCCCGGCCTCGGTAGCCAAGGAACTGTTGGAAAACAGTCTGGATGCCGGGGCACGCCGTATCGACATTGATGTCGAGCAGGGCGGTGTCAAGCTGCTGCGAATCAGGGACGATGGTAGCGGTATTCCTTCTGTCGACCTGCCTCTGGCGCTGGAGCGCCATGCGACCAGCAAGATCTATAACCTGGATGAACTTGAGCATGTCATCAGCCTGGGCTTTCGAGGAGAAGCGCTTGCCTCGATCAGCTCGGTCTCGCGCCTGACCCTTACATCACGCCACCAGGATGCCGATCAGGCGTGGCAGGTCGAGACCGAAGGGCGAGAAATGCACTCATCAGTCAAACCGGCCGCGCATCCGCAAGGCACCACGGTCGAAGTGCGCGACCTTTTCTTCAATACACCGGCGCGTCGTAAATTCCTGCGTTCGGAAAAAACTGAATTCGATCATCTGCAGGAAGTTATCAAGCGCCTGGCCCTGGCCCGCTTTGACGTGGGGTTCAATCTTCGCCACAACGGCAAGAGCATTCTAGCCCTGCGTGAGGCTACGGATGATCTTACTCAGGCCCGCCGTGTCGCGGCGGTCTGTGGACCGAATTTTCTGGAGCAGGCCCTGCCTATTCAGAATGAGCGCGGCGAGCTGCGCCTGTGGGGATGGGTTGGTATGCCGACCTTCTCTCGCAGCCAGGCGGACCTGCAGTACTTCTATGTGAATGGTCGCATGGTGCGCGACAAGCTGGTTGCGCATGCTATCCGTCAGGCCTATCGCGATGTCCTCTATAACGGGCGGCACCCTGCATTCGTGTTGTTTCTCGAACTCGACCCAGGCGTGGTGGATGTGAACGTACATCCCACCAAGCATGAAGTTCGGTTCCGGGATACGCGGATGGTGCATGATTTCCTTTACGGCACCTTGCACCGTGCGCTGGCCGATGTGCGTCCGGACGATCAGGTGACGGCACCGGCATCGGCTGTTACCGTGCCGCCTCGCGCCACAGGCTCCGCTGCAGGAGAATTTGGTCCCCAAGGTGAAATGAGTCTGGCGGCGCATGCACTGGAAAGTAGCCAGCCTGCGCCTGCATCGTATCGCATCGAACCGGCCATGCCGGAAACATCGCCACGGCCAGTTGCTGGCGGTGGTTCTGGTGGAAGCTACGGCGGCTCCGGCAGCTATTCGGCCAAGCCGGCATACCCTACCCAGAGTGTGGCCGAGCTGCAGGGAGCCTACCAGACCTTTTTTGCTCCGTTGCCTTCTGCGGCCAGTAGTACAGGAGCTATGCCGGCTGCCTTGCCGGAAAGCCAGGGGGATATTCCTCCGTTGGGCTATGCCCTGGCTCAGCTCAAGGGCATTTATATCCTGGCGGAAAACGCTCACGGTCTAGTGCTGGTCGACATGCACGCTGCTCATGAGCGTATTACCTATGAGCGTCTGAAGGTTGCCATGGCCAGTGAAGGCTTGCGTGGGCAGCCACTTCTGGTGCCTGAGTCATTGGCGGTCAGCGAGCGAGAGGCCGATTGTGCAGAAGAACATGCCCAATGGTTTTCCAGGCTGGGCTTTGAGCTGCAGCGGCTGGGACCGGAAACCCTTGCCATCCGGCAGATACCTGCGCTGCTAAAACAGGCCGAAGCAGGTGATCTGGTTCGAGATGTTCTAACAGATCTTCTGGAGTACGGCACGAGTGATCGTATCCAGGCGCATATCAACGAACTGCTGGGCACCATGGCCTGTCACGGCTCCGTCAGAGCCAACCGGCGTTTGACAGTGCCTGAAATGAACGCTTTGCTACGGGATATGGAGATCACCGAGCGAAGCGGCCAATGCAATCATGGTCGACCCACATGGACGCAGATGGGCCTTGATGATCTCGATAAATTATTCCTGCGTGGCAGGTAATCGACGTTGCATGACGCGGCGTCGACTTTCATGAGAGTTTCCATGTCTTTTCCACCTGCCATTTTTCTGATGGGCCCTACAGCCTCCGGCAAGACCGATCTAGCCCTTGAGCTTGCCAAGGTTCTGCCATGCGACTTGATCAGTGTCGACTCGGCGCTGGTGTATCGTGAGATGGATATCGGTACGGCCAAGCCCTCGAAAGCACTTCTGGAGGCTTTTCCCCATCGTCTGATCGACATCCGCGAGCCCAGCGAGACCTATTCGGCAGCTGATTTCTGTGCCGATGCCCGTCAGGCAATGGCAGACATCACGGCGGCAGGGCGTATTCCTCTGCTGGTAGGCGGCACCATGCTGTATTTCAAGGCGCTCCTTGAGGGGTTAGCGGACATGCCCAGCGCCGATCCAACCATTCGTGCCGAAATCGAAGCCGTTGCGGCAGAGCAGGGGTGGGGTGAGGTTCATCGGCAACTGGCAGAGGTCGATCCTGAGTCAGCGGCGCGCATCCATCCCAATGACCCCCAGCGCCTGACCCGTGCACTGGAAGTCCATCGCGTCAGTGGAATGACGATGACCGAGCATCGGGAGCGTCAAAGACAAGGAAATGCAGATTCCGACGCGCCGTTTGTCGCACATTTCCCGTATACTGCCGTTCATCTGGCTATTGCTCCTCAAGAGCGTGCGCTATTGCATGCGCGAATAGCCCAGCGTTTCCGCCACATGCTGGAACAGGGCTTTGTCGATGAGGTCTCACGTCTACGGGCGCGAGGTGATTTGCAGCCTGAACTACCCTCCATGCGTGCCGTAGGCTACCGTCAAGTATGGGAGTATCTGGACGGCGGAATGAGTTACGACGAAATGACAGAGCGCGGCATTATCGCTACGCGTCAGCTGGCTAAACGGCAGCTTACCTGGCTACGCAGCTGGGGCCAGCTACAGTGGTTGGACAGTATGGCCCGTGACAATGTGTCGCGTGTCTTGAAAAGCCTTAAGGCGGTCTCCATATGCAGTTGAGTCTCAAGAAGAACCACGCCGGTGATGGCGAACCTTCTGACCTTGCAACAAACGAATCTTTTACCTTTGAGGAGAGCGGCACAATGTCAAAAGGGCATTCGCTACAAGACCCTTACCTGAATACTTTGCGTAAGGAACGCGTTCCAGTTTCCATTTACCTGGTCAATGGCATCAAGTTGCAAGGTCAGATCGAGTCCTTTGATCAGTTCGTCATCCTGCTGAAAAACACTGTCAGCCAGATGGTTTACAAGCACGCAATCTCAACGGTAGTTCCTAGTCGTCCTGTTCGTCTGCCTAGCAGTGATCAGCCGGCTGAACCCGGTAACATGTAAATAGGAGTCGCCTTTGTTCTTTGAACGCCCGGGTGGTGGTGAACGGGCCATTCTGGTCCATCTCGAAGGCCAAGATCCTGAATCCCGCGAGGATCCTCAGGAGTTCCAAGAACTTGCGCGCTCTGCTGGCGCTGACACGGTGGCGATGGTTACCGTGTCGCGACACCAGCCTTCTGCACGTTTTCTCATCGGTACCGGCAAGGTCGATGAACTCCATGACCTGGTGAAGGCCGATGAAGCCGAACTGGTCATTTTCAACCATACCCTTACGCCCAGTCAGGAGCGCAACCTCGAGCGCGCCCTGGAGTGCCGGGTGCTTGATCGTACCGGGTTGATTCTCGATATCTTTGCCCAGCGAGCCCGAACTCACGAGGGTAAGCTTCAAGTGGAGCTGGCCCAGCTCGAGCACATGAGTACTCGTCTGGTACGTGGCTGGACCCACCTTGAGCGACAAAAAGGTGGTATCGGTCTTCGAGGGCCGGGCGAAACACAGCTCGAGACGGACCGTCGCCTGTTGCGTGTTCGTATCCGTCAGATCAAACAGCGCCTTGAAAAGGTACGCAGTCAACGTGAGCAGGCCCGAAGAGGGCGGCGACGTGCCGAAGTTCCAGCGGTATCGCTTGTTGGCTATACCAACGCTGGCAAGTCTACGCTATTCAACACCCTGACCTCTTCCGAGGTCTATGCAGCGAATCAGTTGTTCGCGACGCTGGATCCTACATTGCGTCGTCTAGACCTGGCTGACCTGGGACCAGTGGTACTGGCTGATACCGTGGGTTTCATCCGACATCTGCCACACAAGCTGGTTGAGGCGTTTCGCGCCACGCTGGAAGAATCAAGCAACGCGGATCTGCTACTGCATGTGATCGACTCTCACGAAGAGGATCGCATGCTGCAAATCGAGCAGGTGAACGTCGTGCTGGAAGAGATCGGTGCTAACGAGATTCCCATGCTGGAGGTCTATAACAAGATCGACCTGCTTGAGAATGTCGAGCCGCACATCCAGCGCGACGAGGAAACTGGTCGTCCAATCAGAGTTTGGGCTTCTGCTCGGGAAAACCGGGGCTTGGAACTGATTCGTCAAGCTGTGGCCGAATTGTTGGGCGACGACCTGTTCGTAGGTAAATTGCGGCTGCCTCAGGCTATGGGACGTCTGCGTGCGCTATTGTTCAGTCAAGGTGCTGTACAGGAAGAATCGCATGACGAAGAAGGGTATACGGTGTTGTCAGTACGTTTGCCTCGTGCAGAACTTAATCGTCTCGTCAGTCGTGAAGGTTTCAAGCCGGATGACTTCGTGGCGCAACATACTTTGCAATAAAGCCTTTATCGACGTTTTTGGTCCGGGTGCCCGGCATCCGGTAGCATTGGTCGGCGCGCCAACCGGCGCGTTTTCGCTTTAGTCAGTAGGGAGAGCGCTATGGCTTGGAACGAGCCGGGTGGCAACTCAAATAATCAAGACCCCTGGGGCGATCGCCGTGGCGGTGGTAATGGTAATGGTGGCGGCCGTCAAGGTCCACCGGACTTGGATGAAGCGCTTCGTAAGCTGCAGAACAAGCTGAATCGCTTGTTTGGCGGTAAAAAGCGCCCGGATTCCAGCGGGGGTAACCGTCAGGCGGGCAGCGGTGCGGGTCTGATTTTAATTGGCTTGGCCTTGCTGTTTGGCTTGTGGCTATACAACGCTATTTATGTCGTTGACGAGCAGGAGCAAGCAGTTGTGCTGCGCTTCGGCAAGTATTACGAAACGGTAGGTCCTGGCCTGAATATTTATTTTCCCCCAATGGATCGCAAGTTCCAGGAAAACGTGACGCGTGAGCGTGCGTATAGCAAGCAGGGGCAAATGCTGACTCAGGACGAGAATATCGTCGAGGTACCGCTGACCGTTCAGTACAAGATTACCGATTTGGAGTCTTTTGTATTAAACGTGGATCAGCCGGAACTCAGTCTTCAGCATGCTACTGATAGTGCTCTGCGTCATGTGGCTGGCTCTTCGACCATGGATCAGCTGCTGACATCTGGCCGTGAGCAGGTCGCAGGTGAGGTGCGTGAGCGCTTACAGCGTTTCCTGGATACCTACAAAACAGGTATTACGGTAACTCAGGTAAACATCCAAAGTGCTGCTGCACCTCGCGAGGTGCAGGAAGCATTTGATGATGTTATTCGTGCACGTGAAGACGAGCAGCGTGAGCGTAACCAAGCCGAAGCTTATGCTAACGGCGTGATTCCCGAGGCGCGTGGTCAGGCTCAGCGTTTAATTGAAGATGCCAATGGTTACCGTGAGGAGGTCATTGCACGCGCTCAGGGTGAAGCGGATCGCTTTAATAACTTGGTAGCCGAGTATGAGAAAGCACCTCAGGTAACGCGCGAGCGTCTGTATCTTGAGGCTATGCAAGATATGCTCAGCCAATCGAGCAAGGTTCTGATCACAGCACAGGGCGGTCAGAATAATATGCTCTATCTGCCGCTAGATAAGATGGTGCAAAACCGTCCTGCCGAATCGAGTGATTCATCGACCTCGCCTTCTTCAGGCAATAACAGCTCGAATAATCCTTCGCCATCGGTAAGGGCTTTGCCGCAGCTGCCTGAAGTACGGACAAGGGAGAGCCGCTGATGAGTAACAAGTCTATCGCCGCTCTGGTTGTAGTGGTCATTCTAGGACTATTTGCCTGGAGCAGCCTGTTTATCGTTCAGCAGACCGAACGTGCAGTTATGTTGCAGTTTGGTCGTGTAGTAGATGCTGACCTTAAGCCTGGTTTGCACTTCAAGCTGCCCTTTGTAAATAAGGTGCGTAAGTTCGATGCCCGTCTTATGACGCTAGACTCTCCAACACAGCGGTTTTTGACCTTGGAAAAGAAAGCTGTGATGGTTGATGCCTATGCCAAATGGCGTGTCTTTAATGCTGAGCGTTTCTATACGGCAACCTCAGGTATGAAGCAGATTGCCGATGAGCGTCTGATGCGTCGTTTAGAAGCCGGACTGCGTGATCAGTTTGGTAAGCGTACTTTGCATGAAGTGGTTTCTGGTGAGCGTGATGCCATGGTGGCCGAGTTAACAGGTTCACTTAACAAAATGGCTAATGCAGAGCTGGGCATCGAAGTATTGGATGTCCGAGTCAAGGCTATTGATCTGCCGAAAGAGGTGAGCCGTAGCGTCTATGAGCGTATGGGCACTGAGCGTGAGCGTGAAGCGCGTGAGCACCGTGCCAAGGGGCGTGAGCTGGCTGAAGGTATTCGTGCAGATGCAGATCGTCAGCGTCGCGTCATTCTGGCGGAGGCCTATCGCGAGGCAGAAGAAACACGAGGCGATGGTGATGCTCGTGCTGCTGCGATCTATGCTCAGGCTTATACAAAAAACCCTGAGTTCTACTCTTTTACGCGTAGCTTGCAGGCTTATCGCAACAGTTTCTCTAATAAGAGCGACATCTTAGTGATGGATCCGAAGAACGAGTTCTTCAAATACTTGGGTGATCCAACCCCGTAAAAAGGTTGGCGGGCGCTCGTCGCCCGCCGCTGACCTTTTTGTATTTCGTGGTATCATGAGTCAGCCGGGAACATCCCGGCTTTTTTGCGTCTGCATGAACCATTGCATGGCGGCGAGGTTGTATCACGGGGATGGCTTAGGCGATCTACCGTCGCTGCGCGCTTTGCTCGCTACTGTACCGTGCTCTGTGCGGCAGGTTTTGCCTGCGCGTGCATAAGGTCTTCATGACAGGCTGCTGCTCGCATGATGGAGAAAGGCTAAATGGCAACGGTAGACCGCTGGCTGCTGCCTGACGGAATTGAAGAAATCCTGCCTCCCGAGGCTGCCAGCATCGAGATCGCGCGTCGACGGGTGTTGGAGTTGTTTCAACAGTGGGGATACGAATTTGTCGTAACGCCCCATGTCGAGTTTCTGGAGTCGTTGCTGACGGCGGCGGGCCAGGATCTGGAGCTGCGCACCTTCAAGGTAACCGATCCGCTGTCGGGGCGCCTGATGGGATTCCGCGCCGATATCACACCCCAGGTCGCTCGAATGGATGCCCATGCGTTGCATAGGGAAGGCCCGAGTCGCCTGTGCTATGCCGGCAGTGTCCTGCATTCCCGTCCGCGTGCGCTGTCTACGTCGCGCAGTCCGATTCAGATCGGGGCTGAGTTATATGGTGCCAAGGACACGGCCGGTGATCTTGAAATCATCAGCCTGATGCTGGGTGTGCTTGAACTGGCTCAAATCCCGGATGTGCACATGGATCTTGGACATGTCGGAATCTATCGTGGTTTGTGCGAAGCGGCGGGCCTATCCGGCGCAGCAGAAGAGGCGCTTTTCGATGCGCTGCAGCGCAAGGCGGTAGATGAAGTTATTACCCTGACCCAAAAGCTTCCTGCGCCTTATGGCGACATGTTGCGTAGCCTGGTTGAGCTGTGCGGTGGGCGTCAGGCCCTGGAGGCTGCGCGTCAGCGCCTGGCGGAAGCGCCGCCTGCCGTTGTCTCTGCCCTGGAGGCGCTGTGCTCTCTTGCTGATACGTTAGCTCAACGGTTTCCAGATGTTCCGCTGTATTTTGATCTGGGCGAGCTGCGTGGGTATCACTATCACACCGGCGTTGTTTTCGCGGCGTTTGTCCCAGGTAGCGGTCAAGCTATTGCTCAAGGGGGGCGCTACGACAATATCGGCGCGAATTTTGGCCGGGCACGCCCGGCAACAGGCTTTTCTACCGATCTGAAAACATTGGTTATGCTGGGTCAGGCGGAAATGACCGAGCCGCTAACAGGTATCTGGGCACCTCATGGCGAGGATGCTCAGCTATGGAATGCGATTCGCCAGTTACGTTCAGGCGGTGAGCGCGTGGTGCAGGCGTTGCCTGGCCAGGCGGATTCGGATGCGCGCGAGTCGGGCTGTGACCGACAGCTGACGTGGCAGGATGGAAGTTGGCAGGTGGCGCCCCTGGCGTCGTGAGAGTTCGCCGGGTTAGCCGGCTCCAGAGATTCCTATAGGGGAAAGGTTATGGGTAAGAATGTCGTCGTCCTGGGCACCCAATGGGGTGATGAGGGCAAAGGCAAAATTGTCGATCTGTTGACTGATCAGGCGGCAGCGGTTGTTCGTTACCAAGGTGGCCACAACGCTGGGCATACATTGGTTATCGATGGTGAAAAAACCATTCTGCGGTTGATTCCGTCCGGTATTTTGCGTGCCGACACGCAGTGCCTGATCGGTAACGGCGTGGTGCTGGCGCCGGACGCCTTGTTCAAGGAAGTTGCCGAGCTTGAGGCGAGAGGCGTTCCGGTTCGTGAGCGACTGCGTATCAGTTCGGCCTGCCAATTGATTCTGCCTTATCACGTGGCGCTTGATCAGGCGCGCGAAAAGGCCCGAGGTGATGCCAAGATCGGAACGACCGGTCGTGGAATCGGCCCGGCTTATGAAGACAAGATTGCCCGTCGCGGCCTGCGCGTAGGTGATCTGTTCCATCCTGAGCGCTTCGCTCAAAAGCTGCGTGAAGTGCTGGAGTATCATAACTTTGTGCTGCAGAACTTCTTCAACGAGCAGCCTGTTGATTTCCAGAAGACCTATGATGATGCGATGGAGCACGCCAAGGTACTCGAGCCGCTGATGCTGGATGTAGTGTCGCGTTTGCACGAGCTGCGTAGAGCCGGCGAGAACATCATGTTCGAAGGAGCTCAGGGTACGCTGCTGGATATCGATCACGGCACTTATCCATTTGTTACCAGCTCTAACACCACGGCAGGCGGTGTAGCGACGGGTTCTGGCGTAGGGCCTTTGTATCTGGATTACATCCTTGGAATCACCAAGGCCTATACCACGCGTGTAGGTTCCGGTCCGTTCCCAACGGAGCTGTTTGACGAGACTGGCGCTTATCTGGCCAAGAAAGGTCATGAGTTTGGTTCGGTAACAGGTCGTCCGCGTCGTTGTGGTTGGTTCGATGCAGTCATCCTGCGTCGCTCTATCGAGGTAAACAGCATTTCTGGTCTATGCCTGACCAAGCTGGACGTTCTCGATGGTCTGGAAACCGTGCGTATCTGTGTAGGTTATCGTAATGCCGAAGGTGAGCTGACCGAAGCGCCGACCGATGCTGATAGCTATATCGGTTTGGAGCCTATCTATGAGGAAATGCCAGGCTGGTCCGAGTCTACCGTAGGTGCTCGCAGCATGGATGAGCTGCCTGCAAATGCGCGTGCTTATATTGCGCGTATTCAAGAGCTGGTTGGTGCGCCTATCGATATTATCTCGACAGGCCCTGACCGCAACGAAACGATTACGCTTCGTCATCCGTTTGCCTGATCTGATCGGGTAGATAGAAGGGAGGGTCGCTTAGGCGGCCCTTTTTTATAGGCGTCAGTAAAAGCAACTGAGAAAGGGGAGGGAATTAAAAAGCATAACCCCAGAAACGACAAAACCGAGCTATTTAGCTCGGTTGTCTGTAAAGTGGTGCCCAGGAGAAGACTCGAACTTCCACGGTGTTGCCACCGCTAGGACCTGAACCTAGTGCGTCTACCAATTCCGCCACCTGGGCACTCTGCGATATGCGATGATCTCATCGTATTTCGCGTTAGCAACGTTGTTGCCGTTGCTGTGGCGCGAACTATACGTGGCTTTTTTAAACCTGTAAACCCTTGAAGTGGAAAATTTTTATTATTTTTCGAAGACTAACCTTTAAGGCATTTTCGAGCTTCAATATATAGAGAGCTCTTAACCAGACAAAAGGTAACTCTAAACTGATGGCCGATTGGCAATCCCTCGATCCCGAGGCCGCTAGAGAAGCGGAAAAATATGAAAACCCTGTTCCAAGTCGCGAGCTTATTCTGGCGCATCTGGCGCAGCGGGGCGGTCCTGCCTCGCGCACGCAGCTGATAGAAGAGTTCGGTTTGACGGAAGAGGATCAGTTTGAAGCATTGCGCCGTCGCCTTCGTGCCATGGAGCGGGATGGGCAGCTTCTTTATACGCGTCGCGGTGCTTACGCCCCTGTTGATAAGCTCGATCTTGTCTGTGGGCGAATCAGTGGTCACCGTGACGGCTTTGGCTTTCTTATCCCTGACGACGGCAGTGATGACCTTTTCCTGAGCCCTGCGCAAATGCGGCTCGTGTTCGATGGTGACAAGGCGCTGGCGCGTGTGTCCGGTCTGGATCGTCGAGGCCGCCGTGAAGGCGCTCTGGTCGAAGTCGTACACCGTGCCCATGAGAGCGTGGTCGGCCGGTTCTTTGAAGAGAGCGGCATCGCGTATGTAGTGGCGGACAGCCCCAGGATCCAACAGCAGGTGCTGGTCCCCGCCGGCAAGCATGGCGGAGCGCAGCATGGGCAGTTTGTTCAGGTTCATATCACCGACTGGCCTACCACTCATCGCCAGGCTCAGGGCGAGGTGGTTGAGGTGCTGGGTGATTACCTCGCGCCGGGGATGGAAATCGAAGTGGCATTGCGCAGCTACGATATTCCCCATGAGTGGCCGGCCGATGTAGAGAAAGAGGCGGCCAAGCTCAAGCCTGAAGTCTCTGAGAAAGATAAGGAAAAGCGGGTCGATCTGCGCAACGTACCGTTCGTGACAATTGACGGTGAAGATGCGCGTGACTTTGATGACGCGGTCTATGCCGAGAAGAAGAAGTCCGGAGGCTGGCGGCTCTTCGTCGCGATTGCAGACGTGTCTCATTATGTGAAGGTCGGCTCCGCGCTAGACACCGAGGCCGCACGCCGGGGCAACTCGGTATATTTCCCGGGGCGCGTAGTGCCCATGCTGCCTGAAATCCTGTCCAATGGGCTGTGCTCCCTGAACCCCTTGGTGGATCGCCTGGCCATGGTATGCGAGATGACCATCTCGGCGACAGGCAAGCTCACGGGCTATCAGTTCTACGAGGCGGTGATCCATTCCCATGCGCGCCTGACCTATACCCGGGTCAGTCAGTTACTGGAAACGCCGGAAAGCACTGAGGCGCAGCAGTTCCGTGAGCAGCTGCCGCAGCTGGTGCCGCATATCCAGGAACTGTATGCCTTATATAAGGTGCTCGTGATTACCCGGCAGGAGCGGGGTGCTATCGATTTCGAGACACAGGAGACGCGAATCGTCTTTGGTGCCGACAAGAAGATTTCGGAAATCCGGCCTACTCAGCGTAACGACGCCCACAAGCTGATCGAAGAATGCATGCTGTGCGCGAACGTAGCGACAGCCAAGTTTCTCGAGAAGCACAGCATTCCAGCCCTGTACCGGGTTCACGATGCGCCGCCGCTTGAGAAACAGACCAAGTTGCGGCAGTTCCTGGGTGAGATCGGCCTGACTTTGACGAAGGGCAAGGCTACACCGACGCCCAAAGACTACCAGGCGCTACTCAAAGCCGTTCATGACCGTCCCGATTACCGTCTGATCCAGACGGTAATGCTGCGCTCACTGAGTCAAGCGGTTTACAGCCCGGACAATGAGGGCCATTTTGGTCTCAATTACGAAGCCTATACACACTTCACATCGCCCATTCGGCGTTATCCGGACCTATTGGTTCACCGTGCAATTCGCAGCGTCATTCGTTCCAAGCTTGAAACACGGCATGTGAAGCGTGCCGGCGCCGCTGCCATGCCCAAGTCGCGTATCTATCCGTATGATGAGGCGCAGCTGGATCAGCTGGGTGAGCAGTGCTCCATGACCGAACGCCGTGCCGACGAAGCTACACGAGACGTTTCGAACTGGCTCAAGTGCGAGTACATGCGTGATCGGGTCGGCGAGACGTACCCGGGTGTCATCACCGCTGTGACGGGATTTGGCGTGTTTGTCGAGCTGAGCGATATCTACGTCGAGGGGCTTGTTCACGTTACGGCGCTGCCAAGCGACTATTATCATTTCGATGCCGTACACCATCGGCTTTCAGGTGAGCGTAGCGGGCGCAGTTATCGGCTGGGTGACTTGGTCGAAATCGTGGTGGCGCGTGTGGATCTGGATGAGCGCAAGATCGACTTCGAGCTGTCCGAGACGGCACAATCGGCTCCGGCAGGTCGTCGCCAGCGAGGCGATGCCAAGCCCTCAAGAGATAAGTCTCGAAAGCGCGAGAAAACCCAGGTACCTGCCCAGAATTCAGCAGTAGGGATCGAGGTCTCGCCTGAATTGCTCAAGCAGGCAGAAGTGTTGCTGGGCAATACGGACGTCAAGCGCAGTCGTGCAGTCAAGCGCGCCCTGCTGGATGAGGCCAAGACCGGTGGAGAAAAGCCCGCCAGGGCGCAACCTGCCAGACAGGAGGCCGCCCCGGCGCACACGCCAGCAAAGAAAGGTAAAAAAGCAGACAGCGCTAAACCCGGCAAGCCAGCTAAATCGGCCAAGGCAACGAAGCCGAGCAAACATCGCAAGGGGCCTTCCAAGGCCAAGGCACAGGCGGCTTCTGGTGAAGTCCGTAAACGTAAGGTCAAGTCATGAGTCAGTGGGAAATGGTCTATGGCATCCATGCCGTAGAAGCGTTGTTGCGTCATCATCCAAAGCGGGTGAAGCAACTATGGATAGCCGAAGGTCGTCAGGAACCGCGCATACAGGCAGTGGTCACATTGGCCGATGCTGCACGTGTGCCGGTGCAGACCCATAGCCGTCAATCGCTCGATGAGCAGGTGGACGGTGTGCATCAGGGGATCGTGGCGCATGTAAGTCCGAGCCAGATCTGGGGCGAGGCGATGCTTGAAGAACTTTTGGATAGAGCCGAAGGCCCGGCACTGCTTCTGATGCTGGATGGGGTGACGGATCCGCATAACCTGGGGGCCTGCCTGCGTACAGCCGACGCGGCAGGTGTTCAGGCGGTCATCATACCCAAGGACAAGTCAGCCAGTCTGAATGCTACGGTTCGTAAGGTAGCGTGTGGTGCCGCTGAGGTTATTCCATTGGTAGCGGTTACCAATCTGGCGCGTACGCTGGAAAAGCTCAAGAAGCGAGGGCTGTGGGTTGTGGGCACGGCAGGAGAAGCAGAGCAGGATGTCTATGATGTAGACATGACCGGGCCGACCGTTCTCGTCATGGGTGCAGAGGGCAAGGGAATGCGCCGATTGACACGTGAGCTGTGCGATTTTCTGGTGCGTTTGCCTATGTCCGGTAGTGTCAGCAGTTTGAACGTCTCCGTAGCGACAGGGGTTTGCCTGTTCGAAGCCGTTCGTCAACGTCGTTCTCGCTAGAGGGATCGGCTCGCCCGCTGAAAGTAGTTAGGTTACATGCTCGATTTTGAAAGCATTTTCAGGGCTTCGCCGAATTCGTATGTTCTGCTGAACAGCGCTTTGACCGTCGTGGACGCCAACGAGGCGTACCTAAGGGCCGTGGGGCGGCAGCGTCAGGAGTTGCTTGGGGTCCATTTGTTCGAGGCCTTTCCTGTCGATCCGTTGCAGGGCAATGTGCCATCGCAGCAGGCCCTGAAAGCTTCCATCGAGCGAGCTGTTACGCTCAGGCAGGAAGATGCTCTCCCTGTCATTCGCTACGCGATACCGCGTAGCAGTGCCAGGGGGGTAGTGTTTGAAGACCATGTCTGGAGTGTTACGCATACGCCACTCTTCGATGCTGAAGGTCGATTGCAGCATATCCTCCAGCACGCTACGGATATCAGTGAACTCCAGGCCATGCGTGCCGATGTAGTTCGTTCTCCCAGCCTGACATCGACAAACATTCAACTGGGGCAGCGACTGATCAATCGAGCAAAAGCCTTACAGGATGAAGGGGCCCAGCTGAGACGGCTGTTTCAGCAGGCGCCGGGTTTCATCTGTGTCTTGAGCGGGCCTGACCATGTGTTTGAGCTGGCTAACGATGCGTTTCTGCACCTTGTAGCGCGAGGAGACATTGTCGGTCATCCTCTTCGTATTGTCTTTCCCGAATTGGTAGAGCAAGGTGCTCTCAGGTTATTTGATGAGGCGCTAGTCTCTCTCAAAACGTTTTCCGGACGCGGCGTTCGCCTGGATATTCAACGTACCGCCTTGGGGCCTTCTAACGAAATCTATGTAGATTTCATCCTGCAGCCGATTATTGATAACGGGCAGGTGGCAGGGCTTTTTATCCAGGGTAACGATGTCACCCAGCAGAAGCGGGCGGAAACCGAGCTGGCCAATTACCGGCTGCACCTTGAAGATCTGGTGCAGGAGCGGACGCGCGAGCTCAAACGCAGTGAAGATGAGCGACAGGCCGCTATGGTTCAGGCGCAAAAGCTGGAAGCCGTTGCCAAACTGACGGGGGGCGTTGCCCATGATTTCAATAACGTCCTGCAGATCATCGGAGGCAACCTGCAGTTGCTGAAAACCCGACTGGCAGGCGATGAGGTTGGCCAGCGTCGGCTGCAGGCGGCCAATACAGCCGTAGAGCGGGGTGCAAGCCTTGCTTCTCAGCTCTTGTCCTTTGCGCGGCGGCAACCCCTGCAACCAATGTCAGTCGATACGAAGAGTCTCCTGGATGGCATGAGTGATTTGCTGCATCAGGCGTTGGGCGAGTCCATCACGCTGACTGTGCTTGCTGACCCTGATGTCTGGTCGATATTTGTCGATGCAGGTCAGCTGGAAAACGTGCTAGTCAGTCTGTTACTCAATGCCCGTGAGGCAATGGCTAATGAAGGGCATGTCACTGTTGAGCTACATAACGTGTTGCTTTCCCAGGACCAGTGGCAGGCCGCTGACGAGTTGATTCCAGGCGAGTACGTGCAGTTGATCATCACGGATACCGGGCGCGGAATGTCCGAAGAGGTCAAGGCGCAAGCCTTCGAGCCCTTTTTCTCGACCAAGCGTGAAGAGCATGGCACCGGGCTTGGCCTGTCCATGGTCTATGGTTTCGTGAAGCAGAGTGGCGGACATATCTTGATCAACAGTACCTTGGGCAAGGGAACATCGATCATTCTTTATCTGCCACGCTCGCTACCGAATACCGATACAGCCGATAGCTCTATGGTCTTGCCGTCGGTTGAGGAAGGTGGAAGCGAATGTATCCTTGTAGTGGAAGACGACCCCGATGTTCGTCACATCGTGGTGGATATGCTGAGTGAGCTAGGCTATGACGTGCTGGAAGCCGGTGATGGGCAGGCTGCCCTGACGATGCTTGAGCAGGGGGCGCCTGTAGATTTATTGTTTACAGACATTGTGATGCCAGGCCCGGTACGCAGCACCGAGCTGGCACGCAGAGCAGGGGCGCTCAGGCCTTCCTTGAAGGTACTGTTTACCTCGGGCTATACACAGGACGCTGTAATACAGGGCGGACGGCTCGAGGCAGGAGGTAACCTGCTCAGTAAACCCTATCGTCGGGATGAGTTAGCCCAAAAGGTGCGTATGATGCTCGGTATGCACAGACAGCACACCCCTACTACAGCTGTAACAGAAGAGGACATGGCGTTGGAGGAAACCGCAAGTAACAAGGTATTGAATATTCTGCTGGTCGAGGATGACCTGACGCTACGTAGCCTGACTAGCGAGGTGATGGAAGAGCTGGGCTATCAGGTTACGGCCGTGGCTTCTGCCGAAGAGGCACTGGACGCGCTGCAGAGCAGTACCTTTGATGTCCTTTTCACAGATATCGGGCTTGGAGGCATGTCAGGGCTGGACCTGAGCCGTCAGGCGCTCAAGCGTTATCCCGGATTGCATGTCGTAGTGGCTTCCGGTTATGCCTTTGACAAGGACGACGAACTCAAACACGTAAAGGCGCTGCTCAAGCCATACGATCTTTTCAAGATCCGGCAGCTGCTCGATGATCTGTCCGTCAGATAGTTGTACCGGCGAGCCGGTTGGCTCGTGATCTTCCTTGCGCCACCCGGTGCCCTTCTCTAGAATACCGCCCCTTGCCTGTAGCGGGCCTCCGCTTGCAGGCAAGTCAAAACGAAACATTCACTCCTTGTCTGACCGCATCATGTGGCAGGCTATAACCCGTAAGGAGCATTTATGCGTCATTACGAAGTTGTGTTTCTGGTTCATCCTGACCAGAGCGAACAGGTGGGCGGCATGGTTGAGCGCTACACCAAAGCGATTGAAGAAGACGGTGGCAAGGTTCATCGTCTGGAAGACTGGGGCCGTCGTCAGCTGGCTTACGCTATCGACAACGTGCACAAGGCTCACTATGTTCTGATGAACATTGAGTGCAGCGCCAAAGCACTGGCTGAACTGGAAGACAACTTCCGTTACAACGACGCCGTGATCCGTAACATGATCCTCCGTCGCGATGAAGCCGTTACCGGCCAGTCTGAAATGCTCAAGGCCGAAGAGAACCGTAGCGAGCGCCGTGAGCGTCGCGAGCGTCCTGCCGAGTCCGAGTCCGCCGATGGCAGCGACAATGCTGACGTCGATGGCGACGATAGCGCCGAGTAAGCCTGGATTATTGAGGAATCATTGTTATGGCACGTTTCTTCCGTCGTCGTAAATTCTGCCGTTTCACCGCTGAAGGCGTGAAAGAGATCGATTACAAAGATCTGAACACCCTGAAAGCCTACGTCTCCGAAACCGGCAAGATCGTTCCGAGCCGTATCACTGGCACCAAGGCCAAGTACCAGCGTCAGCTGGGTACTGCCATCAAGCGTGCTCGTTATCTGGCCCTGTTGCCTTACACCGACAGCCACGGCCGTTGAGACTGGGCATCGACACGAACTAACGGATAATTCGCATGCGAGCCCTTGCTGATTTCATCATGCGCGGTCGCATGCAAGCCACCCTTACGGTGGTGATTGCAGCGGTTGTGCCATTTCTGTACTGGCTCAGCGCTGCAGCAGGGAGTCTGGTCGTCCTGCGCCGTGGCGCAAGTGACGCTGCAGGTGTAGTGGTCTGGGCATTGCTGCCGGCCGCGTTCTGGTGGTATCTGGGGGACCCGAGCATTGCGCTCGTATTCGTCGGTACCCTGGCGCTGGCGCTGGTTTTACGCAGCAGTGTTTCCTGGCCGCGTGTCCTGCTCGCCAGCATCCTGGTCGGTCTGGCGTTTGCTGTGACCATTGGTCATGTCTACGCAGAGCCCATCAACCTCTTGGCAGAGGAAATTCAAAAGCTTCTGCCTCAGATGGCGGGTCAGTCACCGGATGCTTTGCCGGAAGCCAAGCAGGCCCAGCTGCATGACATGCTGGTGCCTGTATTGACCGGTCTGATGGCGAGTCTTTTCCAGATTGTCTGTCTGCTGTGCCTGATGTTGGGACGTTATTGGCAAGCTGCGCTGTATAACCCAGGCGGTTTCGCGCGTGAGTTTCATGCGCTGAGATTGTCGCCCGCCCTAGCACTGGGAATGCTGTTGGTCATGCTACTGGCACCCAACATCAACCTGGGACTTGGGATGTTGACACCGCTGTGCAGTGTACCCCTGGCGATAGCTGGCGTTGCCCTGATTCACGGACTGGTAAGACAGAAGCACATGGCCACGTTCTGGCTGGTGGGGTTGTACGTGACACTGCTGATCTTTGGGCAGTTGATCTATCCGTTGTTGGTGATCGTAGCCGTGGTCGACAGTCTGTTTGATTTTCGTGGGCGCCTGGGCAATACGTCCAAGGACTCCACGAACGGTGAAGGTTAAAAGTTAAGAGGTAAGACTCAAATGGAAGTCATCCTGCTGGAAAAGATCGCCAACCTGGGCAACCTGGGCGATAAAGTGAACGTCAAGGGCGGTTACGCTCGTAACTTCCTGCTGCCGCAGGGCAAGGCAACTGCCGCTACTGCTGACAACGTTGCTGCGTTCGAAGCACGTCGTGCAGAGCTCGAGAAGCAGGCTGCCGATAAGAAGGCTTCTGCTGAAGCTCGTGCTGCCAAGCTGAACGAACTGACCGTTACCATCGCTGCCAACTCTGGCGACGAAGGCAAGCTGTTCGGCTCTATCGGTACTCGCGACATCGCCGAGGCTGTTTCTGCTGCTGGCGTTGAGCTGGACAAGAGCGAAGTTCGTCTGCCCAACGGCGCTCTGCGTAACGTTGGCGAGTTCGACGTAGATGTGCAGCTGCACACCGACGTTGAAACTACCGTCAAGGTGGTCGTGGTTGCTGAATAAGCGGTCATGACAACTGACTGGCGGGCTTGCACGAACATGCAAGCCTGCCGACAATCGGGCACGTCATTCTCGTAATGACGTGCCCGTTTTTTTTCAGGCCATGAAGGCCTGTCTTCTCTGATCGAACTTTCGGTGCCAATCGCTACGCCATGAATGAGATCGCCATCGCTGAACAATACGATTTGCAAACTGCCGCGCTGAAGGTGCCACCGCACTCCATCGAGGCCGAGCAGGCCGTGCTGGGTGGCTTGATGCTGGATAACAATGCGTGGGAACGCGTCTCGGACCAGGTATCGGACGGCGACTTCTATCGCCATGACCATCGCCTGATCTTTCGTGCCATTGCTCGTCTGGCTGAAAGCAACCAGCCTTTCGATGTGGTTACGTTATCCGAGCAGCTCGACAAGGAAGGACAACTACCCCAGGTAGGGGGGCTGGCTTACCTAGGTGAGCTGGCAAAAAACACCCCCTCTGTTGCAAACATCAAGGCCTATGGCCAGATCGTGCGCGAGCGCGCCACGCTGCGCCAGCTGATCGGCATCAGCAATGACATTGCCGACAGTGCCTATAACCCTGAAGGTCGGGGCGCTAATGAGCTTCTTGATGAGGCGGAGCGCAAGATTTTCGAAATCGCCGAGGCCCGCCCAAAGACAGGAGGTCCGATTGGCGTTAATGACATCCTGACCAAGGCCATTGATCGAATCGATACCCTGTTCAACTCGGATAATGCCATTACGGGTGTTTCCACAGGATTTGTGGATCTGGATGATAAAACCAGCGGCCTTCAACCGTCGGACCTGGTTATCGTGGCGGGACGTCCCTCGATGGGTAAGACGACCTTTGCCATGAACCTGGTCGAAAATGCGGTACTGCGTACGGACAAGGCCGTGCTTGTATTTTCACTGGAAATGCCAGCTGATTCGATCGTGATGCGTATGTTGTCGTCCCTTGGGCGAATCGATCAGACCAAGGTCCGCTCGGGTAAGCTGGAGGACGATGACTGGCCAAGGCTGACCTCAGCGGTCAACCTCCTGAATGACCGCAAGCTGTTTATCGACGACACGGCAGGTATCAGCCCGTCGGAAATGCGTGCGCGTACGCGGCGTCTGGTGCGTGAACACGGTGACTTGGCGCTGATCATGGTCGACTACCTGCAATTGATGCGGATTGGCGGGGCAGCCAGCGAAAACCGGACCAATGAGATTTCCGAAATTTCGCGCTCGCTCAAAGCGCTGGCCAAGGAGTTCAACTGTCCGGTGGTTGCGTTGTCCCAGCTTAACCGCTCGCTGGAACAGCGGCCGAACAAGCGCCCGGTGAACTCCGACTTGCGTGAATCCGGAGCGATCGAGCAGGACGCCGACGTAATCATGTTTGTGTACCGGGATGAGGTGTATCACCCTGAAACCGAGTACAAGGGTGTAGCCGAAATCATTATCGGTAAACAGCGTAACGGTCCTATCGGTACGGTGCGACTCGCCTTTATCGGCAAGTACACCCGTTTCGAGAACTTGGCGCCCGGCAGTTATAACTTCGACGACGACTAAGTTGTCGGGGGCGCAAAAAAGCCGCACACCTGTGCGGCTTTTTTATAAGCGCCTTGGCCTTGCATGTGGTAATCCAGGCGTGGATGCGCGCGTTCGGCAAGCTCAGCAGTCCAGTAACCATGCGGCTGTCAGGCGACGGATAGCGGTTCGCCTCTCTTAACTGGCTATTTTTTGTGCTATTCTTGCACCTCCTCCCGCACCACTTTTAATCCCCGGAAGCCTTCATGCTCGCTGCCAAGCCGTTGTTCGACTATCCCAAATATTGGGCTGAGTGTTTTGGACCTGCGCCTTTCCTGCCGATGAGCAGGGAGGAGATGGACCTGCTCGGCTGGGACAGTTGCGACATCATTGTCGTGACAGGCGATGCCTATGTGGATCATCCATCCTTTGGCATGGCCATTATTGGACGTCTTCTGGAAGCGCAAGGCTTTCGGGTAGGGATTATCTCCCAGCCAGACTGGCAATCCAAAGACGACTTCATGAAGCTTGGCAAGCCGAACCTGTTTTTTGGCGTGGCGGCAGGCAACATGGATTCGATGATCAACCGCTATACAGCCGATCGCAAGATTCGCTCCGACGACGCTTATACACCAGGCGGTTTGGCCGGCAAGCGTCCCGATCGTGCCAGCATGGTCTACAGCCAGCGTTGCCGTGAAGCCTACAAGGGGGTACCGATTGTCCTGGGCGGTATCGAGGCATCACTGCGCCGGATTGCTCACTACGACTACTGGCAGGACAAGGTACGCCATTCCATCCTGATGGATGCCAAGGCGGATATTCTGCTGTACGGCAATGCCGAACGTGCAGTCGTGGAGATTGCTCACCGCTTGGCTGCGGGTGAACCCATCCAGGCGATCACCGATATTCGCGGCACTGCGTTTATCCGCAAGGACACGCCGGAAGGTTGGTTCGAGCTGGACTCGACGCGTATTGACCGTCCGGGGAAGGTCGACAAGATCATCAACCCCTACGTCAATACACAGGATTTGCAGGCGTGTGCCATTGAGCAGTCCAAGGGGCCGCAGGAAGATCCTGAGGAAGCGAAGGTTGTTCAGCTGCTGCCCAGCCCGAAGCTTACCCGTGACAAGACGGTCATTCGGCTGCCGTCGTTCGAGAAAGTAAAGGGCGATCCGGTCCTGTATGCCCACGCCAACCGCGTGCTGCACCTGGAGACCAACCCGGGCAATGCTCGCGCGCTGGTTCAGCGTCATGGCGATCAGGACGTATGGCTCAATGCGCCGCCAATTCCGCTGACCACTGAAGAGATGGACTACGTCTTCGGGCTAACCTATGCCCGTGTTCCGCATCCTGCTTATAAAGGCGAGCGGATTCCTGCGTACGAGATGATCCGCTTCTCGGTCAACATCATGCGCGGCTGTTTTGGCGGCTGCACTTTCTGCTCCATTACCGAGCACGAAGGCCGCATTATCCAGAACCGTTCGGAAGAGTCCATTATTCGCGAGATCGAGGAAATTCGCGACAAAGTGCCAGGGTTTACCGGGGTTATTTCCGACTTGGGTGGCCCGACAGCCAACATGTACCGGATTGCGTGCAAGGACCCGGAAATCGAGAAGCATTGCCGCAAGCCGTCCTGCGTGTGGCCGGGTATCTGCGAAAACCTGAACACCGACCACTCGGCGCTGATCCAGTTGTATCGTTCTGCACGTGCCTTGCCGGGTGTGAAGAAGATCCTGATTGCGTCGGGCTTGCGGTATGACCTGGCGGTAGAGTCGCCGGAGTACGTAAAAGAGCTGGTAACCCATCACGTGGGGGGTTACCTGAAGATTGCGCCAGAGCACACCGAGGAAGGTCCGCTTTCCAAGATGATGAAACCGGGCATCGGCAGTTACGATCGCTTCAAGCAGATGTTCGAGAAGTATACGAAGGAAGCCGGTAAGGAACAGTACCTGATTCCTTACTTCATCGCTGCGCATCCAGGTACGACTGACGAAGACATGATGAACCTGGCGCTCTGGCTCAAGCGTAACGGCTTCCGGGCGGATCAGGTACAGGCGTTCTATCCGTCGCCAATGGCAACCGCGACTGCGATGTACCATTCGGGCAAGAATCCGCTGCGCAAGGTAACTTACAAGAGCGATGGCGTACCGATCGTGAAGGGGGAGCGTCAGCGCCGCCTGCACAAGGCATTCCTGCGCTATCACGATCCAAACAACTGGCCGATGCTGCGTGAAGCGCTCAAGGATATGGGGCGTGCCGACTTGATCGGTAACGGCAAGCATCACCTGATTCCCACGTTCCAGCCCGCTGTGGATGGTACTTACCAGAGCGCACGTCGTAAGAACTCGACGCCGCTGGGTAGCAAAAAAGCAGGCAAGCCGTTGCTGACTCAGCATACCGGCTTACCGCCGCGGGCGGCGGATGGCAGCAAGGGATGGGACAAGAAGCAGGAAGGTCAGGCGGTGGCGTTTGCCAAAGGCAAGAAAAAGCCCCGGCGAGAACCCAATATTCCGCGTTGATGAAACGGCGAGCCTCGGGCTCGCCGTTTTGCTATCAGCGGATCGTCAACGCGCCGGTAAGATCGCCCAAGGGGGCGAGACCGTGGGTGACGCGTGCGATGTCGCGCTCCACCAGACCCTTGAGCGGCGGCAAGCCGTGGAGCCGGGTGATCAGGCGCAGGATTGAGGTAGTGTCGTACAGGTCGTGATCGACATGTCCTTTGCGTGCGAAGGGTGACACGACAAGGGCCGGAATACGTGTGCCTGGACCCCAGCGATCACCCTTGGGCGGTGCTACGTGATCCCACCAGCCGCCGTTCTCATCGAACGTAATGACGACTACGGTGTTTTCCCATTGCGGGCCTTTCTGCAGATGTTCGATAACCTTGGCAATGTGCTGATCGCCTGAAGCGACATCGGCATAACCGGCATGCAGGTTGAGGCTGCCCTGGGGCTTATAGAAGGTTACAGGCGGCAGGCGACCGGCATCAATGTCTGCCAGAAAGCGGTTGGTGCTCGGATCATCGCCAATCCCGCCGTCGCGGATGTGCTGCTCGCGTGCTGCCGTGCCCGGAGCGAAGCGCTTGAAGTAGTTGAATGGCTGGTGGTGCGCCTGGAACCGGGTATCGGCGCCATTGCCCTCCAGCGCTGCCTGCCAGCCTCCCGAGTACCAAGCCCAGTCCACGCCCTTGGCTGACAGCAGGTCGCCAATGGTGGCATGGGTCTGTGGTGGCAGTACGCTCGGGTTGGTCGGATCGGACAAGGCCGGGTCGCCTCCTGCCGGCGGCGGAATCTGGCTGGGCTGATAGGGCGGCAGCATGGTGTTGATGGCATAGCCGTCAGGGCTAAGCGCGCCCGGATTGACGAACATCGGGCGTCCGTCCAGGGCCGAGGCAGGAGAGTTATCCGCCAGAGCCAACTCATAGCCCAGCGGATTCTTCCCTTTAAGCACCGCCACCTTGTCTTTTGCCGGGCTGGTGGTGTGGTTGGGGTAGAACGGCGCGCGACCCGAGATCAGGAACTGATGGTTCAGGAAAGAGCCACCAAAAGCCGCCATGAAGAAGTTGTCGCAGAGGGTGAATTCCTGGGCCAGTTTCCACAAGCGCAATTTCTCGGGCTGGCTGTAGTAACCCATGACCAGTGCGCCGGAGTCGCCCCAGGCGACAAAGCCGTCATTGCGTCCGCCGTTGATCTGCATCTGGTTCTGGTAGAACGCATGTACGAGATCACGAGTGATCAAGCCCGGGTTAAGCGGCTTGCCTTGAGCATCCTTCAGAGGAAAGGGTGCATTGGAAAGCCCACTGATCTGATCTTCAGTAATCAGGTATTGCTGACCGTCAATGGTCTGAGCCATAGGCACCAGGCCACCCCAGATCTTGGGTAAGTGCGGTAGCGGCTGTCCGTTACGGTCCTTCTGCTGGAAATGCTTGGCGTTGACCGCAGACAGTGGCTTCGAGACGCCAGGAAAATTGCCAAACAGGTTATTGAAGCTGCGGTTTTCCGCGTAGATCACAACGACATTTTTGATTTGCCGTTTCAGTGAATGGTCGAATGCCTTGCGCTCGGCAGCTTCAGCCATTCCCATGCGGTCAAGACCGGGCAAACCTAGCCCTAACCCGACGACACCTGCTCCGATCAGGAAGCGGCGTCTTGATTTCTCGAGGGTGGAATCGGGCTTATTACGGTCGTCATCTTTCATCGGAGGAAACCTCAGTAACGGAGCTGGCCTCTACAGTAGTAACAAAATATTTCAGATTTTCGAGCGATACGTTCTTATTAAGTCAGTTATTTGTATGCCTAGCTAACTTTTTTGCAGGCGCTGGCTGATCAGTTTTATCACTGAGAGCATGCGAGCCAGTAAGGGCAGGCGGACTACCGCTGCAGTCCGTAGATGAAGCGCCACGTTACATAGCATGGCGCTAAGACGGGTCATATCAGCCACGCTTACAAGCGTTGAATACGTCCGGCAGGTTTAAGTTGGCCGGCCGGCTTATCGGACGTGTCCCGTTCAACGAGATAGTGTTCAAGCGCATCGACATCAAGAATGCCGGTCTCCTGTACGTGGCGGGCGTGCTTGAGGGTCTCAAGTCCATCCCCTCCCTGGGCCATGAAGTTGTTCACTGTAATGCGGTAATCCTGGTCGAGCCGGATCGGCTGTCCATTCAGCTTCATGCTTCCGGAAACCACTTTCTGGCCCGGTTTGCCTGCCGGATTCCAGCGGTAGCTGAAGCCTTCCGAAACCTGCATCAGACTGGCGCTGTCGTCACTGCTCCATTGCTCCTCCATGAGCTGATAGAGCTGGGCACCGCTCAAGGTCAGCAAGGTCAGGGTATTGCCGAATGGCTGATTGGCGGCCAGTTGGGCGTAGGTCAACCTGGATTGGCCAGGCTCCAGAGTCAGATTGCTGCGGATGCCGCCTGCGTTCATGAGGGCAATCTGGGCGCCCAGCTTGCGTGTCGCCTGAAGTTGGGCATCGGCAATGAGATCGCCTAGCGTCGATTCGCCATTGGCATCGGTCATGCGGGTGATCTGGGGGACAGCAATACGTGCGATAGGCCGCTGAAGCACATGCTGGCTACGCTTTTCAACTTCCTGACGCAGCGCGGCGAGCGCTGGATCGGGGGTGTAGCGATGGGCGTCCACGGTCAGGTTTTCGCTGCTGGCCGAGACGATGTCGTGGGTCTTGGGGTTAATGCCGAGCCGTACATGGCTGACGAACTGCCCGTAGGAGCCGCCCTGAAAGACAAGGCGATTGTCCACGTGACAGGTATAAGACTGATGCGTGTGGGCACTGGCAACGACATCGACTGCCGGATCAAGGCGCTTGGTAATCTCGACGATAGGGCCGCGCAGGCGGGTGCAGTCTGGCGCGTTGTAGGATTCATTCGTGCCTCCGCCCTGGTGAATCACTGCGATGATGGCCTCTACACCCTGGGCCTTGAGGGCAGGGATCTGGGCGTTGATGGCATCGGCTTCGTCCTGAACGCTCAGTCCGTTCATGCCAGCCGGCGAGACGATCCGGGCTACGTCTTTCAGCACGGCACCCACGAATGCGATTTTTTGTCCGTGGGCTTCCAGGATCTGGTAGGCCGGAAACACGGGTTTACCCGTCTGGTTATCGATCAGGTTTGCAGCCAGGTAGGTAAAGTGCGCCCCCTGATAGTTTTTGTGCAGCTGGCAGGCTTTCTGGGGTCGGTTGGAAGCGCAGCCGCCATTGATGATACGCAGCAGTTCATCCTTTCCGTTGTCCAGCTCATGATTACCTACCGCCGAGAGTTGCAGCCCCAATAGGTTCATGGCTTCGATGGTGGGCTCGTCCGCCCAGAGCGATGAGATGGGTGGGCTGCCACCGATGAGGTCACCGCTGGCAACGACCAGTAGCTCTGGATCCTGTTGACGCAGATAGTTGATAACGCCACCCAGCACCTCTATACCACCCGCTTCGATTGTGCGTTTGCCGTCGGGTGCGGTGGAGTCAGGGTAGGTCAGTCTGGCGGGTTGCAGGTAGCCGTGAAAGTCATTGAATACGGCCAGGTTGATCTCTAACGGTTGGGTCGGGGCCGAAGAGCAGGCCGTCAGCAGGAGGGACAAGGCCACAGGGCCCAGGGCAGCATAAGAGCGAACAGGCATCATCTAGCGCTTCCAGGTGCAGAGGGATATGCATGCCAGAGAGGCATACCAAGCGGATCGCTTCATCCTTTAAGCAATAGCATGCTTTCAACGAAACGGTAGGCGCAGTATGAAGCGGAGAGATGACAGAACAGCGTAAGAAGCCGGCTGGGCCGTTAGACAGCCCAGCCGTGATCGATCAGAGCACGGGCGAGCCGCCAGTGACAGGCACCATGGCACCGGAGACGTAGCTGGATTCATCCGAGGCCAGCATTACATAGACTGGCGCCAGTTCGACAGGCTGGCCAGGACGACCCAGCGGCGCCATCTTGCCGAAGCTTTCCACCTGTTCGGCTGGCATGGTGCAGGGGATCAGCGGCGTCCAGATCGGTCCGGGTGCCACGCTGTTTGCGCGAATACCTTTTTCGGCCAGAAGTTGCGCCAGACCTGCCGTGAAGTTGGCGATTGCTCCTTTGGTGGCGGAGTAAGCCAGCAGTGAAGGCGGCGCGATGTCCGCATTGATCGAGGAGGTATTGATGATGGAGCCGCCCTTGGGCATGTGCTTCACAGCCGCCTGGGTAATGCGGAACATGGCGGTGATGTTCACATCGAACGTGTGCACCCACTCTTCATCCGGAATTTCTTCCAGCGACTGGCGGGTCATCTGGAATGCGGCGTTGTTGACCAGCACATCGATACGGCCAAACGCTTCAACGGTTTTCTGCACGACGGCCAGGCAGTTTTCGCGCTGGCTCAAGTCACCTGGAATCAGGATTGCCTTGCGGCCTGCTTCGGTAACGAGCCGTGCCGTTTCACGGGCGTCTTCGTCTTCGCTCAGGTAGGAGATGGCAACGTCCGCACCTTCGCGAGCAAAGGCCAGGGCCACCGCGCGGCCGATACCGCTGTCACCGCCGGTAATGAGTGCGGCCTTGCCTTTCAGGCGGCCGGAGCCTTTGTAGCTCTGTTCGCCAAAGTCCGGACGCGGATTCATCTGGCTTTCATAGCCCGGATAGGGTTGGGTTTCGGCTGGCATGGGTGGCGTTGGATAGTCGGACATAAAGACCTCCTTTCAAGTGGTTAGAAAAACGGGTTAATGCGTGGCGCCCAGCACTGCAAAGGCTTGATCACCGTAGCCTGCAGCGCGCAAGGGCGTCCGAATGTCTTGCTCAAGGTCAGGTACGTAGCCGAACAGGACGTCAGCCGGTCCGGCTAACTGAATTTCTCCTAGCGCGGCAGGCAGCAGAAGGGTTTCGGCAGCGCCCAGGACGCCAGACCAGTTACCGGCCTGAATGCGGATGGGTGTGCCGACGTTGCTGAGCAGCGTGGCCTTGTTGAAACGGTAGGTAAGGGGCTTGGCGCCCGCACCGGCTACACGCCAGCGCTCCAAGGCAAAGTAAGGGCTAGCAGTACAGATTAAGCGATCAATGTCATCGCCTTGGGGCAGCCGGAAGCCGGGTGTGAATTCGGGTTGGGGTTCGAGATAGCACTCTTCGAGCAGCTGATCGATACCGGCAATCCAGTCCTGATGGCTGAGCGGCGAGCCGTCGGACATCTGCCAGGGCATTGCCTGTTGCTGGATATCCGAAGTCTGCTCGATCTCATAGATCAGCGTACCGGGGCCAAAGCTGTGCAGCGTGCCTCCAGGCACATAGATGGTTTCACCTGCACGGACCGGCAGACGGCGCATGACGGCGTCGTAATCCTGGGCAATCAGGGCGCTGCGCAAGGTATCGCGATCAATTCCCGGCTTGATTCCGACCAGTGCGGTGGCACCGGGCTCGGCCCAAAGGATATGCCAAGCTTCGGTCTTGCCGTTGGGCTGGCATTCGAGACGGCGAGCGGTTTCGTCATCAGCATGCAAATGCACCGGCAACATGCCGCAGCCATCGATAAACTTGCTGAGCAGGGGGAAATAGGGACCGTCAAACCTCGGGCCCACCAGCTCGGTGGGATAACGCTTCACCAGATCACGAAGCGATTGACCGGCAAGCGAGCCCTCGGTGACATTTGCAATGCTGCCTTCGACATCGCTGACTTCCCATGTCTCGGCAATACGGCCGGCAGGCAGCCCGCGGCGACCCAGTATTTCAGCAATGGCGTGACCGCCGAACATGTGGCTACGGATAGGGGTAGATAACCGAAGAGGGTACCAGTCCATGTGTGCTCCTTAGTACAGATGAGGAACAGGCAGGCAAAACAATCCCGTACGCTCACAAGGGCGCATGAGTCATTAAGAGCATGTAGATGTTTGGGTCTGGCCACGGTCGGCCGGTTTGTAGCCGACCATGGCGCAGTAGGTCTTACAGAATCGGCTTGCCGCCAGTGACCGCAACGCGAGCGCCAGACACATAGCTGGCTTCATCAGAGGCCAGCATGACATATACAGGCGCAAGCTCGGCCGGTTGACCTGCTCGTCCCAGCGGAACCTGGCTACCGAACTGCGACGCCTGTTCAGGCGGCATGGTGGACGGAATCAGCGGTGTCCAGATCGGGCCGGGTGCCACGCTGTTCGCGCGGATGCCTTTTTCGGCCAGGAGCTGAGCCAGACCTGCCGTGAAGTTGGCAATCGCCCCCTTCGTGGTGGCATAGGGCAGCAGAGTGGCCTTGGGCATGTCTGAATTCACAGAGGTGGTGTTGATAATCGAACCACCTTTGCCCATGTGTTTGACGGCTGCCTGGGTGA
Source organism: Pseudomonas sp. MAG002Y (assembly GCF_019400845.1). Lineage (NCBI taxonomy): Bacteria > Pseudomonadati > Pseudomonadota > Gammaproteobacteria > Pseudomonadales > Pseudomonadaceae > Pseudomonas > Pseudomonas sp. MAG002Y. The sequence goes on along the minus strand of NZ_WOEJ01000001.1, from coordinate 564,960 downwards.
TACGAAACATGGCCGTGATGTTCGTATCGAACGTGTACACCCATTCTTCATCCGGAATCTCTTCCAGCGACTCGTGGGACATCTGAAATGCGGCGTTATTGACGAGTACATCAATGCGGCCGAACTCAGACACGGTCTTCTGAACGATATCCAGGCATTGCTGGCGCTTGCTGATATCGCCTGGCAGTAGCAGAACCTTGCGTCCGGCTTCTTTCACGTAGCGCGCAGTATCCTCGGCATCTTCATGTTCGTTCAGGTAGGAAATGGCAACATCGGCACCTTCCCGAGCGAAGGCTATGGCTACTGCACGACCGATGCCGCTGTCTCCCCCGGTGATGAGCGCAACCTTACCAGCCAGACGACCAGATCCCTTGTAGCTCTGCTCGCCACAGTCCGGAACGGGTGTCATTTTGGATTGAAGTGCTGGCGGCTCTTGGGGTTGTTCGGGGAAAGGCGGGCGTGGGTAATCGGTCATGATGAATTCCTCCAAACGTGTTAGGGCGATGTAAAAATGCGACATGCCATACGTTGAGCGGGTTCACCAAAAGAGATGAATGGTGCTGAAACGATAAAACGAGGCCATACGCCTCGCTTTATCGACTGAAGTGATCTACTTGGGCGCGTTGGCGTGCCAGCGAGGCGCTACGGTGGGCGTCCATTGTTCAAGCGTATTGAGCAGTTCATCCGGCGACTGGCTGACCTGAAGCATCTCGCGATGAGGGCCAGCCACAAAGCCCTGACTCACTGCATGATCCAGGAACTGTGCAAGGGGCGCGTAGAAGTTATTTACTTCCAGAAGGCCCAGCGGCTTGGCGTGATAGCCGAGCTGACCCCAGGTCCAGACTTCAAATAGCTCTTCCAGTGTGCCCAATCCCCCCGGCAGGGCTACAAACGCATCGGCCAGTTCTGACATCCGTGCCTTACGGGCATGCATGCCATCGACTACTTCAAGACGGGTCAGTCCCTTGTGGCCGACTTCGGCATCCTGGAGGCTTTTGGGGATGATGCCTATCACCTCGCCTCCGGCTGCGAGGGTCGCGTCGGCTACGATGCCCATCAGGCCCACGGCACCGCCACCATAGACGAGCGTCAGACCGCGCTTGGCCAGGGCGCGACCCAAAGCTTCGGCAGCTTCACGGTAGATTGGGTCGGCGCCTGTCTTGGCGCCACAAAATACACAAACGGCTTTCAACGACATTGCTGATCCTTGGCTGGTAGGAGGCGTAAGCGTAATCCTCACGCCGAGGTTAACCAAGTCTTGTCATGATCAGTGCCGTAGTGCATGCGGGAGAGGTGGCCATGAAGCAATCGGCTGATCGCAGGTGCGCGCGTGCCGATTACTTCAGGCTGGAGGGAGCATCAGGCAGAGACCTGTTCAGGACAGGTGCCGCTGGCACCCAGAGCGTAGGCGATGAAAAGCTGGTTGATGTAGTCCGGGAATTTCATGGTGGGTACTCCTCAAGACGGCAAGTGACAGGGGCATCCTCTCAATATCAGGCTGGCCTTGCCGCTCAAAAGTTTCGATGGCAGCCATAGCCGTTTCGTTGCAAACCATGTTCCAGACGTTTTAGCGATTGGAACTCGCTTTCAAACATGCCAGTCTTCACTAAGTGAACACATGCGTTAGGAGATTTCATGAAACGTTCGCTTTTCGCTGTCTCTCTGCTTGCTCTGGCCAGCTCATCCGTATGGGCAGCCGACCAGTGCTCGGTCGATATTCAGGGAACTGACCAGATGACCTTCAGCACGGACAAGATCAAGGTCAATGAGGACTGCAAGCAATTCACGGTCAACCTGATCCATCCCGGCACGCTTCCCAAGAATGTCATGGGGCATAACTGGGTCTTGACCACAAAGGATGATGTCCAGGGCGTCGCCACTGACGGTATCGCGGCCGGTATGGACAAGGATTACCTCAAGGAAAACGATTCCCGCGTGATCGCCCATACCAAGGTGATTGGGGGTGGCGAAAAGACGTCCGTGACGTTTGATACCTCCACATTGAATAAGGGAGAGGACTATGAATATTTCTGCTCCTTCCCCGGTCATGCGGCCATCATGAAGGGCACGCTCACGATCGACGACTGAATGTCGAAAGACCGATAGAAAGCCCGGCATTGACCGGGCTTTTGCATTTCAGGCTAACGGGGCTTCAAACCGTCCAGAATCAGTGCCTGTACACTGCTCAGCACCTCTTCGAAAAACACAGGGTCATCAAGGGTCTTGCCCAGGATGGCCTGAACCTGGACACGAAAATCGGCGTAGTGCTGGGTGGTTGCCCAGAGCGTAAAGATCAGGTGATGCGGGTCGACCGGAGCCAGTTGACCGGCGTCGATCCAGGCGCGGATTACTGCAGCCTTGGCCTCGACTGTCTCCCGCAGGGGCACTTCCAGCTCGCTCAGGAGCAGCGGCGCGCCTTGCAGAATTTCCATGCAGAACAGGCGGGATTCGGCTGGGTAGTCACGAGAGATTTCCAGCTTGTGCCTGATGTAGCCCTTGATGGCGTCGATCGGGTCCTGCTCTGTGCTAAAGGTCTTCAAGGGGGCCAGCCAGATCACCAACAGCTGGCGTAGCACGTTGAGGTAGAGGTCTTCCTTGCTGCCAAAGTAGTACAGCAGATTGGTCTTGGAAACCTCTGCCTGGGCGGCTATCTGGTCAAGACTGGTGCCATGCAGGCCGTACCGGGAAAACAAGTCCAGCGCTGCCTCAAGGATGATGCCGCGCTTTTCCTCGATCTGCCGTCGGCGGCGCTCCAGTGTCGCAGCACTGGGCTTGCGAGTGGGCTTGCTGGGTGTGGATGAACGGTCCTGACTCACAACGACTCCTGCCTCTACAGCACGAACTGCACTTTACCGCGAGCGGCCTTGAGTGAGTACCGTCAGTCGAATTTCATGCTCGCCAGAGTAGCAGGTCGCCTGCGGTTTTCGCCCCATCATCGTGCAGGCTGCACAAGCCAGGTGCTCTTGTTCGGACCAAATGGTCCACGCTAAGAAGCAAGTTTTGACCTAACTCCTTGTTTGCCCAGCAGAAACCTAAAGCTGGCAGAGTTTGTGCTCTGTCCTTGGTATTCCTGGCTTGCGGTACGGGCGGGAAATCACTTCGACCCACGAGCGAATCCGAGGCTGAGCATGACTCTAGACATTGGCGTATTCATCCCGATCGGCAACAACGGCTGGCTCCTCTCCGAGAACGCACCGCAGTACAAACCTACCTTCGAGCTGAATAAGAGCATTGTGCAGCGCGCCGAGCACTATGGCTTCGACTTTGCCCTGTCGATGATCAAGTTGCGTGGTTTTGGTGGCAAGACCGAGTTCTGGGATCACAACCTGGAATCCTTCACCCTGATGGCAGGCCTTGCCGCCGTTACCTCCCGCATCAAGCTGTTTGCTACTGCCGCTACATTGACCCTGCCGCCTGCCATCGTGGCGCGGATGGCCTCTACCATTGACTCTATTTCCGGTGGCCGCTTCGGCGTGAACCTTGTGACCGGTTGGCAAAAGCCTGAATACAGCCAGATGGGCCTCTGGCCGGGCGATGAGTTCTTTGCTACCCGCTACAACTACCTGGGTGAGTACGCCCAGATCCTGCGCGACTTGTGGGGAACCGGTCGCTCCGACTTCAAGGGCGAGCATTTCCAGATGGAAGACTGCCGTGTCAGCCCGCAACCGCAAGCTGATATGCAGATCGTGTGTGCTGGCTCCAGCGACGCCGGCATGGCGTTCTCGGCACAGTACGCCGATTACAATTTTGTCTTTGGCAAAGGTGTGAACACGCCCAAGGCTTTTGCGCCGACCTCCGAGCGTCTTATGGCTGCCACCGCCAAGACAGGCCGCGACGTAAGCTCCATCGTGCTGTTCATGGTGATTGCCGGCGAAACCGATGAAGCGGCACGTGCCAAGTGGGAACACTACAAGGCCGGTGCCGACGAAGAGGCCATCAAATGGCTGGGAACTCAGGCAGCAGCAGATACCAAGTCAGGCGGCGATACAAATGTACGACAGATGTCGGACCCGACATCTGCGGTCAACATCAACATGGGTACGCTGGTGGGCTCCTACGCCAATGTGGCCCGCATGCTGGATGAAATCGCCGAGGTGCCTGGGGCCAGTGGTGTGTTGCTGACCTTTGACGACTTCATGCAGGGCGTCACCGAATTTGGTGAAAAAATCCAGCCCTTGATGCAAAGCCGCCGCCATGTCACTCGGCTGCAGGAGAGTGCCTGATGAACGCGCTTGAATCCGTGGCAGGATATGCCGTGCCGACAGCCAGCCAGGACGCGGTCACGCTACCTGCACGCCCTGAGCCCCTGCGGCTGAAGGCCAGCGAGACGGCAGTCATAGTCGTCGATATGCAGAACGCCTATGCAAGCAAGGGCGGCTATCTGGACCTTGCCGGTTTTGATGTAGACGCAACCGGTCCGGTCATCGAAAACATTGCCGGGGTGGTGGAAACCGCGCGTGCGACCGGTATCCAGGTTGTCTGGTTTCAGAATGGCTGGGACCCGGCCTATCAGGAAGCCGGTGGCCCCGGATCGCCCAACTGGCATAAGTCCAATGCGCTCAAGACCATGCGCCGCCAGCCTGAACTGCAGGGCCGGCTCCTGGCGCGGGGCGGCTGGGATTATGCGCTGGTGGATCAGCTTCAGCCGCGGGAGGGGGATCTGGTCGTACCCAAAACCCGCTACAGCGGTTTCTACAATACGCCTCTCGATAGCCTCCTGCGTGCCCGCGGCATTCGTAACCTCGTGTTCGTAGGGATCGCCACCAACGTCTGCGTAGAGTCCACGCTGCGAGACGGGTTCTTTCTCGAATACTTTGGCGTCTGCCTGGGTGATGCCTGCCATCAGGCCGGGCCGCGCTCGGCGCACGAGGCGGCGCTATTCAATATCGAGACGTTTTTTGGCTGGGTTTCAACCGTTGCCGATTTCCACGCCACCTTCAAAAAGGACTGACCATGCCCAAGCACAGCGTGATTCCTGCCGGAAGCGGAAAACCCCTTGCGCCCTTTGTTCCAGGCTCACTGGCTGATGGAGTTCTGTATGTTTCCGGCACCCTGCCATTCGACAAGGACAACAATGTTGTACACGTAGGCGATGCCGCTGCACAGGCGCGGCATGTGCTGGAAACCATCAAGAGGGTCGTGGAGGAGGCCGGCGGAACGATGGATGACGTGACCTTTAACATGATCATGATCACCGACTGGGCGAACTACGGGGCGATCAACGCGGTGTATGCCGAGTATTTTCCAGGCGAGAAGCCCGCGCGTTATTGCATCCAATGCGGCCTGGTAAAGCCGGATGCGTTGATCGAGATCGCCAGTATCGCCCATGTGGGAACGTAAGTGAGCAAGTGAAGTGATGGGTATCGCTTCACTCAACCCATCTTATGAGTCTGTAGGTTGGGTCGAGCCGTCAGGCGATACCTGCTACCAGGGGATTCCCCGTCACGCATCTCATGAAACAACCCATGCGCGTTATCCAACGGTATACAGGGGAGCCTTGCATGCACTACGAGATCCATGGCCGGCAGGATGCCGAGGCCGATACCATCGTACTGTCATCCGGTCTTGGCGGTGCGGGGGCATTCTGGGCACCACAGCTCGCGGCGCTGGGCGAGTACTTCCGCGTGGTGACTTACGACCAGACCGGCACAGGCAAGAGCCCGGCGGTTATCCCTGAGGGCTATACCATCGAGGCCATGGCGCAGGATGTACTGGATATGGTCGATGCGCTGGGTATCGCGCGTTGCCATTTCATGGGGCACGCCCTGGGCGGTCTTGTAGGGCTTCAGATCGGCTTGATGCGGCCCGAACTTTTGATCAGCCAGATTCTGGTCAACGCCTGGAGCAAGCCTAATCCGCACAGCGCCCGCTGTTTTGCTGTACGACTCGCTCTTTTGAACGATACAGGCCCGGCCGCCTACGTACAGGCCCAGCCCCTGTTTTTGTATCCCGCCGACTGGATGCTGCAAAACACCAAGCGCCTCGAGGCCGACGAAGCCCATGCCCTGGCGCATTTTCCCGATAGCGAGAATGTGCGCCGACGTATCGCTGCATTGCAGGCATTCGATGTGGATACCCAGCTGGCGCAGATCAGAACACCCACCCTGATCGTCGCCAATCAGGACGATCTGCTAGTGCCGTGGGTGTGTTCCGAGTATCTGGCCAAACACCTGCCCGATGCGCAGTTCGAGCTACTCAGCTACGGCGGGCATGCCTCCAGCGTGACGGACCCCGATACCTTTAACGCTTTAATGCTCGACTACCTGACCTGAATCCGATGACAGGAGCGTCGCTCCTGCAGTGAGGCTATGCCATGTCACTTGCCAACCTGAATATCGTTTCGCCCGTACAACCTCTTCGTGTACCCAAGCAGGACTATCGCGATGCCATGGCCCGGCTGGGCGCGGCGGTCAATATTGTAACGACTGATGGTCCCCAAGGCCGTGCCGGCTTCACGGCAACAGCCGTGTGCAGCGTGACCGATGAGCCGCCTACCTTGCTGGTCTGCCTGAACCGTTCAGGCTCGGTCTATCCGATCTTCAAGGCCAACGGCACCCTGTGTGTGAATACCTTGAGCAGTGAGCACAAGGCACTCTCCAATCTGTTTGGCGGTAAAACCGGTATGCAGGATCGATTTGCCGCGGCGTGCTGGAATACCCTGATCACCGGCTCGCCAGCGCTGGAAGGAGCGGTAGTCTCCTTTGATTGTCGAATCGCTTCGATCAATACCGTAGGCACTCACGACGTACTCCTGTGCGAAGTGGTCGCTATCGAGCGCCAGGACGATGTAGATGGGCTGGTCTACTTCAACCGGGGGTATCAGGACCTGCTGACATCCGCTCCCTGCGGATAACTATGGTAGGGATGTGCTGAGCCGCTTATTCCTCGTAGAGTATGGGCTGACACATGGGTCGATTAGGCTGTGTCGGTTCGTACAAGAAAGGGTCGAGGATAAGAGTCCATGAGAGGTATCGTTTCTGTGCTGCAGTGCTGTAGCGCGGCACTGTTGCTGGCTGCCGGTTCGGCCATGGCAGAGCCGGAGCTGTTGCAGGGCACTGTAGGGCAGGCCAAGGTGCTGGTTGAGCTGGATCTGGCTAAACCCGACGAGGTGACCGGGCGCTATTTCTACCAGAAGTACCACACCGATATTGCGCTCGACGGAGCGTTGGACAAGCAGCATACCCTGCGTCTGAGTGAGAATCGTCCTTTTTTCAGCACGAAAAGCGTGCCCATGCAGTGGACGCTCAAACAGGGCGCCAATGGTCGCTGGACCGGCCGCTGGGCCAGCAAAGGCAAGACGCTCGATATCAGTCTTTCTCCTGTAGCGCTGCCGCCAGCACGTCCTGATGATTTACCCGCCCTGGACGAGCTGCGGCGTACATCACCCTATGAGTATCTGCGCCTGAAAGGGCTGAGCCTGAAGAAAGACAGGCAAGACACCTTTATGGGATATGGCTTGCAGTGGTGGGTGGAGCCTGTTTCCCGCATTCGCCTATTCCAGCTGGTTTCATCCCCTACGGCGATGGATCTGAGCGCTGCCAACAGGACGTTGCAGAATCGGCAGTGGCAGGAGGTGAACAGCTACTTTGGGTGTCTGTCCGGGGCACGTGATCGTGAGACAGAGTTCGATCAGACGGTCAAACCGGTATTTATCAATGACTCTGTACTGAGCGTCAGCCTGTTCACCAGCTACGACTGCGGCGGTGCGCATCCAGACTTTGGTGATGCGCCGCTCAACATGGAGTTGGCCACCGGCAAGATTCTAGAGTTGGAAGATGTGTTCTGGCTGGGTAAGGGGCCGTACATCCATTACGAGCGGGGCATGGATAATCTGGAGGCGTACTCCAACTACCGCGAGCAGTTGTTTGCCCCGTGGGTGGTTGACCAGTTCAAGCGTCTGTATCCCGAGTTGATGAACGACGACCCAAACGAATGCAATTACCAGGACCCTTCTGTCTGGCAGTTTTCGGTGTGGTATTTCGAGCCTCGTGGAATTTACCTGGGGCCTACTTTTGCCCGGGCCGCCAGAAGCTGCGATGAGCCAGGCGATACGGTGATTCCCTACAAGACCGTCAAGGCGCATCCGGGGCCGGTCAAGGTCACGCTGCCGGAGTAATCGGATCAGACTAGAGGCAGCTGGAGCGGCCTCTAGTCTACTCACTCAATGAGCCTGTGAAGGTGCGCCCACGGTACGAACAGGGGCAGACAGTTTGAGCAGAAGCACCGTAGCCGCCGCCAATACAAACACCACGGCGTAGCCCTGATACAGCTGAGCCGGACCCCACTGCAGGTCAATCAGCCCACCGGCCACCAGTGGCGAGAGAATAGCCCCGAAGCGGCCAATGCCAATACCCCAGCCCATACCCGTTGCGCGTACCGAGGCGTCATATGCCATGGAGGCCAAGGCATACAACCCGGCAATGCAGCCGTTACTGAAGAGGCCAATGAGCAGACCCAGGGCAAAGGCCGTGGTCAGTGAGGAGGTGGAGGAAACGAACAGGCTGAGCAGCACGGCTGTGCAGGCCATGAAAACGGCCAGCAGGTGGCTGATCTTAAAGCGTGCAGCGAGCATACCGATCAAGGCTGCACCAAAGATGCCGCCAATGCTCAGCAATACTCCACCCGTCACGCCCTGCTGTGCGGAAAGACCGGCTGACACCAGCAGCTTGGGCGTCCAGCTCATGATGAAGTAGAAACCGAACATTGTCAGGAAGAATGAGCCCCAGATCAGCAGGGTGGTGCGTAGCAGCGCGGGTGAAAATAGCTGCTTGAAACTGCTGCCCTTGTGCGCTTCGCGCAGGGGCTGCGGAGGCAGCTCGGTAAGCGGTGCATAGCCCAGTTTTTGGGCCAGACGATTGACCCGCACCAGGGCATTGTCCGGGCGCTTGGCCAGCAGAAAATCCAACGATTCGGGCAGACGCCACAGTACGAAGGGAATGATAGCGAACGTCACCAGACCACCAAAGACGAAGACCGAGCGCCAGCCCCAGGCAGACAGCAATGCCACGGCAATAAGCCCGCCAATGGTGGCCCCGAGGGCATAGCCGGTGGATTGCAGGGTCACTGCAAGCCCACGCCACCGCTTGGATGAGTACTCGCTGGCAATCACATTACTGCTGGCCAGGATGCCACCGATACCAAGCCCAGTGATGGCCCGCAATACAGCCAGCTGAGTAGCTGACTGACTGAATGCAGACAGCAGCATGCCAAGGCCTGCAACGGTTACGCACGCCAGAATGAGCGGGCGACGGCCAAAGCGATCCGCCCAGGGAGCAATAAATAGCGAGCCCGCAGCCATGCCAAACAGTCCTGCGCTGAGCAGTACGCCCAGCTGAGCGCCAGAGAGCTGCCATTCAGCGGAAACGGACGCGGCGGTAAAAGCCATGACCAGCACGTCGAAGCCGTCGATCATGTTTAACGCGATACAGATGATAATGGCGGTCCATTGAAAGCCGTTCATGCGGCCTTCATCGACAGCCCGGCGAAGGTCGTTATGCATGGTCAGCCTCCCGAATAGTGGTGGCGCGCAAGTGACGTGCATAACAGAGCAGAGATAGCGGTGTCATGAGCATGGGGGTGCCTCTTGTTATTGTTGTAGTACTGAAAGTCTGCTCGAAGCGTTCAAGCCTTGATCGCGATATTCGAGGCAGACCGGATGCAGTACTTATACGACACCGCGGCCCTCTCGACGTAGAAGAGTGGCCGCTTAACGAACAGCTTTTGATGGCGATCTGATGACCTGACGGGCGTCCATCAGGCCTATCAGATATCCAGGACCAGCACAGCGCTCTTGGCGCGTGAGCAACAGGGCGTGAATTGATCGTTCGCGGCCTGTTCATCCTCTGTCATGAACATGTCCCGGTGTTCTGGCGTACCGTCCAGCACGCGGGTCAGACAGGTGCCGCAGATACCTTGCTCACAGGACATCGGAATGTCGAACCCCGCCTCCAGCAGAACGTCGAGTGCGGTACGTTCAGCGGGAACATGCAGGGTCTGTCCGGTGCTGGCAATCCTGAGGTCGAAGCTGCCATCGTTGGAGGTATCGGTAGGTGCTGCCGCAAAATATTCACGATGCAGTTGCTCCTCCGGCCAACCGTTGGCTTTGGCTGTGCTGAGAACGTACTCCATGAAGCCTGTCGGGCCGCACACGTACACGTGTACATCCGGCTCCGGCTGGCCCAGCACTTGAGTGGCGTCCAGCTTCTGCTGCGCGGGGCCATCGTCATGGTGAAAATGTACCTGACCGGCAAACGGTGAGGTGCTGATTCGCTCGACGAATGCCGTGCGATCGGCGGAGCGGGTGCAGTAATGCATCTCGAAGTCTGCGGCCATATTCGACAGACGCTCGGCCATGCACAGAATGGGCGTCACGCCGATACCGCCAGCAAACAGCAGGCTGCGTTTGGCGCCATGTGCCAGGGGAAACAGATTGCGCGGCTCGCTGATAGAGAGGTGTGTACCTTCCTTGAGCTGATGAACACCGAGCGAGCCGCCACGGGAGGTGGGGTCCTTGAGAACGGCAATCTGATAGCGATGGCGCTCGCTTGGCGGGTTGCAGAGCGAATATTGCCGAACGATGCCATCCGGCAAGTGCACATCGATATGCGAGCCGGCACTGAATTCCGGCAAGGGTGAGCCATCGACACTGGCCAGCTCGAGGCTGCAGATGTCCGTGGCTTCGGTTTTCTTCGAAACGATCAAAACGTCGATCACGATAAAGTCCTCGGCTGAGTGGCCTGCCATGCAAGCCACCTCATCAATAGCAGGCGCCTCTGTACGAAGGAGGCGCCAGTGGCATCAGGCGGTAGCAATCATGCCCAGCGGGGCAGCTGCGCTACGCTCGCTTTCGATGAGGCGATCCAGAATCCGGCGCGACTGTACGCCGCCCGCGTCGATGTTCAGCTTCAGCAGTTGCCGTTCGGGATAGGCCAGCAGGTTCTGTTGCTGACGTTCCAGCATTTCCAGGTCTTCGGAGAAGATCTTGCCCTGGCCTTCACGGATGGTCGCCGTCAGCGCCTCGTCTTCAGGTCTGAAATTGCGCGCCATGCCCCAGAAGTACCAGATAGAGGTCTCGGTCTCCGGTGTAATGAAGTCGACCACAATGCTGGAGGCCTTGTATTTGGGATCGGCCTCGTAACCGCCATGCCCGGCATGGGCCACACCCACTTCAATCAGAACATGGCTTGGTGGCGTGAAGCGGCAGATCTGCCAGCGATCCACGGGAACGTCATCCGCCAGGTTGTTGCCGCGCAAGGCCATGCGCCAGAAGGGCGGGGCCATGATGTTTTCCATATGGCGGCTGGTGATGACGGTGTCGCCTTCCACTTTCGTGATGGGTGCGGCTTCATCGATCTCCTTCTGCCCGATGCTGCTGGCATGGACATAGGTCTCATGGGTCAGGTCCATGAGGTTGTCGATCATCAGGCGATAGTCACAGTTGATGTGATACAGGCCGCCGCCATATGCCCACTCGGGGTTGTCGGCCCATTCCAGATGATGAATCAGGGCAGGATCGGCTTTTTCGGCCTCGCCGGTCCAGACCCAGATGAAGCCGTAGCGCTCTTCGACCGGATACTGACGGATACAGGGGAAACCACGAACGCGCTGGCCTGGCATGGCAACGGTCTTGCCATCGCAGCCCATCTCCAGGCCGTGATAGCCGCATACAAGGACACCGTCACGTACAAAGCCCAGCGAGAGCGGGGCGCCACGGTGAGGGCAGAAATCCTCCAGGGCCGCGACCTTGCCTTCCGGACCACGGTAGAAAACGATCTTTTCACCACAAATCTGACGACCGAGCGGTTTATCGGCGATCTCGTCAGGCGTACAGGCTACATACCATGTATTTTTCGGGAACATGGTGGGCTCCTCGCAGGGCTGTTTTGTTTTTATTGGATCCAATACTTCGCGCTATACAGATCCTGAGTCAATCTATAAGTCACTATTGGATCCATTTTTGGTGCGATTAACGGCCATTGGGTTCGACGAACGCCGGGTTGCTCCCTGACGATAGCTGCCGCAGGTGTCGTGCCCAGCCGGAAGCTGCCTGCGCTAAGATGAATTGATTACAGCGCCGAGAGGACCTCATGAGCAAGCCAGGACAACGGGTGTTGGTCACATTACGGAAAATGATCGTGTCCGGTGAATTACCGGCCGGTGAGCGGCTGGTGGAAATTCCTACCGCCGAGCGGCTGGGGGTTTCGCGCATGCCGGTGCGTATGGCCTTTCGGACGCTGGAGCAGGAAGGATTGCTGTCCAAGAACGAAGGCCGTGGTTATACCGTGCGGACGGTGACTGGCGAAGAGATTGCAGGTGCGGTGGAAGTCCGGGGTGTATTGGAGGGGCTGGCGGCGCGACAGGCGGCAGAACGCGGTTTGGATCCAACGACTCAGGAAGCCTTGCAGCAGTGCCTTGCCACGGGAGATGTCCTGTTTGCCAAAGGTTATGTCACCGAGGAAGACATGGAGGTTTACCATGATTTCAACCGGCGCTTTCATCAGGTCATCATTGAGGCCAGCGGTAATCCTGCGATCAGTCATGCCTTGGCGCGTAACGATCACTTGCCGTTTGCCTCGGTCAGCTCGCTGGCAGTGGATCGCAACAACATGGCCCGAGAATATCGGCGCTTCAACTTTGCGCACATGCAGCACCATGCCATCGTCGATGCCCTGGTAAACAGACAGGGCGCACGTGCAGAAGCTCTGATGCGCGAACATGCTAATGCGACGATGCGCTATGCCGACCTGTTTGGCTCCCCGCACACCGACCACGAGGGGCTCAAGGTCATTCGCGATATGTAACAGCACCTGTCCTATTCGCCTTGTCGCTCGCACCCTTATCAATTCCTGCCTAAGCTGAGCGGACTTTCCGAATAAGAGAGGCCTCCATGAGCAAGATTATTCTGATTACCGGCGCCAGCCGGGGTATCGGTCGTGAAGCAGCGCGACTGGCCGGTGCACGCGGCTGGCGTGTGGGTGTGAACTACACGGCTGACGAGACGGCGGCTAATGAATGTGTGGCGCTGGTAGAGCAGGCTGGTGGCGAGGCGATTGCCATTCGTGGCGATGTGTCCGTCGAGGCGGACGTTCTGGCCATGTTCGATACCATTCAACACAAGTTTGGCGGGCTGGACGGATTGGTCAACAACGCCGGTATCACGGGGCAGTCCCTGCAGCTCGCCGATATGCCCATCGACCGTATGCGGCGTATGTTCGAGGTGAACATCCTGGGCGCCTTCCTGTGCGCGCGTGAGGCTGCACGGCGCATGTCTACCGAGCGAGGCGGCCGGGGCGGGGTGATCGTGAATGTGTCTTCGGTTGCCTCGCGGCTGGGTTCGCCCAATGAATACATCGACTATGCCGCGTCCAAAGGCGCAATCGACACCATGACGCTGGGGCTTTCCAAAGAGCTGGGACCGCAGGGCGTGCGCGTCAACGCGGTACGTCCTGGTTTGACTCTGACCGAGATTCATGCCAGTGGCGGCGATCCTGATCGCGGTTTGCGGCTTGGTGTCACGACGCCCATAGGCCGGGCAGGTGAGCCGCAAGAGATTGCAGCCGGAATCATCTGGTTGCTGTCGGATGAGGCCTCTTATGCCAGCGGTGCGATACTCGACATTTCTGGAGGTCGCTGAGCAAGCGGTTGAACCACTGCCGTTCGTCGTTGACGTAGTAGGTACATGGCATAACGCCGTGACCTTCTGATGGCTGGCGAAACGGAGAAAAGGCGTGACACGGACCCGGAAAATCATCGTCTGGACGCTAGGCATCCTGGTGGCGTTAATCGTCGTAATGATCGTCTTCGTCTCGACGTTCGACTGGAACCGGCTCAAGCCTACCATCAACGACAAAGCGTCAGCCGCGCTCAACCGTTCGTTTGCCATCAATGGCAACCTGGGTGTGGACTGGCGCCGCGAAACGGATCAGGGCGGCTGGCGGGCCTGGATCCCGTGGCCGCACATCTCGGCGGAAAACATCGAGATCGGCAATCCTTCCTGGGCAAGCAATCCACGCTTCGTGCACCTGGACCGGGTACAGTTGCGGATCTCGCCTCTGGCGCTTTTGAGCAAGCAGGTCTATATCCCACGTATCGACGTGACCAAGCCGGAAGCCAACCTGCAACGCCTGGCCGATGGCCGTAATACCTGGACCTTTGACCAGGGCGACAAACAGGAAAAGAATCCAAACGAAGTATCCTCAGCCTGGACCGTGGACATCGGCACCATTGGTTTTGATGCAGGCCAGGTCGCCTATGACGATGACATCGTACAGGCCCACGTCAAAACCACGATCACCTCACTGGATGCTCCCATTGCCTATGCCGACATCGTTGGGCAGGCCGGGACTCAGCGGCAGCGGGCCAATGTCAAACAGACCCAGGCACTGCAATTTGGCTGGACCGTGAAGGGCCGGTACAAGGAGCAAGCCGTGGAGGGCAGCGGCAAGATCGGTGGGCTACTGGCATTGCATGATCCGGACGCACCCTTTCCCATTCAGGCCGATGTCCGCGCGGGTGCCACGCACCTAAATGTCTTCGGAACGCTGACCGAACCGCTCAAGCTGGGGGCTCTGGATCTGCGGCTCAAACTGTCCGGACAGAGCCTGGGGCAGCTCTATCGCCTGACGGGCGTAACGCTCCCGGAAACGGCGCCGTACTCGACTGATGGACACCTTACCGTTGTCCTCAACGACCCGGCCGGGCCACGTTTCCAATACGAGGACTTTTCTGGAAAGGTAGGGCAGAGCGATCTTCATGGAGATCTGCAATATACAGGGGGCAAGCCACGGCCAAAACTGACCGGCGAGCTGACCTCCAATCAGCTGCTTTTTGCTGATCTGGCGCCTCTTATCGGCGCCGACTCTGCCGAGCAGAAGCAGGCTCGCGGTGAAGAGAACAAGCAGCCCGCGAACAAAGCGCTACCTGTTTCCGAGTTTCGTACCGAACGGTGGCGCGCCATGGATGCCGACGTGAAGTTTACCGGCCAGCGCATCGTTCAGAATGCCTCATTGCCGCTGTCTGATCTGTATCTGCATCTGAAGCTGACCGATGGCGTCCTGCTCATCGATCCACTGCGCTTTGGCGCCGCAGGCGGTGCGCTGAATAGCACGGTTCGCCTGGAAGGAGACAAGAGCCCCATGCCCGCCCGGGTGGATCTGCACATACGGGGCGTCAAACTCAAGCAGCTGTTCCCTACGGTTGAAGCCATGCGTGACAGCTTTGGCGAACTCAACGGTGATGCCACCCTGACGGGAACGGGTAACTCGGTCGCAGCACTGCTGGGCAGCAGCAATGGTGAACTCAAGGTGCTGATGAATGATGGCTCCATCAGTCGTAGTCTGATGGAAATCGCTGGCCTCAATGTGGGCAACTATCTGGTCAGCCGCCTGTTTGGTGACGATGAGGTGGCGATCAATTGCGCTGCGTCGGATCTGCAGGTCACGAATGGACTGATGAAGACGCGTGTCTTCGTATTCGATACGGAAAACGCTTTGATCAACATCGACGGCACCGTGAACTTTGCTAACGAGCAGATTGACCTGTCCATTGAGCCGCACAGCAAGGGCTATCGCATCTTCTCGCTCCGCTCGCCTTTATATGTGCGGGGAACATTGAAGAATCCTTCGCCAGGCGTCAAACCCTTGCCCTTGGCTGCACGGGGCGCCGCTGCCGCACTGCTTGCCACATTTGCTGCCCCGGCTGCGGGCCTGCTGGCACTTGTGGCCCCGAGCAATAACAGTCAGGACAACCAGTGCAAGGCCCTGCTTCAACAGATGAGAAGAGGGAACTAATCAGGCTTTACCGTTTATCTGTCAGGCCGCAACGAAGCGACCGTTCAGCGGGCGTGACAGAACAAGTGAAGGGTTATACCTCTCAAAACAGGTGTATCTCACTCAGGGAGACCGAAGCCATGAGCGATATGGGCCAGGAGTATGAAATTCACTACAAATTGCTGGGCGAGCCCCACACCGACCGCATTGCCGACCTGAACGTACCGGTCACCGATGTGGTTCGTGAGCTGGCCGTCAAGCATCTGATTGCCGTCAACGATGCACAGTATCTGCTGTTCGATCTCGAACCGGGCTTGCCTATCGTGGGCATCAGTGATGTTTCGATCCACCGACTGGATGATGGAGTAGCGCAATGATTCGCGCATTCAGGGAAAACCTGACACAGGGTTTTGCGGGTGTATTACTGCTGCTGAGCGCTGTTGTTTTGGGCGGTTGCTCCACCGCCACGGTTGTGACCCTGCAGGATGGTACCGAGTACATCACCCAGGACAAACCCAACACTAAAACTGCCGATGGTTTCTATGAATTCAAAGACGTTTCCGGCCGCCAGATTCGCGTCCGGGCTGATGACGTAGCAACGATCAAAGCCGAAGACTGATCCGTCTGAACAGGAGGCACCTATGCCACGCGGCGACAAGTCAACCTACAGCGATAAACAAAAGCGCAAGGCCGAGCACATCGAGGAAAGCTACGAAGCCAAAGGCATGTCGGAAGACCAGGCGGAGGCGCGTGCCTGGGCTACCGTCAACAAGCAGTCTGGTGGCGGCAACAAGAGTGGCTCCGGCAAACAGAAAAGCGAGACGGCCAAGCGCGCCGATCGTAAGGACTCTGCTCGCCGTGCGGTCGCAACCAAGCATGGGCATTCGCCGAATTCAGGACGCTCAACCAGTCGTAGCGCGTCGACGCGCGGACGTCGCAGCAGTACATCGCTGAGTGACATGACACGTGATGAACTAATGAAGAAAGCCGCAGAGCAAGGCGTTACCGGTCGCTCGCGCATGAAGAAAGACGAGTTGATCAAGGCCCTGAGCTGACCAACCCGATTTCGAGTTACGCAGACCTCTTCTGCATACCGTGGGTATATGGTCTGTGCGGGAGCAGTTGGCGCATTAGGTGACCCTGCCCCACCTTGAGCGTATAAAAAAGCCCCAGCGCCTAATAGACGCTGGGGCTTTTTCGTCAGGGCAGAATCAATCCTGTGCCTGATTGGCTTCCGGGCGGAACATGCTACCTGTCACCAGATAGCGCTCATGCCAGGAGAGGGCTTCCGGCAACAGGTGAGGCGTATGTTTGCCGTAGCTGCCACTGTTGGCCCGATCGATGTAGTCCGCCAGCATGTCGCGATAGCTGGGGTGAACGCATTTTTCCAGGATGACCTTGGCACGCTGCTTAGGACTGAGCATGCGCAGGTCAGCCAGACCCTGATCGGTCACGATGACACTGACATCGTGCTCGGTGTGATCGACATGACTCACCATCGGCACAATCGTGGAGATCAGGCCATTCTTTGCCGTGCTCGGCGCCATAAAGACTGACAGGTAGGCATTACGGGCAAAGTCGCCCGAGCCACCGATGCCGTTCATCATCTGGGTGCCCATGAGGTGCGTGGAGTTCACGTTGCCGTAAATGTCGGCCTCGATCATTCCGTTAAGTGCGATACAGCCCAGGCGACGCACCAACTCAGGGTGGTTGCTCACGCCTTGCTGGCGCAGGATGATTTTCTTGCGCAGCATCTCAGAGTGTTCGAGGAAGCGGTCGATACCGGCGGGGCTCAGGGAGAACGAGGTAGCGGCCGCCAGATCCATCTTGCCACTAATCAGGAGTTCCAGCATGCCGTCCTGAATCACTTCCGTGAAGGCAGTCAGGCCGGAAAATTCGCTTTCACCCAGCCCCTGCATAAAGGCATTGGCAATATTGCCCACCCCGGATTGAATCGGCAGCAGATTTGCTGGAATACGCCCCTGACGCACTTCGAAGCGCAGGAAATCGATCATATGCTCGGCAATGGCCTTGGAGGCAGCATCCGGTGCCTTGAACGGGCTGTTGCGGTCTGGCGCGTCGGTCTCGACCACGGCCACTACTTTCTCCAACGGCACCTGCAAATAAGGCTCACCTACACGCTCACCCGGATGGGTCAGTGGGATAGGGGTACGGTTGGGCGGCAGGGCGGTGTCATAGAAGATGTCGTGCATACCGTCGAGCGCATCCGGCTGCCAGCGGTTCACCTCCAGAATCACGGCATCGGCCATGTCCAGCCAGGTCTTGTTGTTGCCGACCGAGGAGGAGGGCACCAGGCTGCCGTCTTCACGAATGGCGGTTACTTCCACCACGGCAATGTCAACCTTGCCGAAAAAGCCGTAGCGAACCTTTTCGGCCAGTTGCCCCAGATGAATATCCATGTAATCCAGCTGGCCGGCATTGATGCGGCTGCGCAGCTCGGGGTCGGACTGGAACGGTACACGCAACTCGATACCGTCGACGCGGGCCAGCGCACCGTCCAGTTCAGGCGCAGTGGATGCGCCCGTCAGGACACGAATACGAAACGGCTCGCCTCGGCCATGGGCTTCGGTGATGTGCTGGGCCAAGGCACCAGGAACGGCCTTGGGGTAACCTGCGCCGGTAAAACCGCTCATGCCAACGGTCATGCCATGGCGAATATGGCGAGCTGCCTGCTCGGCAGACATGCGTAGGGCAGCGAACGCGGGGTGGCGGATGCGATCACTCATCAGTGGAACCTCACAGCAAGGATAGAAGCATGCCCGCTTTCCAGTCTTATCATTGTCATGACGGGGCGGAGCTGCGGGCACCGTAGACCAAAACTAACGTTAGCGCCCTAATCAATAGGTCGTATTCTGCCCCATTGATAAGCGCGCTAGAGCGGCCAATTGTCGCAGATTAGTCGATCAGTTGCCGCTGATAATCTTCCCTGAACTGCATTAGTGAGCTACGCACGACTGTTACTGCGCCGTCGATCAAGCCGCAGCGCCCGCTGCCGGGCAGTAACTCGCACAAGCTTTCCAGGGCACGCAGATCACTGTGCAGACCGCCACCGGTATCGATCCGTCGTAGCAGGCGAGACAGCTGATAAGTGCCTGTTTTACAAGGTGGACATTGCCCGCAGGAACCTGCAGCAAAGAAGTCCACATACTCGGCCACCTTGCGTACGATGCTGGTGCCTTCGGAGATCACAATCATGGCCCCGGTCCCCAGGCTGGATCCGCGTGCCTTCACAGAATCGAAATCCAGCGCTACATCAAGGTGCTGTTCGGTTAACAGTGTATTAGATGGACCGCCGGTAAAGACGGCCTTGAAGGCGCGGCCCTGCAGCATGCCGCCGCCGTGCTCGAAAATGAGCGCGCGCAGCGACGTACCCATCGGCAGTTCGTACAGCCCCGGCTTGAGCACATCGCCGGAAAGCGAGTAGAGCTTGGTACCTGCAGCGCTGCCCATACCCAGATGGCGATACCAGTCTGCACCGTGCCGCAGGATATGCGAGACGCTGGCCAGCGTCTCGGTGTTGTTGATAAGGGTAGGCTTGTTATCCACCCCGCACTCGGCCGGGTAAGGCGGCTTGCGATGGGGGAAGGGAAAGCCTCCGTCGAGGGTGGCAATAACGGCTGTTTCTTCGCCCCCAATGTACAGCCCCGAGCTTTCCACTATGCGCAGGTCGATTGGTCGACCCTGCAGGGCTGCCAGCTCCTGAAAGAGCGGCTCTGTCTGCCATTGCTGTACGGCCTGTCTCAATGACGCGACGGACGCGTTCTGATGGGGATTCACATAGAGCAGTACATGGTTGGCCCCAATGGCCGTGGCGGCAATCAGCGCACCTTCGATAACTTGATGCGGAGATTTTTCCAGCAGTACGCGATCCTTGAAGGTGCCGGGCTCATCTTCATTGCCGTTGCAGACGACGTATTTATCCAGGTATGACGGTTGCGCAGCCGCAGGTGCCCATTTGCGATGGGTAGGAAAGCCGGCACCTCCCATACCCCTTAGGCCGGCTTCCTCCAGAAGGGGGATGATGGCGTGTGGCGCGGCCAGTGCCTGACGTAATCCCTGGCCGCCGCCCTGAGCAAACCAGGCTTGCAGATTGGCTCCGACCTGGGCTGAGGGTGAGAGCAGAACAGGTGTGAAACTCATGACGGTACTCCTCAGGACGGCGTCATGCCGGCCAGCATGGCCTGAACGGCACCGGGTGCGCTGGCACGCAGGGCCACGTCGCGGCGCAGATCGAAATTGCCGTAATCAGGAAACAGACAGGGGCCGCAGACATGGGTGGGCAGCCCTGCCAATGTGATTTGCCGCTGCCAGTCGTACAGGTGATACAGACCTACCTTGGGGGCGGGTTTCGGACTGGCTGTCGCGCCTGCATGCTGCCCCGCCCGGCGGCCGAACGCGATGATTTCCAGCAAGGCATTGCCCATCATGCGGTTACGGCCGTGGATGCCACCGCTGATTTCGCCTGCGCAATACAGGCCGGGTATGGCTGTCGCGCCGTGTTCGTCGATTTCCACACCGCCGTTCTGGTAGTGCAGGGTAGGCCGTACCATCATGGGCTCGACCTTGGGATCGATTCCGCAGCGATGGGCCAGATGCCCCAGACTGACCAGTCGCTCTTCCAGGATGCCTGGCTGCCTGCGTTCAAGACCGGGGGTATCCAGGAAGACGCCCAGATTACCGTCACGCTCCACCCCACGGCCCTCTGCGCACTCCTTGAGAATGGCCGCGGCCACTACATCGCGTGGTTGCAGCTCATCAACAAAGCGCCTGCCTTCACCATTGATCAGCCAGGCGCCTGCAGAGCGCGCCGCCTCGGAAATCAAGCCGCCAACCAGGTGCGAAGGCCAGGCCAAGCCGGTCGGGTGGTACTGGAACGAATCCAGCTCCCGCAGTCGAGCACCCATCCGATACGCGAGCACCAGTCCGTCTGCGGTTGCACCGTAGTGGTTGGATGTTGGGAAGTCGTTCAGGTGCAGCCGTCCCGCGCCGCCTGTCGCCAGGATTACCCGGCTGGCGCGTACCAGAATGAACCCATGCCAGTCGAGGTTATACAGCACGGCTCCTACGCATTGGCCGCTCTCGTCGGAGAGCAGCTCTACCAGCGGGCAGCGATTCCACAGCGAGATACGGTCATCCAGCTCCACGGCCTCACGCAGGACGCGCATCAGCTCAAGGCCGGTATAGTCGCGGTAGGAAAGGATGCGGGCGCATGTTGCACCGCCGGGTTTCTTGCGCAAGAGTTTGCCACCCACTGGGCTGCCTTCGGCCAGGTCGAACAGCATGCCGCGGCTAATCAGCCAACGAATGCAATCAGGTCCCGACTCTGCCAGGCGAGCCACCAGCGTACGGTCTGCACACAGGTGGCCGGCGCGCAGGGTGTCCTCGAAGTGACGCTGCAGGCTGTCCTCTTCACCGACAGCGGCCTGGATCCCGCCTTCCGCCATGACGGTATTGCTGTCACCCAGGCGTAGCTTGGTCGCCAGGATGACGCGTCGCCCCTGTTCGGCGGCTGTCAGCGCGGCCGCACAGCCCGCACCGCCGCCTCCGATGACCAGTACTTCGGTATTGATGACCGGTGCACCTGCCAGATCGGCATCACTGATCTGCGCATTGCTCTGCAGCAGGGCGGCCAGCCGTGAGGGGCATTCATCACCGCGGTTGGCCCCGATGCTCAGGCGAGTACGAGTACCCTCCTGGTAATCCGGGTGATAGCGTTGCAACAATGGTGTTTTGTCCACTGCCGGGGGCGCCATGCCGTCGCACCGGCTCAGGTTCGCCAGGGCAAGTTCGTAGGCAGTTCCGCTCATGGCCAAATCCTCAGGTGAGCTCGACGTTTGGATCGACCGGCATGACGCCCAGGTCGATCTGACGTAGTCGCAGCAGCAGGTCGGAAGGACGCAACATCACGGATGCCGTCATCCGGCGAATGTACAGCCCCAGGTGGTTGGGCGAGATGTGTTCCGGGCAGGCAATGGTGCAGAGGTTGCACATGATGCATTCATCGAACACCTTGGCTGCGCTCAAATCGCCCGACGCGGCCAGGTTTACGCCTTTCTGGACTTCAAGATGCTTGGGACAGGCACGGTCACATCCACCGCAGTGCCGACAGTGGCTGGCTTCGGGAAAGGCGCTGTTGATGCGATCCAGCAGGTTCCAGGTATCGTCCCAGTCGTTGGTGGTGTAGGTGTGATGGCGGTTCATCGGTAGATGATCCAGAAAGCTGACCTGCATGCCGTCCGCCACGGCGGTTTCACAAGCCAGGGCCGTCGTGACTTCACGCGAATCCTTGCGGCGCAGCAGCACGCGGCAGGAACCGCATACACCTTGTCCCATGCAGCCGACACCATCGGTGAGCGGCTGTCCAGAGTCGATCACAGCCTCTAGAAGCGAGCGGCTGGTTGAAGTCTCAATACTGTGGCCGTTGATGGTCACGCGGGCGCTGAGGTCTGTCATAACACCTCCCTGACAGTCAGTGCGGGCGCGGAGTACGCCTTGATTAGCGCAAGGATAGACAGGTAGCCGTCAGTGCATACTGACCTGGCTCAATAGGCGGGAGGAATGGCTGGGTGACCGACGAAAGGCCACCCGGGCGGTGCTACGGTCAGGACGGCCGTAGCACCAGTGACGCTTAGTGCCCGTGCTGATCAGGCTCCGAGGGAGCGTTACCCGTCACGCGACGTACGACGCGTCCGATGGTCAGGCCCTGCATGAGGATGGAGAACAACACCAGTATATAGGTAATGGTCAGGATCAGATCCCGTTCCGGCCCTGCCGGTAGCGATAGGGCCAGCGCCACTGAAATCCCGCCCCGCAGTGCGCCCCAGGTCAGAATGCCCATGGTGCCCTTGGCCATGTGTCGCCAGTGCGGCGTCAGCATCACGACCGGTGTCACGCTGATCCAGCGGATAAGCAGGATGGCCAGGGTAAAGGCCACAGCGGCGGCCACGTGCAGTCCTGTCACAGGCAGCAGCAAAAGCTCCATGCCGATGAGCACGAACAGCATGGCGTTGAGGATCTCGTCGATCAGCTCCCAGAAGCCGTCCACATAGCGGCGTGTGGTATCGGACATCGCTTTTTCACGGCCACGATTGCCGATGAACAGGCCGGCCACGACCATCGCAATCGGACCGGATACATGCAGGTGGGGAGCCACGGCAGCGCCGCCAATAACCAGCGCAAGCGTCAGGAGTACCTCAATCTGGTACTGATCGATGCTTTTGAGCATCCGGTAGGTGACATAGCCGATCACCGAGCCGAACAGGATGCCGCCCAAGGCTTCCTCGACAAACAGCATGACGGCGTGCCCGGCGGAGGGTGTCTCGCCGGAGGCAAGAATGCCGAGCAGCACGGTAAACACCACAACGGCAACGCCGTCATTGAACAGGGACTCACCCACGATGGTGATTTCCAATGACTTTGGCGCCTTGGCTGAACGCAGGATTCCAAGAACGGCAATCGGGTCGGTTGGAGAAATCAGCGCGCCAAACAGCAGGCAATACACCAGGTCTACATGCCAGCCCAGCAAGGGAAAGACGTAATAGGCCGTTCCGCCGATCAGGGCGGTAGAAACGAGAACGCCCAGGGTAGCCAGAAGGCCGATCGGCCAGCGGTAGCTGCGAAGATCCTGAACATTGACGTGCAAGGCACCGGCAAACAACAGGAATGACAACATCCAATTCATCAACAATTCGTTGAAGTCGATTCGCTGGATCAGCCTTTCAATAGTTTCCTCCAGCATGGGAAACCCCAGCGCCGATGCAATTTGCAGCAGCACACTGAACACCAGTGCAATCACCATGACGCCGATCGTGGGCGGCAGACCGACGAACCGGTAGTTCACATAAGTGAGCAGCGCAGTAAAACAGATAAAGGCAGCGGCGAGTTCAAGCATTGAACATCCTTTCAGTACAGCGGATAGAAAGTAGAGGCCATGATGGCCATTAGGTAATTCTCATTAAGAACACCTATAGACGCGGAAAGTTACAGTTTTTTAGGGCAACGGCTGCGGACAAAAGTCACAACGGTAGCCAAGGCCATGAGGATGCCTGGATCATCTTGTTGATATGTCCGTCTCGCTGGAAAGCGGATATCAAGCGTGCAGAGTCTGGAAAAGCCTTAACCTTTGGCTTATAAACAGGTCACTATCAGGTCTGCCAATTCAAGGAATTCCCATGACGTTCGGCTACTGGTGCATCCTATTCGCCTACCTCATTCCCTATGGCGCCGCGGCGTACGCAAAATTTACCGGCAGTGGCTTTACGCCGGACAACAACCGGCATCCACGTGATTTCCTTGCCAAGCTGGAAGGGCCCCAGGCGCGTGCCAACGCAGCGCAGCAGAATGCGTTTGAAATTACACCGCTGTTTGCCGCTGCCGTGATCGTGGCGCATGTCACCGGAGGTGCGGCTCAGGGAACGATCAATTTCCTGGCGCTCCTGTTCGTGGTCAGCCGTATCATTTATACTTGGCTGTATATCAAGGACCGTGCAACCCAGCGCTCCAAGGTATGGGCCCTCGGCATGCTGTGTATTGTTTTTCTTTTCTTCGCTGCGGTCTGATTTGCGTCGATTGATCAATCGCCAAAACAAAAGGCCGGCATGTTTCCATGCCGGCCTTTTGGTCAGTGATCGCCGCCTGCAGGAGCGGGGCCCTTGGCGCCGAAAGGTGGCTTGGCCAGCCAGATGATCAGGAACAGGCCCATGAACATCCAGCCGAGCAACGTGAAATAATCAATGGTGGACAGCATATAGGCCTGACTTTCGACCACGCGATCGAGCTGGGCGTACGTGGTGTGAGAAGGGCCCCCCAGCATCGAAATGTAGTCCCGTGTCGCTGGGTCGTACACCGTTACCTGCTCGGTCAGCTGAGCATGGTGGAGCGTGGCGCGGCGTGCCCAGATCCAGGTCGTCAGTGATGACGCGAAACTACCGCCCAGTACCCGTAAAAATGTCGCAAGCCCGGAGCCGTCCGCAATGTCTTTAGGCGGCAGGCTGGACAACAGAATGCTGGTTGTAGGCATGAAAAACAGCGCAATTCCCAGCCCCATGAACATCTGCACTTCAGCGATATGGCGATAATCAACCTCGGTATTGAACGTGGCACGCATGAAGCACGAGGCACCGATCACCAGGAAGGAACCCCCGGCAAGCAGGCGCAGGTCTGTCTTATGGGCGAACCGGCCAACCAGCGGCGACAGGAACACAGGCAAAAATCCCATTGGCGCAGCGGCAAGACCCGCCCAGACCGGCGTATAACCCAACTGAGTTTGCAGCCACTGGGGCAGAAGCAGGTTGATGCCAAAGAAGCCTGAATAGCCCAGTACCAGGGCCAGCGTTCCGAATGTGAAGTTACGGTATTTGAACAGCCGCAGGTTCACGATGGGATGCTTGTCGGTCAGCTCCCAGATTACACAGGCTATCAACGCGATGACGGCAATCAAGCTGCCAATGACAATGAAGTTTGATTCGAACCAGTCCAGGTCATTGCCTTTATCCAGTACAACCTGCAGCGCACCGACACCGATTACCAGAAGCGTCAGGCCTACATAGTCGATCGGCTGCCGAATGATCTGCTCCGGCTTTTTGCCCAGCTGTGCCCAAACCACCAGGGTGGCAAACACACCGATGGGAACATTGATAAAGAAAATCCAGGGCCAGGCGTAGTTATCTGTGATCCAGCCACCGGCAATCGGGCCGATGATGGGCGCCACCACCGTGACCATGGCCAGGAGCGCCAGGGCCATCCCTCGCTTGGCGGCCGGAAAGATTGATAGCAGCAGCGTCTGGGCCATGGGATATAGCGGCCCGGCCACGAATCCTTGCAGCGCCCGGAAAAATACCAGTTGTGGCATCGATTGCGCGATGCCACACAGGAACGAAGTGATAACGAATAGCACCACCGCAGCAAGGAACAGCTTTACCTCACCGAAGCGACGTGCCATCCAGCCGGTCAGGGGCAGGGCAATCGCGTTGCTGACAGCAAACGATGTGATTACCCATGTACCCTGTTCGGAGCTTACGCCTAGATTGCCTGAAATCGTGGTCAGGGCCACGTTGGCAATGGTGGTATCCAGCACCTGCATGAAGGTGGCCAGCGACAGGCCGACCGTGGCGAGCACCAGGCTCGCCGGGCGGAATGCAGAATCGCTCATGTGATCTCCGATTAGCGCTTGGCTACATCACGGGAGGCCGGGCCGTTCTCGTGGATCAGACGCTCGATTAGGCGATCGGCATCCTCCAGCTGGCGGGTATAGACGTCGGTAGCATAACGGGGCTGGGCCAGCGGCTTCTGTGCCAGGACCGGGCCGTCCAGATCATGCAGGTCGACGTCGACGTTCATCGACAGGCCAATGCGCAGCGGGTGCTTTTCCAGCGCATCCTGATCCAGGCGAATCCGCACAGGTAGGCGCTGCACGATCTTGATCCAGTTGCCGCTGGCATTCTGGGCGGGCAGCAGGGAAAACGCGCTGCCGGTGCCGACCCCCAGGCTCTCTACCGTACCGTGGTACTTCACATCTTCACCGTACAGGTCGGAATGAATTTCAACCGGCTGACCGATGCGCATGTCGCTGAGCTGGGTTTCCTTGAAGTTGGCGTCGATCCAGATCTGATCCAGCGGCACCACGGCCATCAGCGCTGTGCCCGGTTGTACACGGCTGCCAACCTGTACCGAGCGCTGGGCTACATAGCCTGTCACCGGCGCAATGATGGTGCTGCGGGCATTGTTCAGATAGGCCTGACGCAGCTGGGCGGCGGCGGCTTTCACATCGGGATGGGACGCGATCACCGTATCGTCTACCAGTGCACGGCTGGTACTGAGTTGTTGCTCGGCGCTGGTCAGTGCATTTTCGGCTGCGTTCAGCGTATCACGGGCGTGGGACAGTTCTTCCTGCGAGATCGCACCGCCGCGTGCCAGGTCCTGGCGACGCTTGTAGTCGGATCGTGCACGCTCCAGTTCGACCTTGCGTGAAGCTACCTGGGCCTTGTAGCTGTCCACGTTGCTGTACAGGCCGCGGACCTGACGAACCGTCTTGGCCAGATTGGCCTCAGCGCTCTGCAGCGCGACTTCGGTGTCGCTCGGGTCGAACTTCACCAGGACCTGACCCTCATGCACCAAGTCACCATCGTCAGCGGTAATGCTGACAACCGTACCGGTCACCTGCGGCATGATCTGGACAACGTTGCCGCTCACATAGGCATCATCGGTGCCCTCATGAAAACGGCCATAGAGTGTGTGATAGAAGTAAGCGCCCACTGCTCCCAGGATGACGAGCAGAAGCAGGAGCAAAAGAAAGAACTTGCGCTTGCCGGATTTGGGCTTGCTATTCTCGTTAGTGGCGGTTTGTGCGTTTGATTCAGCCATGTCTTACGTCTCAGCGATCCGAAGTTACACGTGGGCCCGGTTGCAGCGCCGGTGTGTCAGAAGAGGGTTCAAAGCCACCGCCCAAGGCCTGCATCAGCAAAACGGAGGTATCGATACGCTCCGTCGCGAGGCTGGCCAGCTGGCGGTCTGCCTGAAGCAGTTGTTGCTCGACGCTCAGCGCATCGAGATAACTGCCGATACCGGCGCCGTAACGCTGCATCGCGATGTCGAAAGACGCCTGAGCAATGTCCCGGGCACGCTGCTGTTCCTGAATCTGCTGATTCAGCGAGCGCAGCCGGGAAATGCTGTCGCCGATATCGCCAAGTGCATTGACCAGCGTCTGGTTGTACTGGGCGACGGCCAGATCGTAATCGGCGTTGCGGCTGGCCAGGTCGGCCCGCCGGCGACCACCGTCAAAGATCGGCAGCGACAGGGCTGGACCGATATTGAAGAAGCGGCTGGGTGCTCCAAACAGGGCGTCGCCCAGCAGGGCATCGGTACCGGCCGCGGCGACCAGGTTGAGGTTTGGATAGAAATTGGTCCGGCTCGAGTCAATGTCCTGCGAAGCGGCCTCAACACGCCAGCGTGCGGCCACCAGATCGGGGCGACGGCCGATCAGCTCGGCAGGCAGCTGACTGGGCAGGGCGATTGTCTTCGGAGCAATCAGCTGTGGACGACCAATGCTGGCACCCCGGTCAGGACCTTTACCCAATAGGACGGCCAGACGGATCTGCGCACTTTCTACAGACTGCTTGGCAGCAGTGAGCTGCGCCTCCGAGGCGGCCTCCAGGCTCTGGGTCTGTTGCAGCTGGAACTCACTGTCCAGGCCTGCCGAGACACGCCGTTGGGCAAGATCAAGCATGCCGCGGGTACGCTTGAGGTCTTGTTCGGCCAGGTCGAGCATGACGTAAGCCTGGCCCAATTGGTTGTAGGCGCGTGTAACGTTGGCGGCCACGGTCAGCTCAGCGGCCTTGCGGTCTACCTCGCTGGCGCGGGCGCGGCCCAAAGCGGCTTCCCAGGCGGCACGTTGGCCACCCCAGAGGTCGAAGGTATAACTGCCATTAACGGATAGCTCGCGCAGCGTGCTATAGCGCCCGCCCTGGCCGGTCGGATCATCGCGACGTGACAGCCGGGAGCGGGTTATCGAGGCGTTGCCATCGAGCGTCGGCTGGCGATCGGCGTTTGCAGCAATCACTGCTGCATTGGCCTGGCGGGAGCGGGCATCGGCCACTTGGAGGTCCGGGCTCGATTGCAGCGCTTCACGGATGAGGCTGTCGAGTTGGCGATCTCCCAAGGTGTTCCACCAGTCGCTTTTCGGCCAGGCAGCCGGTGACAGGGCAGAACCCGCAACGGTCTGCTCGCTGTGCAGGCTCGCTGCGTCAAGCGCCCGGCCTTCTGTATGCAGGCCTGTGGGTGACGCGCAACCCGACAGCACCAGGGCAATGGCCAGGGCTGAGAGAGGGTATTTAAGGCACATGGCGTTATTGTTCTCCTTCATTGGCCGGGACCAGGCCGGCCGGAACCAATATCTTCTTGAGCAGGCGCTCCAGCTCATCGATCTCGGAATGGGTCAGCTCGCCGGTCAGGTCGTTCATGGCGTCAGCTGCAATCTGCGGAATCTGTTTGCTCAAGCTGTGGCCCTGCTCGGTGAGCTCGAGGCGAACCTGTCGTCTATCGGTGGTGCTGCGCACGCGAGCAATCAGGTCCTTGCTTTCCAGCCGGTCGATCATGCGGGTCATGGCGCCACTGTCGAGGGACAGGCAACGGCACAGCTCTGCAGGCGTATCCGCCGTATTGCGTGCCAGCATCAGCAACACCTTGAACTGGGCAGCCGTGATGTCATAAGTGACAAGGTGCTTGTCCAGCAGGCGATCCTTGAGCGAATTGACCAAGTGGATCAGATGGCCGAGCGAGTAACGCAGCGAAAAATTATCTGGTTTGAAACGTGTCATGGCAGTATCTGCCCAGGCAGCTAAGTCTGAGTAGAATACTGCCTAGGCAGCTATCTGTTTAGCAACATTTTGCAAAAGTCTCTGTTGCTAAGAGCGCAACAATGATTAGAAGTGCCTGAGAGGAAGAACAGTGAAAACGAAAAGGCCGGGCAGTCGATGCGATGCCCGGCCTTTGGCGTTACAAGAAAAGGGTCAGCCCTGCCAGTTGCAGTAGCAGCCTACCGACAAGGTATTGG
Source organism: Pseudomonas sp. MAG002Y (assembly GCF_019400845.1). Classification (NCBI taxonomy): domain Bacteria; kingdom Pseudomonadati; phylum Pseudomonadota; class Gammaproteobacteria; order Pseudomonadales; family Pseudomonadaceae; genus Pseudomonas; species Pseudomonas sp. MAG002Y. The sequence continues at coordinate 535,623 of NZ_WOEJ01000001.1, read as the reverse complement.
TCGACCGTACGCTGCGCCCTGACACGAGCGCTTCGAGAATAGGCTCGATAAAGCTGTTACCAGCTGTACAGATCATGCCCTCGCTATAGGGGCCGACATAAGCCAGCTTGCCAGCATTATCCCAGATGGCCACGGCTGGGCTGGCGGGCAGCGTATCGGCTCCAGGAATCGTCGATAGGGCCTTCAGACGTCCATCCAGCATGGACGGCAGCTTTCCTTCGCTCCCTGGTTTCTGCACGCTGTAGAACTCGACGCCCCGATCACCAAAGCGTGCAGTCAGGTTACGCAGGTGCGCCTGATTGCCTTCGTTGCATGGGCAGTCCGGGTCCCAGAAGTGCACCAGCCGGATCGGTCCCGGACCCGCAAGCTCGGGTGGGAGTTGTAGATGACTGCCATCAAAAAAGGCGGTCTGCTCGGCAAACGAACGTAAATAGCGCAGCTCGAACCACCAGTAGGCAGCACCCGAACCAGCAATGACAAGGATGGTGAACAGGCAGAGCAGAATAGTGAATCGACGAGAGGGCATGGCGTGACTGTTAATGCAAAAGAAGACATAGCTTGCCACGCCAGGGCGTGAAGCAGAACATGATTAAGTGTCCAAGCTTTACATGGGCAGGCCTCTCTTTTTAGTGTGACGACCATGACCACGCCGTTTCATCCAGAACAACTGCGACCGCTATTGGCGGAACTGTCCCTCGATCCTGGCGAGTCTGGCCCGGCCATCCTGGCGTATCAGTCCTTTTATGGACTCGACATGAGCCAGCAGCACCCAGGTGTCCAGGCTCGCCTGGGTCGCATGCGCGTGGCTGATTACGAGATCGCCGTGCAAGGGTGGTGGCATGACCAGCCGCGGGCCACGCTTCTGGTGCTCCATGGCTATTACGACCACATGGGGTTGTATCGCCATGCGATCGACTGGGCGCTGTCGATGAATTTCGCCGTGCTGTCTTGCGACCTGCCGGGGCACGGGTTATCCAGCGGTCCGCGCGCAAGTATCGATGATTTTGCCGAGTATCAAGCGGTATTAAAGGCTCTGCTCGATCAGGCCAGACGCCTTGATCTGCCGCAACCCTGGCATCTGCTGGGGCAGAGCACGGGAGGTGCGATCGTACTGGACCATCTATTGAACGGGCAGCCCGGTGCGGAGATAGGCGAAGCGATTCTGCTGGCGCCGCTGGTTCGCCCCTGCAGCTGGAAGATGTCACATCTGACCTACCGGCTGGTTGGTCCCTTTGTCCGAGCATTGCCCAGGCGGTTTTCGGCCAACTCCGGTGACGAAGCGTTTCTTACCTTTCTACAGCATCATGATCTGCTGCAACCGCGCGAGCTGCCCAGTCGCTGGGTAGGAGCGTTAGCCCGCTGGATTCCACGTATTGAAAAGGCTTCGCCCAGTCTGCATCGGCCCATCATCATCCAGGGTGAGCAGGACTTCACCGTGGATTGGCGACACAATCTGCAGGTACTGGAACAGAAGTTCGACAAGCCAGAGGTGCTGCGCCTGCCTGAAGCGCGGCACCATCTGGTCAACGAAACCGAAGCGTTACGCCAGCGCTACTTCGATTTTCTAAGGGAGCGGCTGGCGTAGGGTTTAGTTGCTGCCTGAGCCAAGGCCTGCTCGCAGCGCGGCCAGGGCGGCCTGGTAATAGCGATGGCCCTCAGGCGAGCTGGCAAAGTCGGCAAACTGGGTCAGCTCGTTGTCGGAAAGGGTGCGATAAACGTAGAGCAACGTGTTTTCCAGGTCGCCATTGTTCATCTGCTGCATGATGCGCTCGCGTTGCTGGCCGATCATGCCCTGAGCCTGACCCATCAGACCAGGGAGCATCTGGCTCAGGCTGTCAGCCGCCAGACCTGCCAACGCCATGCTGACTTCCGCGCCGGCTTCACGAGCTGGAATCACGGCAGCGATTCGTTTGATCTGTGTCTGACGGGCTGCGCTGGCCTGAATCTTGGGCAGGCCACCCGAGTTGCGGGCGATCTGATCGCTACGGGTGGCGCTGACCTCCGCCGCGACGACCTTCTGGCCTATAGGCGATTGGAAAAACTGCAAGGCAGGATTGGTCTCCGGCAGCGACTGACGCAGTTGACCAATGGCACGCTGGTCGATGGCATCGGCCGAGAAGCGGCGGTTACTGTTATCCACCAGCGTCTGGTACAACGCTGGCGGCAGGCTGTTCTGGTAGCGCTGCTGTGCCGCTTGCAGCGCATCGCGGAAGTGGCTGCGCTGTTCGGGCCAGCCCGCGGTCTGGTAAAGGGTTTGATAATTATCGGCCAGCGCGGGAAGACCGATGGCGAGTAGCAGACCAGCAATAAAAACGCGCATGAACTCTCCTGCAAGGGCATGCCTTGAGCTGCAGCATGCCAGAAAAAAGACAGTATTCTGGGTAGGTATCACGTTGCTGTCGAGGTTGGAAAGGGCCGATTCGTCGGAGCGTATAAATTTGAGCAGAAGCGTTGACGACTTATTACAATGCCGACGCCGCCAGCCGCTCTTGTCTATGCTGGTTATCTCGTTGCGATGTCTCGCAGGAATTCGATATGCCCATTCGCCCTGATCATCCCTTGTTGCAGCGTATCGTCGATGATCTGGCCGATGTCGGCTGGTCCCATCAGACTGTGTTTCTACCCGATGATCTGACCCGTGCGCTGGCGCAAGAGTGCCACAAACGTGCGCAGCACGGACTGTTGGCCCCAGCCGCTATCGGGCGTGGCGACAGCCAAGTCATTCGCGAAGGTGTCCGTGGTGATCAGATTGCCTGGTTAGAAGGCGATGAGTCTTCGCCTGCTATTGCCCGCTATCTGGCGCTTATGGATGCGCTCCGGCTGTCCTTCAATCAGAGCCTCTTCATGGGTCTCGAAGACTATGAAAGCCATTTTGCAATGTATCCGCCAGGGGCTTTTTATGCCACTCACCTGGATCGCTTCAAGGACGACGACAGGCGTATGGTATCTCTGGTGTTGTACCTGAATGAGGCGTGGCTGCCCGAGCATGGGGGCGCACTGCGCATGCACCTGCCTGACGGACAGACCCGCGATGTATTGCCTGCTGGTGGCAGCCTGGTCTGCTTCATGTCTGGCGATTTGCCCCATGAAGTCCTGCCTGCGACGCGTGAGCGTATGTCATTAACGGGCTGGTTTCGCCGGCGGGGTGAAAACGTACTGGAAAACGTTTTGTAAATGGAAAAGATACTGATCAGCCGCTGCCTGCTGGGCCACCGGGTCCGCTATGACGGGGGCGCTCATGGCCCCTATGATCAGTTGAGTTCCTGGCTGGCGGAAGGACGTGTCGTCGCCGTGTGTCCAGAGGTTGCCGGTGGCCTGCCTACACCTCGGCCGCCGGCTGAAATCCCTGGCGGACAAGGCGCTGCCGTACTGGACGGCTACCAGCCCGTGATGACCGATACCGGTGAGGACGTCAGTGCGAAATTTCTGGCTGGAGCCTGTCAGGCTGTTGAGCTGGTCAGGCAGCATCGTATCCAGATGGCGGTGCTCAAGGCGCGTAGCCCCTCGTGCGGTAATAATGAGAATTACGATGGCACCTTTTCCGGACACCGAGTCCCGGGTGAGGGCGTAACAGCTGCAGCTTTGCGGCGTGCCGGTGTAAAGGTCTTCAATGAAAGCGAGCTGAACGAGGCTGTAGCCTACCTGCAGGCGCTCGAAGCGAAATAGTCTTCATGTACAAAACAAAAAGGAGGCCGAAGCCTCCTTTTGTTGGATGAACGTTTAGAACAACACGCGGCAGCGAATGGTGCCCTTGACGTTCTGCAGCTTCTCCTGAGCCATGTCAGAGTAGGCGGCATCTACGTCGACTACCACATAACCGACTTTTTCGTCCGTCTGCAGGTACTGACCGGAAATGTTGATGCCGTTTTCGGACAGCACACGGTTGATCTCAGACAGCACACCCGGCACATTCTGGTGAATGTGCAGCAGGCGATGCTTGCCCGGATGGGAGGGCAACGCCACTTCCGGGAAGTTGACGGAAGACACGGACGTACCGTTGTCGCTGTACTTCACCAGCTTCTCGGCCACTTCCAGACCGATGTTGGCCTGGGCTTCCATGGTGGAGCCGCCTACATGCGGGGTCAGGATGACATTGTCCAGGCCGCGTAGCGGACTGACGAACTCGTCATTGTTGGAGCGCGGCTCGACTGGGAACACGTCGATGGCAGCACCCAGCAGATGTTCGTCTTTGATGGCAGCGGCCAGTGCCTCGAGATCAACGACAGTGCCACGTGCAGCGTTGAGCAGGATGCTGCCTTTTTTCATGGCGCGGATTTCACGTTCGCCGATCATCAGTTTGGTCGAGGGCGTTTCCGGTACGTGAAGCGTTACGATGTCGGCCATGCCCAGCAGCTCGGTGATGGAAGCAACCTGTTGGGCATTACCCAGCGGCAGCTTGGTAACTACATCGTAGAAGTAGACCTGCATACCCAGGCCTTCGGCCAGGACGGACAGCTGCGTACCGATGGAACCGTAGCCGATGATGCCCAGCTTCTTACCGCGAATCTCAAAGGAGTTGTTGGCGCTCTTGAGCCAGCCGCCACGGTGGCAGGAAGCGTTCTTGGCAGGAATGCCACGCAGCAGCAGAATGGCTTCAGCCAATACCAGTTCAGCGACCGAACGGGTATTGGAGTAGGGCGCATTGAACACGACGATACCGCGTTCACGGGCGGCGTTCAGGTCCACCTGGTTGGTACCGATGCAGAAGCAGCCAACGGCGATCAGCTTCTTGGCGCAGTCGAACACTTCTTCGGTCAGTTGAGTACGGGAGCGAATGCCCACAAAGTGCGCATCGGCGATCTTCTCTTTGAGCTCAGCCTCGGGCAGCGCTTTGGAGATGTACTCGATGTTGGAGTAGCCAGCCGCTTTCAGCGTGTCTACTGCCGATTGGTGTACGCCTTCGAGAAGAAGAAATCTGATCTTGCTCTTGTCGAGTGAGGTCTTGCTCATCTGCGTTGAACCCGTAGTCCCGAGGAAGTGTGAATCGGCTGCCGGCTGGCGTCGCCGAAGGGTAGGCATATGCTAGCATGTTCTCCCTTTTCCTTGCCCGGATACGACCTGAGCGGTTCTCAGGACGACCATGAATGCCACGAGAGTTTCAACATGATTGACGCTGCTTTGATCGAATCGCTGAAAACCCTGGTCGAGCCCGGAAAGGTGCTCACGGATGCGGCCTCGCTGGAGTCTTACGGCAAGGACTGGACCAAGCACTTTGCTCCGGCACCGTCTGCCATTGTCTTTCCCAAGACGATAGAAGAGGTGCAGGCCATCGTGCGCTGGGCCAATGAGCATCGGGTGGCCCTGGTGCCTTCTGGTGGCCGTACCGGTCTTTCGGCGGCAGCGGTCGCAGCTAATGGCGAAGTCGTCGTGGCATTCGATTACATGAACCGGATTCTCGACTTCAACACGTTCGATCGTACCGTGGTCTGCCAGCCGGGTGTGATCACCGAGCAGTTGCAGGCCTTTGCTGAAGACAAAGGTCTCTATTACCCCGTCGACTTTGCCTCGGCCGGCTCCAGTCAGCTGGGTGGCAACATCGGTACCAATGCGGGTGGCATCAAGGTGATCCGCTACGGCATGACCCGTAACTGGGTAGCCGGCCTCAAGGTCGTGACCGGTACGGGCGAGCTGCTCGAGCTGAACAAGGGCCTGATGAAAAACGCGACCGGCTATGATTTCCGTCATCTTTTCATTGGTGCCGAAGGCACGCTGGGTTTCGTGGTCGAGGCTACGATGCGGCTGGAGCGTCAACCGACCAACCTGACGGCTCTAGTGCTCGGTACGCCGGATTTTGATTCGATCATGCCGGTACTGCATGCCTTCCAGGACAAGCTGGACCTGACGGCCTTTGAGTTCTTTTCCGACAAGGCCATGGACAAGGTTCTGGCCCGTGGTGACGTGCCTGCGCCGTTCGATACCCGCTGCCCGTTCTATGCACTGCTGGAGTTTGAAGCAACAACGGACGAGCGCGCCGATCAGGCCTTGGCTACCTTCGAGCATTGTGTCAATGAAGGCTGGGTGCTCGATGGCGTCATGAGCCAGAGCGATCAGCAGTTGCAAAACCTGTGGCGTCTGCGAGAAGACATCTCCGAGACGATTTCCCACTGGACGCCCTACAAGAATGACATCTCTGTAACGGTTTCGAACGTACCATCCTTCCTGCGTGATATCGACGACATCGTGGGCGAGCACTATCCGGATTTCGAGATCATCTGGTTCGGCCATATCGGTGACGGCAACCTGCACCTGAACATTCTCAAGCCTGATGATCTCTCCAAGGATGAGTTCTTTGACAAGTGCAAGGTCGTGAACAAGTGGGTATTCGAGACCGTTGCGAAATACAACGGCTCCATTTCGGCCGAGCATGGCGTGGGCATGACCAAGCGGGATTACCTGACCTACTCCCGCTCAGAAGCCGAAATCGCCTACATGAAAGCTGTCAAGGCAGTCTTCGACCCCAATAACATCATGAATCCGGGCAAGGTCATCGCCTGATAGCCCTTGAGGATCAGGCGATAAACCGACCGTTCCGCTAACGTTCAGGTTCGTGTCGTTATGCTTGGCCGCCTGCCTTGGTAATGCGGCCAAGCTTTTGGTTATAAAGGATTAAACGGGACTTTTCCTCTTTCGGAGTCGGTTCACCATGAGCTACCAACACCAGTACGTCGATGGTACGAAGATCCACTTCCCGCTGGGCAAGGTGGTCTGTATTGGCCGCAACTATGCTGAGCATGCCAAGGAACTGAACAACCCTGTACCCACCGAGCCGCTCATCTTTATCAAACCGGCCAGTTCGGTCGTGCCGATTGAAGGTGGCTTCAGTATTCCTGAAGACCGTGGTGCGGTGCATTACGAGGCGGAAATCGCCGTATTGATCGGCAAGCCCCTGTCACGCACGCCAAGCGAAGAAGAGGTCCGGGATGCTATTTCGGGTTTCGCGCCAGCGCTGGACCTGACCTTGCGTGATGTGCAAGCCCGCTTGAAGGAAAAGGGTTATCCCTGGGAAATCGCCAAGGGGTTCGACGGCGCCTGTGTCCTGGCGCCTTTCGTGCCGGGTGATGCCTACAGCGATCTGGCTGATATCGATGTTCGCCTCACCATCAATGGCGAGGTACGCCAGGAAGGTAACAGCCGTGACATGCTCAACCCGATCATCCCGTTGATCCAGCACCTGTGCACACACTTCTCCCTGCAACCCGGCGATGTGGTACTGACCGGTACGCCCAAGGGAGTCGGCGCGTTGAACAAAGGTGAGGAACTGGTCCTGGAGTTGCCTGGCAAAAGCCGCTTTACGAGTCGTGTTCTCTAACATCCACCCTTGAGTAATCCGGAAGCATCAGGCGACGGATCCAAACCGCTAAGCAGTCGAAACCGTCGTCATGCCAAAAGTATTACAACGTCGATCCCTCAAATGGTGGCTGGCCGGCTTCGTGCTGGTCGCCGCCGCCACGCTCACATACCTGTTTCACTGGGACCAGCGTGCCTGGCTCTGGTGGCAGGAACGTAACACGCCTGCCACCCAGCATGCGGACAATATCTGGCTTCCGGGCTATACCGCGGTCATTCAGGCCAAGCCCTTGCCCGGCATGGAAAAGGCCGAGGCATCGGACATCGCCTATAACCCGGCGACCGGCACCCTGTTCATTGTCATGGGCAAGGAGCCTTTGCTGGTGGAAACCAACCTGAGCGGTGACATTCTCAGGCAGATTCCCATAACCGGGCTTTCCAACCCTGAGGGCCTAGTGGTCCTGGATGGAAATCGCATGGGTATTGTCGATGAGCGTCAGCGTACGCTGGCCCTGTTCAATCTGACCCCCGAGACCCGCCAGCTGCAGCCCGCAGATTTCCAGTTTTTCGACCTGGGCTTTGCCGATGCCGGCAACAAGGGGTTCGAAGGCGTTGCCTGGGATGCGCGACAGCAACGTCTCCTGCTCAGCAAGGAGCGAGACCCTGCAGCACTGTTCAGCCTGTCCAGCGATGGTGATCAGATCCTGGGTGAGATGAGGGATCTTCCCGATCAGCCCGACCTGATGAATGATTATTCTGCGCTAAGCGTCGATCCCCGTACCGGCCATACGCTGGTGCTCTCGGATGAGTCGCACCTGTTGCTTGAACTGGACGAAAGCGGAAAGCCGGTCAGTTTCATCAGCCTGATCGGAGGGCTCAATGGACTCAGTAAAAACATCCCTCAGGCTGAAGGCGTTGCGATTGATGAAGAGGGAACGGTCTATATCGTGAGCGAGCCTAACCTGTTCTATGTCTTCCGGAAATCTGACTGACATAAAGTATCCGTAGGCTTGTCGTCGAGCGCGGGCATGCAGGTCGCCCGGATGATCGATCCCTCGACGGCAGCGGGCCTACCCATGCAGCGTATCTATCCTTACCGCATTCCTCTGGCCGGGCTGCTGATGGCAGTGCTCATCGCAATCGTGGTCAGCCAGCAGACCCCGCTCCTGGCGCGTCTCTGGTATGGCGTTCAGCAGCACTGGCATGCCGATGAGCGCCGTGAGGTCTCGGTTTGGCTTCCTGATTATCATGTCGATATCGAGGCCAAGCCTGTGCCAGGGCACGCGGATTTGTCGGCGCTGACCTATGACCCGAGCCGGGGCACGCTTGCGAGCCTAACCAACAAGTCATCCCATTTCATCGAGCTGTCACTCGACGGTGAAATTCTTCGGCAAATCCCTATGCAGGGATTCGATGATCCCGAGGCGATTGAGTACATTCGCCCGGGCGTTTTCGTCGTGGCAGAAGAGGGCCGGCAACGGTTGGTTCAGATTCATGTCGATGACACAACGCGCGTCATCGATGCGAATGACCCTCGCAATCAGACACGTCTCTCTCTGGAATTGGCTGCGTTCGATAATCGGGGTTTCGAAGGGCTCGCCTATGACAGTCGACACAAGCGACTCTATGTAGCTAAAGAAAAGGACCCTGTGCAGATCTATGAGGTCGATGGTTTTGCCGACCCTGAGCCCGGCGCACCGGTCAGCATTACGATCAGATCTAATGTGCTGCGTGACAGGGGCCTGTTTGTCGACGATCTGTCGAGCCTCCACTTTAGTGCCAGCACGAATCACCTGCTGGCGCTCTCGGATGAGTCGAGGCTGGTTATTGAGCTGGATAGCGAGGGGAAGCCCTTGAGCACCCTGCCGCTCGATGCCGGGCGGCAGGGTCTGACGAAAAGCGTGCCGCAGGCCGAGGGCCTGGCCATGGACGACCAGGGCACGCTGTATATCGTGAGCGAACCGAACCTCTTTTATCGATTCAAGCGTAACTAAACTGCGTTATACGGATCAGAACCGCCACTGAGCACCCAGGCTGTATCCGGTCTGGCTGCCCTCGGAATGGCCCAGGCGACTGTTGACCTCGGCATAGACGCCAATCTCCGGTGTGATCGCCCACTGAGCCCCGATCTGAGCGCGGGCAAAGTGCTTGTCTACCGAATCCAGCGCTGCCGTACGCAGCCGACCATCCCCACGGCTGATAACATCCAGCCGACTCTCGCGGCCATCACCCAGTTCTTCGACCCAGGCGACATGAGCATAGGGTTGTAGGGCCATGCCACGGCTCATGGGGAGATCGCCATAGACCCGCCAACCCAGGCTTGCCTGAATGGAGTCATAGGTCTGATCATCAAATGACATGGCGGTCCGGCGGCTGTCGTCTTCATCGAAGCTATCGATGTGGTAACGGGTATAGTCCAGTCCCAGCTGAGGACCGGTTCGCAGCTGACCGACCGTCATGTCGTAGCCTCCGGTCAGGCGAGCACCGAAGAAGCGGGCCCTGGTATCGCCAGATAACGTCTGGTTCAGGAGAACCGGCCCGCCACTGGCCTGAAGGAACACGGAGCGATCCGTATCGAAGCGGGTGTGACCCGCGCTCAGCTCACCTGCAGCCCAAAGCGGCCCGCCGTTGCTGACCAGACCATACAGCCCGGCCTGCCATGTCTCGCTATGGACCTTGCCGGAATGCTCCAGGTCATCCTTGCCGCGCTGAATGCTCAGGCTACCGCCTACGGTCAGCCATTCACTGGCCCGATAATCGCCAATGGCATAGGCGGTGGCCCGCTTGGAGCGTTGGCTCGGATCTACATCAAACCCATGCTCAGGCTGGTACTCGCCCTCGATTCCCACGCTGCCAGTGAATTGGTTGGGTGCAAGTGGAGCAAGCTGAAGGCCCAGCCAACGGCGATCATGCAGCCGAGTAAGGGTTTCATGCTGGCTGCGCAGGTTGTCCTCCATGGCCCGTGCCAGCGCACCGCTGGAGGCGGTGGAAGCGAGCAGGTCGGCATTTGTCAGCTCCAGGAGAAGACGCGTCAGCAGACGTGAATAATCACGAAGGCGCTGCTGGATGCGCTCTGCACCCAAGGCGCCGGTCAGCACCGTCTCGTTGTCCAGTGATGGTGTATGCCAGGTGGCGCCGCCAGGAATGGCTGGATTGGTGGTCTGCTCATAGCCGTCCAACTCGCCGATTTCCCAGTTGGTCGCTTCGACGAACAACACCGGAATACCGAGCGCCTCGAAGCTTGCTGCATCACTGCAACAGCCGGTGCCGGCAGGGTATTCCGAATTCAGCCCGGGATTCGTGCGCAGATCGATCCCCAGTTCCTGTGCGATACGAAGCGTCTGCTCGCGTATGGACGCCAGGGCGGGGTTATCGACGCTGTTGGCACCGGCATGGGCATACATCAGGTCGCCCGTGATCAGGCTGTCGAGGTTGATCATGCCCAGCAGGCTGGCCCGCTCGCTATCGCTCAAGCCGGCTACATAGGCGCGTGAGCCGCGCAGGCCTTCCTCTTCAGCTCCGAAGGCAACCACATTGATACCATTTTCCAGCGCGATCCCGCTGAGGTTGCGCGTGATCTCCGTAAGGACGGCGGCACCGGAACCGTTGTCATCCAGGCCTTGGAGTGTCGGGCGGCCAAAGTAGGTATCAAAGTGTGCCCCTAGTACAAGGGTGTTGCCGCTGGTGCCTGCCAGCTGAGCCACTACGTTCTGTGAGTTCCGGTTTCCGTTCCAGGTGAAGGGCTGGAGAGTGGCGTTGTTACCTATACGCTGCTGCATCCAGGCCGAGGCGCCCTCAAAACTCGTAGTGCCTCGATAACGACCCGGATACTCATTGATCAGAACGTCCAGTGTCTCGTCGGCGTATTCACCAAAGTCATAGGCACCCGCGGTGCCCCCTATCAAGATACAGCCGACTGCAAGCGCTAGTTTGGAAAAGGAATGCACAAGCGATCCTCATTGTTATGGTTTGTTGTGTTGTAGTTATGGGTAGTGCGGGGCTGCATGGAGCAGATAGCGTGCCGGCTTGAAAATCGGACAGGCAGGCGACGCCTGGCAGACTGACAGCGCTGCCTGAGCGTAACTATAGATGGGGATGGAAAAAATGCCGGGCAGGCTGTGCACTGTGATCGTGCACAGCCTGAAGTGCATGTCTCGTCGTGGGACGTAGGTATTTAACGCTTGAGCGTCTGAACGCCTTCGGCGGTTCCCAGCAGCAGGACGTCCGCCGAGCGAGCCGCGAACAGGCCAACCGTGACTACGCCGACGATGTTATTGATCTTGGACTCCAGATCGATCGGGTCAAGGATATGCATGTTATACACGTCCAGGATCACGTTGCCGTTGTCGGTTTTAACACCTTCACGGTAGACCGGATCGCCGCCCAGCTTGACCAACTCGCGGGCTACGTAGCTGCGTGCCATGGGGATGACCTCGACGGGGAGCGGAAACTCGCCCAGCACATCCACGCGTTTACTGCCGTCGGCAATGCAGATAAAGGTCTGTGCCACGGCCGCTACGATTTTTTCACGCGTCAATGCTGCACCGCCCCCTTTGATCAGTTGCAGGTGCTCGTTGGCCTCGTCGGCGCCATCGATGTAGAACTCAAGATAGTTGACGCCATTGAGGTCATACACCGGAATGCCATGTTTCTTGAGTCGCTCGGCCGTTGCCTCGGAGCTGGCTACTGCGCCGTCGAATTCCATCTTATGCTGGGCCAGCAGGTCGATGAAGAAGTTGGCGGTGGAGCCGGTGCCGACCCCAATGACGCTGTCACGCGAGAGGTGCGGGAGAATATAGTCCACCGCGGCCTGCGCCACGGCTTGCTTGAGCTGATCCTGGTTCATGATCGATTCCGGCAAAGGAGAAGTAGAGGTTCGATTATAGCCGGGCTGACCCTATCAGCGGTGAACAGGGTGGTTGACGCATTGTGGGTGGCTTGTCGTGCTGCTTGCGCAGTAGACTGACTGTTCCCCGCAAAAGCCCTGCCGAGAAAAGTCGATGCTCGAACAGTACGTCAAGAAAATGCTGACCTCGCCCGTCTACGACGTGGCCGTCGAAACACCCCTGCATCCCGCACACAGCCTGTCGGAGCGTCTGGGTAACCGGATTCTGCTCAAGCGCGAAGACCTGCAGCCCGTCTTCTCGTTCAAGATTCGGGGCGCCTACAACAAGGTGGCCCAGCTCACCGACGAGGAAAAGGCTCGCGGCGTGATCGCGGCATCCGCCGGCAACCATGCCCAAGGCCTGGCCTTAGCTGCTCAGAAGCTGGGTATCAAGGCCGTTATCGTCATGCCCAAGACGACGCCAGAAATCAAGATCAAGGCGGTACGTGCCCGCGGTGCCAAGGCTGTCCTGCACGGCGATGCCTTTCCTGAGGCGCTGGCTCATGCGCTGAAACTGGTAGAGGAAAAGGGATACACCTTTATTCACCCGTACGATGATCCGGATACGATTGCCGGGCAGGGTACTGTCGCCATGGAAATCCTGCGCCAGCAACCAGGTCAGCTGGACGCCATTTTCGTGCCGGTAGGCGGTGGAGGGCTGATCGCGGGGATCGCCGCCTACGTCAAGTACCTGCGTCCTGACATTAAGATTATTGGTGTTGAACCAGACGACTCCAATTGCCTCCAGGCCGCCATGCAGGCAGGTGACCGGGTGGTGCTGAGTCAAGTAGGTATCTTTGCCGATGGCGTAGCGGTCGGGCAGATCGGTCATCACACCTTCGAGATCTGCCGACACTATGTGGATGACGTGATTACCGTCAGCTCCGATGAGATCTGCGCAGCTATCAAGGACATCTACGACGATACGCGCTCCATCACCGAGCCGGCTGGTGCCCTAGGCGTGGCGGGGATCAAGAAGTATGTCGCTACCCGCGGCATAAAAGGGGAGACCCTGGTAGCCATCGACTCGGGTGCCAACGTCAACTTCGACCGCCTGCGTCACGTGGCAGAGCGTGCCGAGCTGGGGGAGCAGCGTGAGGCTATCATCGCCGTGACCATTCCTGAGCGTCCCGGCAGTTTCAAAGCGTTCTGCGAGGCACTGGGCAAGCGCCAGATCACCGAATTCAACTATCGCTATAACACGGACAGGGAAGCCCATATCTTTGTCGGCGTACAGACCCATCCGGAAACCGATCCACGCGGCAAGCTCATCGAAAGCCTGCGTGAGCAAGGGTTTCCCGTATTGGATCTGACCGACAATGAGCTGGCCAAGCTGCACATACGGCATACCGTAGGTGGACATGCGGCCCATGTGGATACCGAGCAGGTCTTCCGTTTCGAGTTTCCCGAGCGGCCTGGCGCATTGTTCAACTTCCTCAATCGCCTGGGTGGGCGGTGGAATATCACCATGTTCCACTATCGCAATCACGGCTCGGCTGATGGCCGCGTATTGGCGGCGCTTGAGGTTCCGGAGGAGGAGCGGCACCGTGTGCCCGAAGCGCTGGCAGAGATCGGTTATCGCTATTGGGATGAGACCAATAACCCTGCGTATAAACTGTTTCTGAGTTAACGCTTAGGGTGGCGGCGGGCGTCTGGTAGGGAACCAAGCGCCCGGGCCGTGTTCGATGAAAGGCTGGCCACGTTTACTGGCCAGCTGATACCAGTCATCGAACCGAGTCGGAATGTCTTCACCTACGTTTCCACATCACCGTGGCCTGCTGATGCTCAGCATCACGCTGATGGTCACCGTCTATTTTCTCGACAGCCTCTCCATCGCGCTGGCCAACCGCTATGTATCCGGCGGCCTGGGTGCTGATCAGCGCAGCTATGTGTATGCCACGGCAGCCTATAGCGTCGCGGTCATCGTCTTCACGGCGCCTCACCAGTGGTTTGTGCAGCATCTGGGGTACCGGCACCTGATGATGGCGGCGACAGTTGTCCATACCATAGGCCAGCTGCTCTGCCTGGCCGGCGACCACCTGTGGGTCTTTGCCACGGGCAGAGTCTTCATGGGGGCGGCCGCCGCGACCTTTTTCGCCGGTGCGCGGGTGCTGGTGCTCATGTTCTTCCCGGGGCCGCAAACCCCCACAGGCATACGAGCCTTTGCCAGCGGCGTGCCGCTTGGCGCGGCGATGGCTTCTTTTTGTACGGCGCAACTGCTGGCGCATGAGGAGTGGCGCGGTATCTTTGCCGTGCCGCTGGTGGTCTGTCTGGTCATGGCCGTGTGCATCTGGATGGCCATTCCCTCGCGCGTCATACCCGAAAAGTTGTCGGCCAGACCAGCACTGCTGCCCATGGCTATCCTGCTGGTTGGAAGCATCATTGTCGAAACCACTATCCAGCGGATGAGTTTTGATTTCTACAGCGATACCTGGGAGCTGCTCGGACTCTTTCTGCTGGGTATCTGCCTCATGGCCGTCTTCATCTATTGTGAGCGGCAGCGGGAGCGGCCAACCCTCGACTTTCGTAACGCCATCAATCCGGCCTTTCTGCTCGGCATGCTGTTTATGATGCTGAACTACTTCATGCTCGGTGCCTATAACTACGTTATTCCCCAATATGTCCTGAACGCCCTGCAGGTGCCGATCTACACCGCTGGAACGATCATGGCTATCGGCTGGCTGTGTGGGATAGTGCCGCTCATGGCCATTACCTCCGGCACGCTCAAGCGGTATTTCCCGTGGGGTGGCTTCAAGAAGTTTCTGGTGCTCGGCTATTCGCTGCTGGCCGGCTATGGCTTCTGGATGTCCAGCCAGAATGGCGAGGTGCCGCTTGTGCAGCAGCTTCAGCCTGCGCTCATGATGCATGGTGTGTTCCTGATCTCGACCTTTGCGGTGATCATCATGTACACCTTCATGACCATTCCTCCGCGTTACTTCAGCCAGGCATATCAGATCAAGAACATGACGCAGCAGATCGTCATGCCGCTAGGAATCGTCATGGCCAACGTCTTTCTGCAATGGCGCGATGCGTTCCATGGCAATGTTCTGCGCAGTCACATCACCTCATTCAATCCGCTCTATCAGCAGTATCGGGAACAGCTGAGCGAGGCGGTAGGGCATGCCTCCATGAGCCAGATGGCCTCGCTGGTCAATCGCCAGGCTGCGATCCTGGGCTTCCTGGACTATTTCTACCTGATCGGCTGGGTAGGTGTAATTCTGGCTATCTACATGCTTCTGCAGCGGCACTTTCGCTGATAGGAGTGGGAAACGGGTCATGCTTTACCCGTCAGAATCCATTGATTGTTTGGCTATGTAAGCTTTTGTTCAGCAAGGGCTGAGGATACTGCTCGCGGATTTTCAGGCGCTCCGGCGGGATTACCCCAATGTAATGTCCATATGGACGAGCAGGCAGGAGTGGCACTTGCCAGCGTATTGCCACAGACGGCAAAAATACAGGCAGGGAGCTGCGTTGCCGCTCCAACAAGCTTTATGGAACAATGCAAGTCTATTGACTTTCCAGGGGTGTCAGCCGTGATCGATTCTGATGGTTTTCGCCCGAATGTCGGCATCATCCTCGCGAATGACGCTGGCCAAGTGCTGTGGGCTCGGCGCATCAACCAGGACGCCTGGCAGTTTCCACAGGGAGGTATCGATGATCGTGAAACGCCGGAAGAAGCGCTTTATCGCGAATTGAACGAAGAAGTGGGTCTGAGTCCGGATGATGTCCGGATTTTGGCCTGTACGCGGGGCTGGTTGCGTTATCGCTTGCCCCAACGCATGGTGCGTACGCATAGTAGGCCCCTGTGCATCGGTCAAAAGCAGAAATGGTTTCTGCTCCGGCTGATGTCTGAGGATCAGAGGGTACGCATGGATGTGACAGGCAAGCCGGAGTTCGACGGTTGGCGCTGGGTCAGCTACTGGTACCCATTAGGGCAGGTGGTGACGTTCAAGCGGGAAGTGTATCGTCGAGCCCTCAAGGAGTTGGCCCCGCGCTTGCTCGCCTGATCGATATGTTAAGCCTGTACCATACGTGTACGTATGGAAGACGGAAGAGGCACCGTTTGCATTGCCTCACCGGCCTGCCCGGTTATGCCGGGCCTGCCGTGGACGGAGGAAATGCTGTGGCCATGCTGGATGAACGATTTGTGACGTTGAGTGGCAATACGCTGTCAGATAGGCGTTGCTGTCCACCTTCATCGATCGTGGCTATCAGGTCGGTGACCGGAACTCAATTTGCTCGCGCCTCGAAATCCTTTACCAGGATGTCGTCCAACGTCACCAGAGCCCAGGGCTTCTAGCATGCTGAATACGCTGCGTAAGGTCGTTCAAGAAGTAAACGGCGCCAAGGATCTCAAGACAGCGTTATCGATCATCGTTCAGCGCGTTCGGGCGGCCATGGGCACTCAGGTGTGCTCGGTCTATCTGCTGGACCCTGAAACCAATCGATTTGTTCTCATGTCGACCGAGGGCCTGAACAAGCGCTCCATCGGGCGTGTCAGCATGGCGCCCAATGAAGGCCTGGTCGGCCTGGTCGGCACGCGTGAAGAGCCGCTCAACCTTGAGGATGCCTCCAGTCATCCGCGCTTCCGCTATTTCGCCGAAACGGGCGAGGAGCGCTATGCCTCTTTCCTGGGGGCGCCAATCATTCACCATCGTCGTGTGATGGGTGTTCTGGTTGTTCAGCAAAAGGAGCGGCGCCAGTTCGACGAAGGTGAAGAAGCCTTCCTTGTGACCATGAGCGCCCAGTTGGCCGGCGTTATCGCACATGCTGAAGCCACGGGTACCATTCGTGGACTCGGACGGCAGGGCAAGGGTATCCAGGAGGCTCGTTTCGTAGGTATTCCCGGTGCTCCCGGTGTTGGTGTGGGTACGGCTGTAGTCGTGCTGCCTCCAGCTGATCTGGAAGTCGTTCCTGACAAGACCGTTACGGACATCGAGGCAGAGCTGGCCTTGTTCCAGCATGCGCTGGAGTCTGTACGTGAAGATATGCGCCAGCTGTCAGAGCGTCTGTCGACCCAGCTTCGCAAGGAAGAGCGCGCCCTATTCGACGTCTATCTCATGATGCTCGACGACGCGGCATTGGGTAACGAGGTTACTCAGATCATCAAGAGAGGGCAGTGGGCACAGGGTGCACTGCGTCAGGTTGTGACCGAGCATGTTCGTCGTTTCGAAATGATGGACGATGCCTATCTGAGCGAACGTGCCGCTGATGTGAAGGACCTTGGCCGTCGATTGCTGGCTTATCTGCAGCAGGCACGGCAACAATGTCTGGTCTATCCCGACCAGACCATCCTGGTCAGTGAGGAGCTGTCACCCGCCATGCTGGGCGAGGTGCCTGAAGGCAAGCTGGCCGGCATGATTTCCGTGCTCGGCTCTGGCAACTCCCACGTTGCAATCCTGGCACGCGCGATGGGTATTCCCACCGTCATGGGCGCGGTAGACCTGCCTTATTCAAAAGTCGATGGTATTTCGTTGATTGTCGACGGCTATCACGGCGAAGTCTTTACCAACCCTTCACCTCAGCTGCTCAAGCAGTACAGCGCTGTGGTCGAGGAGGAGCGTCAGCTGACCCAGGGGCTGGAAGCCCTGCGCAGCCTGCCGTGCGAAACCCTGGATGGCCATCGTATGCCGCTCTGGGTGAACACGGGGCTGCTGGCTGATGTTGCACGGGCGCAGCAGCGTGGCGCGGAAGGGGTGGGGCTGTATCGGACTGAGGTCCCGTTCATGATCAATGACCGCTTCCCCAGTGAGAAGGAGCAGCTGTCCATCTACCGGGAGCAACTGGCGGCGTTCCATCCCCAGCCGGTTACCATGCGCATGCTGGATATCGGCGGAGATAAATCCCTGTCCTATTTCCCCATCAAGGAAGACAACCCCTTCCTGGGATGGCGCGGGATTCGTGTCACGCTGGACCATCCGGAAATCTTCCTGGTACAGGCGCGAGCCATGCTCAAGGCCAGTGAAGGTCTGGATAATCTGCGAATCATGCTACCCATGATTTCGGGGGTGCACGAGCTGGACGAGGCTCAGCATCTCCTGCATCGCGCCTGGTGCGAGGTGCGTGATGAAGGGGTCAATATTCCCATGCCGCCTGTCGGTGTGATGGTAGAGGTGCCTTCGGCGGTCTATCAGGCCCGGGATCTGGCCCGTGAGGTGGACTTTATCTCGGTGGGCTCCAACGATCTGACCCAGTATCTGCTGGCGGTAGATCGTAATAACCCACGCGTGGCTGACCTGTATGACTACTTCCATCCAGCCGTGCTGCAAGCACTCAAGAGCGTGGTGGAGGATGCTCATGCGGAAAACGTTCCAGTGAGTATCTGTGGCGAGATGGCAGGCGATCCGGCCGCAGCGGTATTGCTCATGGCCATGGGATACGACTCCCTTTCCATGAATGCAACCAACCTCCCCAAGGTGAAGTGGTTGCTGCGTCAGATGAGCCTGTCCAAGGCAAAGGAGCTCCTGGATCAGCTGCTCAAGATTGACAATCCGCAAGTGGTGCACAGTGCGCTGCATCTGGCCTTGCGTAACCTGGGGCTAGGGCGCGTCATCAACCCGGCTTCCACCGTCCAGAGCTGACAGCACGCCGGACTACAGCGTCCGGCGGCTTTCTCCAAGCGACTTGCCGTAGGCTCCAAAGCGACGTTCCGTAATGACGGTCTGTCCGTCTACCTGTTGCCGTAGCACAGTGCTGGCCCGTGTGCCGTAGTGTTCGCTGGAGATGAAAGCGCTGGACAAGAGTATTTCCAGTTCATGGCTGATGCCGGTATGCGGAAGCGTTACGGGATCAGGTCGCCAGGTGTCGGCCAACAGTGCAAATAAAGCCTCGTCCGAAGGGGTTTCCAGGGCCTGTTCGAGACTTGCTCTGGCTCTGAGCAACTTGGGCCATGGCGTGTTCAAATCGGCATTGGATACGCCGTAAACGCCCGGCGGCAGTCGATGCGGCTTTCGGCTGCGAGCATTCAAATGCCATAACGACTGGCGATCGCCTAGAAGCAGGTTGAACCCTGTGTATTCATCGCTACGTTGAGCCACTTCATGTACATACTCTTCGGCCGAGATATCACGTTCCAGAAAGCGTACAGGCAGTTCGCCCCGTGAGCGGTCGGATACCGACTGACCAGGATCCCTGATATTGGTCACGGTGGCAAAGCGACCATCCCTTCCTACCGCGAGCCAGGTCCCGCCTGCCGTCAGGTCTCTTCCTCCAATGATGTCTGGTTGATCGTCCCATGTATCCAAAGGAGCGCTGGGGCGTGCATAGAACTCGTCACGGTTGGCGGCCAGGATAAGTGACTCGTTATCTTCAGGGCGCCACGCAAAGACAATCAGACACATCAGTTGGGCTCCGTAAGGCCTTGATCATTGAGGGTTCGCTCGTTTGCGTTGGCCGATTGGGCTACCATTGCCGTTTTGTTCGGCAGGATTCGATATGGAATTCGTGCTCTATCTGGTTCTTGGCGCATGTGCAGGCGTTCTGGCGGGTCTGTTCGGCGTCGGGGGTGGATTGATCATCGTACCGGTTCTGGTGTTCAGCTTCACTGCTCATGGAATGGATACCGATGTGCTGACGCATCTGGCCGTCGGTACCTCACTGGCAACAATCGTCTTTACGTCAATCAATTCCATTCTGGCGCATCATTGCCAGAGAGCGGTCCAGTGGCCACTCGTGGTGTGGATGACGGTTGGCATCATCCTGGGCAGCTTTGTCGGCGGGGTTACGGCATCTTATATTCAGGGGCCAATTCTGCAGAAAATAATCGGTACCTTTGCCATCCTCGTGTCGCTACAGATGGTGCTTGACCTTCGTCCCAAAAGCGGCAGACCGTTACCGGGCAAGCCGGTTCTGACACTCGCCGGTGTGGTCATTGGCTGGGCGTCTGCCATCTTTGGCATCGGAGGCGGCTCGCTGACTGTGCCTTTCCTGACCTGGCGAGGCGTCAGTATGCAAAGGGCGGTGGCAACCTCATCTGCGTGTGGGTTGCCGATCGCGCTCTCCGGAGCCCTTTCGTTCATGGTGGTGGGCTGGAGTGAGCCTGGCCTGCCTGAGTGGAGCTTGGGATATGTCTACCTGCCGGCCCTGGTAGGTATTGCGCTGACCAGCATGTTCTTTGCCCGTTTTGGTGCGCGTTTGGCGCACACGCTTTCTCCACGGCTGCTCAAGCGGCTATTTGCGTTGTTGTTGTTCAGTGTAGGGCTCAGCTTTCTGGTCTGAGAACCCTTTTATCAAGGAGTCGTAATGCTGCCTTATCCACAGATCGACCCGGTAGCGGTCGCGATCGGTCCACTCAAGATTCACTGGTACGGTCTGATGTACCTCATTGGTATTGGCGGGGCTTGGCTACTGGCCTCACGTCGTTTGAACCGATTCGATCCCACCTGGAATAAAGACAAACTTTCGGATCTGGTCTTCTGGGTGGCGTGCGGCGTCATCATCGGGGGGCGGTTGGGGTATGTCCTTTTCTATAACCTGGATGAGTACCTTGCCAATCCCACGCTGATCTTTGAGGTCTGGAAGGGCGGCATGGCCTTTCATGGCGGCTTGCTGGGCGTGATTCTGGCGGTGTGGTGGTTTGGTCGCCGCAACAACAAGAGCTTTTTCGAGCTGATGGATTTCATCGCCCCGCTGGTTCCAATCGGCCTAGGCGCCGGGCGGATTGGTAACTTCATCAATGCCGAACTGTGGGGCAAGCCGAGCGATGTGCCGTGGGCAATGATTTTCCCGCCCTTCAGCGATCCGGCCCAGTTGCCGCGCCATCCTTCCCAGCTCTATCAGTTTGCGCTGGAAGGAGTCGCCTTGTTCGTTATTCTCTGGTTCTTCTCACGCAAGCCACGTCCAACAATGGCGGTATCAGGGCTTTTCGTCCTGTGTTACGGCATTTTCCGTTTCCTGGTGGAATTCGTCCGCATGCCGGATGCGCAGCTGGGTTATCTGGCCTGGGGCTGGCTCACGATGGGACAGGTCTTGTGCGTACCGATGATTCTGGGTGGGGCCTTCCTGATGGTTCTGGCCTATCGGCATCAGGGAAAGACCAGAACTCTGACGGAATGACCTGATCTTCAGGTGAAAGGTCACTGACAAGTCGAGAGGTGGTGCTTATAGTTAATGGTTAATCGCCTCTCACTTAAAGGACAGAAGTATGAGCCCGTTCCGCGCATTGGCCACCACGTTGGCCTTCTCCATGGCTTTATGGAGTGCTGCCGCACCGGCACTAGCCGATTCGGGCTATGAGACGGAAACCGTTAACAATGTCAGTGGCGATCCGAACTACCAAGCGAATGCACCAAAAGCCTTTTCGATGATCGGTGATCTGCTGATTGCCCGGCCGCTTTTGATTGCTGCCACTGTTATTGGCGCGGGTGCCTTTGTAGTCAGTCTGCCCTTTACCGCTGCAGGCGGTAATGTAGGCGAGGCGGGCAGGGCCTTGGTCGTTGAGCCGGGTAAGGCTGCTTTTGTTCGTTGCCTGGGCTGTACCCGCACAGGATATGGCCAGTCGGACTGAATCCCATAAAAAAGCCGGTCAATTGACCGGCTTTTTTATGGCGCCTGTAAATACCTGATAGTGTCGCGCTGCCAATAGCCTGGATCAGGCCTGACCGCTGATTTTCAGATACTTTTCGTGCAGTTTTTCCTTGCTCTCGACGTTTTCCGGGTCGAGCGGGATGCAATCCACCGGGCAAACCTGCTGACACTGCGGCTCGTCGTAATGACCTACACACTCGGTACAGAGATTAGGGTCGATCACATAAATCTCTTCGCCCTGGGAGATGGCACCATTAGGGCACTCAGGCTCACATACATCGCAATTGATGCAGTCTTCAGTAATCTTGAGGGACATGAATTGCTCCCGCCGCTCACGGATGACGGCGATACAGAAAAAGTAAACGCGAATTGTGCCTTATCGGCGCGCGTGGTGCACGTCTGCGCCGATATATGTGCCCTAACGGCAAAATTTCAAGGGGCTGGCTTGAAACGTTCGGCCAGCGCTTCCTTGACAAGCGGGTGCACGAACTTGGTGACGTCGCCACCCAGTGCTGCAATTTCACGTACCAGCGTCGAAGAGATGTAGGAGTAATTTTCCGACGGAGTAAGAAACATGCTTTCTGCGTCAGGCGCCAGCACACGGTTCATGTTGGCCAACTGAAACTCGAATTCGAAATCCGAAACAGCACGCAATCCTCGCAGGAGGATCGTGGCTTTCTGCTCCTTGACGAGATTGGCCAGCAGGCAAGAAAAGCCAATGACCTCGACATTAGGCAGGTGTGCCGTAACCGCTCGAGCCAACTCTACCCGCCTTTCCAGCGGAAACAGCGGATTCTTCTTCGGACTGGCCGCTACGGCGACGACGACATGCTCAAACAAACGTGAGGCGCGTTCGACGAGATCACCATGACCCCTGGTGATCGGGTCGAAGGTTCCCGGGTACAGCACTCGATTCATCGCGGCGTCCTTACGGTCCGTGGGGGCTTGGATGGTAGCTCAGCCAGATCAGATGTCCAAGTCGAAAGGTGGATAAGCGGCCTGGTATTCATCAAAGGTGAGCTTTAAGCGTTGAGGAGTGTAGAAAAAATTGTCGAAAAACGCAGCCTTCTCGGGTTGCCTGTTTTCATCTGACGCGGATAGCGTTCGCTGATCGGCTATAGCCGCCACGTCTATGTCAGTTTCTCCTGCTGCCACAAGAGCCACTGCGGTATGCGGCGCTCCAGGTAGTACTCAGGGTTTCGCCATGTACCTGCGACAAAGCCTACATGCCCTCCATGAGCATGGCGCTCGAAGCATATCGTATTGGATAGCTCTCCTGGTGTTGGCAGGCTTTCACGTCCAATGAAAGGATCATCTTCCGCTTGAATCATAAGGGTCGGTATTCGGATGTCTTTCAGGTAATAACGGCTTGATGCCTGCCGGTAGTAATCGTGAGCATCCTTGAATCCGTGGAGCGGGGCGGTGATGCGTCCGTCAAAATCCCAAAAGCTCTTCATGTCCTCCAGGCTACCCAAGGCATCCAGCGAGGCTACATGGTCGTGTTGCTGGCGCTGCTGCAAAGCCTCTCGCTTGCGCTTTACATAGCTCACCAGTTCTCGCATGAAGTGCGCCTGATACACACGGGAAAATCCAATGGCGATACGGTCTGCGCAAAGGTCGAGCCGGAAAGGAACCGACACGGAGGCAGCCGCCTGGAGTGAGCAATTCAAGCCTGCTTCGCCCAGGTACTTGAGCAGCACGTTACCGCCAAGCGAGTAGCCAACAGCATAGAGCGGTGCCAAAGGGCGCTTGGCCTGAAGGTGGGCGATAACAGCGGCAAGGTCTTCGGTGACGCCTGAGTGGTAGCCCCGCGGTAACAGGTTCGGCTCGCCTGAGCACCCTCGCCAGTTCAATCCAACGCTGGCCCAGCCATGCTCGGCAAGGGCCAGTTGCAAACCCAGAATATAGTGTGACGAAGAGCTGCCTGTCAGTCCGTGGATAGCCAGTACCAGCGGCGCATAAGGATCTTCCGGTCCGTACCAGTCAAGGTCGAGAAAATCACCGTCGTCTAGCCAGATACGCTCGCGTGGGCGCGTCATCAGGGGAAGACGACGCCAGAGTGACCCCCATAAGGTCTGCAGGTGAGGACCTGGCAGCCACCAAGCGGGCCGGAAAGCATCTGTCTGAGCTGATAGGTCCTCCACGATAGGGTGCATGGGCATCCCGTTACGCGGTTCGATGCCAGAGCGCGTAATGTACGCTTCCCGCCTTCTTTTCCCTGTGCAGGTGCCAGTTGGCGGGCATGGGAAGCGATGAGGGCTGACTTTCGCTTTCAGTGTAAATCCATGCATCCCTGGCCAGCCAGCCTTGCTCCTCGAGCAGCTGGCAGGCGGGCTCAAGCAGACCTTTCTGGAAGGGAGGGTCAAGGAACACTACGTCAAAAGGTGTGGCCTCATTGTGCTGAAGGTAGTGCAGGGCATCGTTCTGTACGACCTGAACATTGGTGCATCCGAGTGACGCCAGATGACCGCGCAGCGAGCCTACCGCTGCAGGGTTCAAGTCCAGCCCCAGCGCTTGACTGGCACCCCGGGACAGCGCTTCAAGCAATAGCGCACCACTGCCCAGGAACGGATCCAGTACCCGTGCGCCGGGTACATGGGGCATCAGCCAGTTGAACAGCGTCTCGCGGACCCGGTCAGGGGTTGGTCTGAGCCCTGGTGCTTCTGGAAAGCTGAAGCGTCGGCTGCGCCAGTCGCCTCCAATGATACGCAGCTGGCTGCTGCCTTTACTCTGCGCCATGCTCAATGCTCCGGTACGCTGGGAGGCGGTGTATTGCCGCGCTCAACCGGCGCTGGCAAGGGTTGCTGGGCAACGGTTGGGCCTGCCGTCACGATGACAAAGCCATCAGGATTCAAATGCCGGGCCATGGCTTCGCGCACCTGACCCGTAGTCACGGCTTGCGTCTGCTTCATGAAGGTGTCCAGAAAGTCGAGTGGCAGGTCGTAGAAGCCAATCATGCCGAGCTGGGCGACGATCGCACTGTTACTGGCGGTCGAGAGCGGGAAGCTGCCTGATATTTCACGCTTGGCATCATCCAGCTCCTTCTGTGTCGGCCCTTCCTTGAGGTATTGGCGGACAATATTTTGCACAAGCCCCAATGTATTCTGGCTCATCTCGGCTCGGGTTTGCAGGCCGATCGTGAAGGGCCCCGCGACCTGCATCGGCGTAAAGCCGGAATAAACACCATAGGTCAATCCGCGCTTTTCGCGGACTTCGGTCATCAGGCGAGTGCCGAACCCGCCCCCACCCAGGATCTGGTTGCCCAGATATAGCGCGGCGTAGTCAGGGTCCCGGCGGTCGATTCCCTGCTCGGCCAGCATAAGGTGCGTCTGCTGCGAGGGAAACTCGATATGCGTAACGCCCGGTTTAGGTGGTTGCGGCTTGGCTACCGACGGCAGGGCAGGGCCCTTGGGTAGAGCACGGGATACCTTGGCGGCAATGGCTTCGGCCTGGGGGCGGGTCAGATTACCTGTCAACGCGATGACGACATTGCCTGCTGTATACGCACGCTGATGAAAGGCGCGTAACTGAGCAGGTGTGATCGACCTCAGTGATTCAGCCGTACCCATGCTAGGGTGCGCATAGGGGTGACTGCCGTAGAGCTGTTTCATCAGCGCATCACCTGCCTGAGCGCCGGGGTCCTGTTTCTTGTATTCGATGCTGGTCAACAATTGATTTCGAATACGCTCCAGCGGGGCGGCAGGAAACGTAGGATGACCTACCACCTTGGTGAAGAGATCGAGCGCCGGGTCACTTTTAGTCGGGTCGGACAGGGTACGCAGCCCGGCAACGGCCATGTCGCGATAGGCACCGTTTGAGAAATTGGCACCCAGATTTTCGAAGCCAATGGCTATTGCGGTAGTGTCCATTCCTGCAATGCCTTCGTTGAGCATGCCATTGGTCATCGTGGCGATGCCTGGTGTGTTGCCGTCCTGGCTGCTACCGGCTGCAAATGTCAGGCGGAGGTCATACATGGGCAGCTCATTGGCTTCCACAAACATGACGCGCGCGCCTTCTGGAGTTCTCCAGCTTTGGATATCGAGCTTGCGGGTAACCGGAGCTGTCTTGCTTAGCGCCTGCAGTGATTCCAATTTGGGATGGGCCGCTGCACTGTCTGCCACAGGAGAAGTGTTCTGGCAGCCGCCAAGCAGCGTCAGGCTGAGCAAGGTGCCCCATGCATAAGAAAAGCGGACGTTCATGGGCGAGCCTCCTGCTGTGTCTGGGTCTCGGGAATCACGTGGGCGGCTGTCAGGCGATCGCGAGTGAAGTAAGTGCGTGCAACACGCTGTAGATCAGCCGGAGTGACAGATTGCAAATCTGCAAGCTCGTTATCCATCTCGTGCCAGGACACGCCGATGCTTTCCAATTGACCAATATTGCTGGCCTGGGCTGTAATTGAGTCGCGCTCATAGACAAGGCTGGCGATCACCTGCGCTCTGACGCGCTCCAGTTCGGCGGTGCTCGGTGGCGTTTGCTTGAGCGCATCCAGTTGCGCCCAAAGGCCGGCTTCGACATCTGCCAGGGTCTTGCCCTTTTGCAGGTTGGGCATGGCGCTGAGCATGAACAGACTGTCGCCGCGAGTGTAGGACTCGTATGAGGCCGAGGCGCCGGTAACCAGCTCCTGCTCACGCTCCAGTTGAGTGGAGAGACGGGCGCTGTAGCCACCATCGAGCAGCGCTGAGATCAGGCGCAAGGCATGCACATCCCGTTGATTCTCTGCACTGGCAAAACCGGGCACATTGAATCCCATCATGAGGCTGGGGATTTGCGTACGAACGGGAAGGATCAGACGGCGTTCACCTGGTGCCTGGAGTTCAAGCGGGCGCTTGGCCGGTGGCAGGTCCCGCTTGGGAATCTGGCCAAAGTACTGTTGAGCCATCTGTCTTACGTCTTCTCCGGTCACATCGCCCACTACAACCAGGGTCGCATTGTTGGGCGCGTACCAGGATTGATACCAGTGCCGCAGATCGTCGATGTTCATGCGTTTAAGATCAGCAGGCCAGCCAATGGTTGGCGTGCGGTAGCCACTGGCCGGGTAGGCCGCCGCGCTGAAACGCTCGTAGGCCAGTGCCATTGGCTGATCGTCAGTGCGCAGGCGACGCTCCTCCTTGATGACTTCTATCTCGCGGCTGAATTCATCGGCAGGTAGGCGTAAGGTGGCCATGCGATCGGCTTCGAGCTCAAGCGCCACAGGCAAACGATCCTTGGCCATCACTTGGTAATAGGCCGTGTAATCGTCCGTGGTGAAGGCATTCTCGGTTGCTCCGAGATCACGCAGAACCAGGGAGGCCTCTCCAGGACCCATCTTGCTGCTGCCCTTGAACATCATGTGTTCCAAGGCATGGGAAAGGCCGGTCGATCCGGGCGTCTCGTAGCTTGAGCCGATCTTGTACCAGAGTTGTGAAACCACGACAGGAGCACGATGATCTTCCCGAACAACGACTTTCAAACCATTGTCGAGTGTGTATTCGTGCGTGGGTTGGGTCTCGGCGGCCAGGACGGTAAGCGGCGCGCAGAGCAGGCTGAACAGCAGACCAGTAGTACGTCGAGAGAAGACTGTCATCAATCTATGAACTCATTCCAGGGCTTGCCGGTCTTTAGCGCCAGCAAGCGATGAGGTGCTAGGATACGCATCCCTTTTCATGCCGGCCACGCCTGGCAGCACATCTTTATGGATTTGCCACAGCGTGCCCGCCCCTTGAGATAGACCTTTGCATGTTTGGTTCCGACGATAAAAAGTCCCCTCCCGCAGGGGAAAAGAAAGGGTTCTTCAGTTGGTTTCGCAAGAAGCCGCAGGAGACAACCGAGGCTAAGCCAGAAACGGCTGTCGAGCCGGTAGTACACCCGGAGCCGGTCCCCGAGCCGGCTGACGCTATTCCTTCAACTCAGCTACCTCCTGCTGAGGAAACCGAGGCACCCGCACCGGTAGCCGAGCAGGACGAAAGCGTAAAAACCTTTCAGCCGGAACCGATTCAGGCGCAGCCGGTTGAGCCGCCACGCCAGCCTGAAACGGTGCAGCCTTCTTTGCAAGCGCCTGCAGTTGAGCCAGAGCCTAAGCCTGCTATGCTGGCGCCTGTTGAGCCTGTATTCATTGAGCCCGAGCGGCTGGATGAATCGAGGACGGCCGAGCTCCAACCTGTTGCTGAGCCTGAGCCTGAGCCTGAGCCTGAGCCAGAACCAGGAGTAGACGCAGAACCGGAACCGGAGCAGGCACCACAGCCCGCGGCACCGACAAAACTGGGCTTCTTTGCTCGCCTCAAGCAAGGGCTGAGCAAGACCAGCGCCAGCATTGGCGAAGGGATGGCCAGCCTGTTTCTGGGCAAGAAAGCTATCGACGATGATTTGCTCGATGAGCTGGAGACCCGGCTATTGACGGCTGATGTGGGGGTCGAGGCGACTACCACCATCATGAAGAACCTTACCCAGCGGGTTGCACGTAAACAGCTTGCGGACAGTGAGGCCCTTTATCAGGCGTTGCAGGAAGAGCTGACCGGCTTGTTGATACCTGTCGAGCAGCCGTTGGTCATCGATAAGTCCACACAGCCATTCGTTATCCTGGTCGTTGGCGTGAACGGTGTTGGCAAAACCACGACCATCGGCAAGCTGGCTAAAAAGCTCCAGCTTGAGGGCAAGAAGGTCATGCTGGCCGCTGGCGATACGTTCCGTGCCGCAGCGGTCGAGCAGTTACAGGTCTGGGGGGAGCGTAACCGGATTCCAGTGATTGCACAGCATACCGGCGCTGACTCCGCCTCGGTGATCTATGACGCTGTACAAGCTGCCAAGGCTCGCGGTGTCGATGTTCTGATTGCCGATACGGCCGGTCGCCTGCACACCAAGGACAACCTGATGGAAGAGCTGCGCAAGGTGCGCCGCGTCATTGGCAAGCTGGACGAATCCGCCCCGCATGAGACTTTATTGGTGCTGGATGCAGGTACCGGCCAGAACGCCATGAATCAGGCCAAGCAATTCCATGCCTCCGTTCCGCTCTCCGGCCTTGCGCTGACCAAGCTTGACGGTACTGCCAAGGGTGGCGTCATTTTCGCGCTGGCCAAGCAGATGAGCCTGCCTATCCGTTACATCGGTGTAGGTGAAGGCATTGACGATCTGCGTGAGTTCGAAGCCAAGCCCTTCGTTCGAGCGTTGTTCGCTGAGCGGGAGACGACATGATTCATTTCGATCGGGTCAGTAAACGTTACCCGAACGGGCATATCGGTTTGCATGAATTATCGTTCCGTGCGGAGCGCGGGGAGATCCTGTTCATTACCGGTCACTCCGGTGCCGGCAAGAGCACCCTGATGCGCCTGATCCTGGCGATGGAGCGACCCACCAGTGGCAAGCTTTCGCTGGCTGGACAGGATATTTCGCGGATTAGCAATGCGCAGATTCCATTCCTGCGTCGTCAGATTGGTGTGGTGTTTCAGAACCACCAGCTCCTGTTCGACCGTACCGTGTTCGACAATGTAGCCTTGCCTCTACAGATCCTGGGGTTGTCCAAGGCCGAGATTGCCAAACGTGTGACCATGGCGCTGGAGCGGGTCAGCCTGAAGGACAAGCTCGAAGACTATCCGTCGGACCTGTCTACCGGCCAGCAACAGCGCGTCGGGATCGCGCGGGCTGTCGTACATCGACCAGCCTTGCTGCTGGCGGATGAGCCAACCGGTAATCTCGATCCGCGGCTTGCCTCCGAAATCATGGGTGTGTTCGAGGACATCAACAGCCTTGGCACCACTGTACTGATTGCCAGCCACGACCATGCCCTGATCGCACGCCTGCGTCATCGTATGCTGACGCTGCAGCGTGGCCGTCTGATCGGGGATGAGGAGAGTCCTACATGAGTGCCAAGGAACTTCCACGCGGCGACGTACAGGGTGAAAAACCGGAAAAGCCCAAACGTCGCAAGACAGCCAAGCCGAAGCAGGATTGGCGCAGCCCGTTACATGCCTATTTCGAAGCGCATCTCATTGGCTTGCGTGACAGTCTGTGGCGGATGGGCCGACAGCCGATCGGAAGCTTTCTGACCTGCTTGGTTATGGGAATTGCCCTTGCGTTGCCGATGGGTGTATCGCTGCTGCTGAACAATGTGGAGCGGCTCGGCGGCTCATGGCAGCGCGCGGCCCAAATTTCTGTCTTTCTTGACCTTAATCTGGACGAAGCTCAAGGCAAGCAATTACAGGAACAGATTGCAGCGCTACCTGATGTCAGTGAGGTGCACTGGATCGGACGTGACGAGGCTCTGCAAGAGCTTCAACAGCAAGCTGGTCTGGGCGAAGCCTTGAAGGAACTGCCAGAAAATCCGTTGCCTTCGGTGATCTCCGTGACGCCGCAGGAGATTGATAAAGGTCGGCTGGACATGCTGCGCAGTCGTCTGGCTGAGCTATCTGGCGTACAGCAGGTACAGCTCGATATGCAGTGGGTCGAGCGACTGACCGCCATTCTGAAGCTGGGTGAGCGGTTCGTGTTTGGGCTTACAGTCGTTCTGATCGTAGCCCTGCTACTCGTCATCGGGAATACAATTCGTCTGGCCATCGAAAACCGCAGGACCGAAATCGAGGTCATAAAGTTGGTAGGCGGTACTGACGGTTATGTGCGGCGACCTTTCCTGTACATGGGCGCCATGTATGGGATAGGCGCCGGTATTGCAGCCTGGGCACTACTGGCTTTTGGCTTGAACTGGCTTAACGAGGCTGTCATCGAGCTGGCCGGTCTTTACGGCAGCGATTTTGCGCTGGCCAGCGTGTCCATGGATGAAGGCATCCAGTTACTTATTGGTGCAATACTGCTGGGTTACATTGGCGCCTGGCTGGCGGTGGCTCGCCATCTGAGAGAGTTGGCGCCCCGATAAGGGCGCCGATTCATGAATCAAACAACTGTCTCAAATTATGATGTAAAGCTATCGATTTGATTGATAGTGACTATTTAAGTGATTGATTTTAAAGGCTATAGGTTCTTTTTTAGGGAACTGTTAGTCTTGTTTTCTGTCTGATTCTTCAGTGATACACTGCCCTGTGCATAAGTGAATCGGAGGATTCGCATGACCAATTCTCTGCAACCTGTTCCAACATTGGTTCCTGGCGCTAGCCTGGAGGCCTATGTCAACTCTGTAAACAGCATTCCCATGCTGACGCCGGAGCGGGAGCGCGAACTGGCCGAACGCCTCTTCTATAACCAGGATTTAGAGGCGGCACGGCAAATGGTGCTCGCGCACCTGCGTTTTGTCGTACATATTGCCAAAAGTTATTCGGGCTATGGTTTGGCCCAGTCAGATCTGATCCAGGAAGGTAACGTCGGCCTGATGAAGGCTGTAAAGCGTTTCAACCCTGAAATGGGTGTTCGTCTCGTATCGTTTGCCGTCCACTGGATCAAGGCTGAGATACACGAGTTCATCCTGCGTAACTGGCGCATCGTGAAAGTGGCTACTACTAAGGCCCAGCGCAAGTTGTTCTTCAACCTGCGTAGCCAAAAGAAGCGTCTTGCCTGGCTGAACAATGACGAGGTTCAGGCGGTTGC
Organism: Pseudomonas sp. MAG002Y; assembly: GCF_019400845.1. Lineage (NCBI taxonomy): Bacteria > Pseudomonadati > Pseudomonadota > Gammaproteobacteria > Pseudomonadales > Pseudomonadaceae > Pseudomonas > Pseudomonas sp. MAG002Y. The sequence goes on along the minus strand of NZ_WOEJ01000001.1, from coordinate 504,419 downwards.
CAGCACGCTGGGCGTCGAGCCGCGTGAAGTACGCGAAATGGAAAGTCGTCTGACGGGCCAGGATATGGCTTTTGATCCAGCTTCCGATGCAGACGACGATACGGCGTTCCAATCGCCCGCGCAGTATCTTGAAGACAATCGCTACGATCCGGCTCGTCAGCTGGAGGAGTCTGACTGGAGCGATAACTCTTCGGCCAATCTGCATGAGGCGTTGGAAGGCCTGGATGAGCGTAGCCGTGACATCCTTTACCAGCGCTGGCTGGCTGAAGACAAGGCTACACTGCACGAGTTGGCTGCCAAGTACAACGTATCGGCTGAGCGTATTCGTCAGCTCGAAAAAAATGCAATGAACAAGCTCAAGGGCAAGATCGCTGCCTAAGGGTTGATTCAAAAGCGAACCCCGCCTCAGGCGGGGTTTTTTATTGCCCGGAAATACCGAACCCCTTGTATAAGGTTAGGTTCTAAATGCTGCTAAGGGAGATGGGGACTGCTATGAAATCATTTTTACTGATGCTTTTTACATCGGTTCTTCTCGCCGGTTGTGGCAGTCATGACGATTTTGAAGGCAAGTGGAAAAGTCTCAATACAGGTCAGGTCAAGTTACAAATCGCGCCGGAGGAAGTCGCATGGCGTGTGACGGTCACGGGCGATGCGCTTTCCCCACAAACCTATGGTGCTACCCTGGTCGATGAGGGGCTGCGCGTCGACATGCCGCCTACTTCTGAAGTCTGGACCATAGATGATAACGGGCATTTGAAAGGGCTCGGTCAGGAGTTCATCAGAGAGTGAGGATGGTGTCAGCCCTCCGGTCCAGGTTAGGAGTCAGAATGAAGTTTCGCGTGTTTGCAGTGATGCTGAGTTGCTTGTGGCTGATCAGCTGCAGCAAGATCAATCAGGAAAATTACAATCGGCTCAAGGCTGGCCAAACCAAGGCCGAAGTCGAAGAACTATTGGGCAAGCCTACAGAGTGTTCCGGTGCGTTGGGGTTATCAAGCTGCACATGGGGTGATCAGTCTTCCGCGTTCATCAGCGTGCAGTATGTCAACGACAAGGTTGTCATGTATGCAGGACAGGGGTTGCGATGAAAACATCTACCAAGCTTTTACTACTGGCTGGCGCAGCAGGATTGTTGGTCGCCTGTGCCAGTTCGACCAAGACACCACCGCCTGAAACCGTCGGTTCGCTTGATCTGAAGCGCTATCAGGGGACATGGTATGAGCAGGCGCGCCTGCCCATGTTTTTCCAGCGCAGTTGCGTTCAGTCCGAGGCGCATTACCATCTGCGTGACGATGGAAATGTTGCGGTGCTCAATCGCTGTCTGACGAAGTCTGGCGACTGGGATCAGGCGACCGGTGTCGCCTCGCCAATGAAGCCTGGTGTAACGGACCGACTGGAAGTGCGCTTCGATACTTGGTTCAGCGGCGTATTTCCCAATATAGCCAAGGGCCCTTATTGGGTCTTTTATATTGACCCTGAATACCATAATGCCGTGGTAGGGAGCCCTGATCGCAAGTATCTCTGGTTCCTATCTCGCTCAGCCGAGATCACCCAGCAGCAGCGCGACACCTTTCTTGGCATCGCTAAAGCCAAAGGATTTGATACATCCAGGCTGGTCTGGCGAGGCCAGTCATCCAACTAAAGGGGGCAAGCATGGCCGATTCGGAGTTTCGCCTGTGGACCGATGCGTTCGCTGATAATGGTTTGATGTCAAAGCGCCAGGAATTTGATGTCGAGGCCTTTGGCGTATCGGGTGAAAATATTTCACCTGTGCTCATGTGGGAGAATCCTCCGCCGGGAACCAAGAGTTTCGCCTTGACGGTGTACGATCCCGACGCTCCAACCGGCAGCGGGTTCTGGCACTGGGTTGTGGTGAACATACCTGCCGATGTCACAAACTTGCCGGAAGGCGCAGGCCACGCGGATGGAAGCCTGCTGCCAAAAGGGGCTCTACAGCTGCGCAATGACTATGGAACCGTTGGATTTGGTGGTGCCGCGCCGCCAAAAGGCGATAAAGCGCACCGGTATATCTTTCAAATCCATGCGCTGGCAGTCGAAAGCCTGCCTGTGCCGGCAGAGGCTACCAATGCAGTAGCACGGTTCATGACGCATCTGAACCAGATCGCTTCCGCAACTTATACCGGTCTGTATGAGTTGAAATAAAGCGTATCGGCCATTGCACGAAGCGATGGCCGATCGTTATGTACGCTTTATGACGCGGCGAGTAGGGGCTCAGCCTCTTTGCTAGTCAGGCATCTGACGCCCTTGGTCTTCATTTCTTCAATAAAGCATTCCGCCAGATGTTCGAAGCCGGGTACTGCATGCGAGCAGTCGGTGAGCAGCACGAGGCGGTGAAGATTGGTCTCGCCCAAGTGATCCGCGATATCTCTTACGGTTCCTGCGACGCAGTGAGAGAGGGCTTCGCCGGCGATCAGTACAGTCTGAGCCTGTTCCAGTTGATTCAATAGAGGGGTATTGGATCGTGTACCTGGATCGTCAGGATCTGGCACTTCAGCGGCAATAGCGGAGTAATGCTCTGTGTTGGGATTGCTGCCCTTCGGAATGTAATGGACCGTCTTCAAGCGCGTCCTGCCCCATTCATTGAGTGCTTTAAGCAGGGGCGTATAGACATTATGCCCCCAGCTTCCGATCAGGCAATGCTCCGGCCATATGGTCAACTGATATCGTCCACGTTCGGCCAGAGCTTTCACATATTCAAGGCTATAGCTCTGCTTTTCCGACACGCAGGCTATCCAGCGGCCCTGCTCGATATCATTTACAGAAATAACCGTGAACGGAGGAGGGGAGTGCCCTTCGGCATCCTGCCACCAGGACGGATGCGCTATGTGCAAAGGTTGGTGAGAATCCAGCGTGACGTGAATGGCGTCCAGTCTGTGTCCCCACATGTGTATCAAGCTGGCAACCTTTCGGAGATCAGCACTTGCCTCTGGGACAGGAAGCGCAGCATCCGCAATATCACAAAAGTCATTTTGTGGATCGATAATCAGCAGGTGTACAGAGTCGGCTGAAGACATGGAAACGTTCCGATCAGAGAATGAGTGTGTCTCGTACGTGAGTGTACACGTGGGGTATAACAATCATTTACTGCCAATCCGCTCGCGCCAGCTTCCAGTCGTCGCCTTCTTTCCACCACTCCAGCCTTACACTGTAGTGGCGGGCCGCATCAGGCAGAAGGCCTTCAGCCCCTGTCATGCCTACCTCGGCATCCGTATAGCCTTTGTTCTGGTAAGTGGCATCGATCTGACTGTGTTTGCGGAAGGTAACGATATGGATATTGCGATATTTTAGAAACATACCTGCCATGGTTTGGCGGGCCCACGCACGATCGTTCTGTTGCTGGGCCAGAAACTGTGGGTGCAGTTGCTCATATACCGCTCCGGTTTTCTTGGCTTCCAGGCTGGCTTGCAATTGATCAGCTGCCTTGTCGAGTGCTTGCTGAGGATCGCTTTTGCAGCCCACGATAAATAACGGAAGTGAAGAAATGAGCAGACAGGTGGTCAAACGCATCACGAGAATTCCTTTTCCTGGTTAGGTTAGCGCTATGATGGCTATAGCACGGACAAACACGACGATGCTTTATCGCCACTGACAAGCCCGAAGGGGAGTAACATGCACAGCCTCTATCCGGAAATCAAGCCATACGCCCGCCACACACTTGCTGTAGATGATCCTCATGTCCTTTATCTGGACGAAAGCGGTTCACCGGATGGCCTACCTGTGCTGTTCATTCATGGAGGACCCGGTGCAGGCTGCGACGCGTTGAGCCGGCGGTTCTTTGATCCAGGTCTTTACCGGATTGTCACATTCGATCAGCGTGGGTGCGGGCGCTCAACCCCTTATGCCAGTCTGGAGCGCAATACAACCTGGGACCTGGTTGCTGACATGGAACGTATCCGTGAGCATCTGGGAATTGAAAAATGGGTACTTTTTGGCGGCTCTTGGGGATCGACTCTGGCGCTGGCCTATGCGCAGACGCACCCGGATCGTGTACATGCCCTGATCCTTCGAGGCATCTTTCTATGTCGGCCTGAGGACTTCCACTGGTTCTATCAGGATGGGGCGAGCCGTCTGTTCCCCGACTACTGGCAAGACTATCTCGCACCGATTCCTGAACAGGAGCGAGGCAACCTGATGCAGGCCTATTACAAGCGGCTCAGTTGCCCTGATGAAATTGCCCAGATGGGCGCTGCCAGAGCCTGGTCCTGTTGGGAGGGGCGTACGGCGACGCTTCGACCAAATCCTGATGTGGTCGAGCGATTTTCAGAGCACGCATTGTCCATTGCGCGCATAGAGTGCCACTACTTTGTCAACAATGCGTTTCTTGAGCCCAACCAATTGATCAGGGATATGCCCAAGATCGCCCATATTCCCGGTGTCATCGTTCATGGACGATATGACGTGGTCTGTCCGCTGGATAATGCCTGGGCCTTGCACAAGGCCTGGTCTAATAGTGAGTTGCAAATCGTGCGCGACGCAGGTCATGCCGGTGGCGAACCGGGCATCTGTGATGCCTTGGTACGTGCAACCGATGCCATGGCACGACAGTTGCTCGATGTTCCCCCGGAGGCTGAATGAAAGTCCTTATACAGCGCGTCACGCAGGCGCGTGTAGAGGTAGACGGTGAGATAGTCGGTGAGATCAACCAGGGGCTTCTGGCCTTGGTGGGCATAGAACCGACGGACAATGAAGTAACTTGCGAAAAAATGCTGCACAAAGTTCTTAATTACCGGGTTTTTTCGGACGCGGAAGGGCGAATGAATCGCTCGCTTACGGATGCAGGAGGTGGGTTGCTACTGGTTTCGCAGTTTACGCTGGTGGCGGATACGCAAAGTGGTTTGCGTCCAAGCTTCTCGACCGCAGCGCCGCCTGCACAGGGCGCGGCGGTGTTCTCGCATCTGGTAGGACTTGCGCGTTACCGCCATGCCCATGTGGCAACAGGTCGTTTTGGGGCCGATATGCAAGTTTCACTGACCAATGATGGTCCGGTAACATTTTTATTATCTATTTGAGCAACAGACTCTTACAGGTTTTCTGGAAGTGTCTATGATTGCGCAGTTTGGAACGACCGACACGCTTTGTGCGGAATCATTCGCGATCTTGTCAGTCCGACGACTGCTTATCCGTGAATGGCCATGCGTCGTTCAACGATTCGTACGCTGATTAAGGGGGCTGCGTTGTATTTGAATACTAATTCCAAGCCAGGTAAGGCTAAGGCTATCGTGCTGAGTTTTACGGCCATCATGGCAATGTTTGGGGCCAAGGCCTGGGCGTTTAGCCTCGATGACGTATCAGTGCAGGCCAAAAGCCTTGCCGAACAAAAATTCGCTGCGCCCAAGAGCAATCTGCCTGCCGTTCTCCGTGACATGAAGTTCGCTGATTACCAGCAGATCCGTTTCCGCCAGGACAAGGCGCTCTGGTCTGGAGAGAAAACGCCGTTCCAGCTGAACCTCTATCATCAGGGCATGCATTTCGACGTGCCAGTGAAGATCAATGAAGTCACGGCAACGGGTGTCAACGAGGTCAAGTACGATCCATCCTATTTCGATTTCGGCAATCTGCAGCTGGATCAGGCTGCCCTCAAGGATTTGGGATTTGCCGGTTTCCGCATAACCTATCCGCTGAACAAGCCCGACAAGCAGGATGAGTTTGTGACCATGTTGGGCGCCAGCTATTTCCGTGTAGTAGGCAAGGATCAGGTGTATGGCCTGTCTGCGCGTGGCCTGGCGATCGATACCGCCCTGCCGTCCGGCGAAGAATTCCCTCGCTTCCGTGAGTTCTGGGTCGAGCACCCACAGCCGGACCGCCGTAACCTGGTGATTTACGCCTTGCTGGATTCTCCCCGTGCTACGGGTGCCTACAAGATGGTCGTTACCCCTGGTAGCGACAGCACAGTTGATGTGCAGGCGCGCGTTTACCTGCGCGATAATGTAGGCAAGCTGGGCATTGCGCCACTCACCAGCATGTACCTGTTCGGACCCAATCAGCCAAGCCCGCAGGTCAACTATCGTCCAGCCCTGCACGATTCCAATGGCCTGGCCATTCATGCGGGTAATGACGAGTGGATCTGGCGTCCGCTGAATAATCCCAAGCGTCTTTCCATCAGCACCTATACAGTCGAAAACCCCAAGGGCTTCGGTCTTCTACAGCGCGGCCGTGAGTTCAGCCGTTACGAAGATCTGGATGATCGTTACGATCTGCGGCCAAGCGGTTGGGTTGAAACCAAGGGTGACTGGGGCAAGGGCAAAGTCGAGCTGGTCGAGATACCGACACCAGACGAAACCAACGACAACATCGTTGCCTTCTGGACACCAGACACCATACCTCAGGCCGGTGAGCCAATTGATCTGAGCTATCGTCTGCATTTCACCATGGACGAGCCTGCTCTGCATTCGCCTGATGTGGCCTGGGTTCAGCAAACTCGCCTCTCGACCGGCGACGTCAAGCAGCCCAATCTGGTTCGCCAGGCAGATGGAAGCACCGCCTTCATCATTGACTTTGAAGGCCCTGTTCTCAAGAACCTGCCGGAAAGTGCACAGGTGGCCTCGCAGGTCAGTCTTAACGACAATGGTGATCTAATTGAAAACAATGTTCGTTATAACCCTGTCACCAAAGGCTGGCGTTTGACGCTGCGTCTGAAGGTCAAGGACGCTACCAAGCCCGTAGAAATACGTGCTGCGTTGGCGGAAGGCGATAAGACGCTGACCGAAACCTGGAGCTATCAGTTGCCTGCCAATGAATAACCGTAAAGAAACAACACCCGTTCAGGACTACCTCGAGCGCTTGCCGCTCGGGGAGGCCGAGCGGCAGCAACTCGCGAGCGGTGTAGGCAGTACCGACGCTGAGGGCCTGGCTTCCCTGCATGGAAAGCTTGCGTCCACTGAGTCTGTTGGAAATGATCCTGCACTGAGTTCTGTAGAAGCACGCTTGAAAATGGGTTGGGGTGATGCCCTGTCCGAAGGTGACCTGCTTACCGTTGATGCTCAGGGGCGGACCAATATCCGTACCATGCCTGCCATCACGCGGTCCCAGATGTTGCCAGAGCCATGGCGTACTAATCCCGTGGTACGTATATGGCATCGTCTGCTGGGTCGCAAACAGGAGGCTCGTCAGGTACCTGATGAGGAGGCGGACGCACACGCTCACTGGCGCAAAGTAGGGGCTTTCCGTCGTTTCATCCTGCTGGTGCTCATGCTCCTTCAAACAGGTATCGCTACCTGGTACATGAAAGCTGTTCTGCCCTATCAAGGGTGGTCACTGGTCGATCTTGGAGAGGTCTGGGATCAAGGGCTTCTGGAGTCTGCCAGGCAGGTGCTTCCCTATGTATTGCAGACCAGTATCCTTCTGCTGTTTGCAACCTTGTTCTGCTGGGTTTCTGCCGGTTTTTGGACGGCCCTGATGGGCTTCTGGCAGCTACTGACCGGACGGGATAAGTACAGTATTTCCGCCAGTACTGTCGGGGACGAAGTGATTGCGCCTGAGGCGCGTACCGCCATTGTCATGCCGATCGCCAACGAAGACGTCGCCCGGGTGTTTGCCGGTTTGCGTGCGACCTATGAGTCTGTAGCGGCGACCGGGCAGCTTGAGCATTTCGACTTCTTTATCCTGAGTGACAGTAACAATCCGGACAAATGTGTTGCCGAGCAGAAGTCCTGGCTTGAGCTCTGCCATGCGGTAAAAGGTTACGGCAAGATTTTCTATCGCCGTCGCCGCCGCCGTGTGAAGCGCAAGAGCGGTAATATCGATGACTTCTGCCGCCGTTGGGGCAGCCAGTACCGCTATATGGTCGTGCTGGATGCTGATAGCGTCATGAGCGGTGAATGTCTCACGGGCCTTGTACGCCTGATGGAAGCTAATCCGCGAGCAGGTATCATCCAGTCCGCACCCAAAGCTTCAGGTATGGATACGCTCTATGCGCGTCTCCAGCAGTTTGCTACCCGGGTGTACGGGCCGCTCTTTACGGCGGGCCTGCATTTCTGGCAGCTGGGTGAATCCCACTATTGGGGACATAACGCAATCATTCGCGTAAAGCCGTTCATCGAGCATTGCGCATTGGCGCCTCTACCCGGTAAAGGCTCGTTTGCAGGTGCCATCCTTTCCCACGACTTCGTTGAGGCTGCATTGATGCGTCGTGCAGGGTGGGGAGTCTGGATTGCATACGACATGCCCGGTAGCTACGAAGAGCTTCCGCCTAACCTGCTGGATGAGCTCAAGCGTGACCGCCGTTGGTGCCATGGCAACCTGATGAATTTCCGGCTGTTCCTGGTAAAGGGTATGCACCCGGTACACCGGGCCGTGTTCCTGACCGGTGTGATGTCTTATTTGTCGGCACCGCTCTGGTTCCTGTTCCTGGTGCTATCCACTGCACTTCTAGCCGTACACAAGCTCATGGAGCCGCAGTACTTCCTGCAGCCAAGGCAGTTGTTCCCAGTCTGGCCACAGTGGCATCCCGAGCAGGCAATTGCCTTGTTCTCGACCACGTTGATTCTGTTGTTCCTGCCAAAGCTGCTCAGCGTCATCCTGATCTGGGCCAAGGGGGCAAAAGAATTCGGCGGCGGTTTCAAGTTGCTGTGTTCGATGCTCTTGGAAATGCTGTTCTCGGTTCTGCTGGCGCCTGTACGCATGCTGTTCCATACGGTATTCGTGACTGCTGCCTTCCTGGGCTGGTCAGTGCAATGGAATTCGCCTCAGCGTGACGATGATGCCACGCCTTGGAGCGAGGCCTTCAAGCGTCATGGCTCACAAATGCTGCTAGGTATTATCTGGACGGCCGGTGTAGCCTGGTTGGACCCACGTTTCCTCTGGTGGCTATCGCCTATTGTGGTGTCACTGATGCTTTCCGCTCCGGTGTCAGTCATCTCAAGCCGTACCAATTACGGCATGGCGGCGCGTCGTTCCAGCTTCTTCCTGATTCCGGAAGAATACAATCCGCCTCGTGAGCTGGTGGCGACCGACGAGTACTTGCAGCAGAACAACCAAACCGTTCTTCGTCATGGTTTCCTGCAGGCCGTAGTCGATCCGCTGATCAACGCACTGGCATGTGGAATGGCCAAGGCAAGACATGCCAAGGTCGTGCCTCAGGCCGAAGCACTACGTCAGCAGCGCCTGGAAAAAGTGCTAGCAGACGGCCCCGAGAAGCACTCGGATGCACAGTGGGCTATCTTGAGCGATCCTGTTGGAATGTCGCGTCTGCATCTGCAGGTGTGGCAATCAGGTGAAGCACGTGATCGTTGGGTGGAGGCGTACCGACGCATTCTGCCCGCACCTGCATCTGCCGAAACAAGTTCGCTTCCTGACGCAGACAGTGCTTCACTTGCAGTGAATCCTGCTCGCTAAGGTTGAGAAGGCATATGAAAAGCCCCAGTCAGAATATGGCTGGGGCTTTTTTATTGGCGACAGAAGTTAGAACAGGCGGGCCAGGAGCGCTGTAACGGCTGTTTCTACACGCAGGATACGTTCACCCAGTTGAACAGGGTCAAGCCCTGCCTCTTGCAGCTTATCCACCTCATAAGGGATCCAGCCGCCTTCCGGGCCGATTGCCAGCGTTACGGGGCCTTTTACTTCACGAGGGCAGGGTGGGTAGTTGCCAGGATGGCCAGTCAGCCCAATCGTCCCTTTCGCCAATGATGGAAGACGATCCTCGACAAAGGGCTTGAACCGTTTCTCTATGATGACTTCAGGTAAAACGGTATCTCGTGCTTGCTCCAAGCCAAGAATCAGCTGCTCTCGAATAGCGGAGGGGTCAAGAAAGGGGGTTTGCCAGAAGCTCTTTTCAACCCGATAGCTGTTGATGAGAACCAACCGGGCTACACCCATCGAAGAGATGCCTTGCAATACTCGACGCAGCATCTTGGGTCGCGGCAGCGCCAAAATGAGTGTTATGGGCAGTTTAGGCGGGGCAGGTTGGTGCAGCTGAAGTTTGATGCGTGCTGAATCAGGCGTGAGGTCAAGAATTTCGCCTCCGCCCATCAAACCATTCAACATGCCGACCCTCAGTGAATCACCACGCTCAGCTTGGTGAATGTCTTTCAGGTGGGCAAAGCGCCGGTCTTTAAGGAGGACTTCATTGTCTCCGACGAAGTCCTCCTGTTCTAGCAGCAGCAGATTCACGAATGAGTCGCTGGTGGCTGATCCTCGTGCGAGGTCTTTTCTTCGTGTGGCTCACGTTTTCGAACGAAGCGTCCAAACAGGAGGCCAATTTCAAACAGGAGCCACATGGGAATCGCCAGCATGGTCTGGGAAAGCACATCCGGTGGCGTCAGGATCATGCCTACTACGAAGCATCCGATAATGACGTACGGACGTACCTTCTTGAGGTAGGCCACATCGACGATACCGATCCAGATCAGCAGAACGGTTGCGACAGGGATTTCAAAGGCAGCGCCAAATGCAAAGAATAGCGTCAGTATGAAATCCAAGTAGCTGTTCAGGTCCGGCATCATCATGGCGCCTTCCGGCGTGATGCTTGAGAAAAAGTGGAAAATCAGCGGGAAGACCAGGAAATAGGCAAACGCCATTCCAGCGTAAAACAGCAAAATACTTGAAATCAGCAAGGGAAGCGCGACGCGCTTTTCATGCTTGTAAAGACCTGGCGCAATGAATCCCCAGACCTGATAAAGGATGACGGGCATGGCCAGAAAAAGGGAAACAATAAGCGTCAACTTGAAGGGCGCAAGGAACGGCGACGTGACGTCTGTCGAGATCATCGTAGCGCCTTCGGGCAGAAACCTGCGGATAGGTTCCGACGCGAAAGCGTAGATCTTCTGGGCGAAGTAGAACAGACAGGCGAAAATCAGGAACGTCGCCAGCACACAGCGCAGCAAGCGTGACCGCAGTTCAGTCAGGTGAGAGACCAGAGGCATTTCCTGGTCTTCATATTCAGGTTTTTTTTCGCTCATGGGGCTCGCGGTGGAGAAGGCTGATCCTTTGACTCGCTGGGGGGCGGAGTCACGTTACTGGGCGGAGCCGATTTGACGACAGGTAAGTCATCCTTGACGACAGATGAGTCATCGCTAGGCGGCGTAGGTGTTTCAGCCGACGGTGCTGGATTACCTGTCTCCTGGCGGGCCTTGTCGCGTTGCTCCCAGGACAAGAGATTCTCAGTGTGAAGCTGGCGCCGTATTTCGTCGGCACCAATTTCACGTTCCACCTCTTGCCGTATGTTATTGAAGCTACGCTTGAGACGACCGATCCACAGGCCTGCAGTGCGTGCAGCGCCTGGCAGGCGCTCTGGGCCTAAAACCAGCAAGGCGACCAGGCTTATCAGGGCTAACTCACTGAAGCTGATGCCAAACATAATAGGTACTCAATCCTTACGGACGGGCTCTTCAACCTTGTGGTGTTGAGCGTCAATCGTATGGGGCTGATTGAGTGGAGGCTTCTGCTGATCTTGCGCAGGTTTCTCCTCTTCTTCCGTATTCATCGCCTTACGGAAGCCCTTGATCGACTCGCCTACATCGGTGCCTAGGGTTTTAAGGCGTTTGGTACCAAATACCAGTACCACAACGATCAGGATGACGATCCAGTGTTTCCAGTCAAAAATACCCATAACATTACCTCATCAAGAATCAGGATTCGGATCGAGCAGCTTTTTCAGCGTGTCCAGATAGCCCAAAGCGGCGATCCAACTCATCAAGCACTGCCTGCGGATGTTGGCCTAGCGCAGCCAGCATGACCATACTATGAAACCAGAGATCTGCTGTTTCATAGATAAGGTCCGTCGAGTCTCCATTGCTGGCCGCATCTTTGGCCGCCAGGATGGTTTCTATGGATTCTTCTCCTACCTTTTCAAGGATCTTGTTCAGCCCCTTGTGGTAGAGGCTGGCGACATAGGAGCTTTCAGGCGCTGCGCCCTTGCGGGATTCAAGCACCTCTGCAATTTTGTTTAGCGTATCACTCATGGCTATGACCTGGCGTGTATATCGCGTCGGGATCTTTCAGAACCGGATCAATCGTTTTCCAGGCTCCCTCTTCAAACCGACGATAAAAACAACTTTCACGTCCTGTGTGACAGGCAATACCACCTAACTGCTCAACTATGAGGATGACGACATCAGCATCGCAGTCCAGACGCAGCTCATGCAGCTTCTGTACATGACCCGAGTCCTCCCCCTTACGCCATAGCTTACGCCTTGAACGTGACCAATAGATGGCACGATTCTCAGCTACCGTCAAAGCGAGGGACTCACGGTTCATCCAAGCCATCATCAAGACGCGCCCGCTCTGATAATCCTGAGCGATTGCCGGTACGAGTCCGTCACTGTTCCAGTTGATTTCTTCAAGCCAGTCTTTCATGGTCTACCCGGCAAATTACACACATTATTAGTCTGACAGCGCTGGCACGACCTGCCTAGCCACGAATGACCAGATAGATGCCTGTTACCAGCATGATCCAGGCGGGCCAGCCTTCAGGTGTGGACTGAAATCCAGTCTGGAAGGCACCGCCAATCAGCAGGACACCAAATAGCCGGGGCAACCAGGCGTTGTCTCGTCTTCCCCACGGGTTGGGTGGATCATTGCGGTGGGGTTGGGTGATGCGCTCCAGTGTGTCACGGGTCATCTGGGCCAAGTGCGGGATCTGCTCGATCTGCTGCTGGATATTGCGTAGTACCTGGGTTGGTCCCATGCGTTGGCGCATCCAGCGCTCAAGATAGGGTTTGGCTGTCGCCCACAGGTCCAGGTCAGGATAAAGCTGGCGTCCAAGCCCTTCAATATTCAGCAGCGTTTTTTGAAGCAGTACCAGCTGAGGCTGAATCTCCATGTTGAACCGGCGTGCCACTTGGAACAGACGCAGTAGCAATTGGCCAAACGAAATATCTTTCAATGGTTTTTCAAAAATCGGCTCGCACACGGTTCGAATCGCTGCTTCGAACTCGTTGACCTGCGTAGTTGCCGGCACCCAGCCTGAATCGATATGGAGCTGGGCTACCTTGCGGTAGTCGCGCTGAAAGAACGCCATCAGGTTTCTGGCCAGATAATTCTGATCCTCGGGTGTAAGGCTCCCGATGATGCCGCAGTCTACCGCGATATATTTCGGATCCCAGGGGTGCGCCGTACTGACAAAGATATTGCCAGGATGCATGTCCGCGTGGAAAAAGCTGTCGCGAAACACCTGGGTAAAAAAGATCTCGACCCCTCGCTCGGCCAGGAGCTTGAAATCTGTGCCTTGATCTCGGAGGGCATTCAGGTCGGTCACAGGAATGCCATAGATGCGCTCCATGACCAGTACCCGAGGGCGGCACCAGTCCCAGTAAACCTGCGGAACGTAAAGCAGAGAAGAGTCTTCGAAGTTTCTTCTGAGCTGACTGGAGTTGGCTGCTTCACGTAAGAGATCGAGCTCATCGTAGATGGTCTTCTCATAATCCGTGACGACTTCGACGGGGTGCAGACGGCGCGCTTCGGCCGAAACGCGTTCTGCCATACGTGCCAGCAGAAACAGCCAGGCCAGGTCTTGAGAAATGACAGGCTTCAGGCCTGGTCGCACGACCTTGACGACTACCTCTTCACCTGTTCGGAGCTGTGCTGCATGTACCTGAGCGACGGAAGCGGAGGCCAGCGGCGTGATATCGAAGCGGCTGAAAACCTGGGCAATGGGCGCGCCCAGTTGAGACTCGATCAGCGCAATGGCTTTCTCCCCAGGAAAGGGAGGAACCTTGTCCTGGAGAAACATAAGCTCATTGGCCACGTCTTCCGGTAAAAGATCGCGGCGCGTAGAAAGAATCTGGCCAAACTTGATGAAAACAGGGCCCAGACCTTCTAGCGCAAGGCGCAACCGAGCACCTCGGGACAGCGACTTGCGAGGGCGAGGCAACCAACGCCATGGCAGAAAGTAACCTGTCAAGCGTAAATACCAGGGCAGTGGAAGCGCATAAACCAGATCATCCAGGCGGTAGCGAACAACAACCAGGAAAATACGCAGCAGGCGTCGAAGGGCAGCAAACAGCTTCATTGGTTATTTATGTCTGCGTTGAGCAAGGCGGGCGATACGCGCCTCGAGACGATCTACAGTTAGACGCAAGGCATCGATTTCCGCAAAGCGAGCATCACCTTCCCGACGTCCAACCAGGGTGCGACTTTCTTCAGCTAGCCAGTCAGACAGGCTTTGACGCAAACTCTCATAGCTTTGATCCGTCCACCCGCGCCCTTTTCGGACGAATTGTCCAAGCAGTGCAGCAGGCACTGGACCCAGCCAGCGAGAGAGCTCGTATTCCCAGTCCAGCTCCAGGCTCTGCAGGATATCGGATAGCTCTATCAGTGCTGCACTATCCCCCTCAAGCGTTACATCGGCGCTGTGCAAGATCGCTGTTTTGTTCTGACTCAAGGCCAGCTGAGCCAATCGAGACGCAGGTGCTTTCAGCGTGCAGTCGACTTCTGCTTCATGGTGGGCGGCAAAATGCAGACCATCATAGGCCGGAAGGATGAACAGCGTGAAACGGGGAGCCGCACAATCTATGGCAATGACCTTGCCTTGCAGGCGTGCAAGACGGCGGCCCGCCACAGCGTCCATTGCCAGTAAGGGATTCAGGCCGCGCTCCAGCGCAGCCAGTACGGCCTGGGTCAGTAGGATCATCAGGGTTTTATGCCACGGTGCAGGGCAACAATGCCACCTGTCATATTGTGGTAGGTCACGCGCTCAAATCCAGCGGTTTCCATCATGGCTTTAAGCGTGTCCTGATCAGGATGCATGCGAATCGACTCCGCCAGGTAACGGTAACTGGCCGAATCATTGGCGATCAGCTTGCCCATGAACGGCAGAAGGCTGAAGGAGTAAGCATCATAGGCCTTGGACAGGAGCTGGCTGGTCGGCTTGGAGAACTCCAGTACCAGAAGACGCCCGCCCGGCTTGAGTACGCGTAGCATGGATGCGATAGCGGCTTCCTTGTGGGTCACGTTACGCAATCCAAAGGCGATGGTCACACAATCAAAGTGATTGTTTGGGAAGGGCAGCTTTTCAGCGTCTGCCTGTACGAAGCTGACATTGTTGGCAATACCTTCGTCCATCAGGCGATCACGACCGACCTTTAGCATCGAGTCGTTGATATCTGCCAGCACGACCTCACCACGTGGGCCCACCAGGCGGGAAAACTGTTTAGTCAGGTCGCCTGTGCCGCCGGCGATATCCAGCACGCGGTTACCACTTCGAACCCCGGACAGTTCGATCGTGAAACGTTTCCACAAGCGATGAACGCCTGCAGACATCAAGTCATTCATCACGTCATATTTGGCTGCAACCGAGTGGAACACTTCGGCCACTTTTTGAGCTTTCTGACTTTCCGGCACACTCTGGTAGCCGAAATGAGTGACGGGATCGGCCTCCGGGCCCTTGCGCTGATCGCTCATGACGCTTCACCTGCATTTGAATAAGCGACCATTCTAGCAGTGCTGATGCGCTGAGATGTCCATTCTTGCCGGATAAAGTCATTAGAAAATAGGTATTCCATGAGATGGGTCATCCTGACTTGGTAGTTCTCGTGCTTTTCGTGCATGACAGCCCCCGCTATAGTCGCAGGCGAATTCGCTGGAGTACTTCCTATGTCCCAAATCAGTGTCGAACGTTCCCATTCACTAGGCCTTGAAACTGCGCGTGCCAAGGCGGGGGCGCTGGCCGAAAAGCTAACGCGTGATTACGGTGTGGAGTGCCGTTGGGAGGGTGATACGCTGCAATTTTCCCGTACAGGTGTTGATGGGCGTATCGAGGTAGGCGAAGACAAGGTGCGTGTCGACGCAACCTTGGGGTTCTTCTTCTCGGCCCTAAGCTCACAGATTGAGCATGAAATCGAGAAGAAGCTGGATAAAGCGCTACAGGCTTGAGCGTTATAGCATCAGTTTGACGACGGATACATTCGGATCTCTGGACTTGCCTTCCCGGGCCAGTGCAAACAGGTACTCGGCCCACATCTGCTCCTGATTGCGGCCGAGTTCATACAGGTATTCCCAAGTGAACAAGCCACTGTCGTGACCGTCATCGAACGTAATTTTCAATGCGTACTGACCGGCTGCCTCGATTTGGCTGATGCCTACGTTCTTCTTGCCAAATTGCAGGACGGGGTTGCCGTGACCCTGTACTTCTGCAGAAGGCGAGTGAACGCGCAGAAATTCAGCAGGCAGCGTAAAGGACTCGGTATCGTATTGAACGGTGAGGGTTTTGGATGCTTTGTGCAGCTGGATGGCCGTGGGCAAACGCATGGCAATAGGTCTCGCTGATAAGCTCGCAGCCTTGAGGCTGCGAGCGATAGGTTGTCGACGTCCTTACAGAATATAGCGCGACAGATCCTCGTCCTGTGCCAACTCGCCCAGGTGGCCGTTGACATAGGCAGCATCGATCCGAATAGGCTCGCCATTCTGCTGGCCTGCCAGATCAGCAGCGCTGAACGAGACTTCCTCCAGCAATCGCTCCAGTAGCGTATGCAGGCGGCGCGCACCAATATTTTCCGTCTTCTCATTGACCTGCCAGGCAATTTCC
Organism: Pseudomonas sp. MAG002Y; assembly: GCF_019400845.1. Classification (NCBI taxonomy): domain Bacteria; kingdom Pseudomonadati; phylum Pseudomonadota; class Gammaproteobacteria; order Pseudomonadales; family Pseudomonadaceae; genus Pseudomonas; species Pseudomonas sp. MAG002Y. The sequence goes on along the minus strand of NZ_WOEJ01000001.1, from coordinate 487,942 downwards.
GCAATGCGGCTGATCCCTTCAGGCGTGAACTCGACGTCCAGGCCTTCAGTCTTGAGCAGTTCACGGTATTGCTCTGTCAGTGAAGCGTGCGGTTCAGTGAGAATGCGCTCGAAGTCCTGAGGTGTTAGAGCCTTGAGTTCTACACGGATTGGCAGACGTCCCTGAAGCTCAGGTACCAGATCGCTGGGCTTGGACAAGTGGAACGCGCCCGAGGCGATAAACAGGATGTGGTCGGTTTTGACCATACCCAGCTTGGTATTTACCGTGCAACCTTCGATCAGTGGCAGCAGATCGCGCTGTACGCCCTCGCGGGATACGTCAGCGCCACTGGTGTTGCCACGCTTGGCAACCTTGTCGATCTCGTCGATGAAGACGATACCGTTCTGCTCGACTGCTTCCAGGGCACGTGCCTTGAGTTCTTCCTCGTTGACCAGACGAGCAGCTTCCTCGTCACGGATCAGCTTGAAGGCTTCTTTAACCTTGAGCTTGCGAGCCTTCATCTTGCCTTTGTTCAGGCCGGAGAAGAGGTTTTGCAACTGGCTGGTCATTTCCTCCATGCCGGGCGGAGTCATGATCTCGATACCTGCTGGCGCTTCAGCCACTTCGATATCAATCTCCTTGTCATCCAGCTGGCCTTCACGCAGGCGCTTGCGGAAGAGTTGACGCGTGTTGGAGTCTTCGCTGCGAGTCGGCTCTTCACTGAAACCTACTGCACGTGCAGGCGGTAGCAGTGCATCAAGAATCCGCTCTTCGGCAGCATCTTCTGCACGATGACGGACTTTGACGATTTCCTGCTCACGCAGCATTTTAACGGCAGCATCAGCCAGATCGCGGATGATGGACTCAACGTCGCGGCCTACATAGCCCACTTCAGTAAACTTGGTGGCTTCTACCTTCAGGAAGGGTGCATTCGCCAGTTTGGCCAGTCGACGGGCGATTTCGGTTTTACCTACACCTGTCGGGCCAATCATCAGAATGTTCTTGGGCGTGACCTCAGCGCGCAGCTCGAGTGGAAGCTGCATGCGACGCCAGCGATTACGCAGAGCGATGGCTACGGCGCGCTTTGCATCATCCTGGCCAATGATATGGCGATTAAGTTCGTGAACGATTTCACGTGGAGTCATAGACATGTCGTTATTCCGGCCGGACTCAGGAAGCGTCCAGCTCCTCAATAGTCAGGTTACGGTTAGTGAAGACGCAAATGTCTCCCGCAATGTTCAACGCAGTCTCGGCAATTTCTCGAGCACTCAGCTCGGTATGCGTGAGCAGGGCACGAGCGGCCGCTTGTGCATAGGGGCCACCGGAGCCCATGGCAATCAGGCCTTCTTCTGGTTCGACGACATCGCCGTTACCGGTAATGATCAGCGAGGCATCCTTGTTGGCTACTGCCAGCATGGCTTCCAGGCGGCGAAGTGCACGATCGGTACGCCAGTCTTTGGCCAGTTCTACCGCGGCACGGACCAGATGGCCCTGATGTTTGTCGAGTTGCTGCTCGAAGCGCTCGAACAGAGTGAACGCATCCGCGGTGCCGCCGGCGAAGCCTGCCAGCACCTGGCCGTGGTAAAGGCGACGGACTTTACGTGCGTTACCCTTCATGACGGTATTACCCAGGGATACCTGGCCATCGCCGCCAATGACGACTTTGCCGTTGCGACGCACTGAAACGATAGTGGTCAAGGGTGTTCTCCTGCTATGCCTTAAGCGATTGCCGGAGATATGGGGACGGCCTTCCAAGGCTTCAAGCCTTTTCCGGCCGCCATGTGTCATCGACCTTGGCGTTGCTGGAGCAGCAGGTTCTTGAAACCGTTGCTGGCCAGCTGGCTCTGAGCTTGGGTCAGTTGGTTGCGATCTCTGAAGGGGCCGACCAGGACACGATACCATGTGTCATCCTTGACCTTGCCTGACTCTACCCGTACATCCTGACCGATCAGGATGATCTGCGCTCGCACTCGATCAGCGTCAGCCTGTGTTCTAAACGAGCCTGCCTGGAGGAAGAACAGCGTCACGGGTGGCTGTGCTGCTGTCTTGGGCTGTTGAGCAGGTGTCTGCGTAGCAGCCTGCGCAGGTGTCTGAGCTTGCTGTGGCGAGCCTGCAGGCAGCTGAGCTGTCGTCGCAGGCGACGTTTCAGGCTTGGGCGGAGTAGGGGTTGGACTCGTCTGCGGCACGGCGTCCGGAGGCACGATTACTTCGGACTCCGGTAGCAGTGTGTAGAAGTCATACTTGGGCTTGACCGGGGTTGGCGTAGTAGGAGCCTCCTGCTTGGTCTTGGACGCAACTTGTGCCTCCTCACCCTTGGAGCGACGAACGGCATCGTTGCCCGGCTCAAGCTTCATCAGAAAGACTACGAAGCCACCAATGGCAAGACCTGAAGCCAGCCATACCCAACCGGGAATAGGCTGCTTCTTGGCGGCTGGCTGATTTCGGCTTGCGCCTCGTTTAGGTGCTGCTTTCTTTGCCATATACGTCCGTTTACATACGTTCCAGTGTATTCAGGCCTAGCAGTTCGAGACCTTGTTTAAGGGTGCGCCCGGTCAAGGCGGCCAGGCGTAGGCGGCTTTGCCGTTGAGCAGGATCTTCTGCGCTGAGAATGGGGCAGTTTTCGTAAAAGCTGGAGAAGAGACCAGCAATGTCGTAGAGATAGGCGCATAGAAGATGCGGCACACCTTTCTCCGCTACCGAATTCAGGGTTTCGCCAAACTGGGCCAGACGAGCACCCAGATCTTGCTCCTGAGGAGCTTCCAGGCGAATCTGGCCTTCGACCTCATCGTACTCCTGGCCAAGCTTGCGGAAGATACTGGCGACGCGGGTATAGGCGTAGAGCAGATAGGGTGCCGTATTGCCTTCAAAGCTAAGCATCAGCTCGAAGTTGAAGCTATAGTCGCTTGTTCTGTGCTTGGACAGGTCAGCGTATTTGACGGCGCCGATACCCACCGCGCGAGCAATTTCACGCAGCTCGGTTTCTTCCAGGGAGGGATTCTTTTCCTTGACCAAGGTGTAGGCGCGCTCTTCTGCTTCATCAAGCAGGTCGATTAGCTTGACCGTGCCGCCGTCGCGCGTCTTGAAAGGGCGGCCATCTGCGCCATTCATGGTCCCGAACCCCATATGTTCAAGACTCATGGATGGAGCAACGAAACCAGCCAGACGAGCAACTTCAAAGGCCATCTGGAAGTGCAGTGCCTGGCGCTGGTCGACAAAGTAAAGGACGCGATCGGCATTCAGAACCTGGCTACGGTAGCGCATGGCTGCCAGATCGGTCGTGGCGTACAGGTAGCCGCCTCCTGCCTTCTGCACAATCACCGGAAGTGGATTGCCTTCCGCATTCTTGAACTCTTCAAGGAAAACGCAGCGGGCGCCATCGCTTTCGGTAAGCAGGCCCTTGGCATCGAGTTCGGTCACGATACCAGGTAGCTCGCTGTTGTAAGCACTCTCTCCTTTTACGTCCGCAGGTGTGAGTTTGACGTTCAGACGGTCATAGACCTTCTGGCAATGACTCAGGGAGATCTCATTGAAGCGGTGCCATAGTTTCAGGCAGGCTTCATCGCCCGCTTGCAGCTTGACGACCAGCTCGCGAGCGCGATCGGCAAATTCAGGAGACTCATCGAAGCGCTTCTTAGCGGCTCGATAAAATATTTCCAGGTCGGAAAGCTCGCTTTCAGCTGCCGCAGGCTGTTCTTCAAGATAGGCGAGAAGCATGCCGAACTGGGTTCCCCAGTCGCCGACATGATTTTGCCGGATAACATCATCCCCTAGAAATTCGAGTACACGTGCAACGGCGTCACCAATGATGGTGGAGCGCAGATGACCCACGTGCATTTCCTTGGCCAGGTTGGGAGAGGAGAGGTCTACAACAACCCGCTGTTTGGGCGCGGCCTTCTGAATGGCCAGATGCGTATCAGCCAGCGCATCATCCAGGCGCTGGGCCAGTTGCTCGTGATTCTGGAAGAAGTTCAGAAAACCCGGGCCCGCAATCTGCACCTGGCTGACGCTCGGGTCGGCAGGCAGGGCTGCAATCAGTTTTTCTGCAAGGTCACGGGGCTTCATGCCGGCAGGTTTTGCCAGCATCATGGCGATATTGCTCGCAAAGTCGCCGTGACTTTTGTCCTTGGTATTTTCGACCTGGATGGTCGGCGTCAGACCATCTGGCAAGATGCCTTCGGCAGTAAGGCGCTCCAAGGCGTTCTGAATAAGCTGTCGAATAGTGTCTTTCATGATCGTCTGGCCTTTGGCTCGCGCCTGGGCGCGTAATGAAAACCCTGCATTATCCGCAGGCTAGGATCACTTGCCAACGTGTAGACGTCATTGAGGCCTGCGGAGCCCGAAATTAAGGTGAAAAAAGTCCTAATAAAGATCTATGGGATCAACATCCAGTGACCAACGCACCTGCCTTCCCGCTGGCAGACTTTCCAGACGTAAGACCCAGCTGGTCAGTAACCGGTGAAGCGGGGCCCGGAGTGATGCTTGTAATAAAAGCTGTGCACGAAAGCGGCCCGCCCGACGTTCCATGGGTGCGGGGACAGGACCGAGAAGCTCAATATGGGGCAAGTCCAGCTCTGCTGCCAGCTGATCAGCTTCAGCATAGGCCAGCTCCAGGAATTCTTCTGCCTGACCAGGCTTGTAAGCTTCGGCACGTAACAGCGCCAAGTGAGTAAACGGGGGAAGGCCAGCTGCACGACGTTCTGCCAGGGCTTGCTGAGCGAAGGCAACGTACCCTTGCTCGGTTAGTTGTACCAGCAGGGGATGATCTGCCAGATGAGTCTGAATCAACACTTGGCCCTGTACTTCTGCACGGCCTGAGCGACCGGCTACCTGAACCACTTGTTGAGCCATGCGCTCGCTGGCACGAAAATCTGCTGAAAAGAGGCCCCCATCGGCATCCAGGATGGCTACCAGCGTGACGCGGGGGAAATGATGTCCCTTGGCCAGCATTTGTGTTCCTACCAGGATGCAGGGCTCGCCGCGCTGAATGATGGAGAAGATATTGGCCATGGCATCCTTGCGCATGGTGCTATCCCGATCGATACGCAACACTGGAAATTGCGGGAAGAGAATCCGAAGCCGCTCTTCCGCACGCTCCGTACCCGCACCCAATGGGCGTAGATCCAACTTGCCGCAGGCAGGACAGTGTTGTGACGGGCGTTGGCGATGATCGCAATGGTGACAACGCAGCTCGCCTGACCGCTGGTGAATGGTCATACGGGCATCGCAGCGTGGACACTGGGCGATCCAGCCGCAGTCATGACACAGCAGCGTAGGCGCAAAGCCACGGCGATTTAAAAAGACCAGGACCTGTTGGCCCTTGCTCAGCGTGTCGCCAATCGCTTGCGCCAATGGCTGTGAGAGACCTGAATCAAGAGGGCGGCTCCTGACATCCAGGCGCTGAAACTTCGGGGCAGTAGCACTGCCGGCACGCTGAGTGAGGCGAAGCAGGCCATAGCGACCGATTTCAGCGTTATGAAGACTTTCCAGGGAAGGAGTAGCGGAGCCTAGAAGTAGCGGGACTCTTTCAAGTCGAGCCCTGACGACAGCCAGGTCGCGGGCATGGTAGCGCAAGCCTTCCTGCTGTTTATAAGACGCATCGTGCTCTTCATCGACAATGATAAGGCCTGGGTTTTTCAGCGGAGTGAAAAGGGCGGAGCGTGTACCTATGACGATATCGACATCGCCGTCGCGTGCAGCCAACCAGGCGTCCGTGCGCTCCCGGTCGGTCAGCGCCGAGTGGATCAGCACGATACGGGCATTGAAGCGTTTCTCGAAGCGGGACAGTGTTTGTGGTCCCAGGTTGATTTCCGGGATCAGGACCAGGGCCTGCCGTCCTGTTTCGAGTGTCCGGCGTATGAGCTGAAGATAAACCTCGGTTTTGCCGCTTCCCGTCACACCATCCAATAAGAAGCAGTGAAAGCTGCCAAGTCTCGCTTTGACCGCTTCGTAGGCAATACGCTGCTCGTGGTTAAACGGGAGCTCTGCTTGTGCCAGCCAAGCGCCGTGATGCTTGGCTGGCATGATTTGGCGGGACTCGACGTCCACCAGTCCCTTTGCCTGCAAGGTATCGAGTGCATCTTTGGCAAGGCCGAGCTGGCTGAGCAATTCATGGGCAACACCATGTGGGTGCTGTTTGACGACTTTCAAGGCTTCGCGCTGGCGTGGCGCTCGTACGAGACGTGGGTCTGATACATCAGCTTCGGGCCTGGCTATCCAGAACCGTTGGACCCGCCGCTCGGCAGGGTCGCCCTGTCGCAGGAGTCCTGGCAGGGCACACGTAAAGGTATCGCCCAGGCTGTGCTGGTAATACTGGGCTGTCCACTTGCAAAGCTCGATCAGGCTGGCCGGCATTGGGGGGGTGGTATCCAACAGCGCAATGGCGGGCTTTAGTTTATCTCGCGGAACATCGGTCTCGGACACGATCTGCACCAGAATACCCACGATCTCCCTGCGCCCAAAGGGTACGCGTAGCCGAACACCTGGGGTCAGTTCCGAGGCGTCGACGCCGGCTGGCGCTCGGTAGTCGAATAGCCGGCGTAAAGGAGAGGGCAGCGCAAGGCGCAGCAGGACTTCAGACACGTCTGGACTCGGAGGCAAAAAGAGGCAGATATTAGCAGACCATTGGTAGACGTAACGGCTTGCATCGTCGTAAGCCTCTGTTATGATGCGCGGCCTATTATCCGTGCGGTATTCGGCAATGACGCCGGGTGGCGGCACGGCACGAACTCGAGGATTTCGTAATGAAAGCCGATATTCATCCTACGTATACTAATATCGAAGCAAGCTGCAGCTGTGGCAATGTCATCAAGACACGCTCCACACTGGCTAAGAACATCAACCTGGACGTGTGCTCTGAATGCCACCCGTTCTATACAGGTAAGCAGAAGGTGCTGGATGCAGGTGGTCGTATCGATCGCTTCAAGCAGCGCTTCGGTGTTTTCGGTACTGCTCAGAAGTAATACGTTTGATCGCTCATGTCGTACCTGAGCGATCGACTAAAAGGCGTCCATATGGACGCCTTTTTTATTGCCTTGCAAAAGACGAATTGTATCGTCAAGGTCGGCTGTGACATTGAGGCAGGTGTCAAATCCGCATTGATGACGCATAATCAGTTCAGGGGCTTGGCTCACCTATCCCGTAGCCGCTCTGCAACCTCACACAATGAGAACATATACGCGATAGGGCATTGTCGCAGTCAGGTTTGAAATGCTGGCTGTTACCCTTGCAATGCGCTGCTGGCAGAACAAACCGTTCACGCCTGTTATCGATGTTCCGATCTACCTGAGCCTGTCTTGCAAGGCACGTTTTAGCCTCAAGGCGGTTCGTCTCGTTACATGTGGATGAAGGCTACACAGGATTGGCCTAAAGTCGTATACAGCAGCTATTGACTATTGGGGCCATTGCTTGTGGGGCGTAATCTTCTTGCGTATCCTCCATCCACTTTTGACCCAACACGCCATAGCGGATACTTATAATGTCTGACTTGAAAACAGCCGCTCTCGAATACCATGCTCAACCCCGTCCAGGTAAGTTGAGCGTTGAACTGACCAAGCCTACCGCTACCGCTCGTGATCTATCTCTGGCTTACAGCCCGGGTGTAGCAGAGCCTGTCCGCGAAATCGCTCGTGATGCCGAGCTCGCCTACCAGTACACCGGTAAAGGTAACCTGGTTGCTGTGATCTCTGACGGTACAGCCATCCTTGGTCTGGGTAATCTGGGACCATTGGCGTCAAAGCCGGTTATGGAAGGCAAGGGTGTCCTGTTCAAGCGCTTTGCCGGTATCGACGTGTTCGATATCGAAGTCGATGCCGAAAGTCCACAGGCGTTCATTGATACCGTAAAGCGTATTTCCATTACCTTTGGCGGTATCAACCTGGAAGACATCAAAGCGCCTGAGTGCTTCGAGATCGAAAAGGCTCTGATCGACCAGTGCAATATTCCGGTTTTTCATGATGATCAGCACGGTACGGCTATCGTGACCGCGGCCGGCATGCTGAACGCGTTGGAGATTGCTGGCAAGAATTTAGAAGATGCCAAGATCGTTTGCCTGGGGGCAGGTGCGGCAGCCATTTCCTGCATGAAGCTGCTAATTAGCATGGGAGCCAAGGTCGAAAATATTTTCATGCTGGATCGTCAGGGTGTGATCCATTCTGGTCGTACCGATCTCAACCAGTACAAGGCTATCTTTGCGACCGAGACTGACAAGCGTACCTTGTCTGACGCGCTGGATGGCGCTGATGTGTTCGTTGGTCTGTCTGGTGCGAACCTGCTGAGCGCTGAGGATTTGCAGCGCATGGCGCCGAACCCCATCGTATTCGCCTGCTCTAACCCGGATCCGGAGATCAAGCCGGAATTGGCTCATGAAACCCGTTCAGATGTCATTATGGCCACTGGCCGTTCCGACTATCCGAACCAGGTGAACAACGTGTTGGGTTTCCCCTTCATTTTCCGAGGCGCACTGGATGTGCGGGCTACGGTTATCAATGAGGAAATGAAGATTGCAGCGGCTCATGCGCTACGGGATCTTGCCAAGCTTCCAGTACCGAAGGAGGTATGTGAGGCCTATGGTGTTGATGAGTTGAGCTTCGGCCGTGGATATATCATTCCAAAGCCCATGGATCCTCGTCTGATCACACTGGTCTCCGATGCAGTCGCCAAGGCGGCTATTGAGTCGGGCGTAGCGACCCGTGCATACCCGGCACACTATCCGCTCAAGTCGGTTAGTGACGTTTTTAGTCACTAACCGGACAATAAAAACCCCGCTTAGGCGGGGTTTTTATTGTCCTTTAGAACAGGTCCATTGGGGCAGACTCATCGGACGGAAGTGGTGTGCCAGGCGAGCTGCCTGGGCCTAGCTCATCCATGGGCGGCGGTGTGTCTTCATTCTTGAACAGCTCGAAGTACGCGTCAGGGGTACCAGGCGGAGCCGCTCGGCCACTGACAGGATCAATGCGCAGTGTGGCAATTCCCGGTGGTTCCGCTGGCAGGTGGTCGGGTTTACCTTCCAAAGCACTGCCCATGTACTGCATCCAGATAGGAAGTGCCACATTACCGCCAAACTCATGACGACCCAGCGTGTCAGGCTGATCAAAGCCTACCCATACCGTAGTAACGTAATCAGCGTTATAGCCGGAGAACCATGTGTCTTTTGAGTCGTTTGTCGTTCCGGTTTTACCTGCTAAGTCCCCGCGCTTCAGCTCAAGCGCTCGACGACCCGTGCCGCGCTTGATCACGTCCTGCAGCATGCTGGTCATGATATAGGCGTTACGCGGATCAATGATTTGCGGTGCAATGGCAGGTGTCTGACTCATCGTGCCGTCGGCGTTGGTTACGCTGGCAGGTGTTACCTGAACATTCTCCGGGGCAGCTGCCGCAGTATTCGCTTTCTGCGGAACACGTGGCGGATTAGCCTGATAAAGCAGTTGTCCGTCGCGACTCTCAACCTTCGAGATAATGTAAGAGTTGACCTTGTAGCCGCCGTTTGCAAAAGCTGTCCAACCATTGGCAATTTCCATTGGCGTAAGGCCGGGTGTACCCAGCGCCAGTGAAAGGTTGCGTGGCAGAAGATCCTTTTCAAAGCCGAAGCGGGTTACATAGTTAATCGCATAATCGATACCAATGGCCTGCAGAAGGCGAATGGAGACCAGGTTGCGCGAGCGATACAGTGCCTCACGCAGGCGTATAGGGCCCAAGAAGGTGTTCGTATCGTTCTTGGGACGCCACGCCTCGTCCATGCTGCTATCCATAAACACGATAGGTGCATCATTAACGAGGGAGGCGGCGGTATAGCCTTTATCCAGGGCGGCACTGTAAATGAACGGTTTGAAGCTCGAGCCCGGCTGGCGGCGGGCCTGAATGGCGCGATTGTAATTACTCTGCTCGAACGAGAATCCACCCACCAAGGCCTGAATGGCACCGTCTTGTGGATCAAGCGATACCAGCGCGCTTTGGGCCTTGGGGACCTGAACAAACCGTAAGCTGCCATCTTCTTGACGCAAAATACGGATCAAATCACCTACTTTAACGACATCGCTGGGCGTATTCGGCTTGGGTCCCATGCTATTGGCGCTGATATAAGGGCGAGCCCATTTCATGTTTTCCCAAGCGATAGCTTCTTCCTTGTCGTTTGCTGTCAGGACCAATATGCCGCTTTTTTCGGTCTGGGTGACGATGGCTGGCTCCAATCCCCCAACAGTACGATGGGATTGCAGCAGGCTTAACCATTCACTACGTGACTTATTCGGGTAGTGCGCCTCAGCTCCGCGGTAACCATGGCGCTGATCATAGTCGATCAAGCCGCTGCGCACGGCGGCATTAGCAACGCTCTGCAGGTGGCTATCGATAGTCGTCGTAACCTTATAGCCCTCTGTATAGGCATCGCTACCATACCGTCCGACCATTTCCGCTCGAGCCATCTCAGCGACATAGGGCGCTGCGAGCTCCGGTACGGCGACGTGATGGTAGGCGTCGATAACTTCAGCCACGGCCGTTTCGTAGGCGCGCTGATCGATATAACCCAGCTTTAGCATCCGCTCGAGAATCCAGTTTCGTCTCTCCTTGCTGCGCTCGGGGTTTACGATCGGGTTATAGCGTGACGGTGCTTTTGGCAGGCCGGCAATCATCGCTTTTTGGGCTAGCGTCAGCTCATTGATTGATTTGCCGTAGTACACCTGTGCAGCGGCCTCGATTCCATAGGCGCGGTTGCCCAGATAGATCTTGTTGACATAGAGCTGCAGAATTTCATCCTTCGTAAGCTGGCGCTCAATTTGCAAGGCCAACAGTATCTCGGTGAATTTACGTGAAAAACTGCGTTCGCTGGTCAGGAAATAATTCTTGGCCACCTGCATGGTGATGGTGCTGCCGCCGGTCTGAATGTGACCTGTTTTGACCAATTGTGCTACGGCACGCATCAGACTTTTAACGTCTACACCGTAGTGGTTGGCAAAATTGTCGTCCTCAGCCGAAAGCAGTGCATGGATGAAATCGGGGGGGATTTCGGAGAAACGTAAAGGCGAGCGCCGCATTTCTCCAAATTCGGCAATCAGCTTTCCATCTGCGCTGTAAATGCGAAGGGGGATCTGCAACTGCACGTTCCGCAGGGCATCTACCGAGGGTAGGCTCGGGCTAAGGTAGAGGAAGGCGCCGCTAAGCCCAAGAAAGACGCTGCAGACGATGCCAAGGCAAGACCACCAGATAAATTTTAACAAACGCATTGGATATGGCTTTTTCAGCTATAAAGAAGTGAATCTGGCAACAATTTTGCGAGCCAAGAAGTAGGCGCATTATAGGCAGTTTTTGGGACAGATCGCTATTTGCGCGCATGTCAAGTCTGCCAGCTAATGCCGATGAATACGAATCGCCCAATGCGTGGCGAATACAGATAGGGAAACTGTTGTGCTAGGGCTATTCAAAAAGAAGACGAATACGCTACTGGGAATCGATATCAGCTCAACGTCTGTCAAGTTGCTTGAGCTGAGTCGTGCTGGTGGACGGTATAGGGTCGAAGCCTATGCCGTTGAGCCGTTGCCGCCAAACGCCGTGGTGGAAAAGAACATTGCCGAGCTTGAAGGCGTAGGGCAAGCGCTGGGTCGGGTTCTGGCCAAGGCTCGAACGAATGCTCGAAATGCAGCAGTGGCGGTAGCGGGTTCGGCTGTTATTGCAAAGACCATCGAAATGGATGCGGGTCTTTCGGATGACGAGCTTGAAAACCAGATCAAGCTTGAGGCGGATCAGTATATTCCTTATCCCCTTGAGGAAGTGGCGATTGACTTCGAGGTTCAAGGGCAGTCGGCGCGTAATCCAGGCCGTGTTGAAGTACTCCTTGCGGCATGTCGTAAGGAAAACGTTGAAGTTCGTGAGGCCGCGTTAGCGTTGGCCGGGCTTTCTGCCAAGGTTATTGATGTAGAAGCTTATGCTCTTGAGCGTGCTTATACGCTAATGGCCGGGCAGCTAGGCGGTAATGTCGATGAATTGACGGTTGCGATTGTTGATATTGGCGCCACGATGACTACCCTTAGCGTTCTACATAATGGCCGTACCATTTATACGCGCGAGCAGCTCTTTGGCGGACGGCAGCTGACCGAAGAAATCCAGCGTCGTTACGGACTCTCCATCGAGGAAGCCGGTCTTGCCAAAAAGCAGGGTGGACTGCCTGATGATTATCAGGTCGAAGTATTGACCCCCTTCCGGGATGCGGTTGTCCAGCAGGTTGCCCGCTCGCTGCAATTCTTCTTTGCAGCCGGGCAATACAATGATGTGGACTATATCTTGCTTGCGGGAGGAACCGCGTCAATTTCCGGCCTGGATCGGCTGATCCAACAGAAAATTGGCACTCCGACCCTAGTTGCTAATCCGTTTGCTGATATGACGCTAAATAGCAAAGTCAATGCAAGTGCTCTGGCCAGTGACGCTCCGGCGCTCATGATTGCCTGCGGTCTGGCTATGAGGAGCTTCGACTGATGGCCCATATTAACCTATTACCTTGGCGTGAACAGCTAAGGGAAGAGCGCAAGAAGCGCTTTCTGGTGGTTATTGGCGGGATGTTTGTCCTGTCGGCCGCAATCATCTTTCTAGGTGATAAGTACTTTACCTCTGCAATTGAGAACCAGGACGCCCGTAATGCCTATATACAAGGCGAAATTGCCGTTCTGGATTCTCGCATTAAGGAAATCAGTGAGCTGAAAACACGCAGACAGCAGCTCCTTGAGCGAATGAAGATCATTCAGGACTTGCAGGGCAACAGGCCTGTCATTGGCCATGTGTTTGATCAGTTAGTACGTACGTTGCCGGATGGCGTGTATTTTACTGGTCTTAAAATGCAGGGCGATACCATTTCCATTGTTGGTGAAGCGGAGTCCAACAACCGCGTTTCCAACCTTATGCGTAACTTCGAAAATTCCGAATGGCTGGCTTCGCCTAATCTGACAGAGGTCAAGGCGCTGACGTCAGGTGCAGTTGATCAGAACAATGCCTTCCAAATGACGGTAAAACAGACAAAGCCAGCTGTGCCAACGCCTGCGGTGCCCGCACAAGGAGGTAAGTCATGAGTTTGGCCGATACTCTGGCAAGCCTTCGCAAGATCGATCTGAATGATCTTGATATGGATAACCTGGGTGCATGGCCCCCGGCAGCCAAGGTGATTACCTGCATTCTGATTGTCGCTGTGGTGCTGGCGCTGGGCTATAACTTCTATCTGAAGGACATGCAGACAGAGCTGGAAAACAAGCAGGCTCAAGAAGAAACCCTCAAACAGCAATTTGGGAGCAAGGCATTTCAGGCCGCTAACCTGGATGCGTACAAGGTTCAAATGACTGAAATGGAGGAGTCATTTGGTGCCATGCTGCGTCAGTTGCCCAGCGATACAGAGGTACCCGCACTGCTCGAAGATATTACGCGTACCGGGTTGAAAAGCGGTCTTGAGTTCGAGCAGATTCGTTTGCTTCCTGAAAACGTACAGCAGTTCTACGTTGAGTTGCCCATCCAGATTACGGTGGTGGGGAGCTATCACGATCTGGCGACGTTTGTCAGCAGTGCCTCAAGCCTGCCGCGTATCGTGACGTTGCATGATTTCGATATCAGCCGTGTATCGCCTGACAGCGGAGCGCAGCTGCGAATGAACATTCTGGCCAAGACGTATCGCTATAACGACAAGGGATTGCACCAATGAGAGCCCGAATTCTGATGTGTGGGCTTTTGCTTGCTGCGCTGTCAGGGTGCGGTGGTGGGGATGATGTGTCTGATCTTCAAAGTTATATGGATGAAGTTCGGGCAAGGCCGAAGGGGAGCATAGAGCCATTGCCCCAGTTTCAGCCTTATGAGCCATTTGCTTATGGTGCGGCTGATATGCGAAGCCCATTCCAGCCACCTATAAAAATTGATTTAACGGCGAAGCAGAGAGGATCAAAGAACATCAAGCCTGATGAAACCAGGCCGAAACAATTTCTGGAAGGCTTCAATATTGAAACCTTCCAGATGGTGGGCACGCTTTCCAATGCATCAGGTCGTTTTGCCTTGATCAAGGGAGCTGGAGGAGTTCACCGCGTCAAGGTGGGTGATTATCTGGGTAGAAACGATGGGCGTATCGTTTCTATTACCGAAAGTCAGATTGATGTGATTGAGATCGTTCCTGATGGAGAGGGCGGCTGGCTCGAAAGACCCCGTACTCTTTCGCTAATAGAGAGTTCTTAAGGACGGGGCATGATGTTGCACAAAACTATTCTACAAAGGGTCTCAGGGAAGAGCGCCCTCACGCTGGCCATACTCTTGAGCGGAATCTGTCCCTCTTTGCTGCTGGCGGCAGATCTCAAGGCCTTGAACGTGGCCTCTTTGCCGGGCGACAGAGTCGAACTCAAACTATCGTTCGATCAGCCAGTAACAGCCCCCAAGGGCTATACCATTGAGCAACCTGCGCGCATCGCTTTGGATCTGCCTGGCGTTAATAACAAGCTAGGCGTTCGCAACAAGGAGTTGGGATCGGGGAATGCCAGAAGCGTTACCGTAGTCGAGGCGGGTGACCGCACGCGTCTTATCGTGAATCTGACTGCATTGGCGCCTTACTCGACCCGCGTTCAGGGTAACGACCTGTTCGTTGTCATTGGCGGCGACCAGGCTGCTCGCACGACTAGTGCTTCTGTCCCGGCACCATCCTTGCCGCGCTCCGGTGCTGCGCAAGCCCCAGCGCCTGCAACCAACCCTGCCGGCCGTGTCTTTTCCAGCGTGCCGAGATTGGCTGGGAAAGCCATCAGGAATATCGACTTCAAGCGAGGTGATGACGGAGAAGGTAACGTTATCATTGATCTTTCAGAAACAGGTATCAGCCCTGACATACAGGAGCAGGGTGGAAAGATTCGCCTTAACTTCGGCAAGACGCAGCTCCCTGATGCTCTACGTGTTCGGCTTGACGTCAAAGACTTTGCTACGCCAGTACAGTTTGTAAACGCCTCAAGTCAGGCTGGTGACACGGTCATTACAATTGAGCCTACAGGCGTATATGACTATCTGGCCTACCAGACAGATAACAAGCTGACCATTAGCGTCAAGCCACTGACTGCCAAGGAAAAGGAACAGCGTGCCGCTGAGCGTTTCACCTATACCGGTGAAAAATTGTCTCTGAATTTCCAAGACATCGATGTTCGCTCGGTCCTTCAGTTAATTGCTGACTTCACCGGTTTGAACCTAGTGGCCAGTGACACTGTACAAGGCAACATCACGCTGCGCCTGCAGAACGTGCCGTGGGATCAAGCGCTTGACCTTGTTCTGAAAACCAAGGGACTCGACAAGCGACAAATAGGCAACGTGCTGTTGATTGCGCCAGCGGATGAGATTGCGGCGCGTGAGCGCCAGGAATTGGAGTCACAAAAGCAGATTCAGGAGCTGGCGCCGCTACGCAGAGAGCTGATCCAGGTTAATTACGCCAAGGCTGCCGATATGGCCAAGCTGTTCCAGTCGGTTACTAAGGCTGATGCGGGGCAAAGCGAGCGTGGCTCTATCACTGTCGATGATCGAACCAATAGCATCATTGCTTACCAGACCCAAGATCGCCTGGATGAGCTAAGACGAATTGTCTCTCAGCTCGATATTCCGGTTCGTCAGGTGATGATCGAGGCGAGGATCGTTGAGGCAAACGTCAACTACAACAAACAGCTAGGTGTTAACTGGTCAGGTTCTCGGTCTGGCAATGGCAACTTTACTATTAGTGGAGGCGCTGGCTCTACTACTGGGACGTCTTCACCTTTTGTAGATTTGGGTGTAGGTAGTGCAACGTCCGGTATTGGGATCGGGTTCTTGACGGGCAGTACTACTTTGGATCTTCAGTTGTCTGCCATGGAGGCTACTGGTAATGGTGAGATAGTCTCTCAACCAAAGGTAGTAACGTCTGATAAAGAAACAGCAAAAATCTTGCGTGGTACCGAGATTCCTTATCAGGAGGCCAGTTCGAGCGGTGCAACAAGTACCTCCTTTAAGGAAGCGGCGCTTTCGTTAGAGGTAACGCCTCAGATCACGCCTGATAATCGAATTATCATGGAAGTTAAGGTGAATAAGGATGCACCTGACTATCAGAATCGCCTGGATAATGGCGCTCCGCCTATTTCAAAAAACGAGGTGAATGCCAAAGTACTGGTGGCTGATGGTGAAACTATCGTAATCGGGGGCGTTTTCTCGAATACTCAAAGCAAGTCGACGAGTAAAGTACCTTTATTGGGCGATGTTCCCTATGTCGGTCGCCTATTTAGACGCGACTCGGTTACGGATGAAAAAGTAGAGCTGCTTGTCTTCCTCACTCCGCGTATCATGAACAACCAAGCTATTGCCGTTGGTCGTTGATTGAAGTGCTGAATGTGTTTCTCGTGGGTCCGATGGGTGCTGGTAAAAGCACCATCGGACGCCTGCTCGCTAAAGAGCTCCATCTCCCGTTCAAAGACGCTGACAGAGAAATCGAGCAGCGGACCGGGGCTAATATTCCCTGGATTTTTGATGTTGAGGGGGAGCAGGGCTTTCGTGAGCGGGAACGCCTGGTTCTGGAGGACCTTTGTAAATCATCAGGGCTGGTGCTTGCTACCGGAGGCGGCTCGGTACTGCATGAAGATAACAGGCGCATCCTGAAAGCAAGCGGGCATGTGATCTATTTACATGCCTCCGTTGAGCAGCAGATCGAAAGAACGGCCCGTGATCGGAACCGCCCCCTTTTGCAGACGCCTGATCCTGCGCAGGTCTTGCGTAATCTGATGGCCATTCGCGATCCGCTCTATCGTGAGATAGCGACTACCATCATAGAAACGGACGAGCGGCCCCCTCGACTGGTCGTTCAGCAAATACTTGAGCGTTTAAAAGCACTCATCCCTCGTTAAAGGCTCTGGCGTTCTGCGTTATCCTAGCGGCCTTTCATTGGGGGGATTTATGCGAACACTAAACGTCAATTTGGGCGAGCGTAGTTATCCCATCTTCATAGGTCAGGACGTGCTGTCCCAGCAGCAGTACATTCTGCCTTACATAAAAGGCCGAAAGGTCGCCGTCGTTACCAACGAGACGGTAGCGCCTCTTTATTTGGAAAAGCTCAAAGCCACACTGCAGGGTAAAGAAGTAACCGCTGTCGTGCTGCCTGATGGAGAGCGCTATAAGACATGGGAAGTTCTACAAAAAATCTTTGATGCCTTGCTTGAGGACAAACATGACCGTGCCACCACTATCCTTGCCCTGGGCGGGGGTGTGATCGGTGACATGGCAGGGTTTGCAGCCGCATGTTATCAACGGGGCGTTGATTTCATTCAGGTTCCAACCACTCTGTTGTCACAGGTGGATTCCTCCGTGGGGGGTAAAACCGGAATCAATCATCCGCTTGGCAAGAACATGGTAGGCGCGTTCTATCAACCTAAGGCTGTAGTGATCGATACCTCCAGCCTTGTTACGTTACCTGAACGTGAGCTGTCAGCTGGGCTTGCTGAAGTCATCAAGTATGGATTGATCTGCGATGAGCCTTTCCTGGTATGGCTGGAAGAAAGCATCGATCAATTACGCTTGCTGGATCAATCCAAGCTGAGCGAGGCTATAGAGCGCTCCTGTGCAGCGAAGGCTGATGTGGTTGGCGCGGATGAGCGGGAGTCCGGCATTCGAGCCACGCTGAACTTGGGGCATACGTTTGGGCATGCAATCGAGGCGCACCAGGGGTATGGCTCATGGCTGCATGGTGAGGCGGTTGCTGCCGGTACGGCGATGGCGCTGGAAATGTCTTGTCGTCTGGGTTGGCTGAGCCGTGATGATCAGATTCGAGCCCTACGGTTATTCAAGCGTGCGGGGCTTCCTGTCGTTCCTCCTGCTAGCATGTCGCCTGACGATTTCATGAAATACATGGCGGTTGATAAAAAGGTTCTGGATGGCCAGTTGCGCCTTGTGCTGCTCAAGCGGTTGGGCGAGGCCGTGGTAACCAGTGATTTCCCTTATGACACCCTCAAGCAGACGCTAAGTGCCGATTATCAGGCTTTGGCGGAACAGCTCGGAGATTGAAAGAAGTCTTATGTCCAGTCTGCATGCCGACGAGGCCTTCCTCGGCCATTACGAATTTACTCACGATCCTTTTGCGCCACGCGTGCCAGGATTCAAGTTTTATCCTGCCCAGCGCAAAACGGTTCTCGGGCAGCTACATCATCTTGCTCGCTATAGCCATCTTCTGCTTGCGGTAACAGGGCCTGCCGGAAGCGGGAAAACCTTGCTGAGACAGGCGCTTGTTGCCAGTACCAAAAAGGATGCGGTCCATAATGTTGTCGTGTCGGCACGTGAGGTGCAGGACAAGAACACACTATTGCGCAAGTTAAGTCAGGGATTGGGCACGCCTCAAGCGAGCATCGAAGCGGTGCTATCTCAGGTTGGTCAAGTAACATTGACTGGCCAGGAAGTCTATTTCCTGGTCGACGATGCCCATGAGTTGGATGATGACGCACTGGAAGCCCTGTTGGCATTGGCAGAAGGTGATGAGAAGAATCGCCCTCATGTATTCCTGTTTGGGGACGCCGAGCTGACAGGCAAGCTGGAAAGCCTTGCGCAAGGCGAGGAGCGCTACCACGCCATCGAGCTTTTGCCTTATACCGAAGAGGAAACTCAAGGGTATCTGGCGCAGCGCCTGGAAGGTGCTGGCCAAAGTATTGATATTTTTACGCCAGAGCAGATCGAGACCATTCATCAGACCTCCGGTGGATGGCCGGGGGAGATCAACGAAGCTGCGCGAGACGTGTTGATCAGCGGTATGCTAAGTCAGCGTGGCGGTGGTGGTAGCAAATTCAAGGGTGGTCAACAGCTATTGGCTAACCTGCCTCGCAAGCACCTGATCATTGTGGCAGTCATCGCTGTCGGTGTCTTGGCGGCGTTGCTCATGAAGGGTAATGATTCATCGCCCAAGATGGCCTCGACTGACGGGACCGAACAATCCCAAGGGGATGGCAAGTCGGGAACGGCAATTAAGTTCGATGGTTCTTCCCAGCCTTTGCCGTTGCCTTTGGTCGGTGAGGCCCAGCCCGTCATCCGTGAGCCGCTGGCTCAGGCAGCAGGGCAGGAGGAGTCTGAAGGCAATGGCGTGAGCGGCTCTATTCAGTCTGGCGAAGACGATTTTTCCTCAACGCCACCTGAGATGCCTTCTGCCCAGGCGCCTGTCAGTGTAACGGCTCCAACGCGTCCCCTGGCGCCGGCCGCAACGCCTGTTCCAGCCGAGCCTGCACATACAGCACCCAGACAGGTTGCTTCTGCGCCGGTCAAGCCTGAAGTCAAGGTTGAGCCCAAGCCTGCGCCGGCAAAGCCTGCAGCTCAGGAAACACCCAAGGCAGCTCAGGGCAATGGCGGTGGCTGGTACAGCACTCAGGGTGGAACGCACTATGCGCTTCAGGTGTTAGGAACCAGCTCTGAAAGCAGTGCGCAGGCCTTTATTCAGCAGCAAAGCGATAGCGCCAATTATCGTTATTTCAAAAAGCAGTACCAAGGTAAGGCGCTTTATGTTGTGACCTATGGTAGTTTCGCTAACCGTGCGGCAGCTGAGGCAGCTGTGAAACAATTGCCTGCCAAGGTTCAGTCGGCCAAGCCATGGCCTCGCACGTTTGCCAGTATCCAGCAGGATATCGCTTCAACGCGATAATTCTTTAGACAGCGCCCATGTTGCATATATCATTTTGCGACATGGGTGTATTTCATTTTTAGGACTCTTAGGTTCAGGATAGCGACAAAAACTTTGTCTTGTTCTGATATCCGGTATACAATGTCATCCCTTTGCCTGCCGTAAAAGTAGCGTGCCCAAGCGCCTGGCAGTGACAAGTGGATTGACTAGAAATAGATTGCCGGTGAGAGTTCCCATGAAAGCAGGCCTGTACAATCCTGAAACGTTCAAGGATAACTGCGGCTTCGGCCTGATTGCCCATATGCAGGGCCAGGCGAGTCACCATTTGCTGCAAACGGCCATCGAGGCCCTGACCTGCATGACGCATCGCGGCGGTATCAATGCAGACGGCAAAACCGGCGACGGTTGCGGTCTGTTGATACAAAAGCCCGACGCATTCCTTCGCGCTGTCGCTTTAGAAACATTCGGCGTTGAGCTACCCGCCCAATACGCCGTTGGCATGGTTTTCCTCAATCAGGACGACCAAAAGGCCGATGTGGCCAGAAACCACATGAATTCCGAATTTGCTGCTGCTGGCCTTACCGTGGTCGGGTGGCGCAAGGTTCCCGTGGATACCTCTGTATTAGGACCTTTGGCGCTTGAACGCCTACCTAAGATCGAGCAGGTATTCATTAGCGGCGAAGGTCTCGATGATCAGCAGTTCGCCGTAAAGTTATTCACATCCCGCCGCCGTTCTTCAGTATTGAACAAGAACGATGCGGAGCATTATGTCTGCAGTTTGTCCAGTAAGGTCATCATCTATAAAGGCTTGATGATGCCAGCAGATCTGGCTGCGTTTTTCCCGGACCTCGGCGATGAACGTTTGCAGACTGCCATTTGCGTGTTCCATCAGCGCTTTTCGACCAACACGCTGCCCAAGTGGCCGTTGGCGCAGCCATTCCGCTACCTGGCGCATAATGGCGAGATCAATACCATTACGGGCAACCGTAACTGGGCCCGAGCGCGGCGTACCAAGTTCGTCAATGAGCTGCTTCCTGACCTGGATAGCCTGGGTGATTTGGTCAATACCGTAGGGTCCGACTCCTCAAGCATGGATAACATGCTCGAATTGCTGGTGACCGGCGGAATGGACCTGTTCCGTGCCGTGCGCATGATCATTCCGCCAGCCTGGCAGAACGTCGAAACGATGGACTCAGGGCTTCGCGCATTCTATGAATTCAACTCCATGCACATGGAGCCATGGGATGGTCCGGCTGGAGTTGTATTGACAGATGGGCGCTATGCCGTCTGCCTGCTTGATCGCAACGGCTTGCGTCCTGCCCGCTGGGTAACAACCAAGAATGGCTATATCACCCTGGCCTCGGAAGTGGGTGTCTGGGATTATGAACCCAGTGACGTGATTGCCAAGGGGCGTGTCGGTCCGGGTCAGATCCTCGCGGTCGATACCGAAACCGGACAGGTGCTTGAGGCAGATGATATCGATAACCGTCTGAAATCACGCCATCCTTATAAGCAGTGGCTGCGCAAGAATGCCCTGCGTATTCAGGCTACATTGGACGATAAGGATCATGGATCGCCTTTCTACGATTCGGATCGTCTGCGTCAGTACATGAAAATGTTCCAGGTCACGTTCGAAGAACGCGATCAGGTGCTGCGTCCATTGGCCGAGCAGGGGCAGGAAGCCGTCGGTTCCATGGGTGACGATACACCGATGGCCGTGCTGTCCAAGCGTATCCGTTCGAACTATGACTACTTCCGTCAGCAGTTTGCACAGGTGACCAACCCGCCTATCGACCCGCTGCGTGAAGCCATTGTCATGTCGCTCGAGACTTGTCTAGGTGCCGAGCGCAACGTGTTCGAGGAGACGGCCGAACATGCCAACCGCGCAATCCTGAGTTCGCCGGTTATATCGCCCGCCAAGTGGCGTACCCTGATGACGCTGGAGCGTCCCGGGTTTGATCGTTTCGTCATTGATCTCAACTATGATGAAAGCGTGGGGCTGGAAGCGGCGGTACGAAATATTGCCGATCAGGCCGAAGAAGCGGTTCGTGCAGGAAAAGTCCTGATTGTACTGTCGGACCGTGCAATCGAGCCGGGTAAGCTGCCTGTGCATGCGTCCCTGGCAGTAGGTGCTGTTCATCACCGCCTGGTGCATACCGGACTGCGCACCGACTGCAACATCCTGGTTGAAACCGCAACTGCCCGCGATCCTCATCACTTTGCGGTGCTGATTGGTTTTGGCGCGACAGCGGTTTATCCCTTCCTGGCCTATGAGGTATTGGGTGACCTGATCCGTACGGGCGAAGTCCTGGGTGATCTTTATGAGGTCTTCAAGTACTACCGCAAGGGAATTACCAAAGGGCTGCTGAAGATCCTGTCCAAGATGGGTATTTCCACTGTGGCTTCCTACCGTGGCGCCCAGTTGTTTGAGGCGGTTGGTCTGTCCAGTGAGGTGACGGATCTATGCTTTCCGGGCGTCACCAGCCGCATACAGGGCGCCCGCTTTGCCGACATCGAAGTCGAGCAGAAGCTGCTGGCAAACGAAGCCTGGAGCAACCGTAAGCCGATCCAGCAGGGCGGCCTGCTGAAGTATGTCTACGGTGGTGAGTATCACGCGTATAACCCGGATGTTGTCAATCTGCTCCAGGCAGCTGTTCAGCAAGGCGACTATGCACGGTTCCGTGAGTATTCCGCCCTGGTTGATCAGCGTCCCGTAGCCATGATTCGTGACTTGCTCAAGGTTAAGGTCAGCGACACGCCGCTGGCGCTTGAAGAAGTCGAGCCGCTGGAAAGTATTTTCAAGCGTTTCGATGCCGCCGGTATCTCGCTCGGTGCCCTGTCTCCAGAGGCGCATGAGGCACTGGCCGAGGCAATGAACCGCTTGGGCGGCCGCTCCAACTCGGGTGAGGGCGGTGAAGACCCGGCGCGTTACGGCACGCTGAAAAGCTCCAAGATTAAGCAAGTAGCCACGGGACGTTTCGGTGTAACACCAGAATACCTGGTCAATGCCGAAGTCCTGCAAATCAAGGTGGCCCAGGGCGCCAAGCCGGGCGAAGGTGGCCAGTTGCCGGGCGGCAAGGTGAATGGCCTGATCGCTCAGTTGCGCTATGCCGTACCGGGCGTAACCCTGATTTCCCCTCCGCCCCATCACGATATCTACTCGATTGAGGACTTGGCCCAGCTGATTTTTGATCTCAAGCAGGTCAATCCGAAGGCGCTGGTGTCCGTTAAACTGGTATCGGAGCCTGGCGTTGGTACGGTAGCGGCCGGTGTCGCCAAGGCTTATGCCGATCTGATTACCATCTCCGGCTATGACGGTGGTACAGGTGCATCACCAGTGACGTCCATCAAGTACGCGGGCAGTCCTTGGGAGTTGGGACTGGCCGAGGCGCATCAGACATTGCGTGGCAACGACCTGCGTGGAAAGGTTCGCGTACAGACCGATGGCGGTCTCAAAACCGGCCTTGACGTGATCAAGGCGGCGATTCTAGGTGCAGAAAGCTTTGGCTTTGGTACCGCGCCGATGATTGCATTGGGTTGTAAGTACCTGCGTATCTGTCACCTGAACAACTGCGCTACCGGCGTGGCGACCCAGAACGATAAGCTGCGCAAGAACCATTTCATCGGTACCGTTGAGATGGTGACCAACTTCTTCACTTTTGTGGCAGAAGAAACACGCGAGTGGCTGGCGCGCCTGGGTGTAAGAAGCTTGGGTGAGTTGATCGGCCGTACCGATCTGTTAGAGATCCTGCCTGGCGAAACGTCCAAGCAGCACAACCTTGATCTGACGCCACTTCTGGGTAGCGACCATATTCCGGCAGACAAGCCCCAGCACTGCCTTGTTGAGAAGAACCCGCCATTTGACCAGGGTCTCCTGGCTGAGGAAATGGTCCGCCTGGCCCAGTCAGCTATCGAAGGTAAGACGGGCGGTGAGTTCAGTCTGAAGGTAAGCAACTGTGACCGCTCCATTGGCGCACGTGTATCCGGTGAGATTGCTCGTCAGCATGGCAACCAGGGTATGACGTCGGCGCCTATCACGTTCCGCTTTACAGGAACGGCAGGGCAGAGCTTTGGCGTATGGAATGCCGGTGGCCTGAACCTCTATCTTGAGGGTGACGCCAACGATTATGTGGGCAAGGGTATGACAGGCGGCAAGCTGGTCATCACTCCGCCCAAGGGTAGCGCCTTCAAGAGTCAGGAGTCGGCCATCATTGGTAACACCTGCTTGTACGGTGCCACGGGTGGCAAACTGTTTGCGGCGGGTACCGCGGGCGAGCGATTTGGTGTTCGTAACTCTGGTGCCCATGCGGTCGTCGAAGGAACCGGTGATCACTGCTGCGAATATATGACCGGTGGCTTCATCTGCGTTCTGGGCAAGACGGGTTACAACTTCGGCTCCGGTATGACAGGCGGCTTCGCCTACGTGCTGGACATGGATAACAGCTTTGTTGACCGTGTTAACCATGAACTCGTGGAAATTCAGCGTATCAGCAACGAGGCCATGGAGGCTTATCGCAGTCACCTGAGCCGCGTGCTGACCGAGTACGCCGAGGAAACGAGCAGTGAGTGGGGACACTATCTGCTCGAAAACCTGGATGATTATTTCCGCAAGTTCTGGTTGGTGAAGCCCAAGGCTGCCAGCCTGGCCTCACTGCTATCCACTACTCGGGCAAATCCGCAGTAATGCTATAGGCAACCAGCGCCTGACATTTTGTCAGGCGCTGGTTGCGACCGTGAGTTTTCCTGCAGCAGCGAGACATGAACGCTGCCGTGATGAGGTTTAGGTAATGGCTGAACGTCTGAATAACGACTTCCAGTTCATAGAGGTCGTCCGCAAGGACCCGAAGAAGAAACTCCTGCGTCAGCGCAAGAAAGAATTCGTTGAGATTTACGATCCGTTTAAGCCGCAGCAGGCATCTGAGCAGGCGCACCGCTGCCTGGGGTGCGGCAACCCTTACTGCGAGTGGAAGTGCCCGGTTCACAACTACATACCAAACTGGCTGAAGCTGGTTTCGGAAGGCAATATCCTGGCTGCAGCCGAGCTGGTCCATCAGACCAATACGCTGCCCGAAGTTTGTGGTCGTGTGTGTCCGCAGGACCGCTTGTGTGAGGGCGCGTGTACCCTGAACGATGGTTTCGGTGCCGTTACCATCGGTTCGGTAGAGAAATATATTGCTGACACCGCTTTTGCCATGGGGTGGCGGCCGGATATGTCCAAGGTGGTGCCAACCGGCAAGCGGGTTGCCATCATTGGTGCAGGCCCTGCGGGTCTTGGCTGCGCCGATATTCTCGTCCGCAACGGCGTTAAGCCTATCGTGTTCGATAAGAATCCGGAAATTGGCGGTCTGGTAACGTTTGGCATTCCCGAGTTCAAGCTTGAAAAAAGCGTGATGGCGCGCCGCCGCGAGGTCTTTACCGGTATGGGGATAGAGTTCCGCCTCAATACCGAGATAGGCAAGGACATCACAGTGGAGCAGCTGCTCGAGGAATACGATGCTCTCTTCATGGGGATGGGAACTTATACCTACATGAAAGGTGGTTTCCCTGGCGAGGATTTGCCAGGGGTGCATGATGCCCTGGATTTTCTGGTGGCTAACGTCAACCGTAACCTGGGCTTCGAGAAGTCTGCTGACGAGTTTGTCGATATGAAAGGCAAGCGCGTTGTGGTTCTGGGCGGTGGCGATACCGCAATGGACTGCAACCGCACCTCGATTCGCCAGGGCGCCAAGAGCGTAACCTGTGCTTACCGTCGCGATGCCGAGAATATGCCGGGCTCGCGTCGTGAGGTGAAGAATGCCAAGGAGGAGGGCGTTAAGTTCCTCTTCAATCGCCAGCCGATTGCGATCATTGGAGAAGACAAGGTGGAAGGCGTTAAGGTTGTCGAAACGCGTTTGGGCGAGCCGGATGCCCGAGGCCGTCGCAGCCCTGAACCGATTCCGGGATCCGAAGAGATCCTGCCGGCAGATGCGGTAGTCATCGCCTTCGGTTTCCGCCCAAGCCCCGCAGAGTGGTTCGAGCAACATGCGATTGCAATGGATAATCAGGGCCGTGTAGTCGCTCCCTCTGTCGGTCAGTTCAAGCATCAAACCAGCAACCCCAAGATTTTTGCGGGCGGCGATATGGTGCGAGGTTCGGATCTGGTGGTGACTGCAGTATTCGAAGGTCGTACTGCAGCTGAAGGTATCCTGGATTACCTGGGCGTTTGAAGCAACAGCCATAAGCTGCTTTGCATTTCAAGGGCAAAGCGGTTAAGGGCTCGATAGATAAAAGGCACGGATCTCTCCGTGCCTTTTATTTTTGTGTCTGAGAAAATGACAGTACTTTCTTGACGGATATTTTCCATGACTGCTTTGAAGAACGACCGTTTTCTCCGTGCCTTGCTCAAGCAACCCGTTGATGTGACGCCCGTCTGGATGATGCGGCAGGCCGGTCGTTATCTCCCGGAGTATCGCGCTACGCGTGGCCGTGCCGGTGACTTCATGAGTCTGTGCATGAATCCTGAGTTGGCCTGCGAAGTCACACTGCAGCCGCTCGAGCGTTATCCGCTGGATGCCGCCATCCTCTTTTCAGACATTCTGACCATCCCGGACGCCATGGGATTAGGCCTCTATTTCGAGACAGGTGAGGGGCCCCGCTTCAAAAAGCGTATTGAGTCCGCTGCGGATATCGAAGCCTTACCGGTACCTGACCCGGAAGCGGATCTGGGCTATGTCATGAATGCGGTCCGCACCATTCGCCGTGAGCTCAATGGGCGTGTGCCTCTGATCGGATTCTCAGGAAGTCCTTGGACGTTGGCGACTTACATGGTCGAAGGAGGCTCATCCAAGGACTTTCGGCGTAGCAAGGCGATGCTTTATGACAATCCGCAAGCCATGCACAACCTGCTCGATAAACTGGCCCGCTCGGTAACCGCCTATCTGAATGGTCAGATTCAGGCAGGTGCCCAGGCGGTACAGATCTTTGATACATGGGGAGGCAATCTATCTTCGGCGGCTTATCAGGAGTTTTCTCTCGCCTACATGCGCAGGATTGTTGATGGCCTGATTCGTGAGCGTGAAGGCCGCAAGATTCCTGTCATCCTGTTTACCAAGAATGGCGGTCTTTGGTTGGAGAGCATGGCGGCCTCTGGCGCAGACGCATTGGGACTGGATTGGACATGCGACATTGGCGATGCCCGTAGCCGTGTGGGTGACAAGGTGGCGCTGCAAGGCAATATGGACCCGGCGGTACTGTATGCCAAGCCTGACGCGATCCGTTCAGAGGTGGCGCGGATTCTGGCTCGCTACGGTAAAGGCTCCGGGCATGTTTTCAATCTGGGGCACGGAATCACGCCGGAGGTAGACCCTGCCCATGCAGGTGCCTTCATCGAAGCTGTTCATGAGCTCTCGGCGCCTTATCACGAGGCATAAGGCGGTCGACAAAGACCGGGCCATGCGTCCGGTCTATCAAAAAGGCAAAGCCGCTCATCGAGCGGCTTTCACATTCAAAGGAAGAGCTGGCAGGCGAGCCAGGTGTAGCGCAACAGCCAGCGCTCCGACCAGAAGTGTGGCGATGAACAGTCCGACACCATTCCATCCCGCTTCGTGCCAGAACACGCCGCCCAATGTTCCTGCGATGCTTGAGCCCACGTAGTAGCAGAACAGGTAGAGAGATGAGGCTTGCCCTTTTGCTTGCCGAGCGCGACGACCGATCCAGCTGCTGGCGACTGAATGAGCGCCGAAAAAGCCAAAGGTAAACAGCAGCATGCCTACCAAAACCAGCGGTAGGGGTGTAAACAGTGTCAGCACCACGCCGCCCAGCATTAGAAGAATCACTGCCCAGAAAACGCGGCGGCGGCCAAGCTTGTCCGCTAACGAGCCCACTTGGGCCGAGCTGTAAATACCTGACAGGTAGACGACCGACAAGACGCCCACAACGGCTTGACTGAGATGATAAGGCTCACCTAACAGGCGATAGCCAATATAATTAAACAACGTGACAAAGGCGCCCATTAACAGAAAGCCCTCGAGAAAGAGCCAAGGTAGCCCAGCGTCTCGAAAGTGTTGGGTAAAGCCATTGACCAGTGTGCGAGGCTTCAGGGGAGTTGGGCGGAAGTGACGTGACTCCGGCAAACGCCGCCAGAATACGATAGCGGCAATCAGCGCCAGACTGCCCAGGATTGCTAGAGCAATCCGCCAGGAGACAAAGTCCACCAAAACGCCGCTGATGACGCGCCCACTCATCCCACCCAGCGCGTTGCCGCTGATATACAGCCCCATGGATAGGCCGATGTGCTGGGGATGGATTTCCTCAGACAGATAGGTCATGGCAACGGCGGCCAGACCGGATAGCGATAGACCAACCAATGCCCGCGTGACAAGAACACCTTCCCAGGTGGGCATGATGGCGCTAAGCAGCGTAAAGAAAGCGGCGGCGAAGAGTGAGACCACCATGACCGGCTTGCGGCCGATGGCATCTGAAATAGGACCTGTAACCAGTAGCCCGACCGCCATGAGCCCAGTTGATACGGAGAGCACGAGGCTGCTTTTGGCCGCCGTTATACCAAAGGCTTCGGAAAAAATGGGCATCATGGGCTGTACACAGTACAGCAGGGCAAACGTGGCGAAGCCGCCACAGAAAAGTGCAAGGGCTGTATGGATGAACTGGCGAGTGCCTTTCTCAATGTACAAATCGGCATCTTCTACTGCTTGGTTGGCAGCTTCACGTGCTGCCTGAATAGGCGCAGGTTCTTCTTCAGGTTGGGCATGCTCGTGACGAGCAGGTAAAGCAGACTTACTCACGTTAAACCTCAAAATCTGGACGAACGAAAGGACGGCGCAGCGAAAGCGCTGCACAATCTGAAATTTATTATTGGTTACTGAAAGAATAAGAGCTGATGTTTATTCTTTCCAATATATTATTCGACCGATTTGATATGTATTAAATATCAATCGAGGCGCTATGGAATTAAGACATTTACGGTACTTTGTAGCCGTCGCAGATGAGTTGCATTTTGGTCGAGCGGCTGAACTCCTGGGTATTTCACAGCCACCACTGAGTCAGCAGATACAAGCTTTGGAAGAAGAGCTGGGGGCACGCCTGTTTGAGCGCACGAATCGTCGTGTTGCATTGACTGAGGCTGGCCGGCTTTTTCTGGATGAGGCTCGGCAGGTGTTGGCGCAGGTAGATAAGGCCACCGACATTGCACGGCGAGCGCAACGCGGAGAGTTGGGTGAGTTGCAAGTGGGTTTTACGGTTTCCGCGCCCTTTATAGCTACCGTTCCACGTTCTATTTTCAATTTTCGCCAGCGCTTTCCAGCGGTACATCTGGCTTTGCAGGAAATGAGCAGCCGAGAGCAGACCGAGGCGCTGATGGATCGCAAGCTTCAGGTAGGACTGATCCGGCCTATTACCATGTCGGATGCGCTGGTCTCGATAGAGCTGTTTCGAGAGCCCCTCGTCGCTGTGATGCGGGCGGACCATCCCTTGGCTCTACAAACCCACGAAAGCATTGCTATCAAACAGTTGGCCGAGGAACCCTTTGTTTACTTTCCTCGTACCTACGGTACAGGTCTATATGACCAATTGATCAGCTTGTCTCAACAAGCTGGATTCAGCCCACGAATCGTTCAGGAAGCTCGAGAAACTACGATCATTATTGGACTGGTGGCGGCCGGATTGGGTGTTTCGGTTTTGCCAGCAACCTACCGGCGAATGCATATCGAAGGTGTTGTCTACAGAACCCTGGTGGACGAGGGCGCCACCTCCGCATTGTGGCTTATTCATCGTCGTGACGAGCGCTCATCACTTGCACGTGCGTTCATTGAGTTGTTGACGCAAGGCGCCGGTATTATGAAGAGCAGCTGATTTCCAGGTGTTTGCCCCAATCCGGTGGGCGTTGAGCGAATCGGTCGTTGCCCGGTTGCTCTTCAAAGGGCCGGGTCAGAACCTTATGAAGCTGGCGAACTTCTTCATAATTACCCGCCTCAGCCTGCTCGATCGCCTGTTGGGTCAGATAGTTACGCAGTACATAGAGTGGATTGACTGCGTGCATGCGCTCCTGGCGTGCCGGTTGATCGCCGCCTTCCTGCTCGGTGCGGTTCAGGTACTGGCGACTCCACTCATCAAATCCAGCCAAATCTACAAAGTCGTTTCGAAGAGCCGCAATCGCCTGCTCCGGAACCTCATCGCCCAGACGTCGGAAGAAGAGTGAGTAGTCAACGGCGCTGCCTTGCATCAGGCTGAGCAGCCGCTCAATCAGCTCCTTATCCGCCGCTTGCTCTGTCATAAGGCCGAGTCGACGTCGCATCAATGCCTGGTAATGCGCCTCATAAAGCGGCAAAAATAATTCGAGTATTCCTTTCAGCGTTTCGACAGGCACCCTCGGCGTCAACGCCTGCGCCAGTGCCGCCAGGTTCCAGTGCGCAATGGGGACCTGATTGCTGTAGGAGTATCGGCCACTGTAGTCAGAGTGGTTGCAGATAAAATGCGCGTCAAAGTCATCCAGGAAGGCATAAGGGCCGAAATCGAATGTAATGCCGAGAATAGACATGTTGTCTGTGTTCATCACGCCGTGGCAAAAGCCGTAAGCCTGCCAGTAGGCGATCAGCTCGGCGTTGCGCTCGACGACTTCACGGAAAAAAGCCGCATAAGGATCAGGTTGCTCCAGGCACTGTGGGTAGTGCGCCTCAAGCACATGCTGGCCAAGCTTTTCCAACAAATCACTGCGCTGCGTATAGTAGAAGTATTCGAAATGCCCGAAGCGTATATGGCTTTGGGCAAGCCGTAGCAGCATGGCGCCGGTTTCGACTCGTTCGCGTATGACCTCTGTAGTGGAGCCGGTCACACACAGCGCGCGGCTTGAAGGGATACCCAGTGCATAAAGTGCTTCTGAGGCCAGAAACTCTCGAATGGACGAGCGTAAGACTGCACGTCCGTCTCCCATTCTTGAGTAGGGTGTCATGCCGGCACCCTTGAGGTGAAGATCCCAGTGCTCTCCCTTGTCGTTTATGACCTCGCCAAGCAAAAGGCCGCGGCCATCACCCAGGCGAGGATTATAGGAGCCGAACTGATGCCCCGAATAAACCATTGCGCGTGAGTCGGCTGTATCCCAGAGCTTGTGCCCGGAAAAGATTTCCGTGAATTCCGGTCGTTGCGCCTCGGCAACATCCAGATCCAGCAGTGCCATGGCGGCCTCCGAGACGACCACCAACTTTGGATTTTCAATAGGCTTGGGTTGGATGGCCGTCGAAAAATCATCGCCCAGACGGGCAAAGCGGTTATCGAACTCAAGCGCTTCAAGGGTTTTCACGGCACTCTCCGGACTGCAAATGTATTTATCTAGACAGCGTAAAACGTGCCCTGATCATTCCTTCTGTCCAGAGTAGGTCGGAGAAGGCACTTCATCCTTGCTCAAGGTGCGCTCAGATCCTTCCCTATTCTTTACAGACACTTCCAGCTGGCGAAAGGCGATCTCTATATTGTTCTCCCTGAACAGTCGCTCGATGCTGCGGTTGATTTCATCAGTAGCAAAGCCGCGATCGCCCAACTCCCGCACGTGAACGCGTAACTCATGATTCAGTGTGTTCTCACCAAACGCCTGTAGCAGGACCATTGGTTCTGGATCATGCAAAACCCTGGGATTGTCGTAGGCGGCCTTATAGAGCAGCTCGCGTACTTTTTCCAGATCGGAGCCGTTGGCCACATTAACCAGCAGCGTGATACGCGTCATGGTGTCTGTCAGCGTCCAGTTGATGAGCTGACTCGTCACGAACGTCTTGTTAGGCACAATGACGGATTTGTTGTCAGCATCAGTGATATGGGTCGCCCGAATCTGAATGCGTTTGACTGTGCCTGTAACATTACCGATGGTAATCAGGTCGCCGATTCGAACAGGGCGTTCGAACAGGATGATCAGGCCGGAAATGAAGTTACCGAATATCTCCTGAAGGCCAAAACCCAAACCAACCGAAAGGGCCGCTGCCAGCCACTGGAGTTTGTCCCAGCTAACGCCCAGCGTGGAGAGCGAGCTGATAACACCCACGCTGATGATGACATAGGACAATAGCGTCGTGGTTGCATACGCGGTCCCTTGAGCCAGGCTCAGGCGGGAAAGTACCACAACCTCAAGCAGGCCGGGCAGGTTGCGTGCCAGTGCAAAGGTGAGGCCTGCAAAGATGACCGCTTTGATGACGTCTCGCAGGGTAATTGGCATCATGGTTGCCGACTCACCCGTACCGCTGCTGTACTGGTAAAGCGTGACGTTATCCAGGTATGAGAAGACTGCCACCACATCCACCCAGACCCAATACAGCACTCCCAGGAAGCCTAACCATAGGGCAAGGCGAATTAGACGTAAGGACTGCTGGTTGACCTGCTCCATATCCAGTGCAGGCTCTTCTATGGCTTCACCGGTTTCACCTGCCTCCTGCATGCTCTGTCGCTTGGCCAGGGCGCGATGATAGGCGAGGCGCCTTGCGGCCACGCTTAAGCCCCGCGAGAAGGCGGCTTCGAGAATGACCCAGCAGAGCAGCAGATACAGCGTATCGATAAGCCGGTCGGTCAGTTTCAGTGAGGTGTAGTAGTAGCCTAGGCAAACAGCCAGGAACAGTCCGGCCGGAATGGCGGTAATGATTAGTCCAAACATCAGCCGGAAGAAGGGCAGACGTTCTCGAGCCGCCGTGTTAAGCAAGGAGCGACCCAGCATCCAAGACATGCTGGCATAGCAGATCAGAACAATAAGAATACCCAGTACGTCTTCAGACAGGCTTGTCAGCTGACGTTGGGCAATGGCTGCTACGGCCATTAATGCCAAGGCCAAAAGGCCTAGACGCCTGACCAGGCGGCGCATGGAATCCACTTGCGCGCGTGACCAGCGGAAATGGGTCTCTGCAACACCTCCACCCTCCAGTAGGCGGTAAACGGTATAGAACACCAGCCAGCCGGCGGCCATCTCTATAAGCGCTGCGCCAATGGATGCGTTCACGCCCCGTTTGTCGCCCTCAAGGGCGACGCCGATCAAACCTAGCGACAGGCTGACAGGAAGAGTCAGCAGCACGGTCAGAAGGATCGCGAGCGGCGTGTGTAGCTGGCTGTCACGTTGGAAGTGCCCAATGTCCTTGTTCAAGGCATTGAGTTTTTCGTAAAGATACCGACGCTTCCACAGCAGCGTTGCAATAGCAAGAATGAGAGGCAGAAACAGCCAGGGGCGTTCGGCCAGACCGGCTGACAATTCGCCTGCACTGGCGCGCCAGGGCACATTTGCAATCTGTTCGACCAGCGACTTGGGCGCATCCTTGAGCCAGCCCCAATCCAGCGGGCGATTGCTGGGAATCCAGAACATCTGCTCATCAAGCGTTGAGCGGAGACTTTCGCTGGTTGCTAATAGCTGCTGCTGGTTTAGCTGAAGCGTGATTGACTCACTTAACAACGCACTTAGTTCGGTACTTAGGCGATCCTGCAGGTCCGCTCGAGTTCTGATCAGCTCCAGTAGCTTCTTGCGAAGCTCAGGTGTCGTCTGCTCGGGTGGCATCTGAGCCATGACCTTGTCCAAGTAATCCCAAGGGTTGGCGATTTGCGTGCGCTGCTGGTTCAAGTCGAACTGGTATAGACGTATATCGGCAATCTCGTCCGTCAGTCCCTTGGTTGCCTCAACCGTTGGCAGGGAGGCCCGCTGTTGATAGAGCAGTTTGGACAGCAGCAGGCTGCCTTTCAGGACATTGATCTGCTGCTGCATGGTCTCGCCGGTCTGCTTGAGCTGATCAAGTCGCTGCTTGATTTCAAGATTGTTTCGAGTGAGCTCATTCAGGCGATCCGTCGCACGCAAGAGGTAGTCGGAAAGCTTTAGGTTAAGATTTGTTTCGCTGGTCAGGACATCGTTACTACCTGCTGTCTTCTGCGATTCACGAGACAGGGCGGCAAAGGTTTCCTCTGACTGCTGGCGACGTTTGCTGCTGATGAGGGCTTGCAGATCAAGGCTTTCTTTCTCGATCAGTTTGACACGCTCCGTGTAGAGTTCACGTTGAATGGTGCCAAGATCTTGCAGCGTGCTGTTGCCCGAAAGTTCCTGCTTGCGCAGTTGAATCAGTGCGTTGCGTTCCGCCTGTTCGGCTAATAGCTGATTGCGACGTTCAGGCGTAATGGGCTTACCGCTTTCCTTGCCACTCTTGAGAATGTCGGCAATGGTCTGTACCCGCATTTGCGCATTGCTGATTTCGACCTGGGCACGCTCGGGTCGTGTTTGCGATGTGATGACCAGTGTATTGGCATCATTCAGGGCGTTCTGCCAGTCGTTGAGCTGTGAGTTGCGCTGGCTTTGAAGATTCTCCAACTCCTGGGGACTGGCGTTGGCATAGCGTTGGGTAACCGGGGGCTTGTCCTGCTCGGTCTGGAGCTTGGCCAGGTCCTTCTGAGCATCCTTGATCAGCTGCGGTGCTTGTGTGATCTTGCGTTTTACATCCGCTAGGTCCTGCTCATGCTGATCCCTCTGGTCCAATAGCTGCAGCGTATTTTTCAGAATGTCCTGAACGGTCTGCTGATCGGAGGCAGAAAGCTTCCGGTCCGCCAACGTGTCCAGGCTATGCTGAATCTGCTTGGCATCAGGCAGGTTGGATTCTTGTGAATAAGCGAGCGGAAAGTTGAGACAAAAGCCCAACAACACGATCTTGAGCAGAATACGCAAGGCGAGCATGATCACATCTTGGCAGCAGGAAAGGCGAGGAGGTTAAATCCCCGTCTTTGCTGACGCAACTGCTCTTGTCGGTCGAGCCGACTACCGCACGAATCAGAGGAAAAGAGCAGGCCCTGAACGGCCCTCTGGGAACTTGACCCCAATCTTTCTCACACGATTGCCTTCAAGCGAAGCGACTGTCCAGGTCAGACCGCTCCATTCGATCTGGTCGCCAATGACTGGCTCGCCACCAATGCGCTGGGTAATAAAGCTTCCCAACGTCTGCTCCCCATCCAGCTCGCCAAGGTTAAGACCATACAGCGAGGCCACCGCCTTAAGCTCTGCGTTGGCTTCCAGTACGAAATCACCAAAGAAGCGTTGGCCTCGCTCCGGCGCCTGACTGAACAGCTTGCCCAGGGCGGGGAGATCATGTTCATGACCAATGACACATAGGATATCGCCTGCCTCCAGCTTGGTACTGCCGGAAGGATGCAGGAGTTGCTCCCCGCGAAACAGCGCCGCGATACGTGTATTAGGCGGCATTTTCAACTCGCGAAGCGCCGCGCCAATACACCATTTCTCCTTGCCCAGGCGGTAGACGAAAAGCTCCCACTCACTGGTGGGATGCACCTGCAGGCCAGAGCGCGAGAACGGGGCGGGTTCGGGCGGTACAGTGACGCGTAGCCACTTTGCCGCGAGTGGGAGGCTTGAACCTTGTAGCAGCAGCGAAACCAGAACGATAAAGAAGGCTACGTTAAAGAACAGTTGAGCCTGGGGCAGCCCTGCCATCATAGGGAAGACAGCCAGAATGATGGGTACCGCTCCGCGTAAACCTACCCATGAAATGAATAACTTTTCGCGGCCATGGAAAGCCTTGAAGGGAAGCAGACCCACGAAGACTGAAAGGGGACGTGCGATCACGATCATCCAGAGAGCCAGACCCAGGGCAGGTAGGGCAATGGGTAGCAGGTTGTGCGGCTCTACTAGAAGTCCCAGCACCAGGAACATACCGATTTGCGCCAGCCAGGCCATACCATCCAGCATATGTAACATGCCGTGGCGGCTCCGAATTGGTCGATTGCCCATGACCAGACCCGCCAGATACACCGCCAGGATGCCACTGCCATGGGCTGCGTTGGTAATGGCGAAAATGAATAGACCACCACTGACTGCCAGTAGCGGATAGAGCCCATCTGCCAGCTGCATACGGTTGATAAGTTGAAGCAGCAACCAGCCGCCACCCAGTCCGAGCAGGCTGCCAATGGCAAATTCGCGAACGAAGTTCCAGACGAGCCCCCAGCTGAAGCCCGTTTGACCGCTGGCCAGAAGCTCAATCAGCGTGACGGTGAGAAAAACCGCCATGGGATCATTGCTGCCTGACTCGATTTCAAGGGTTGCGGTGACACGCTCATTGAGCCCGCGTCCGCCCAGTAGTGAAAACACCGCGGCAGCATCGGTTGAGCCGACAATAGCGCCGATCAGCAGCCCTTGCAGCAGGCTCAGGTCAAGAAGCCACGCCGCCATGGCGCCCGTTAACCCGGCAGTGATCATTACACCCACGGTTGCCAGGGACAATGCTGGCCAGAGCGCCACCCGGAAACTGGATACGCGTGTACGCATACCACCGTCCAGCAGAATGATCGCCAGGGCAAGGTTACCTACCAGGTAGGCGAGGGGGTAGTTGTTGAAATTGATATGACCAGGGCCGTCTACGCCTGCCAGCATCCCGACTGCAAGAAAAATCACAAGAATGGGAATGCCCAGGCGTGAGGAAAGCGAGCTGACCAGAATGGAGAGACCGACCAGGACCGCGCCAATCAAAAATAGGCTATTGATTGTGACGGCATCCAAATCGAAACTCCTGCATAGTGGGTAGGCGCGATGCGCTGGATTCTTGATTTAACCTGTTGATTCGGCAAGCTGTCAAAATTAATGCCAGATTCTTTTGAGCCATGCGACGAACAGGGGACTTCCAGTACACTGCGCGCCTTCACAGGAGCGAATCATGAATTACCGACACGCCTTCCATGCCGGAAACCATGCCGATGTGCTGAAGCACTTTGTACTGTCTCGCGTATTGATGTTGCTGGGGCGCAAGGAAACACCCTACGCCTATCTGGACACACATTCGGGCATAGGGCTTTACGATCTGCTGGGAGATCAGGCTAGCCGTACCGGTGAATGGCAAGATGGGATAGGCCGACTCTGGGAGGCGAAAGACCTCCCTGATCCGCTTGTCGCTTACAAGGAGGCTGTCGCTGCTCTTAATAGTGATGGGGCGTTGCGCTTCTACCCGGGGTCACCCGAAATCGCTCGGCGCTTTTCCCGGTCTCAGGATCGTTTGCACTTGAATGAACTGCATCCTGAAGATGCTCTGCTGCTCAAGGAAAACATGGGGCAAGAAAGACGGATCGCTGTTCATCATCGGGACGGCTGGCTGTTACCCAAAGCACTGCTGCCCGTGCAGGAGAAACGCGCTGTGCTCTTGATCGATCCGCCTTTTGAAAAGGTGGACGAGTTTGAGCGGTGTTCAATGGCATTAAAGGAAAGCATTGCCCGTATGCGGCAGATCGTGACCGCTATCTGGTATCCCATCAAGGATCAGCGTCAGCTCAAGCGGTTTTATCAGGATCTGCAAAAGAGTAATGCACCCAAACTTCTACGTGCCGAACTCTGGGTACATCCCGCCGACAATCCTGTGGGGCTCAATGGCTCTGGTATGGTGATTTCCAACCCCCCGTGGGGTCTGGAAGACGAACTCAGAAGCGTTTTGCCCTGGCTTGCCAAACAACTGGGACAAAGCCAGCCTAGCTGGAAGCTGGACTGGTTGATCGAGGAAAAAAGCACCTGATGTAGCCGGGGTTGGCTACCTTCCTCGATTCCAAGGCCTTACAACAGGCGGCGCGACTAGATCTTGTTAAGGTTCAGATAGCGACGAAGGCTATCAAGCAGCTCGTTACCAGGAATGGGACGGTCAAACAGATAACCCTGGCCTACGTCGCAATGATGGCGACGTAGAAAGCTCAGCTGTTGTGTCGTTTCGATACCTTCAGCCACAACCTTGAGTCGCAGGTTGTGGGCCATGGCCACTACGGCCGACGTGATCTCCATATCGTCCTGATTGGCTGGAATATCCTTGATAAAGCTTCGGTCGATCTTGATGACATCGATCGGGAATTTCTTGAGGTAGCTGAGTGAAGAATAGCCTGTGCCGAAATCGTCCATGGCCAGACTGAGCCCGATTTGCTTCATTTCCTCTAGCTGCTGGCGTGTCTCATCGGTTGCATCCAGGAGCAGGCTTTCGGTCAGTTCAAGTTCAAGGCGATGAGGAGGGAGGCGCTCTTCAATCAGAATGCTTCTGATTGAGCTGACAAGCTCCTGATCAGTGAACTGCTTGGGAGAAAGGTTGATCGCCATCTGCAAATGGCCCAGGCCAGCGGCATCCAGCGCTTTGATTTGCCTGCAGGCTTCCCGAATGACCCATTTACCAATCGGGATGATCAGACCGGTCTCTTCCGCCACGCTGATGAACTGATCGGGTCGTATCATGCCTCGTTCGGGGTGATTCCAGCGTAACAGCGCTTCAAGCCCCAGCAGTTGGGCGCTTTTGAGGCAGATCTTTGGCTGGTAATGAACCTCCAGTTCGTTGAGTTCGAGGGCTCGACGAAGGTTATTCTGCATGAACAGCTTGTGACTGGCTTCGGTCACCAGCGATTGTGTATAGACCTGTACCCGGTTTCCGCCGCTGGCCTTGGCCTTGTGCAACGCCAGGCCGGCATGCTTCATGAGTGTCTGCGAGTCCTTGCCGTGATCAGGGGTGACGGTCAGGCCAATCGAGCAACTGACCAGCGTCGGTTGGCTTTCAACATAGATGGGCTTTTCGAGCATGCTTAGCAGCGCGCTCGCGACATCCAGACCTTCCTGGGCATCCATCTGCTCAAGCAGCACGGCAAACTCATTGCTGGCGATCCGTGCGATCAGCGTACTTTGCCCCAGTGAGCTTTGCAGGCGTCTGGCCAGGCTAACCAGCAGGTTATCGCCAGCTTCATGGCCCAGGCTGTCATTGATTCGTTTGAAGTGATCAATGTCGATCAGCATCAGGCAGTTATGGATATCCTCCCGTCCTGCCAGCCGTTTTTCCAGGCGATCAATGAAATAGTGACGATTGGCCAGCCCTGTCAGGCTGTCACGATAAGCCAGCTTTTCCATGTTTTGCTGGGTCAGCTTTGCCTGCGTGATGTCCTCGAAGATACCAATGTAGTGGGTCAGCTCACCGTTATCTGAGTAGACTTTGGAGAGCGAAAGATGACCCCAGTAGGAGATCTGGTCCTTGCGCTGGCAGCGAAGCTCGCCTTGCCAGCTGTTCTGTTTTTCCAGAGCTGCATAGGCGTCGGGCAGGAGTTCTGACCAGTTGGTCAATGCCGGTAGCTCACTGATGGGCTGACCGCAGACTTCTTCGGCAGTGTACTGGGTAATGGTTGTAAAGCTGGGGTTGATGTATTCGATCTCCCCTTTGCGATTGACCAGCAGAAAAGCATTGGCGCTCTGCTCAACCGCCCGTTGGAACAGATGCAGGGCATGGGTGGCACTGCGGCGCTCCTGGCTATCAAGCACTTTGGCGTACTGATCGGCCAGTTCGCAGGCAAACGCAATTTCATCATTCT
Organism: Pseudomonas sp. MAG002Y; assembly: GCF_019400845.1. Classification (NCBI taxonomy): domain Bacteria; kingdom Pseudomonadati; phylum Pseudomonadota; class Gammaproteobacteria; order Pseudomonadales; family Pseudomonadaceae; genus Pseudomonas; species Pseudomonas sp. MAG002Y. The sequence continues at coordinate 449,058 of NZ_WOEJ01000001.1, read as the reverse complement.
GCCAGATTCTGGGCTGGCCGGTTTGCTCAAGGCGAAGGATGCCTAATACCCGGCCATCTACACGTATGCAGATATCCAGAAGCGAGCGAATGTCATGAGCGAGCAGATATGGCTTGGTCCATTCGCGTGTACGAGGATCATGTTGAGCATCCTGCGCATCGATTGATCGGGCCTTATGAAGCGCCTCCACATACGCTGGAAAGTCATCCAATGACCAAGAGGAGACAGACAACGTATTAGGAGATTCGCCATGAGTGTAGACAGGGCGTAAATGGTTTTCGCCCACCTGCCACACACTGGCTCGTTTCACGCTACAGGTTTCACTGGCCGCACGAGTGATCAGTTGGGCCGCTTCCTGACGCGGGTCGCTGGAGCTGTAGGCGTGTTGTGTCAATTCAAGCAAAAGATTGCGGTGTGCTCTTACCCGATCAACACGAGCTTGTTCCTGTACGCAGGACTGCTCAAGAAGATCCAGCGAGGCTTTAAGATCCCTGTTTTGCGCCATCAGCGTAGTAGTCAGTCGCTCGGCCTCTGAAGCCAGCTCCACAGGAATCAGGTAGCCGTGCAGGATTTCACGACCATGGCGGGAGATTGCCTCGCCAATTTCAACCATTGACGTCGCGCCTGCCGGTGCGTGCAGGGTATAGCGAATGACGTAATGGCGGCGCTTGAGTAATTGCTGCTGTATGGCATCGTGCAGGTGATAGCGTGCCGCAGGCTCCATGAGGCTGGCGTAAGGCGACTCGAGAAGCGAGCAAAGCTCATAGGCAGGCAGCCCCAGACTTTTTTCACATGCCTGGTCTAGATCCAGCAGCGCCCAGCTGGGCTCATTGAGCCGCTCGAAGCGCAACATCCCCAGCTGTGCGGGCACAGGCGGCTGCGTAGCAACCTCGGCCACTGAGAGACTGGCAGCATCAGGATGAATCTTCATGCGGCGGTTCGCTTCCAACGGCCCTTGATAAGGGGCGCGTACTTATGGGTTATGCCAAGTCGACTTAACGAAAGGGCGTACAGTAAGCCAATCCGGTTTTATTTGCAGTGACTGTCTTCTGGATTCCGCCAGAACGAGGCATCCATAAGTCCTTTCAGGGAGCAAGGGTGCATCAAGCCAACCACACTGACAAGCGTCTCGATAAAACAGACAGCAGCTTTCTACTTAGAAGCTTTATCGATCCAGCAAGTCAAATTCTTTAAAAAAAACCCTGCCGGGGTGGCAGGGTTTCAGATGACCGAGCATTTCATCGGCCAGACGGTTGCCGGCAGAGGCCGGCATCGTCTCTTTACAGCAGCAGGCCGCGAATCTCAGCCAGCAGATCGCCCAGGCGCTTGGTGAAGCGGGCCGCAGCAGCGCCATTGATCACGCGGTGATCATAGGAGAGCGAAAGCGGCAGCATCAGGCGCGGCTGGAAGGCCTTGCCGTCCCATACCGGCTGCATGGTGGCCTTGGATACGCCCAGGATCGCCACTTCCGGTGCATTGACGATCGGCGTGAAGCCGGTGCCGCCAATATGACCGAGGCTGGAGATCGTGAAGCAGGCCCCTTGCATGTCATCGCCGGAAAGCTTCTTGTTGCGTGCTTTCTCAGCCAGTTGAGCGGCTTCGGCAGCCAGCTGCAGAAGACTCTTCTGATCGACGTTGCGAATGACAGGTACCAGCAGCCCATCCGGCGTGTCCACGGCAAAGCCAATGTGCACGTATTTCTTGCGGATAATGGCCTTGCCACTGGGTGCGAGCGAGGCATTGAAGTCCGGCAGCTCTTTGAGCACATGGGCGCAGGCCTTGAGCAGGAACGGCAGGATGGTCAGCTTGACGCCCGCTTTTTCTGCCACAGCCTTCTGACCCACACGGAAGGCTTCAAGATCAGTGACATCAGACTGATCGAACTGCGTTACGTGAGGCACGTTCAGCCAGCTGCGATGCAGATTGGCAGCACCTACCTGCATCAGGCGTGTCATTGGAACTTCTTCGATTTCGCCAAACTTGCTGAAGTCCACGGTCGGGACCGGAGGAATTCCGGCGCCACCGGTAGCTGCCGCTGCGGCCGGAGCAGATTTGCTCTTTTGCAGCTGATCCTTTACGTACGACTGGACGTCTTCCTTGAGAATACGTCCCTTCGGACCGGTTGGCGTCACTTCGCTCAGCTCGACGCCAAACTCGCGTGCCAGCATCCGTACAGCCGGGCCAGCATGCACTTTCTTGCCAGGCTGGCCGGTGGGCGTGGGCGCTTGCGGTGCCTTGGCCGGCGCTGGGCTTGGACTCGCCTGCTTTTGTGCCGGAGCTGCGTTTTGCTGAGCCGGTGCAGGCTTCTCAGCCTTTTTCTTCGGTGCTGCGCCTTGAACCTTCAAGGTCAGGATCAGATCGCCAGTTTTGGCCTGGTCACCTACCTTGATGGAAACGCTTTCCACCACGCCCGCCTTGGGCGCCGGGATTTCCATGCTGGCCTTGTCGGATTCCAGGGTAATCAGCGACTGGTCCGCTTCTACCGTGTCACCCGCTTTGACCATCACTTCGATCACATTGGCGCTACCGGTCGAGCCGATGTCAGGCACCTTGATCTCTTCAGTGCTCTCGCCAGCAGGCTCTTCGTCGGCCGTCTCGTGCAATTCAGGCTCGGCTGCCTGCACGGCAGGCTTGTCACTGGTGGATTGAGCCGGTGCAGAGGAAGCGTTGCCGCTTCCCTTGAGTACCAGAATCAGGTCACCTGTACCTACTTCATCACCCACCTTGACGGCGATACTTTCAATTACGCCGGCGGCAGGGGAAGGGATCTCCATGCTGGCCTTGTCGGATTCCAGCGTAATCAAGGTTTGTTCGGCTTCGATCCGGTCGCCAACCTTGACCGGAAGCTCGATAATGTTGGCCTTGCCACTAGTGCCGATATCCGGCACATGGATTTCCTGGGCGGCGCCGGTACCTGCCTGATCGTCTTCCTTGGCAGACGCGGATGGATCCTCGTCACCTGGAGGCGTTGGCATTTCGACTTCATCGTCAGCAGCGCCTGCAGCAACAGCCATGGGCTCGGCTGCATCGGTTTCACCCGATGCGCCATCTTCCATGTCCAGCAACAGGTCGCCGGTTTTCAGCGTATCGCCCAGCTTGACGTGCAGCGCAGCGATCTTGCCGGCCTTGGGCGCGGGAATCTCCATGCTGGCCTTGTCGGACTCAAGCACGACGAGGCTTTGCTCAGCCTCGACGGTGTCGCCCACCTTGACCAGAATTTCGATGATCTCGCCTTCGCCACTGCCGATATCAGGTACGCGAATGGTTTCACTCACAATAATTTCTCCTTTTCACCGTCGGCATCAGCAATCAAGCGGGTTGCGCTTGAGCGGATCGATACCGAACTTGGTGATGGCATCCGCTACGACCTGACGCTCGATAGCGCCACGATCGGCCAAGGCTTGCAGAGCAGCCAGGGCGACCCAGTGGCGATCCACTTCAAAGAAGTGACGCAGTTTCTTGCGCGAGTCGCTGCGGCCGAAACCGTCAGTGCCCAGCACCTGGTATTCCTTGGATGGAACCCACTGGCGAACCTGGTCGGCGAACAGCTTCATGTAGTCGGTAGAAGCAATGACCGGGCCTTCACGACCTTCCAGGCACTGCTGGATATAGGCCTTGCGGGGCTCCTCTAGCGGATGCAAGCGGTTCCAGTGGTCAACTGCCAGGCCATCACGGCGCAGCTCGTTGAAGCTGGTGACGCTCCAGATGTCTGCACCGATACCCAGTTCGCGCAGAAGGGCCTTCGCTTCGCGAACTTCGCGCAGGATAGTGCCCGAGCCCAGGAGCTGAACGCGATGCTTGAAGTCACCGGTTTCTTCTTCCAGGAGATACATACCCTTGATGATGCCTTCCTCGGCACCTTCAGGCAGCGCGGGCTGCTGGTAGTTCTCGTTCATGACCGTGATGTAGAAGAACACGTTCTTCTGCTCTTCGGTCATCTGGCGAATGCCTTCGCGAATGATAACCGCCAGCTCGTAGGCATAGGTGGGGTCGTACGTGCGGCAGTTCGGAATGGTTGCTGCCAGAATATGGCTGTGACCATCTTCGTGCTGCAGGCCTTCGCCGTTCAATGTGGTACGGCCGGCAGTACCGCCAATCAGGAAACCACGCACCTGGCTATCACCAGCGGCCCAGGCTAAATCGCCGATACGCTGGAAGCCGAACATCGAATAGTAGATGTAGAACGGCAGCATCGGCTGGTTGTAAGTGCTGTAGGACGTACCGGCTGCAATGAAGGAGCTCATGGCGCCTGCTTCGTTGATGCCTTCCTCGAGGATCTGGCCTTTCTTGTCCTCGCGGTAGAACATCACCTGATCCTTGTCGACAGGCTCGTAGAGCTGACCGACGGAGGAGTAAATGCCAAGCTGACGGAACATGCCTTCCATACCAAAGGTACGGGCTTCGTCCGGGATGATCGGGACGATGCGGCTGCCCAGATCCTTGTCCTTGACCAGCTGGGACAGGATGCGCACGAAGGCCATGGTGGTGGAGATCTCGCGATCGCCAGAGCCGTCCAGGATAGCTTTTAGCGTTTCCAGCGGTGGTGTCGGAATGCTGATGCTGGTGGTGCGACGCTGCGGTACCGAGCCGCCCAGCGCTTCGCGACGCTTGCGCAGGTACTTCATTTCCGGGCTGTCTTCGGCAGGACGGAAGAAGGGCAGGTCGGCCAGCTGATCATCGTTCAACGGAATGTCGAAGCGGTCGCGGAATTTCTTCAGGCTCTCCACATCGATCTTCTTGGTGTTGTGGGCGATGTTCTTCGCTTCACCCGCACCGGTGCCATAACCCTTGATGGTCTTGGCAAGAATGACCGTCGGCTGACCCTTGTGGTTGACCGCCTGATGGTAGGCTGCATACACCTTGTACGGATCATGACCGCCGCGGTTGAGCTTCCAGATGTCCTCATCGGACATGTCCTCAACCATCTTCAGCAGCTCAGGGTTGGCGCCGAAGAAGTGCTTACGAACGAACGCGCCGTCCTTAGCCTTGTAGTTCTGGTATTCACCGTCGATGGCTTCATCCATGCGCTGCTGCATGAGGCCGTTTTCGTCACGGGCGAACAGGGGATCCCAGAGGCGACCCCAGATAACCTTGTTCACGTTCCACTGGGCGCCACGGAAGACGCCTTCCAGTTCCTGGATGATCTTCGCGTTACCACGAACCGGACCGTCCAGACGCTGCAGGTTGCAGTTGATCACGAAGATCAGGTTGTCCAGCTTCTCGCGACCTGCCAGAGAGATGGCGCCCAGGGTTTCCGGCTCGTCAGTCTCGCCGTCACCGATAAAGCACCAGACCTTCTGCTTGCCGGCCGGGATGAAGCCGCGGTCTTCCAGGTACTTCATGAAGCGTGCCTGATAGATCGCTGTGATCGGACCCAGACCCATGGATACGGTCGGGAATTGCCAGAAATCGGGCATCAGGTGCGGGTGTGGGTAGCTCGACAGACCGTTGCCATCCACTTCCTGGCGGAAGTTGTTCATCTGGTCTTCGGTCAGGCGGCCCTCAAGGAAGGCACGTGCGTAAACGCCAGGAGAAGCGTGGCCCTGGTAATACACCAGGTCGCCGCCATGCTCTTCGGTTGGCGCTTTGAAGAAGTAGTTAAAACCAATGTCGTATAGCGTAGCGGACGAAGCAAAGGTAGAAATGTGGCCGCCAAGGTCCGGGTCGCGGAGGTTGGTACGAACCACCATGGCCAACGCATTCCAGCGTACCAGCGAGCGAATCCGCCGCTCCATGAAGAGGTCGCCCGGCATTTGGACTTCTTTGGTAACCGGGATCGTGTTGCGATACGGGGTGGTGATCGCGTAGGGAAGCTGTGTACCTGTCCGAGTGGCCAGCTCACCCATACGGGTCAGCAGATAATGAGCTCGGTCTTCACCTTCGCAGTCTAGTACGGACTCCAGGGCGTCCAGCCATTCCTGGGTTTCGACGGGATCAAGGTCTTGCATGGCTTGCTCCAGGGCGGAAAGGCTTCCAGAATCGGTTGCCTCGGTATCGCCGCCATCCTCTTGGGGGCAGCGTGAATTCTTGGATTATGACCGGGTGGTTCCCGGCCGGCGTGTAGTTTTACTACAAAACGACGGTCGTTTCAGCTGCTCAGGTCAATGTCCGTTATAAAACAACGACAAATTGTCGTGCGGTTTGACCTTCTCCTCAGCCGTTGACTCCACAGGATAGACCATGAGCCTGCCTTCTCTCACTGCTATTCCTGATTCACTTGCCGAACCTGTAAGGTGTGCGCAGGCACGCCTCATGGAGGCATTGAACGCACAGCCTGAACGTTTGCAATATTTTTCAGCATGGCCGCCAGCGCGGCGCAGCGACCTGTCACGGGTGATAGCAGCCAGCGAGTTTGTCGCTGAGCAGATTCAGCGCGATCCGGCATTAATGCTGGATCTGGCAGACGAGGGCCTATTCGAGCGATCACTGCCAGCCGGCACTATTCACCAACAACTGACCGACTGTCTAGCCGGATGTTCGGATGAAAACCAACTCGGACAGCGCTTACGCCGCTTTCGGCTGCGGCACCAGGTTCGCATTATCTGGCGCGATCTGACACGTCAGGCCGACCTGCTCGAGACGTGCCGTGACCTGACCGAGCTGGCCGATGCCTGTATCGATGAGGCCTACCAATGGCTGTACAAGGACCAATGCCGTCAATCCGGGGTCCCGACGGGGCATCGGACTGGAGAGCCGCAGCATATGGTTATCTTGGGGATGGGCAAGCTGGGAGCGGGCGAGCTTAACCTTTCGTCCGATATTGATCTCATTTTTGCTTACCCCGAAGGTGGCGAGACAGTAGGGGCGCGTCGTGCACTGGACAATCAACAGTTCTTCATTCGCTTAGGCCAACGGCTTATCAAGGCCCTTGATACGATTACCGTAGATGGCTTTGTCTTCAGGGTGGATATGCGCTTGCGTCCCTATGGCTCGTCAGGCGCGCTGGCGCTGAGCTTTTCGGCCATGGAGCAGTATTACCAGGACCAAGGTCGGGACTGGGAACGTTACGCCATGATCAAGGCGCGCGTTGTGGGAGGCGATCAGCAGGCCGGAGCACAACTGCTCAGCATGTTGCGCCCCTTCGTCTACCGGCGTTACCTGGACTTCTCGGCGATTGAAGCGCTGCGCAACATGAAGCAGCTGATCCAGCAGGAGGTCAGGCGCCGTGGGATGGATGACAACATCAAGCTGGGCGCAGGCGGCATTCGAGAGGTGGAATTTATTGCACAGGCCTATCAGCTGATTCATGGCGGACGGGAGCTAAGCCTGCAGCAGCGCCCATTGCTGGTAATCCTGAGCGTACTGAAGGATCTGGGCTATCTTCCCGCCGAGGCAGCCGAGGAGATGCGAGAGGCATACTGCTTTCTCCGCTACGTGGAACATGCGCTACAGGCGATTGGAGACCGACAAACACAGAAATTGCCTGACAGCGAGCTGGATCGTGAGCGGGTAGCTTTCATGATGGGCTTCGATAGCTGGACTGCTTTTTTAAGCCGGCTGAGCCATTGGCGCACCCGTATCAACTGGCATTTTCAGCAGGTTATTGCTGACCCGGACGAGGGAGCGGACAGTCAGTCAGAAATTGGGCAGGAGTGGCTACCCCTCTGGGAAGGCAGCCTTGAGGATGCAGCAGCTATCCAGCAGTTGAAGGAAGCAGGCTTGAGCAGTCCTGAGTCAGCCTGGTCACGGTTGTGTGCGCTACGCAGCAGCAGTCAGGTTCGGACCATGCAGCGAATGGGGCGGGAGCGGTTGGATGCCTTTATGCCTCGGCTGTTGACTCAGATTGTTTCTCATGACGAGCCCGACCAAGCCCTGGATCGCGTTCTACCATTGATCGAGGCCGTCGCCAGGCGTTCGGCATACTTAGTGCTGCTCACGGAAAACCCCGGAGCACTGGAGCGTCTGCTCCAGCTCTGCAGTGCAAGTGTGTGGATTGCAGAGCAAATCACGCGTTTCCCCGCCTTGCTGGATGAGTTGCTTAACGAGGGCCGCTTGTATCGCCCACCTCAAAAGCCTGAGCTGGTCGCCGAGCTGCGGGAGCGGATGGCGCGCATCCCTGAAGATGATCTGGAGCAGCAGATGGAAATGCTCCGGCATTTCAAGCGCGCCCATGGACTGCGAGTGGCAGCGTCTGAAATTGCAGGTACGCTAGCCTTGATGAAGGTCAGTGATTACCTGACCTGGATGGCGGAGGCGATTCTTGATCAAGTGCTTGAGCTGGCCTGGCGACAGATGGTTCAGCGCCATGGCCGTCCGCAACGTGCCGATGGGTCGCCATGTGATCCGGACTTCGTGATCATAGGTTACGGCAAGGTGGGCGGTATTGAGTTGGGGCACGGTTCCGACCTCGATCTTGTCTTTGTTCACGATGGTGATCCGTTAGCCGAGACGGATGGCGGCAAGCCTATCGATGGTGCTCAGTTCTACACGCGTCTCGGACAGCGCATCATCCACTTCCTGACCACATCGACCACCGCCGGAACGCTGTATGAGGTCGACATGCGCCTAAGGCCTTCCGGGGCTGCCGGGCTTCTGGTCAGTACGATCAAGGCATTCGAGCACTACCAGCAGAACGAGGCCTGGACCTGGGAGCACCAGGCATTGGTGCGGGCGCGGGTGCTGGCCGGTTGTCCGGTCGTCACGGCACGGTTCGAGGCTGTACGGGCTGCTGTCCTGAGCCGGCGTCGCGATGAGGCTACACTGCGTCGTGAGGTCGGCGAGATGCGGATGAAGATGCGGGAAAACCTGGGAACCAAGGCTACCTCCGGGGGATCGTCGCCGATTGCCTTCGAGGCGGGCAGGGCATTTGACCTCAAGCAGGATGCAGGCGGTATCGTCGATATTGAATTTATGGTGCAATATGCGGTTCTTGTCTGGTCCTGGCAGCATCCTGATCTGCTGCGCTTCACCGACAATATCCGCATTCTGGAAGAACTGGAGCGGGCTGGATTGATCGCGGGTCCAGATGTCCATCTGTTGCAAGAGGCTTACAAAGCCTACCGTGCTGCCGCACACCGCCAGGCTCTGCAGAAGCAGGCAGGCGTAGTGGATGGCAGCCTCTTCCATGACGAGCGACACGGCGTCATGCGGATCTGGAAGTCGCTTGCGCTCGACCCACTCGCTGCGCAGCAGTACGAATCGAATTCTTGAGGAGCTGCAAATTATGTCGATGTCCGATCGTGACGGTGTGATCTGGTATGACGGTGAAATGGTGCCGTGGCGCGATGCGACCACCCATGTTCTGACCCATACGCTGCATTATGGAATGGGTGTGTTCGAAGGCGTTCGTGCTTATAACACCCCTCAGGGCACAGCAATCTTCCGTCTTCAGGCGCACACGGATCGTCTGTTCGACTCCGCCCACATCATGGGTATGAAGATGCCTTTCACCAAGGATGAGATCAACGAAGCGCATCGCGCGGTGATTCGTGATAACAACCTTGAAAGCGCCTATCTGCGTCCGATGGTGTTCTACGGATCGGAAGGCATGGGGCTACGTGCGACCGGCCTGAAGGTGCATGTGATCGTGGCTGCCTGGCACTGGGGCGCCTACATGGGTGAAGAGGCGCTGGAGCAGGGTATCAAGGTGCGTACCAGCTCCTATACCCGTCACCACGTGAACATCTCCATGACCCGTGCAAAGGCCAACGGACACTACATCAACTCGATGCTGGCGCTGCAGGAAGCCATTTCCGGCGGTGCAGACGAAGCCCTGCTGCTGGATCCGGAAGGTTATGTGGCTGAAGGCTCCGGTGAGAATATCTTCATCATCAAGGACAATGTCATCTACACGCCTGAAGTAACGGCATGCCTCAACGGCATCACCCGTAACACCGTGCTGACACTGGCCAAGGAGCATGGCTACGCATTGGTTGAAAAGCGTATTACGCGTGACGAAGTCTATATTGCGGATGAAGCATTCTTTACTGGTACTGCCGCTGAAGTGACCCCCATCCGTGAGGTCGATGGACGCACCATCGGAGCCGGCCGCCGTGGTCCGGTGACCGAAACGCTGCAAAAGGCCTACTTCGATCTGGTCACCGGCAAGACTGATAGCCATGCCGAGTGGCGTACCGCAGTGAAATAAGCCGCACGTACAAGGCTCATGGTAGATACTATGAGCCTTGTACGTTGTAGCGTGAGCCTATGAGAATTCTGATAATCGGTCCTTCCTGGGTCGGCGACATGGTGATGGCGCAGACGCTGTTCAAGAGTCTGCAGGCGCTTCATCCCGGTTGTGCCATTGATGTGCTGGCGCCTGATTGGAGCCGTCCTCTGCTTGAGCGGATGCCCGAAGTACGCTCGGCGCTGAGTTTTCCGCTTGGGCATGGTGCTTTTGAGCTGGCAACGCGTCGGCGTATCGGTCGTAGTCTGCGCGGTCAGTACGATCAGGCCATTCTGCTGCCAAATTCGCTCAAGTCGGCCCTGGTTCCCTATTTTGCGGGCATTCCCAAGCGCACCGGCTGGCGCGGCGAGATGCGTTTCGGCCTGCTCAATGACATACGAACACTCGATAAGGCGCGCTACCCGCTGATGATTGAGCGCTTTATCGCACTGGCCTATCCGCCTGGGGCTGAGTTGCCCAAGCCTTATCCACGTCCCCAACTGCGAATCGAGTCTGCCAGCCGCGACGCGGCACTTGGCAAGTTTGGCCTGGAGCTGGACAGGCCGGTGTTGGCGTTATGTCCAGGTGCCGAGTTTGGTGAATCCAAGCGCTGGCCAGCGGCTCACTACGCTGAGGTGGCCAATGTAAAGATCAGGGCAGGGTGGCAGGTCTGGCTGTTCGGCTCGCAAAAGGATAATGCGGGCTGCGAGGAAATCCGCGAGCGTTTGATTCCAGGCCTGCGCGAAGAGGTCACGAACCTGGCGGGTCAGACGGCACTGGCCGAGGCTATCGACCTTATGTCCTGCGCGTCGGCAGTAGTCAGCAACGATTCTGGCCTCATGCATGTCGCCGCCGCACTGGATCGCCCGTTGGTGGCGGTCTATGGATCGACGTCCCCAGGCTTTACGCCACCTCTGGCCGAAGAGGTTGAGGTCGTACGGTTGGGTATTGAGTGCAGCCCGTGTTTTGATCGGACCTGTCGATTCGGACACTACAACTGCATGCGTCTTCTGGAGCCTGCTGCCGTGCTGCGTGCACTGGATCAACTGGTTGCTGATCCTGTCGAGGTGGAATAAGTGCGGGTGCTTTTGATCAAGACATCGTCATTGGGCGATGTGATTCATACGTTGCCGGCTCTGACGGATGCCAGTCGCGCGTTTCCGGGAATCCGCTTCGACTGGGTTGTTGAAGAAGGCTTTGCCGAGATTCCATCCTGGCACCCAGCAGTGTCCCAAGTCATTCCTATAGCGATTCGCCGGTGGCGTAAAAACCTCTTCAAGACGCTGAAAAGCGGGGAGTGGTCGCGCTTCAAGGAGCGTTTGCGAGATACTCATTACGATGTGGTGATCGATGCCCAGGGGCTTCTGAAAAGTGCATGGTTGACTCGATACGTCAAGGCGCCGGTAGTAGGGCTTTCGCGCGAGTCGATCCGCGAGCCACTGGCAAGCCGGTTTTATGACCGAACCTGCCAGGTTGCTTGGGGACAGCATGCTGTCGAACGACTCAGGCAATTGTTTGCTCAAGCCCTGAGCTATCCCTTGCCAGAGTCCACTGGCGATTACGGACTGGATCGCACACGTCTTGCCGAGCCCCAGGCAAGCGGACCTTATGTATTGTTTCTGCATGGAACGACCTGGGCGACCAAGCACTGGCCGGAGCGCTATTGGCGTGAGCTGGCTGAAGCGGCTCGGCAGCTCGGAGTGCTGGTACGCTTACCGTGGGGAAATGATGTCGAGCGAGAAAGAGCAGAACGTATCGCCTCGGGACTTGAACATGTGTCAGTTCTCCCCAAGATGTCATTGGCTGGGGTGTCCCGCGTACTGGCTGGCGCCAGCGCTTGCGTGGCAGTCGATACAGGACTGGGGCATCTGGCTGCTGCGCTGGATGTGCCGACACTGTCACTGTTCGGGCCGACCGATGCCAGACTGACGGGTGCCTATGGTCGTTCCCAGGTGCACCTCACCAGCGACTGGGTCTGTGCGCCTTGCCTGCAGAAGCAGTGTACCTACGCTCCCTCTGAGGAGGACCGGAGACTGTTTGATGTTTCCCAAGAGCAGCCCTTGTGCTTCTCGCGTGTCAATCCGGCACGGGTTTTCGCCTCACTGGAAGCGATGCTGTCCAGCAAAGGACAGCGTTTGTGCTGAGTTATCATGGTTCGACAGGTTTGAACGTCATCACCTGCTATGGTGATCCGCTATTTTTTATGGGCATATGCTGATGCGTCTGGCTTTTGTTCTCTACAAGTACTTTCCCTTCGGGGGGCTACAGCGTGACTTCATGCGTATTGCCCAGGAGTGCCAGCGTCGTGGTCACTCTATTCGTGTCTATACGCTGATCTGGGAAGGCCCAGTACCTGAAGGATTCGACGTGCGCGTTGGATCAGCCAAGGCGTTGTTCAATCATAAACGCAACGAAAAGTTTACGGCCTGGTTCCAGCGCGATCTGGCTAGTGATCCAGTGGATCGCATTGTTGGCTTCAACAAGATGCCTGGCCTGGACGTGTATTACGCGGCCGATCCCTGCTTTGAAGAAAAGGCGCAGACACTGCGTAACCCCCTGTACCGAAAGTGGAGCCGCTATCGTCATTTTGCCGAGTACGAGCGGGCCGTGTTTGAGCCCGAGTCCAAGACCCAGGTCTTGATGATCTCGGAGGTCCAGCAGCCGTTCTTCGTCAAGCACTACGGGACGCCGGCCGAGCGTTTTCATCTGCTTCCGCCTGGTATCGCAGCAGACCGCCGCGCACCGGCCAATGCCGAAGAAATACGCAAGGCGTTTCGCCAGGAGTTCGGTCTGGACGATACGTCACTGCTGGTTGTGCAGATCGGTTCGGGCTTTAAGACCAAGGGGCTGGATCGCTCTCTGCGAGCAGTCGCTTCGCTCCCCAAGGCACTCAAGAAACGGGTGCGCCTGATTGTTATCGGGCAGGACGATCCCAAGCCGTTTCTGTTGCAGACCAAGGCGCTGGGCATTTCCGATCAAGTGGATATTCTCAAGGGACGGAGCGATATCCCGCGTTTTCTTCTTGGGGCGGATCTGTTGATTCACCCAGCTTATAACGAGAATACGGGAACGGTACTGCTGGAGGCTTTGGTGGCCGGTTTGCCTGTACTGGTAACCGATGTCTGTGGCTATGCTCATTACATCACGGACGCCAACTGCGGCCAGGTAGTGCCTAGCCCATTTGAGCAGGAGCAGCTCAATACTCTGTTGGCCGACATGCTCAGCGATGATTCGCAGCGCACTGCATGGTCCCGTAATGCCCTCGCTTATGCCGAGACTGCCGATCTGTACAGCATGCCCAAGCGGGCGGCTGATGTCATTCTGGAGCCGCGCTTGTGAAGCTTGTGCTTGAAGAGCCTTTCCGCTCCCTGTGGGTGGGGCGCGATGCCTTTGAAGCGGTAGAAGCGCTTCAGGGAGAAGTTTTTCGGGAGTTGGAAGGGCGACGTACCCTGCGTACCGAAGTCAATGGCAAGGGGTATTTCGTCAAAATCCATCGAGGGATCGGATGGGGCGAAATTGCCAAAAACCTGTTACAGCTGAAACAGCCGGTACTGGGTGCAGGGCAGGAGTGGCAGGCTTTGCAACGTCTGTATGAGGCTGGTGTGCCTACCATGAACGCCGTGGCTTTTGGTGAGCGAGGCAGTAACCCGGCCGAGCAGCACTCTTTCATTATCACGGAGGAGTTGGCACCTACCATCAGCCTGGAAGACTACACGCTGGCTTGGCCCGTTCAGCGTCCCAAAGCGAGTACCAAATGGGCCCTGATCGATGAGGTGGCCAGGATGACAGGCACGATGCACCGTGCAGGGGTCAACCATCGAGACTGCTACATCTGTCACTTTCTATTGCATACCGATCGGCCCGTTGAGCCGGGTACATTGAGGCTGTCACTTATCGACCTGCATCGCGCTCATACGCGAGACCAGGTGCCTAGACGCTGGCGCGACAAGGACCTGGCTGGTCTGTATTTCTCTGCACTGGGTATCGGGCTGACTCAGCGGGATTTCCTGAGGTTTCTTCGTGTGTATTTTCAGCGGCCATTGCGGCAGATTCTGCGAGAAGAGGCCGCGCTCCTGCAGCGATTGCAGCGCAAGGCCGAACGGCTCTACGAACGCAAGCAGCGTTACGGAGACAGGCTCTGATGGCCCAGTGGCGTATTGATCCCTCTGTGGAGCATATAGCGGAGTTTGCCAGTCTTGAGCGGGTATTCACCTTGCAAGGCGAGCATTTGACCAGTGACCCTCTGTCTGAAGTGATACGTGTCACTTATGAGGGGATTCGTTATTACGTCAAGCGCTATACCGGCGCAGGCAAGGGCCTGCGTCGGTATATGGGCCGTCCTCGCGTCAAGTCTGAGTGGCAAAATCTTAAACGCTTTGCCAGATGGGGTATTCCAACAGCGCCTGTCGTGGCCTGGGGGCTTGAGCGCTCAGGCGGACAATTTACCCGCGGCGCCATGATAACTCGTGAAATTCCCCAGACCGATGACCTGGCTGTCATGGCCCATCACGATGATCCGCGCTTGAGTGATCCGGCCTGGGTCGATCAGTTGAGCCTGCAGTTAGCACGTGCTACTCGCACCATGCATGACCATCACTTCGCTCATAATGATTTGAAGTGGCGCAATCTGCTGGTTGATCAAGCCGGTACGCTGTACCTCATCGATTGTCCGGCAGGGGCCTTCTGGTTTGGTTCCTGGCTCAGGCGACGCATCATCAAGGATTTGGCCTGCCTGGATAAGGTCGCTAAATACAAGCTTTCACGTACGCAGCGGCTGCGCTTCTACTTGCGTTACAAGGGGCGACAGCGGTTAAGAGACTCCGACAAGGAGCGAATCGTACAAGTGCTGAGTTATTTCAAGGGGCGCGAATGAGCGATTTCCTGTCTGCCAAAGATGCCGCCATACTAGAGCGGCACGGGCTCTCAACGTTCGAAGCGCTCTGGTCGCTTCAGCTGGAGGCGGTCGACGAGCCTAACGCCAGGCGTGGCGGCTGGAGCACGGTCTACCGGCTCGATCTCGACGAGGCGTCCTATTTCCTCAAGCGTCAAAGCAATTACCTGACGCATGACCTGCTTCACCCCCTGGGAGAGCCCACCTTTGCTCGGGAGTTTCGTAACATCCAGCGTTACAGCACGCTCGGTATTCCGGCACTGGAAGCTTCGTTCTTTGGCGAGCGCAAGGTAGGGAATGAACGCCAGGCCATTCTGCTGACGCGAGCATTGGATGGATGGCGGGATCTGGATAGCTGGCTGGCCGAATGGCCCGAGCTACCCGAGCGGACACGCCATACGCTCCTGGCGGCTATAGGCGTACTTGCCAGAACCCTGCATGCAGCGGGGCGTATTCATGGCTGTTTTTATCCCAAGCACATCTTTCTTCAGGAGCAGGAAAGCGGGTTTCTAACGCGCCTAATTGACCTTGAAAAAACACGCCTGTTGCTATTAGGGCGTAAGGACAGGGTTAAGGATCTGGAGCCGTTACTAAGGCGCGCACCGGTCTGGAGCGAGGCGGAAGTCCGGCTGTTCCTGGCGGCTTATCTACAGATGGCGCCTGATAGCCGTGAAGTCGATACTTGGTTACGCAAGCTCAGCGTGCGCCGTCGCAGCAAGGAAACGCGTCCATGAAACTGGATGAGCTAGCCCGGTCTGGGCGAGCCCCAGCGCTGCCTGTTCAGATTGAATTGCCTGAGGGCTCGCTGACTCTGATATCACTCCTGCGCGTGTTACCTGGACAACGCTATGTAGGTGAGGCTCGGTGGCAGGGCCGCTCGGTGCTGGCCAAGCTGTTTGTAGGCGCTCGCTCGGAGCGACACTATACGCGTGAGCGTGAAGGTTGCCGTTTACTGATCGACAACCAGCTGACAACGCCGGCTGTTGTGGCTGAAGGCTTCGAGGCCGACAAGGGCGGATGGTTGCTGTTTGAGTTTCTGGAGAACGCAGTGAGCCTGGATGCCTTGTGGCGAAGGGTCGATCAGGAACCTCCTCTTTCTGATAGTCAGCAGGACGTCTTGGGAATGTCGCTGGCTACCATTGGCGAGTTACATGCCAAGGGTCTCTGGCAGGACGACTTGCATCTGGACAACCTTCTTCAACAGGACGGGAACATCTACGTTATAGATGGGGCTGACATCCACGCCGAGTCCCAGGGAAAGCCCCTTTCTCAAAAGCAGGTTATGCAAAACCTAGGCGTCTTTTTCGGACAGCTGCCTGCCCGGTTTGACGCCTATATCGAAGAGTTGCTGGTGCATTACCTGCTGGTGAATGGCGAGCATGCCCTGAGACCGGAAGCGATCCAGCAGGAAGCGGTCCGTATTCGCACATGGCGCCTAAAAGACTTTCTGGAAAAAGCCGGACGAGATTGCAGTCTGTTTAAGATGAGCCGATCCAGGGAAGGTATCCTGGCCATGCGCCGGGACAGCGAGGCGGTGGTGGAACCGCTGTTGGCCGATCCAGACTGTTTCATTGCCCAGGGGCACCGCTATAAGGATGGCGGCGCCGCCACGGTAGCGCGCGTGGAGCATGCTGGAAATACCTATATTCTGAAGCGCTACAACATCAAGGGCTTTGGGCATTGGTTAACGCGCTTTTGGCGACCCAGCCGCGCCTGGCATAGCTGGATCGAGGGGAATCGCCTGCGCTTTCTGGGCATCGACACGCCTAAACCCTTGGGCGTGATGGAAAAGCGCTGGCTAGGTTTGCGCCGGCGTGCCTACCTGATTACCGATTATGCATCAGGGCAGGATATACTGGCGCGCTTTGAGCCGTACCGGGATAGCGCCCCACCTGAGCAAGACTTGGCCGCGCTGGATGTTCTGTTTGAAGGACTGGTTCGCGAGCGAATCAGTCACGGTGATTTAAAAGGGAATAATGTGCTCTGGAATGGCGATCACTGGTCATTGATCGACCTGGATGCCATGACTCAGCACACTAGCCAACAGCAATTCGAGAAAGCCTTTGCACGAGACCGTGAGCGCTTTCTGCGAAACTGGCCCAAGAACAGTGCCCTGTACCGGCTGCTTGATGAACGCATTCCATCCCTGCCTGGGCGCGGGGATGATTACTCTAGAGGTTGAACCTGTGGCATTGACGATTCTGGGCCTGTCCGGCGCCCTGAGCCATGATCCTTCCGCTGCACTTTATATCGACGGCAAGTTGATCGCGGCGGCTGAAGAAGAGCGCTTCGTGCGTGACAAGCATGCCAAGAACCGCATGCCCTATGAGTCGGCCAAATTCTGCCTGGAGCAGGCCGGTATCAAGCCAAAGGATGTGGATGTCGTAGCTATTCCATTTGCGCCGATCAGCCTGTTTGGCGAGGCTCGCTGGCATTATGCCAAGCGCTATGCCTATGCTCCTGACCGCGCGCTGGATGCCATTCTCTTTGGTAATCGCCGCTACAAGCGCTACCACAAGCGTATCCAGTGGTGCCTGCAGCAGTTGGGCTTTGATTTGAAAAAAATCAAGATTGAGCCTGTCGAGCATCACCTGGCCCATGCCTCCAGTGCCTACCATTGCTCCGGTTTTACTGAAAAGACCGCCATTCTAGGCATTGATGGCAAGGGTGAGTACGCGACTACCTTTTTTGGCTATGGTGAGAACGGCAGGATCCACAAAATCAAGGAGTTCTATGATCCGGACTCCCTGGGTGGGCTCTACGGTGCGATTACTGAATTCCTCGGCTTTGAAATGCTTGATGGCGAATTCAAGGTCATGGGGATGGCACCCTATGGCGACGCAAGCAAGTATGATTTCTCCAGGCTGGCGAAATTCGAGAACGGCGAGCTGATCATCAATACCGATTACGCTAACGTCATCGGCTTCCGTCGCTATAAGGAAAAGGGCAAGGGCTACTACTTCTCGCCCAAGCTGATCGAGTGGCTTGGCCCGAAGCGGGAAGGGGATATCGCCGATGATCCCTATATTCATTATGCAGCCAGCATGCAGGCACTCTTCGAAAAGCTGGCGCTGGAGATGATGGATTACTACCTGGGCGATATCATCAAGGAAACCGGCAAGATTGCCTTTGCTGGCGGCTGCGCCTTGAACGTCAAGCTCAACCAGAAGATTATTGCGCGTCCAGAGGTCAAGGAGCTGTTCGTTCAGCCGGCGTCTGGTGATGCAGGAACGGCAGTCGGTGCGGCAGCCTACGTATCGCACCAGCGCGGTGTGCCGGTCGAGAAAATGGAACACGTCTACCTCGGTCCGTCCTATAGTAACGAGGACGTAATTGCCGCCTGTGCCCGTCACCCTAATGCACCCAAGTGGCGCAAGCTCGACGACGTCCCCCAGCGTATCGCTAAAATCATGGTGGACGGCAATCCGGTGGCCTGGTTCCAGGGCCGCATGGAGTTCGGCCCGCGTGCGCTGGGCGGCCGTTCCATCATTGGCTGCCCGAGCGTTCCGGGTGTGGCCGACCGTATCAATGAGCAGATCAAGTTTCGCGAACGGTGGAGACCTTTCTGCCCTTCGATGCTCGACACCGTGGCACATGAGATGCTCAAAGTCGACCATCCTTCACCCTTCATGACGTTTACCTTTGAGGTCAACGAAGAGTGGAAAAACCGTGTAGGCGAGGTTGTCCATGAGGACGGTACTTCCCGCGCCCAGGTGCTGGAGCGTCGACACAATCCACGCTGGTATGACCTGATGAAGGAGCTGGAAAACCTGACGGGCAACGGCGTTTCGTTGAACACCTCATTGAATCGTCGTGGTGAGCCGATGATCTGCTCACCGACTGATGCGCTCGATATGTTCTACGGATCGGATTTGCAATACCTGATCATGGAAGACATCCTCGTAGTCAAAGACGGTGCGGATGCCTATGACTCGATCAGCTGAACCAAGGGTTTTACAATTTTGCCATGGCTATGATGGTCCCTTTCTGGATTGTGCCCGGCAATACGCAAGCCTGTTCAAGGGAACAGGCTATCGGGTTACGACAGTCTTTTTGACCGGCGCTGCCGATGCCGAGGTTGCCACCCAGTGCGCCTCGGATGAGGTGCTGTTCATGGAGTACAGCTCCAAGGATATTCGTGGATTGAAGCTTGGTGCTATCCGTGCACTGCGAGAGATTGTTCGCTCCAGAGGCATACGGTTCATCATTGCCCATCGCTTCAAGCCGATCTGGATTGCCTGCCTGGCTACCAAACTACCTATCATTGGTGTGCATCATGCCTTTGGGGATTACGATCGCCTAGGGCGTAGGCTCTTCGCTAATACTATGAGCAAACGACTAAGACTCTTAGCCGTTTCTGATGCCGTTCGTGACGAGATCCGACAGCGCTTGACCAAATGGCCGGCCGACTATATTGAAACGTTATACAACCGTATTGATGTTGCTGCGATACAGAGCCAATTACTGCATGGCGAGCAGGCGCGAGAGGCTTTGAAGCTACCTCAGGATGCCTGGATTGTAGGAAACGTAGGGCGGCTGCATCCGGACAAGGATCAAGCCACTCTACTAAAAGGCTTTGCCCAAGCGCTTCCTTCTCTCCCCGCACACGCTCTGCTGGCTATTGTGGGGAAGGGCCGACTGGAGGAAGAACTCAAAGACCTGGCTCGTGAACTTGCTATTGCTGATCGTGTAGTGTTTTTAGGGCAGGTAGCCGATGCGCGATGCTATTTCAAGGCCTTCGATGCGTTTGCATTGAGCTCCGATCACGAACCCTTTGGGATGGTACTGCTGGAAGCCATGGCGGCAGGCGTACCCATTATTGCAACCGCTTGTGGCGGCGCACGTGAAATCATCGATGGTGTCGGTTTGCTATTCCCTCTGCGGGATACCGAAGCGCTGAGTGGCGGGTTGATACATTTGTCCCGTCTAAGCCCAAGTCAGCAGAGTGCATGTGTTCAGCATATGCGGGAGCGGTTGGAGGATCGTTTTAGTGACGAAGCGGGCAGGGCTGCTTTCTGGCGTTTGCCTATGATTAGGCAGCTTTCAAAAGATATAGAACTGGCTGCAATACACTCATGATGTGTTTTCTGTTTATCGCCAACAGTCATTGACCGGCGCTCTCGTATGAAAGTATTGATGCTTGTACAGAAAGAGCAGCGTGTCATCCTGGATGCGCTATACCAGGCTATAGCCGAGCAGTGCGACTGTGATCTACGGTGGTTGGACAGTGAGGAGCAAGCCAACCTCAAGCGCTACTTCCGTGAGCATGTCGATCTGGCGCGCTATGAGCGGGTAGTTCTTTTTCTGCGCTTCAAAAAACAACTCAAGCAAGTCGGTTTTATCCGGACTTTGCCCAACCTTGTCGAACTGGAGCATGACGCCTACCAGAACTATATTCGCTGTAAGTACACCGGCAAGTTCAGCGCGTATTACCGGCGGATGCCCTGGGTCCGGGTACTTTGCTCGGGTGCTGGCGTGACCCAACGCTTGCAACAGGAAAATGTAGATGCTGTCTTTGCTCCCAAAGGCTATGACGCAGCAGGACTCTGGAATATGGGTGTGCCCAGGGACATTGAGCTCGGTTTTGTCGGAAGTTTTAAAAGCGTTGCCTATAGTGGACGTAAACAGCTTTTGGAAGAGCTGGGTAAGGTTGAACCGCTTACCGTTACGCGTACTGAGTCAGGTGATGAATACCGAGAAATGCTGAATCGCATCCGGTTCTTCGTCAGTGCTGATGTAGGTATGGGTGAATACATGATCAAGAACTTCGAAGCCATGGCGTGTGGCTGTGTTCTGTTCGCTTACGATCAGGGGAGCGTAGAAAACAATGCGCTTGGTTTCGTCGACATGCAGAATGTTGTGCTGTATTCATCCGTTGATGAGCTCAGACAAAAGCTTGCCTTGCTTAGACAAAACGCCGAGCTTGCCGAGCGTATTGCTCAAGAGGGTCAGGCTCTCGCACAAACCCATTACAGTTTTCAGGCCTTAGGCAGGCATATTGTCAAAGCTTTGGAAGCTCCGTTGCGTGAACGGCAGCCAGCTAACTGGCGCGATCGCTGGCTACCTTGGTTTCAACGCTGAACCGGCGTTCTGCTTCTAGATTTGCGGGTACAGTAATTGGAGCCCTCTATGTCCTCATTCTTCGAGCCCAACTGCTTGGTATACCTGGCGTTCGGCTCAGAAACCTATCATCAGGAAGCCTTTTTCAGCATCGTCAGTGCATTGTCTCGCCTTGATAAAACGAACCTGTCGAAGCTGGCAATTCATGTATACAGTGATCGTGAATTCATCTATGACGAGCTGCCTGTTACCGTCCATATTATTTCAGCAGAGCAGTTGGCTGAGTGGGCGCGTCCTATCGATTATCACTTCCGTGCCAAACATGTATTGCTGAGACAAGTGCTGGATACAAGCGAGAAAGCCATCTTAATCGATACAGACACCTTTTTTCGGCAATCTCCACAGGCATTGTTTGATCGTGTTGCGCCAGGAGCGTTGCTCTGTAACGCCATTGGTCCCTGCTTTGGCGAGGATCGGTCAGGGTTGCTTTACCAGACATTGGCAAGTCCACTGCAGCAGGAGGGGCTGGCCGATGATGACATGCCTATGACCAACTCGGGCGTTATAGGATTATGCCGTTCCGACGCTGACTTGCTGGATCATTCGATTTTTCTAATGGACCATTACCGAGCCCAGTCTCCTAAGGCATACACGCTAGAGGAGTTCATGCTGGCAGTGGCCGCGCGTAAGAAGCAGCTCCGACTGGCTGAGTGTACCGACATCATTCATCACTACTGGAGCCGCAAGCGGCTTTTTCGCGCTAAGGTTTGCGCTTGGTATGCCAAACACAGGAGTGATCCGCTTGGCCAGGCTGCGCTAGCAGATATCGATAATGTCTCGGATAAATTACCGCGCCCGCCTGGTTTGCAGCGATTGCTCTATAAAATCCGAACCTCATATCTGAAGCCTGAGCAACGGCAGTTCGCACGTGAATTGCTTTACGGCTGCTATCCTTACTCCAATGAATTTGACCGTGCTTGCGGACCTGCCTGGTGGGAAAAGGCATTTGAAAACGCATGTGAGCGCTCTCGAATAGAAGTACCGCAGGACATCCTTTGGAAGTGGCTTGATGAGCCGGCCTTATGCAAGGCTATTGGCGAAAAAAACCTATCGAAGATCAAAAAGCATCTGAGTAGGGTGAATAAATAAACAATGCGCTTTCTTGGCTTTGAGGGAGGCTCAAGAAACAAGGCGCTTTGAATACGGAGCTATTAGCTATGAGCAGTCAGGAAGGGCTATCAGAGGAAAACTGTCCGTTAGTGACAGTCATTATCGCATCCTACAACCATGCCCCATATATAGAGGCAAGTATTCTTAGCGTCCTCAAGCAGAGCTATCCTCATATTGAGCTCTTGGTGATTGATGACGGCTCTACGGACGATAGCGTTCAAAGAATTTTGCGTCTGCAAAAAGAGTACGGATTCGATTTCAGGCAGCAGCAAAACATCGGACTTAGCCGTACGCTAAACGATGCGATTGAACGGGCTTCTGGTAGTTTGATTGTTCCTTTTGGATCGGATGATATCATGCTGCCTCAGCGCATCGAGCGACAGGTTGCGTACATCAAAGATAAGCCCGAGGTGGGAATCTGTGCCGCTAATATCGACCTGATTGACGCGCAGGGGCAACGCTATCCAGAAAAGCAGCAGAAGCATCGATATTTACCGTTCAGAAGGCTTAATTTCGAAGACCTTTTTTTGGATCTCAAGCCAGGCCCAATGGCTGCTACGCTCATGTTTCGCCGGGAAGCATTATTGAAAGTGGGCTGTTTCGACCCTAGCATCCGTCTTGAAGATCTCTATATCACGCTCAAAATTACGCAGGCGGGATATTACATTGATATTCTGGATGAGGTGCTTGCGCTTTATCGAAAGCATGAAAGCAATACATACAAGAATTTGCCGTTCATGGTCGAGAATGTACTGAAAACTTATGAGCGATTCAGTGATCATCCTGCTTATGGGCAGGTTAAAACGCGATTCCTGAATTCCATGTTTCTCAAGGCATCCAACCGAAACAAGCCATTGGCCAGGGCGCTGCTACGAGACATTCCCATTCAGGCCTGGACACGCAAGACGGTGCGTGGCCTTTTGCGGCTGATGGTTCCCACTCACTAGACTTCATTCACTGCCTGAGGCTTTCGGGCAGTGAGGTGATAAATAACGGCTACGTTAAGTAAAGCCAGAGGGATCCATACTAGAAACCAGTGCTCCTTGGGGCGAGAAAGAAAAGAGCTTCCCTCTGTCATACCTGCCGCCAAGCCAAATACTACAAGCGTGCCGGTGATGAGTACGGCAGGCTCACGGCGTAAACGCCAGCCTTGTACCAGCGCAGTTAGATAAAGCACCACCCACAACGCAAGGCCGGTCAGGCCAGTTTGATACATGACGCCAAGGCTCAGGTTATGTGGATCCGCCAACATATGACCTACTTCTGGCAAGTCAATACGCATGGCTGCGTCGAAGCCGTGCCCGAGCCAGAAGTCCTGCTGAATTTGCCGCCAGGCATCAGCCCATATGGCGGGCCGGAAAGAGGCTCCGCGCTGGGTGACTAGGCTTGGGTCAATCAATATCAGTCCAACAAATCCTATAATGACGCTGCCGACGATAAAAATCGTTCGCCGGTTGGGATGTGCGAAAGTGAGCCAGAGCATACTTATCGCAAGCGCAAACAAGGGAGTCCGCGAGCCCGTACAAAGAATCAACAAAAGTACCACTGCAAGGGCGGGCAGCGTGATCCAGGAGCTTATGCGTATCTTGGAGCACCAAGTGGCCAGCCAGAAGGCTGCGTAGAAGCCATAAATGTGAGTTGTCAGTAGCGGATTATAAAGCGCTCCATAACCTTCAAGACGGCCATGCGCGCCCTCTTTAACGTACCAAAGTAATGTCACTAGGGCGCTAAGCGAAGCCAGTACGGCGCCCAGGAGCGTGGTTTTTATCATAAGGTCTGGGTAATGCCTTGCCATCAGGGCTGTGGCGAGAAGCATCATGAGCACATAGAGCGGGTACTTGATCAACGACAGCTCACCGCTGTCAGGAGACCAGGCCAGACTGAGCGACACATAGAGTGCAAAAAGCACATACGCCCGTAGCAATGGACTTTGGAATAGTTGACGCAACTGAGAGGGAGTCAACGAAACGGCTACCAATGTCGGGAAAGCCAGAAAAACATAGAACAACTTGTGATAAAGCGAGCGATCGCCAATCCAGAACATGCCTGTCAAAAGTGCTAGCCAGCCCACGGGCAGTACGAAGCGGACAATCCAGAGAAAAAGTTTCTCAGTACGAGGTGGTGGCGCTACGGTTCCTGATACATGAGAAGTCACTGAAAGAACCCTCTGGGCAGGTTTAACTGATGTCTGAGGGTCTTGCGTGTAAAGGCGATAGATGAATGAGTTAGATAGGCATTAAAAAAGGCTCGGCCATCATCAGTCATCAACCAAATTCTGTCGTTTTCATAACGCAACAGATGATTGAAATTGCGTAGTCGCAGACGCTGTGACAATGGGCGTGACTGGCAGCGCAGGTCTGCTATATCAATCAGGCCCAATTCATATGCTGGCGTCTGAACAATGTTGCCTAGGTGGAGCGAGCGGAAATAAACACCTTGCTCATGTAACAAGGCTACAAAGCGACCCAGTTCGGTTTTGAGCTTTTCTGGCTCATCATTATTGAATAGCTGTCGGATCGTTTGTCCAGGTAATGGTGAATAGTGAACGATATCCCGCTCGATCGCGGCGACGCGATATACCTCGATAATAGTAGGCGTTTGAATATGACGTCGCTGCAACTGGCTGGCATTGTCTGCAAACCGTTGTGCGTAGGGATAAAACGCAGCTGAAGTCAGTAACCGCTTGCGCCTGAATAGCTTAAGGAAGCTGCCATCGGTCAATTGCAACACCTTGTCACCGTACTGGTCCGCTTCTATGACGTGCGCCGCCTCGCGGAGTTTCAGGTAGTCTGTCTTTTCAAGCTGTTGCATGTTGCTTCCGTCAAGTCTGGGACGTGCATCTTAACTCATCTTCTAGTGATGCCTAGCCGCAATGAAGGTAAGGAAATCGCAAGAAGTCCAAGAAGCTGTGCCATGTAAGGTATTGGTATCTCATGCCAATACTATCGATCTTATTACGTACCGATGCTCCTATTTGGAGTACTACCATGTTCGTTTCTGATATGCAGAGTTGGACGTGATAATATCGGCCGTTTACTCAAGACAGTTATTTCAATCATGCAGACGACTCCTACGTCCCCGCGTGCAGAGCATTCAAGTCTCAAAATCTATCTACGCCTCTTAGGCTATGTGCGTCCCTACATCGGACAGTTTGCCCTCAGTATCGTAGGCTTTCTGATCTTTGCCTCGACTCAGCCCATGCTGGCCGGCATTCTCAAATATTTCGTCGATGGCCTGAACAACCCGAACGCGTCGATGTTTCCTGGCTGGCCTGTTATCGGCGAGCTGCATCTGCTGCAGGCTGTTCCGCTTCTCATTATCCTGATTGCTGCCTGGCAGGGCATCGGCTCGTTTCTGGGCAACTATTTTATTGCAAAGGTTTCGCTGGGGTTGGTTCACGATCTCCGCGTAGCACTGTTCAATCATCTGTTGATACTGCCCAACCGGTATTTCGACGCGAACAACTCTGGTCACCTGATCTCTCGTATCACCTTTAACGTCACCATGGTGACTGGCGCAGCGACTGATGCGATCAAGGTGGTGATCCGAGAGGGAATGACGGTGGTGTTCCTGTTCGCATCTCTGCTATGGATGAACTGGAAATTGACCCTCGTGATGCTGGCTATCCTGCCTATTATCGCCATGATGGTGACATCCGCCAGTCGCAAGTTTCGCAAGCAGAGCAAGAAAATCCAGTCGGCCATGGGAGATGTCACCCATGTAACGTCCGAGGCCATTCAGGGCTACCGCGTGGTTCGCAGCTTTGGTGGTGAGGCGTACGAGCGTAAGCGGTTCTTCGAGGCCAGCGAAAGCAATACTCAAAAGCAGCTGACCATGAACAGAACCGGTGCGGTTTATACGCCGATGTTGCAGCTGCTGATCTATACCGCTATGGCTGCCTTGATGTTCCTGGTGCTTTATCTTCGTGGTGATTCATCGGCCGGTGATCTGGTCGCCTACATCACCATGGCGGGATTGTTGCCTAAACCCATTCGCCAGTTATCCGAGGTGAGCTCGACGATCCAGCGTGGCGTCGCAGGTGCTGAAAGCATTTTCGAGCAGTTGGATGAAGTCCCGGAAGTGGACGAAGGAACTGAAGAGCGAGCTCGAGCGCAAGGGCGTCTGGAAGTCAGGAATCTGAACTTCACCTATCCCGGTACCGAAAAGCCGGTTCTGGACGATATCTCGTTCGTGGCGGAACCTGGACAGATGGTGGCGCTGGTAGGACGCTCGGGCAGCGGAAAGTCGACACTGGCCAACTTGATTCCCCGTTTCTATCAGCACACGCAGGGCCAGATTCTGCTGGATGATCTGGACATCCAGCGTTATCGGTTGCCCAATCTGCGTCGGCATATTGCTCTAGTGACACAGCAGGTCACGCTATTCAACGACACGGTCACCAATAATATTGCTTATGGTGATCTGGCTGGTGCGCCATTCGAGCAGGTGCTCGAAGCTGCCAAGGCCGCCTATGCCGACGAATTCATCCAGCGTTTGCCTGAGGGTTATGAAACACTGGTCGGTGAGAACGGTGTACTGCTTTCGGGCGGTCAGCGTCAGCGTCTGGCCATTGCACGGGCGCTTTTGAAGAATGCGCCCCTGCTGATCCTGGATGAAGCCACCTCTGCATTGGATACCGAATCCGAGCGGCATATCCAGGCGGCGCTGGACAGGGTTATGACTGGCCGAACCACATTGGTGATTGCGCACCGGCTGAGCACCATTGAAAAGGCCGATCTGATTCTAGTCATGGATCAGGGGCGTATCGTGGAACGTGGTACGCATGCCGAGCTATTGGCGCAGAATGGCTATTATGCCCGCCTGCATAACAGTCAGGTTGAAAAAGGCGCAACGACACTCGATGAAGAAGGCACACACGTTTCATGATGGGGTTGTTTAGGGCGTGGCGTGAGCGGGGCTGGGTTGAGATTGATGCGCCAGCCTATGCCCGGGCGTGGCAAACATGGGGAGGCAGTGTTGCCACCCATCCAGAGATCGTTGCACGCCTGTCTGATCTGGTTGGGCTTCCGGTCCGCTATCTGGGATGGCCAGCCAGCGGCGAGCTGCAGATGGCGGTAGCGTGCTGGGATGGGCACATTGCGCTGTCTCGCGATGTGCTCAAGCGCAAGGGTAAACGTGATTACTTCGACCTGGGGAACGCAGAAATCATTCTGCCAGCTCAGGAGAATGCTCAGGCTCCGCTGCGCCAGAAGGCCCGGTATTTATCTTCGCTAAGTGCCGCGCATATCTCGACTGCACGTCAGCAAAAAGAATGTCTGGCAATTGCACGTGCGCCGGAGGAGCTTTCAAAGAAGTTTCGTTACAACCAGCGCCGCGAGTTGCGTCTGCTGGAAGAGGCGGGTGGGCAGGTTCGGCCTGTCAGTGACTTCACACCAGCAGAACTGGCAGCGTTCTATGCCGATCTGTTCGAGCGCCGTTGGGCCTTCGAGGTACCTGCCAGAGCTCATCTGGCTGACGTCTTCTCCTTATTACGCGAATTCATGATGGGTTCCGTTATCTTTCTGGACGGTACCCCGGCTGCCATTCAGGTGCTTTATAGGGTCGCATCCCCTCGGTGGATCAGTGTCGAATACGTCAATGGTGGTGTAGCGCCGGAGAGCCGGGATTTCAGTCCGGGCAGTGTACTGAGCTTTCTTAATACCCAGGCGGCCTGGGAGGAGGCGCGTGCACTAGGTAAGGACTTGCGCTTTTCGTTTGGCCGTGCGGATCGTGAGTACAAGGATCGCTGGTGCAACCGAGTGCCGGTCCACGAGGTGAAGTGATGAGTGGGCGTAAACAAAGGTTACTCAAGCGGCACCGGCGCCATAAGCGGATCGCACTAGGTATCATTGCGTTGTTTCTGCTTGCTCTGCTCGGTGCTGCGTTTGTACAGGTGCTGCCTTGGTGGCTGGTACCTCTTGCGATAGTGGCTGTCTGGATTGTTCATGAGGCCTGGTTCGCGGATCATCTGTTCTATGCGCCACATGATGATTACCGGTATGACTTTCCTGAGAGCAGTGTACGCCTGCCGATCGAGATCACGGACAACGTCTTGACGTTGAAAGGACATGAGCTTTCAGATGAGTTGCAATCCCTGGTATTGGAATGCGAAATCAAGGCAGGCTTTTTAGGCCGCTTGTTCGACCCTTACGTTGTGATTCGTGCCGGTAGCCAGGAGGATCGTCAGGATTTCGAGCGGGGCGTACAAGGTCGCCGCTACCTTAACCTGTCAGGCTTTTCCGAGGCCTTGCATGAAGGGCGAGTATCTGTTCAGGGCCATTTTTGCCGGGTCGTTGGTCCTGTAACACTGCATGGGTTTTCCAATCCAGATTATGCCTCCAAACGTGTAATGGTAATTGCGCCCCATGCGGACGATGCGGAATTGGCTGCGTTCGGCCTCTATAGTGGTTGCGCCGAAGCTTCGATTGTTACCTTGACGCAAGGAGAGATTGAGGCCGAGTATTATGAGCGACTTGGCCTCAGTACTGCTGAAGCAGCCAGGCTCAAAGGACGCTTACGGACATGGGACAGCCTGGCTGTACCGCTATGGGGCGGTGTGCCCATGACGCGTTGCGTTCAGCTAGGCTATTTTTGCCTTCAGCTACCGGCCATGCATGCTGCGCCAGAGCAGGGGTTTGGCTCACGCGATTCCGGTGATGTGGATATCCGTCCGGTGCGGCGCTTTAATCCGTTGCGTCTTCCTGGTGACACGGACGGACAGCCCTCCTGGAATAACCTGGTTGCCGACCTGGTTGCGCTCATCGAACATTTTCAGCCGGAAGTGATGGTGTTTCCCCATCCCCAGCTGGACCCTCATGCGGACCATGTTCAGGCAGCCCAGGCGGTAGAGGAGGCCGTCCAGTTCAGTAGCTGGAAGCCAGATACGGCGTTGCTTTATGCGAACCACCTGCACGACAACGACCGCTGGCCGATGGGACCGTCGAGTAACGGTATCGCATTGCCGCCGGCCATCGAGCCTTTGCCGATGCTACCTGTCTGGAGTCCAGTGTTGAGTGCGCAGACTCAGCTCGATAAGGCCATGGCGTTGGGCATGCAGCATGATCTGCTTGTTCCGCCACCACTCAAGAAGCGTTTGCGCCGACTGTTTCAGTCTGTTTTGACAGGGCGTCGATGGCCAGTGACGGGGGAGGATGAATTCTTTCGTAAAGCTGTTCGCCGTCATGAGCTGTTTTTCGTAAAAGATCTGAGGCATGGGCCGCTCGGGGACTGATTTAACCCTGTGGTATCATCGCCGCCGTTTTGACGTTTGGAGTCTTTCCATGAAGCTGACCATGCCCCGTTTTGATCAAGCCCCCGTGCTCGTGGTCGGCGATGTCATGCTCGATCGTTATTGGCATGGTGCAACGTCGCGAATCTCGCCCGAGGCGCCTGTGCCTGTCGTACGGGTTGATCAGAATGAGGATCGCCCCGGTGGTGCTGCCAACGTGGCGCTCAATATTGCTGCCTTGGGGGCACCGGCTTATCTGGTCGGTGTAACAGGCCAGGACGAGGCCGCCGACGCCTTGGCTGACAGCCTGAAGGCCGCCAAGGTCGAGGCGCGTTTTCAGCGTATCGCCGGACAGCCGACCATCGTCAAGCTGCGGATCATGAGCCGTCACCAGCAACTACTGCGTGTCGATTTTGAAGAATCATTCAAGACCGATACCCAGGCGTTGGCAGCAGATACGCGCTCCATGCTGGCAGGTGTAAAGGTGCTGGTCCTTTCCGACTACGGCAAAGGCGCGCTCAGAAACCATCAGGACCTGATCCAGCTGGCCCGTGCTCGCAATATTCCGGTACTGGCAGATCCCAAGGGCAAGGATTTTTCGATCTACCGGGGCGCTAGCCTGATTACGCCCAACCTGAGCGAATTCGAGGCGATTGTAGGACCTTGCGCCGACGAAGCTGACCTGGTCGCCAAAGGCTGCAAACTGATCGCTGACCTGGAGCTGGGGGCACTGCTGGTAACCCGTGGTGAAAACGGGATGACGCTGTTGCGGCCTGACCAGCAGCCGTTCCATCTACCTGCTCGTGCTCGGGAAGTCTTCGATGTAACCGGCGCGGGCGATACCGTTATTTCGACTCTGGCGGCCGCGCTGGCTGCAGGCGAGGAACTGCACAACGCGGTCGCTCTGGCGAACCTTGCTGCAGGTATTGTAGTGGGTAAGCTGGGCACTGCTGCAATCAGCGCTCCGGAGCTTCGCCGTGCTGTGCAACGAGAGGAAGGCTCGGAGCGAGGGGTATTGGCTCTGGAGCAGTTGCAGGTTGCTATTGAGGATGCACGTGCCCATGGCGAGAAAATCGTTTTCACCAATGGCTGTTTCGATATCCTCCATGCTGGTCATGTGGCTTATCTTGAGCAGGCACGTGCACTGGGTGACCGCCTGATTGTAGCGGTGAATGATGATGCATCCGTTACCCGCCTGAAGGGGCCGGGCCGCCCTATCAATACCGTCGATCGTCGAATGGCGGTGTTGGCCGGCCTGGGCGCAGTGGATTGGGTCATTCCTTTCAGCGAAAGCACACCCGAGGAGCTGCTCAAGCAGGTAAAGCCCGATGTGCTGGTAAAGGGCGGAGATTACAAGAGCGTCGATGAGGTAGTAGGAGCACCCCTAGTTCAAGCCTATGGTGGTGAAGTAAAGGTACTGGGCGTCGTCGAAAACAGTTCAACCACCGCAATTGTTGAGCGAATTCGCGGAAGCTCCTGATACAAACGGCGTCCGTCAGGACGCCTTCTCCTTGACTGTGCCCAGGCGGCTCAGCCAATCCTGCCAGCGTACCCGTTCTTCATGCACGAGCCAGCCGCGCTGTTCGGCAAAGCTTTCCGAGAGCCAGAGGCCTCGGGTGCTTACAGGCTGGCGTTGCCCCTCGTGTAAGGTAAACAGCTCGCCGGTAGGACGACCCTGATCCACTGCCAGCAGATAAATATCCGGGCGGCGCCTGTCCAGGCGTGCGATGAGCTGTCCATCCTCCACCTTGTCATCCACATGGAAAAGACTGGGCGTGCGGATATCCTTGGGTAGCTCCATCTGCATGTCATAGACCAGCTGCAGCGATGCGGTAGGCGTATGCACGTAAGCGCGTGGCCGCTCGATCAGCGCTAGACTGCCGCACTGGACAGGACGTGCGGCCCCGGTACGAGGGGTGAGGGTGAAATGGCCGTTTTCCCGGTACTTCAGTGCTCCCTCGTAAGGCGTAGGCAACCAGGTTTCGGTAAAACGGCCCTGTAGCCAGCCGTCGGGGGTTTCAAATAGGCATTCTTCAGCCACTTCTTGAACGGCCGTAAGCAGTGGAAGGTTAAGCTCATGGGCAGGTACGTAACCGGATATCAGTTTCAGTACGGTATCG
Organism: Pseudomonas sp. MAG002Y; assembly: GCF_019400845.1. Taxonomy (NCBI): domain Bacteria; kingdom Pseudomonadati; phylum Pseudomonadota; class Gammaproteobacteria; order Pseudomonadales; family Pseudomonadaceae; genus Pseudomonas; species Pseudomonas sp. MAG002Y. Next base: position 417,484 of record NZ_WOEJ01000001.1, on the reverse strand, counting down.
CCACGATCGACCCGCTTCTGACGGACCAATAGCCAATGATCATGCCCTTGCCAGTTCAGCGTGATCCTGACCGAAACGCCCAGGTTTGCCAGCTCAAGTGAAAAGCGTTGTTCATCTTCGACGACAATCGGACGGCGGCGCTCCAGCACCTCGTTGAAATTCAGGGGTTGGCCCAAGGCCTGGTAAACCAGCTTTTCCGGGCTGCCTTCAACCAGCAGCGGCAGGGTCTTGAATGCCTTGGGGTTCTGACGCGCAATGAGTTGAGGCATGGCAGACTCCTGAAATTGTTATCATGGATGCCCCGTGCGCGTTAACGTCTGGACTCGATCACGCTAGCAGCGACACGGACATTATGCGACAGGTGCAACGGATTGATGGTTCCGATGATAGCGCTGGCCACTCCTGGATGACCAAGTACCAGTTCAAAACTGGCCTGGACGGGGTCCACGCCACTCCCAAGACAGACATGTCCGCTGGCCAGCGCCTTTTTGATGAGAATCGCCTTGCCAATAGCGGTCGCATGGTCGATGACCGGCCGCTCGCTCTGCTCGTTGAGGTTGTACGTCACCATGGCGCAATCGCCTTTGTCGAGCGCCAGCAGGCCACCCTCTACTGTCTTGCCGGAAAGGCCGAAAGCGCGAACGGAGCCCTCGCGCTTGAGCGTCTCCAGGGTCGTGTAGACATCTGAGTGCTCCAGAATATCGAGATCGTGTCCGTTGGAGTGTACGAGTACCAAATCAATGCAGTCGGTCCCCAATCGCCTCAGGCTGCGCTCGACGGAAAACCGAGTATGCTGAGCACTGAAGTCGTGTCGTGATTGGCCGGACTCGAACTCTTCTCCCACTTTGCTGACGATAACCCAATTGTCGCGCTGCCCCTTGAGCAGCTTGCCCAGGCGCTCCTCGCTATGGCCATAGGCGGGTGCGGTATCGATAAGGTTGATACCCAGCTCATGGGCAAGGGCCAGCAGGTCAGCAGCTTCACGGTCATCAGGAATCGTGAAGCCATTGGGATATTTCACACCCTGATCACGGCCCAGCTTCACGGTACCAAGCCCCAGTGGTGAAACCATGAGTCCGGCCGCGCCCAGGGGGCGGTAGTAATCGTGCAAGGTTTTCATGGCAACAGCGTCTCCCAAACTGGGATACCCATCGGTGGCATAGGGTGCGGAGGAAGAGCGGGGTGCGTACCGGGGCGAATACCTTCTCGCTCAAGGACCGCAAAGACTCGATCAGAAAAATCGGGCGCCAGGGCCAGTTTGGTTGGCCAGCCGACCAGCAGATGGCCGTGTTCCGCCACAAAGGCATTATCTGGACGGGCCATGCTGGATTGCGCCGGCTCTGCACGGTCTACCCGCAAGGTGGCCCACCGCGCCTGGGAGAGGTCTATCCAGGGCAGCAGCTTTTCCAGCTCATGACGAGCCACTGCAATCTGCTCGTCTTCTGAACGTGCTACACCTTCGGCTTCAGCCAGTTCACCTCCCAAGTACCAGACCCATTGCCCGTCAGCTGAGGGGTGTGTGGTCACTGTAATACGGGGCTTCGAACCGCCGCCCAGGCAGTGGGCATAGAGTGGTTTGAGTGTAGGCGCCTTGACCAGCACCATATGCAATGGGCGGCGCTGCATGGCCGGTTGCTCAAGGCCCAGGTCACGTAGCAGGGCTTCGGTGCCTCCGCCTGAGCTCAGTACTACTCGCTGAGCGCGGATAGGCTGGCCGTCCACGATCAGCCCCACCAGTTGCCCATCCTCAAGGATGGGGTCAAGGCGTTGTCCTTTCATCACGCTGTCACCTGCCAGCTCTGCCAGACGCGCAATGAGACTCGGCACATCCAATACCAGCTCTGCCAAGCGATAGGCCTTGCCCTTGAAGGTACGATCCTGCAGGGCAGGAGGCAGGTCTGATCCCTTGACGGGCTCGACTCGACCGCGAACGGCCTTGCTTGCAAAAAAGCTGGTGAGGTTGCCGGCGAGCGTGCCGGGCGACCAGAGATAATGTGCTTCCGAAAGGATACGGACACCCTGCAGATCCAGTTCCCCTGTCCCAGCCAGACTGTCGCGCCAGCGGCGAGGCATTTCGGCAATGGCCTCCGAAGCACCTGTCAGCGCGCCGTGCAGGGCATATTTGGCACCGCCATGGATAATGCCCTGGGACTTCATGCTTTGCCCGCCCCCCAGGGTGCCCGACTCGATCAGGATTGTGGCAAAACCCGCTCGGCGTAGACGGGCGTTCAGCCACAGGCCGGCAATGCCTCCGCCGACGATCAGAATATCGGTGCTCAGTGCTGGGCTCATGTGCAGGACTCTTTCAAAGACAGGCGTGCAGTATAACGTGAGGCGATTGCAGGCGTAGGTCTCAGGTCAATGTCCTGTACTCTTTGAAAACAGTTGAATGACGATAACGCCCAGGATGATAAGACCCATGCCCAGTATGGCGGCCAGATCAAGTGTCTGCTTGTAGATGACGGCAGCCGCTATGCTGACCAACACGATTCCCATGCCTGACCAGATGGCGTAAGCAATACCGACTGGAATGATTTTGACCACCTGAGAAAGAAAACCAATGGCAATGGCGTAGCCAACGATAACCAGCACCAGCGGGAGCGGTTTGTTGAAGCCATCCAAAGCCTTCATTGCGGTTGTCGCAACGATTTCAGCGGCGATAGCAATAGCCAGATAAATGTAGCCGATCATAAGAAGTACTCTGATTGAAAACGCCCAGTCTAGTTTTTCTTGTGATGGGATAAAGTGATTACCTATCTGCAAAGGAGATAGGTAATGCAGTGGAGCCTGGATCAGGTCCGTCTGTTTGTGAGTGTGGCCGAGACGTGTTCGTTCTCTGCGGCGGCCCGTCGATTAGGGCGCGCCCAGTCAGCTATCAGTAGCGCAATCGCTTTATTGGAAGCGGACCTTGGCGTTCTGCTGTTCGAGCGCAGCAGCGGACGACAGCCTCGTCTGACCGAATCGGGACGGGCGCTGCTTGATGAGGCGCGGGAAATTCTGAGGCATTGTGAGCGCCTCGAAAGTCGGGCGCTGGGGCTGACCCAAGGCGAGGAAACTCGCTTGCGCTTGGCCCATGACGAAGCGATGCCGTATCAGCCTATTGTCAACAGCCTTGAGACCTTGGCAGCGGCCTATCCTTTTCTGGATGTGCAGCTTGCCAGTGGCGCCCAAGGAGAGGTTGCGCGAAAGCTGCTTGATCGCCGAGCTGACCTTGGGCTCATGTTTCATCATGAGCACATGCCTGATGCCCTGGAGCGCAGGCGGCTTAGTCTGGTGGAGATGGTCACGGTATGTGGGGCAGGTCATCCTTTGGCTCGCCATGCTCGCCATGCTCGCATCACGCGTCAGCAACTGGCTCAGCACCGGCAGATTCTCATTGCGCCTTATCAGAGCGGTTACCCGGGCGGGGAGCCGATCAGTCCGCATGTCTGGCGAGCCGACAGTTTCTATGTGACAGCAGAGTTGGTCATGCGTGACATCGGTTGGGCCTGGTTGCCTCGTCATGTGGCCCGCTACCCTACTTATCTTAATCATCTGGTGGAGTTGGCCAGTGACTGGACGCCGCCCCCGCTGGTGGTTGAGCTGGTCTGGCGGCGTGACGAGCCCCAGGGGCCAGCAGCGCGCTGGCTGGGTGAGCACTTTGCCGAGCAGCTGCAAGCCATTGGTTAAGGCCGTCCTAGGATCAACAGAGGGCTTTGTCATCGCCTTTCCATGCAAAGCGGGCTAAGCTCCGCCGCCATGAACAGAATTCTCTATAGCCTGCTTTTCTATATTGCCCTTCCTTTCATTGCCGTGCGCTTAGTGCTCCGCTCGCGTAAGGCGCCGCTCTATCGTCAGCGCATGGGGGAGCGGTTTTCCCTTGGCCTTCCGCCCATGCGGCCTGGTGGTCTTTGGATACATGCGGTTTCAGTGGGAGAAAGTATTGCCGCTGCGCCAATGGTACGGGCTCTGATCGAACGGCATCCCGATTTGCCCGTCACGGTAACTTGTATGACGCCTACCGGTTCAGAGCGAATTCGGGCGCTGTTTGGTGACCAGGTGCAGCATTGTTATCTACCTTATGATGTGCCCTGTGCAGTCGCACGGTTTCTGGATCATGTACGACCGACGCTAGCTGTCATCATGGAGACCGAGCTCTGGCCCAACTATATCCATCAGTGCTCCTGTCGAGGGATTCCGGTAGCACTGGCCAATGCCCGCCTGTCTGCACGATCGGCAAAAGGATATGGTCGTCTGGAGGGTGTCACGCGCCCCATGCTGTCATCCATGGACTGGATCGCGGTCCAGACACCGGCGGAGGCCGGGCGGTTTACCTCGCTTGGGGCCCGGCCTGAGTGTGTCACTGTGACAGGATCCATCAAATTCGACCTGAGTATCGATCCGGCGCTGATTAGTCGTGCAGAGGTGTTGCGAGAAGCCTGGGGACATCGCCCTGTCTGGATTGCAGCCAGTACCCATGCCGGCGAGGACGAGATTCTTCTGGCGGCCCATACGCGGTTACGCCAGCACTTGCCTGACGCGCTGATGATACTGGTGCCGCGTCATCCAGAGCGCTTCGATGATGTTTTCAAGCATTGTCAGCAAAGCCAGTTGAGCACTGCGCGCCGCTCGAAGGACGAGCCGGTTGCTCACGACACGGCCGTTTACCTGGGCGATACAATGGGCGAGTTGCTCTTCTTATATGCCGCAGCGGATGTCGCTTTTGTAGGAGGTAGCCTGATCGAGCGGGGCGGGCATAATCTTCTGGAGCCGGCAGCCCTGGGTAAGCCGGTTCTTTCCGGACCGCATGTATTTAACTTTCTGGACATCGCGGCGCAACTGCGCGATGCGCAGGCCTTGCGTGATGTAAGGAGCGCCGAGGATATTGCTGAGGCGCTCCAGCTGCTGCTGACGGATGAGCATGCAGCCGACCAGATGCGGCAGGGCGGACTGGCTGTACTCAAAGCCAACCAGGGCGCCTTGCAGCGCCTGCTGGATGGGCTGGATCGGTTGATCAGGCATTCGTCAGGGTCTTAACGAGGGCCGCTGCGTCATACTGATGGGTTTGGCCAGATCCGGAGGCAGGAAGTCACGGTCCGGATCGTAGTCAGGTTTCAAATAGCGCGACAGCTCAAGCAGGTCGTTCGGGCTCAGAAGGCCGGCTGACTGCTTCAGGCGCAGGTTATCCAGGATATAGTCATAGCGAGCATTGTTGTATTCACGAACGGCGTTATAGAGCTGGCGCTGTATGTCGAGTACATCAACGATACTGCGTGTGCCTACTTGATAAGCGATCTGGGTCGCTTCGAGAGCGCGCTGGCTGGACGCAATGTTCTGCTTGCGTGCCGCGATCTGTTCGACATCGGTGTTGATGGCACGATGATAATTGCGCGTATTTTGCACCACTTCACGGCGCATGCTCTCGCGCTGCTGCTCGCTCTGGTCCAGCCGCTGATAGGCTTCGCGTACCTGGGAGCTGGTCAGTCCGCCGGTATAAATAGGTACGTTTATCTGCACGCCTATGCTGCGCTGGCTGACGGGGCTGTCGAAAATATCGACACCCGGGTTGGGCAGGTTGAAAGCGTCATTGTCGCCGCGCTGGTAGCGCGCCACCGCATCCACGGTGGGTAGGTGTCCGGCCTTGCGCTGGCGCAAGGTTTCCTGCGCCGTGTCTACGGCTGAGTTGGAGGCCAGCAGCTGGAGGTTCTGCGCCACGGCGCGATCGACCCAGGCCTTGGCGTCGTTGGGCATGGGCGGCAGGATCGGCAGATCGTGGCGAATACCTTCGAGCGCGTTGTACTCCCGGTTGGTCAGACGGACCAGCCCCTGAAAGGCATCCTGGACATTACGCGAAGCCAGAGAGCTGTTGGCCTTGGCTGTGTCATAACTGGCCTGGGCCTGGAGTACATCAGTTTCGTCCGTCAGCCCCACCTTGAACCGCTCCCGGGTCTGGTCGAGTTGGCGGAAGAGGGCTGCCTCCTCAGCCCTGGCAGTCGCCAGGGCATCCTGGGCACGCAAGGCGCTGAAGTAGCCTTCCGCCGTTTGCAGGATCAGGTTCTGCTGGGCGGCTGAAAACTGGTACTCGGCCTGTTCCGTACCGGCCTTGGCTGCCTGGAGTTGAAACCAACGATCTGCCCGGAACAGCGGCTGGCTGAGGTTGGCCTGGATCATCTGACTGCTGCGATCACTCTTATAGCGACCTTCTGCAATCCCTAAGGTGTCGTTCTGCTTCAGTCCCAGACTCATATGGGTGTCATTGACTTGAGCGCCCAAGCTGAGCTGCGGTAGCAGGCCTGCGCGGGCTTGCGGAATGGCTTCCCGCTGCGCGGCAAGGCCGGCACGCTCGGCTGCCAGATCGGAGTTATTGTTGAGGGCTTCCTGGTAAACCGCGACCAGTCCGTTCTGTGTAGTAGCCGACTCTGCTGGCTGAGCCATAACCAGGCTGCAGGCACAGCTCAGGGTTGAAAAGAGAACGATACGCAGCATGTGAGGTCCTGGCATAGCTTTCCATGTTGTAGGCGAGTGTAGCCGTATCGGCCATACGAGAGAAAATATGCTGTGAAGTTTCCTGGCGGGTAACGCATTCTGTGTTTACACTGCAGACGTTCTTGTCGGGGTGCGTCATACGAAGCGCTGAGATCGGGTAGTCCCGGATCCCGTTGAACCTGATCGGGCTAGACTCGTCGCGTGCGACGTGCCAACCCGCGTAGGGAACAAGAGGTCGTGTTCGCTCGAACAGACCACCTTGCAGGCATCCGCCTGTTCCTGTGTATCAGGTTCTTCCCCGGCACCGTGCCTACCAGGAGAGCCTCGATGAACAAGCAGAACAATGTCACCGATTTCACTCAGGTCGATCGCCAGTCCACCCAGCCGTTTCCCAATTCCCGAAAGGTCTACCTGACCGGCTCCCGGTCGGATATCCGCGTGCCGGTTCGTGAGATCCGTCTGGCTGACACGCCAACCGCGTTCGGCGGCGAGAAGAATACGCCGGTATTTGTTTACGACACATCAGGCCCGTATACGGACCCTGACGTACGCATCGATCTACACAAGGGGCTGCCGGATGTTCGCTCGCGCTGGATCGATGAGCGTGGTGATACCGAGATTCTACCGGGGCTTTCCTCCGAGTTCGGGCGTGCTCGCCTGGATGATCCGGCCCTTGACGCCCTGCGGTTCGCCCATGTCCGGACCCCGCGCCGGGCCAAGGCAGGGCACAACGTCAGTCAGATGCATTACGCCAGGAAAGGCATCATCACGCCGGAAATGGAATACATTGCCCTTCGCGAGAACATGAAGCTTCAGGTGGCTCGGGAGGCGGGTCTTTTGACGCAGCAACACGGCGGGCAAAGCTTTGGTGCTGCCATCCCGAAAGAAATTACCGCGGAGTTCGTCCGGGACGAAGTGGCCCGTGGCCGCGCCATCATCCCTGCAAACATCAACCATATTGAACTGGAGCCGATGATTATCGGCCGCAACTTCCTGGTGAAGATCAACGGCAACATCGGTAACAGTGCGCTGGGGTCCTCAATCGAGGAAGAGGTGGAAAAACTGACCTGGGGCATCCGCTGGGGCGCTGATACGGTGATGGACCTGTCTACCGGTAAGCATATTCACGAGACGCGTGAGTGGATCCTGCGTAACAGTCCGGTCCCGATCGGGACGGTTCCGATCTATCAGGCGCTGGAAAAAGTCGGTGGTGTAGCCGAGGACCTGACTTGGGAGATCTTCCGCGACACGCTTATCGAGCAGGCCGAACAGGGCGTGGACTACTTCACCATTCATGCGGGGGTACTGTTGCGCTACGTGCCGCTGACGGCCAAGCGCGTGACCGGTATCGTTTCGCGCGGCGGTTCCATCATGGCCAAGTGGTGTCTGGCGCATCACCAGGAGAACTTCCTGTATACGCATTTCGAAGAAATCTGCGAAATCATGAAGGCTTATGACGTCAGCTTCTCCCTGGGGGATGGCCTGCGGCCTGGCTCTATTGCGGATGCCAATGATGCCGCCCAGTTTGGTGAGCTGGAAACGTTGGGCGAGCTGACCAAGCTGGCCTGGAAGCATGACGTCCAGTGCATGATCGAAGGTCCGGGCCATGTGCCGATGCAGCTGATCAAGGAAAACATGGACAAGCAGCTCGAATGCTGCGACGAGGCGCCGTTCTACACACTTGGCCCCCTGACCACCGACATCGCCCCCGGCTATGACCACATTACTTCTGGTATCGGCGCCGCCATGATCGGTTGGTTCGGCTGTGCCATGTTGTGCTATGTCACGCCCAAGGAACACCTGGGCTTGCCCAACAAGGACGACGTCAAAACCGGCATCATCACTTATAAGATCGCTGCCCACGCCGCTGACCTCGCCAAGGGTCATCCTGGCGCCCAGATCCGAGATAACGCACTAAGCAAGGCACGCTTCGAATTTCGCTGGGAAGACCAGTTCAACCTGGGCCTGGACCCGGACACAGCGCGTGCTTTCCACGACGAGACCCTGCCCAAGGACTCTGCCAAGGTGGCGCACTTCTGCTCGATGTGCGGGCCCAAGTTCTGTTCCATGAAGATCACTCAGGAAGTGCGTGATTACGCCAAGGAGAATGGATTGACCGATGAACAAAGAGCCATCGAAGCCGGGTTTCAGGAGCAGGCAGCACGGTTCAAGGAAGAGGGCAGTGTGATTTACAAGCAGGTTTAACGCGCGGGTCGTTGTTGTGTAGTGCCAAGCCGCGTCCCTGGGCGCGGCTTCTTGTTATGTTCCGGGCGACTCAAAAGCGCGCCTGTCCCCGTTGATTACCCGAGATATCGTTTATCGTGAGTACGACTAGCACCTATTCACCCGACATAGTGGTGCCTGACGCACGCCGTGTATTAGGCGGGCGTGATTTCTTTTCCCTGTGGTTTTCGCTCAGCGTCGGGCTCATGGTGGTTCAGACCGGGGCGCTTCTGGCTCCCGGACTTGGCCTTGCCCAGGGCTGGCTTACGATTCTATGTGGTTCGGTTGCCGGCTCACTGCTCCTGGCCGTTGTTGGGACCATCGGGAGCCGCACCGGCCTTTCAGCCATGTCGGCGCTCAAGCTGAGCCTTGGGCGTTACGGTGCGGTAGTTCCTGCCGTACTGAACATCCTGCAGCTGGTAGGATGGGGCAGCTTCGAGCTGGTGGTTATGAGAGATGCAGCCCTTCTCCTAACGGACCGTTACCTGGGGGCGGGTGGCTGGCTGGCCAATCCGGTCTTCTGGACGCTGACATTCGGCGTACTGGTCACGATTCTGGCGGTCGCCGGTCCGCTTACCTTCGTTCGCCGCATTCTGCGCCGCTGGGGTATTTGGCTGCTCCTGGCCGCCTGCATTTGGCTGACCTGGAATTTTTTCTCCAAGGCAGATCTGGCTGCGCTGTGGGCGCGTCCTGGTGATGGATCGCTGAATTTTGCAGCCGGATTCGATATCGCTATTGCCATGCCGCTGTCCTGGTTACCACTGATTGCCGACTATGCTCGGTTTGGCCGCGGGCAGGCTGGCGTGTTTGGCGGCACGGCCATTGGTTACTGCCTGGGCAACTTCTGGCTGATGGGACTGGGTGTGGCCTATACCCTGGCTTTCGCTGATGCAAGCCAGACCAATGCTCTGTTACTGGCCCTGGCGGGCGCAGGCGTAGGCATACCCCTGCTGCTGATCCTGCTGGATGAGTCGGAAAATACATTTGCGGCTATTCATTCAGCTGCCGTGTCTTCCGGCATTTTGGTTCGGCTCAAGGTCGAGCATCTGTCACTGGCTTTCGGCGTGCTGTGTACACTCATCGCGTGGCAGGTTGCCCTGGCTGAATACGAGCACTTTCTACTGCTCATCGGGTCGGTATTCGCCCCACTTTTTGGCGTGGTACTGGTCGACCATTTTATCCTTCGTACCCAGCACGCCGATCATGTAGCCATGACGACGCTGCGCTGGGACACCCTCATCGCCTGGGGCTGCGGTGTAGCGATCTATCATCTGCTTGCTGCTTTCTGGCCCGTACTGGGGGCAACCCTGCCGGCGCTGATCCTGGCGGGTCTACTTCAGTTGGTGCTGGGGAGACTGATTGCACGGTAGGAGTCGGTAGCCTGGCGATTCGCATCGCCAGGCTAGCAGGCTTACAGCGCGCGGCGGCCTGGAAAGTATTCAGGGCGCACGATGCCGTTCAGCTTGGGATAGGGAATCTTGATAAGCGGATGGCCCATGGAGTAGGGCGCAATGCTGGTGACATCATACTTCAGCGTGACGGCACCGAAATCCAGTGCAATGTTGGATGTCTTGACGAAGGGCCATTCTTTCTCGAAGGCACCGTCGTCCTTGAGTCCGTTGGCTATCAGCCATGCCTGGTGGGCGGTTTTGGCTACATCCCAGAAAGCCTGTTCCTGTCCTGGCACCAGGATGTCCTGAAGCGTCAGGACTTTCTTTTGCTGACGATCATAATTGATGATGCTGCGGCCCGGCTGGCCGTGGGCACCGCCTGTGTCCAGATAGGATGACAGCTCGACAATCACCAGCCCGTCATGCTGCTCGCGTATGTTGGCCTGCAGGTAACTGCTCCAGCGCGGCTGCGCATTGCGCAGGAAGTCCTGCTCGTAAGCGTCCAGCGACTGTGCTACCGGGGCTCCCGGTTCCGGTCGGGTTTCCTCAAGCAAGGCTTGCTCGATGATCGCATTAAGGTGTTCATCGTCGAACTTCAGCGTATCGACATTGACGAAGGGGCAGTCAGCATTGGCGCAGCCCGCCGGACGGTGCTCCCACGCCACACGCTTGGGCTTGAGCGGTTCGTTCAGGTCAGGCTTGAAAAAGCTTTGGCAGGCACTCAATAAAACGGCCGTGCTGGCGATAACGAGTAGTTTGGACAGTCGCATGGGGCTCCTTGGTAGGTAGAGGGGCTGTGCTCAGGATGTGCTTCGAGTGCATCCGGTGCAATGAGTTCGGCATCAAACCGTTCAGTCATCCGCATATCTTCCTGTCTTCCGGGCGGTACTGCCAAGGGGCTGCATCCTTCAAGCGGTCACGCTAGGATGGCGCGATTGTCACGACTGAAGTCCGGAGAGGCTTAGATGAGCGAAAACGTAAAGTCAGCCCCAGGCGACTTCGAAATTGAGCGCCGCGAAGAGTGTTTCAAAGGGTTTTATCGCGTAGACCGTCTATATTTACGGCATCGGTTGTTTTCCGGCGAAATGGGTCGCCGGTTGGATCGGGAGCTTTTTGTTCGGCACGATGCGGTCTGCGTACTGCCCTACGATCCCAAGCGGGATAAGGTAGTGCTGGTAGAGCAGTTCAGGGTTGGGGCCATCGATAAAAGTGATAATCCGTGGCTGCTTGAGCCGATAGCCGGGCTGATCGACAAGAGCCATGAGGTGCCCGAAGAGGTCGCTCATCGCGAAGCGCAAGAAGAGGCTGGTCTGGCCTTGCAATCGCTATGGCCCATCTCCACTTACTTCCCCTCTCCAGGTGGCAGTGACGAGCTGGTGCATCTCTTCCTGGCCCGTGTGGACAGCGACGAGGCTGGCGGTGTGCACGGCTTGCCTGAAGAAGGGGAAGATATTCGTGTTCACGTCATGCCTTTCGAGGATGCGCTGGACGCCGTCAAGAATGGAAAAATCAATAACGCAGCGGCAATGATTGCCTTGCAATGGCTGGCGCTCAATCGCGCCGAGGTACGTGGTTTATGGGTTTGAAAGGGCGGGATCGCTACCGAGTTGACTTGCCGGGGCTGCAGGCCACGTGCGAGTCCAACTATCTGCGACTGATGCAGCTTCTTCCCAAGATGCGCGAGGCACTGATTTCCCGTCGTGTGGCGCTTTCGCAGGGAGAAAAGCTGTTGGGCATACTGGCCTTGGAAGTGACCGAGGCGTGTCCATATACAACAACACTGCAGGTCAGCCAGGAGCTTGGGCTTCCCTGGTTGCCTGTGCCCAGGCTTGAAGTGCGTGTTTACCATGATGCACGCATGGCAGAGGTCATCAGCGCGGGGCCGACCCGCCGGTTACAGGCAATCTATCCGTATCCGAACGAGCTGATGAACCATCCTGACGAAAAGACCCAGCTGAATTTGTTTCTAGGCGAATGGTTGAGCCACTGCATGGCATGCGGACACGAGTCCGAACCTGTCCTGCAACGCTGATTACTGCTTTGTCCTCCGGCGCGCGTGTCTCGCCGCCATAGAAACTCCCAGCCACGGATCGATACGTAAATAATGGCTTTGTGCTAGCATTTAATTTGATGCTGCTACCGTCGCCTGCTGCCGTAAAACGACCTTTTGTCGCTGCGTGATGTAATACCTTGTCAAACAGGGGTCGGCATACAGTTCATCGGTTACAAGTGTGAACTGTGCACCATCTGTTAGGTGCGCTTACATGCACTCTCTACACTTTGATTTGTTGTAGACGCCGCGATTCAAGGAGATGGCTTTGGCTACGTCGCCAGATTTCCTCGCTGCACCGCTTGTGGTCCAGCTTACCGATAGTCACCTGTTTTCCTCTCCCGAGGGGCGCCTGTTGGGGTTGGATACCCGCTATAGCCTGGAACAGGTTGTAGAGCGCGTACGAGCCGAGCAGCCGACGATAGACCTGATACTGGCCAGCGGAGACCTGGCACAGGAAAGTACGCCCGAGGCCTACCAGTCCTTCAAGGAGCTTACGGCTTGCCTTGATGCGCCTGCCCGCTGGTTGCCGGGCAACCATGACAAGGTCAAGGTAATGCAAACCTTCTGTGCCGGAACAGACCTCATGGACCCCGTGCTCGATATGGGGCAGTGGCGGCTGATCATGCTGGATTCGACTATTAATGGTGCCGTGCCCGGGCGGTTCGACCAGGAGCAGCTCGAGCTGCTCGAAAAGGCACTGAGCGAAGCACCGGATCGACACGTGCTGGTGTCTTTCCATCACCACCCTGTTCAGGTGGGCTGCCAGTGGATGGAGCCGTTAGGGGTTCTCAATCCTGAGGCGCTTTTTGAAGTGCTGGATCGGTATTCGCAGGTGCGCGTCATTCTCTGGGGCCATATCCATCAGGAATTCGATCAGATACGTAACGGCGTACGCCTGTTGGCATCACCGTCAACAGGGCTGCAGTTTGAGCCGAACAGCATTGATTTCAAAGTGGGCATGCAAGCCCCGGGCTACCGCTGGCTCAGGCTATTACCGGACGGTACGATTGAAACCGGCATCTCGCGGGTAGAGGGTGTGGATTTTAATGTGGATTTCCAGGGCAGTGGTTATTAGCCGATAGGCCTTCAAGAGGAGGCAAAAAAAGGTTAATATAGCACTGGTTATTTATACAGGATTAACCAGTGCCTTCTGTACTGTATATCCACGGCTTCAATAGCTCGTCGGCTTCCCTCAAAGCCCGCCAGCTCCATGCCTGCATGCAGCGGCTCGGCCTGCAGGGGTGCGTTCGCGTGCCTGATCTTCATTATGACCCTGTCATTGCCATGTCTCAGCTTGAGACATCTCTGGCTGCTTTGGACCAGCCTTTACTGGTCGGCAGTTCATTAGGCGGCTACTATGCCACCGTTCTTGCCGAGCGTTATGGCCTGAAGGCCCTACTGGTTAATCCGGCAGTGCGCCCCTGGCGTTTGATCGATGCTTATCGGGGGCCGCAGAAAAACTATTACAGCGGTGAGGAGTGGGTATTGACGGACGCTCACGTTGACGCGCTGGCGGCGCTCGATGTGGGCGCGCCTCAGGATCCTTCCCGCTACCAGGTGTGGCTGCAGACGGCTGACGAGACGCTCGACTATCGCGACGCCCAGGCGCTTTATCAAGGATGTGCATTGCGCATCGAAGCGGGTGGAGACCATGGTTTCCAGAACTTCGCTGAAAAGCTGCCTTCGCTATTGTCCTTTGCCGGTTTCTCGCCTGTCTTGTGGCATGGCATCGATTTTTCGACTTTCAAATAGAGATTATGGCCCAGCAAAACGCCTATACCGCAGAAGCTATCGAGGTCCTGTCCGGACTGGATCCGGTGCGCAAGCGCCCGGGCATGTACACCGACACGACTCGTCCCAATCACCTGGCGCAGGAAGTGATCGACAACAGTGTCGACGAGGCGCTGGCCGGTCATGCCCGTAGTGTGCAGGTCATCCTTCATGAGGATAACTCCCTGGAAGTGCTCGATGACGGCCGTGGTATGCCGGTCGACATCCATCCGGAAGAAGGCGTTTCAGGCGTCGAATTGATTCTGACCAAGCTGCACGCCGGCGGTAAGTTTTCCAACAAGAACTACCAGTTCTCCGGTGGCTTGCACGGGGTGGGTATTTCTGTAGTGAATGCGCTGTCCACCCGTGTCGAGATCAAGGTCAAGCGTGATGGCAGCGAGTATGCCATGGCATTTGCCGATGGCTTCAAGGCGAGTGAGCTGGCCGTAGTGGGCAGTGTCGGCAAGCGCAACACCGGCACCAGCGTTCATTTCTGGCCTGACCCCAAATACTTTGACTCGCCAAAGTTTTCTGTCAGCCGGTTGAAGCATATTCTCAAGGCAAAGGCCGTGCTCTGCCCTGGCCTTGCGGTCAGTTTCGAGGACAAGGCCAGCGGTGAGCGCATCGAGTGGCATTATGAAGATGGCCTGCGCTCCTATCTGGTTGATGCGGTAGGTGACGCCTTACGCCTGCCGGAGGCTCCGTTCTTCGGCAGCCTGGCGTCAGACAAGGAAGCCGTCGATTGGGCGCTTTTGTGGCTGCCCGAAGGCGGCGAGTCGGTTCAGGAAAGCTACGTCAACCTGATTCCTACAGCCCAGGGCGGAACGCACGTCAATGGTCTGCGTCAGGGGCTGCTCGACGCCATTCGTGAGTTCTGCGAGTTTCGCAATCTTTTGCCGCGTGGTCTCAAGCTTGCGCCCGAGGATATCTGGGAGCGCATCGCCTTCGTCCTGTCGATGAAGATGCAGGAGCCTCAGTTCTCTGGTCAGACCAAGGAGCGTCTCTCCTCGCGTGAGGCTTCGGCGTTCGTCTCGGGCGTCGTTAAGGATGCCTTCAGCCTTTGGCTCAATGCCAATCCGGAGCTGGGTCTGCAAGTCGCTGAGCTGGCCATTAATAATGCCGGGCGTCGTCTGAAGGCTGGCAAGAAGGTTGAGCGTAAGAAGATCACTCAAGGCCCCGCACTGCCCGGTAAGCTCGCGGACTGCGTAGGGCAGGAGCCGCTGCGCTGTGAGCTGTTCCTGGTTGAAGGGGACTCAGCAGGCGGTAGCGCCAAGCAGGCTCGCAATAAGGAGTTTCAGGCGATCATGCCGTTGCGCGGCAAGATCCTGAACACCTGGGAAGTCGACGGTGGTGAGGTTCTGGGTAGCCAGGAGGTTCATGACATCGCGGTTGCGATTGGCGTGGACCCCGGTGCTGCGGACCTTTCCCAGCTACGGTACGGTAAAATCTGCATCCTGGCGGATGCCGACTCTGACGGTCTGCATATCGCCACGCTGCTGTGTGCACTGTTTGTGCGCCACTTCCGACCGTTGGTGGAGGCCGGGCATGTCTATGTCGCCATGCCTCCCCTGTATCGGATTGACCTGGGTAAGGAGGTCTACTATGCGCTGGATGAGGCCGAGCGAGACGGTATCCTTGATCGCCTTGCGGCCGAGAAGAAGCGTGGCAAGCCACAGGTGACCCGATTCAAGGGACTGGGTGAGATGAACCCGCTTCAGTTGCGTGAGACCACGATGGATCCCAATACGCGACGGCTGGTGCAGCTTACCCTCGAGGACACCCCTGGGACGCTCGAAATCATGGATATGCTGTTGGCAAAAAAACGCTCTGGGGATCGCAAAAGCTGGCTGGAGAGCAAGGGGAACCTGGCTGAGGTGCTTGTTTGAGTAAGCATTGGCGCCTGTGGGCTCTATTAATACTGCTAGGTCTCGGTTTGCAGCAGGCCAGGGCAGCGGAAGAGCTGCGCCTGGAAGCAGAATATCCTGTGGAAGGGATGCGAGGCGGCAATCTGTCCGGTCTGGCACTGTGCAAGGGTGAATTCTGGACGGTATCGGATCGCGACGATGACCAATATTATCGTCTGGACTCGAGCGGCGAGATCTGGAAGGCCGAAGCTCATCCGATTTCGGCGGGCCCTCCGCCTTCAGCAGGGCTGCCTTGGAACCTTCGCCTGTTTGTCCGCCTAGCGGAGTACAAGCGAGGCGGGACGGTCGATCTTGAGGGCATCACCTGTGATGAGGCGGGTAACCGTTATCTGGTCAGCGAAGGATACGCGGCAGTATTGCTCGATCCTGTGCAGGGTGGTCAGTCCTGGCTGAAGCTGCCTTGGAACCTGATGTCACAGGCAAACCGTCATGGTCTTCTTACACACTTCAATTCCATTTATGAAGGTGTCTCTGTAAGCCCGGATGGCCAGCAGATCTGGCTGGCAGCAGAGCGGCAGCGCCGCGGAATCCTGACGCTGTTCAAGCAGGGCGATAAGTGGGTCTGCCATGGTAGCTGCGTCATGTTTGCCGAGGGGGGGACCACACCGATTCCGCCTGCGTTGGGTAAGCGCGGCCCGTTACCTGTCGACTTTTCCGACATGGTCTATTACCACGGAAAGCTCTTTACCCTGGAGCGTGCGGCTCATCAACTCTGTCGTCGTAGCGCTGAGTCGGGTATTGCCGAACGCTGTTGGTCATTAGCTAAAACACTGCTGGCCCCTGTTCGGCATTACCGGCAGAACTGGGGATTGGCCGAGGCGCTATGGATAGACGAGCGAGGCGCCTGGATTGGCCTGGATACCGGTGATCTGGCGCGCGAGGATGGTGACAAGCGGCCTTACGTTCTGCATTACGCTGCACCCGCCGCGGGCTGGGACGCACCGTGAGTCATCAGACGGCAGGCCAGCGTGCCGGACGCGTCATGCTCTTTCTTGCGTGGGGGGCAGGGCTATGGCTCTTGGCGCACTGGTTTGGCGGCCTTGAGCTGCAGCGGCAGAACCCTAATCAGGTGCCTGTTTCCCAGCACGGCGATGGCTATATCGAGGTTAGTCTGGCCGGTAATGGTGCAGGACACTTTCTGGCCAACGGATCGCTGAATGGCAAGGACGTCACCTTTGTAGTCGATACGGGCGCAACTGATGTTGCCCTGTCAGCTGAGCTGGCGGCCACGCTGAAACTGCCCCATGGCGGCCCTGTTCTGTTGAGCACAGCCAATGGTCGGGCCGAAGGCTGGCGTACCCGTATCAATGAGCTTCGATTGGGCGATATCGTGCTGCACGACGTACGTGCGCTGGTTGCGCCCAATATCGATGGTGATCAGGTGCTGCTTGGTATGAGCGCCCTGCGCCAACTTGAATTCACCCAGCGCGGCGGCACCTTGCTGCTGCGCCAGTATACGAAACAAGAGTAAACCGCATGAGCGACTCTCTCGATCTGAGTATGGACGGTGTAGAACGCCGTTCGCTGGCCGATTTTACCGAGCAGGCGTACCTGAATTATTCCATGTACGTCATCATGGACCGAGCCCTTCCTCATATCGGCGACGGTTTGAAGCCTGTGCAGCGGCGCATCATTTATGCGATGAGCGAGCTTGGCCTGAGCGCCGATGCCAAGCACAAAAAGTCAGCCCGTACCGTAGGTGATGTGCTGGGTAAGTACCATCCGCATGGCGACAGTGCCTGCTACGAGGCCATGGTGCTCATGGCGCAGCCATTCTCCTACCGGTATCCACTGGTTGATGGCCAAGGCAACTGGGGCGCCCCTGACGATCCCAAGTCGTTTGCCGCCATGCGTTATACCGAGGCGCGGCTGTCCCGCTATTCCGAAGTCCTGCTGACTGAGCTGGGGCAGGGTACTGTGGATTGGGTGCCCAATTTCGACGGCACCATGGATGAGCCCGCGGTATTGCCTGCTCGGCTGCCCAATCTGTTGCTCAACGGCACGACCGGTATCGCCGTAGGGATGGCTACCGATATTCCTCCCCATAACCTTCGGGAAGTCGCCGCCGCGTGTATCCGTCTGCTGGATGAGCCGCAGTCAACGGTTAATCAGTTGACCGAGCATGTACCAGGTCCGGATTTTCCGACCGAGGCAGAGATCGTCACCCCACGTGCGGATCTTCTGAAGCTTTACGAGACAGGTCGCGGCTCCGTACGCATGCGTGCCGTATACCGCAAGGAAGATGGCGAGGTTGTCATCACAGCGCTGCCGCATCAGGTGTCGGGCGCCAAGGTGCTGGAGCAGATCGCTGCCCAGATGCAAGCCAAAAAGTTGCCGATGGTCGCTGACCTGCGTGACGAATCCGACCATGAAAACCCGACCCGTATTGTTGTGGTGCCACGCTCCAATCGGGTCGACCTCGACGAGCTGATGCAGCATCTGTTTGCCACAACCGATCTGGAGTCCAGCTATCGCGTAAACCTCAACGTGATCGGGTTGGATGGCAAGCCGCAGGTCAAGAACCTTCGGCAGGTATTGGGTGAGTGGTTGACGTACCGTATCGGCACTGTACGCCGTCGCCTGCAGTTCCGTCTGGACAAGGTCGAGCGCCGCTTGCATCTGCTCGAAGGTTTGATGATCGCCTTCCTCAATCTGGACGAAGTGATTCATATCATCCGTACCGAGGAGCAGCCCAAGGCTGTACTGATGGCTCGTTTCGGGTTGAGCGAGACCCAGGCTGACTACATCCTCGATACCCGGCTGCGTCAGCTGGCGCGCCTGGAGGAAATGAAGATCAAGAGCGAGCAGGACGAACTCCTCAAAGAGCAGAAGCGACTTCAAGGGCTATTAGGCAGCGACAAGAAGCTACGCAAGCTGGTGCGCGATGAGCTGATCCAGGATGCCGAGGCGTATGGCGATGAGCGGCGTTCGCCGATTGTCGAGCGTGCGGAAGCGCGCGCGTTGTCTGAAACCGAACTTATGCCTACTGAGCCGGTAACGGTTGTCCTGTCTGAAAAGGGATGGGTTCGCAGCGCCAAAGGGCACGACATCGATGCCACCGGCCTTTCCTACAAGGCGGGAGATGGATTCAAGGCCGCGGCGCCAGGGCGATCCAATCAGTTTGCCGTCTTTATCGACTCCACAGGGCGAAGCTATTCACTGGCTGCACATTCGCTGCCTTCTGCGCGGGGACAAGGTGAGCCCTTGACGGGGCGTCTTACGCCGCCGCCGGGCGCTACGTTCGAAACGGTACTTCTGCCGGATGACGGGCAGCTGTATGTCATGGCATCCGATGCAGGATATGGGTTCGTTGTCAAAGGCGAAGATCTGCAGGCCAAGAACAAGGCGGGCAAGGCCTTGATTAACTTGCCGGCGGGGGCGCAGGTCATGGTGCCTAAGGTGGTTCGCAATGCTGAGCAGGATCTGCTTGCAGCAGTTACGACTGAAGGGCGTCTGCTGGTCTTCAATGTGTCTGATCTGCCTCAGCTGGCCAAGGGTAAAGGCAACAAGATCATTGGGATTCCCGGTGATAAGGTCGCCAGTCGTGAGGAGTACATGGTGGGCTTTGCCATCGTACCGCCAGGTGGTCAGCTGGTGTTGCAGGCAGGCAAGCGGACCCTGTCCCTCAAGGGCGATGACCTTGAGCATTACAGAGGTGAGCGCGGGCGTCGCGGCAACAAACTGCCACGCGGTTTCCAGCGTGTTGATGCCTTGGGTGTCGAGATTTGATCGGATTGGCTGGAAGACGGCGTAAAATTCTAGGATGATTCGCCGTCTGTTTTCGTCCGACGTAATCGGTTTCAGCCAGGACGTGGCTCGACAGTAGGTACTCAATGAAGCGAACGTGTTTGATGGCATTGCTTGCAGCTACCATGACCTTGGGTCTGGGCGGCTGCGCTAGCCTATATCCGGCTCATTATTATCAGCTGGACAGCGGGACGGCTTCGGTCCCCAAAACCAGGGCCGGCACCGCCGTGCAAATTCGCAGCCTGAACATTGCCAATTATCTGCAGCACGACACCCTGCTGCAGCGGCACCCCGATGGTTCCTTATCGGACAGCAAGGCGCGCTGGGCAGGCTCTCTCACTGATGATATGCAGCATGTACTGCTCCGTCAGATGGCGTGGCGTCTCAACAGTAACAGGATCGTGATAGGAGATGCCCCCGAAGGGTACAAACCTGAGATCATGGTTGAACTGGAGATTTCTCGCCTGGACTCCGGCCCGAAGCAGTCTGCTGTGCTCGATGCACGCTGGCATCTGCTGGATAGTAATGAAAAGCTCAGGGACAGTCGGATGGTTCACCTTGAGGAGAATCACAACGGAACAGAAGCAGATCAGGTCAGAGCCCAGAGCCTTCTGTTGCAGCAGCTGGCCAAGCAGCTATCCGGTGCGGTCACTGCGGCTGAGCAGGCTTCCAGGAAGGCCGCCAAGTCATCTTCCAGGCAGTCCAGGACACAAGTGGCTCAAGAAGTTGAGGCACCTGCAAAGCTTCCCAAGATCATTCCCATTCGTACGGGTGCGGAAGTTTATCGCTTCTAAATGTGACGTTTTTCGGGTCCGCCATTGCACGTGGCGGACTTAAAGGCGTCAATAGGCAATCCTGACGATAGATCGAGATGCCTTATGAAGCTTCCCTTGTTTCCCCTGTCGACCACACTTTTTCCAGGCTGCCCCTTGGATCTGCAGCTGTTCGAGCCTCGCTACCTCGACATGATCAGTCGCTGTCTCAAGCAGAACATCGGTTTTGGTGTGGTGACTATCCTTGAAGGAGAGGAAGTGGGTGCTGCACCAACCCGTCTAGGAGGCTTCGGTTGTGAAGCGGTAGTCAGGGACTGGCAGCAGCAGTCCAATGGGTTGCTGGGCGTCAGGGTCGAGGGTGTACGGCGGTTTCGACTGTTGGATACCGAAGTTCAGGATGATCAGCTGACTATAGGTATGGTTGAATGGTTGGACGAGCCGGCCGAGCGCCCTTTGAGCGATCAGCATGATGACTTGGCGGCCCTGTTGCAGGCATTGGCCGAGCATCCTATGGTGGCTGCGCTGGACCTGGATGGGACGGCCAGTGGGCAGCGCGAATTGGGTTACCAGCTAGGATACCTGCTGCCTTTTACGCCTGATCAGAAAAACGAGCTGCTTTCGCTCGACGATCCAGGTGAGCGCCTGGATCGCCTTCATGAACTGCTGTCCAGCCTGCAGGAGTGAGGTGGGCTATTACGTAGCAGGCATATAGCGTTCTATGGCAACCGGCAAGGCCCAGGCGGCTGCAAAGGTGAAGACCGCGAGTATGATTGGAATGAATATCCACCAGAAGCGAAGCGTCAGCGGCTGAAGCCTTGCCTGCCGTTGCATGACAGCCAGACTCAGGGCGCAGAAACTGCCCGCCAACAGTGCTCCTGCCAGGACATCGGTGGGCCAATGCACGCCTAGGTAGACACGCGTTGTGGCAATCGTGAGAGCGGGCAGGGCGGCTACGGCTAGCCATGTCAGTCTCACTCGCGGGGATTGGCCGCGCGAGACAAGAATACCCAGGGTCAGGAAGAAGGCAAACGATGCCGAGCTATGTCCGCTAGGCAAACTATAGGTTGTCAGTGGTTCGGCCAGGATGTCTGGACGCGCTCGCGCCAGCAGGTTTTTCAGTGTGCCGTTGGCTACCGCAGTTCCCAGCAATGAGCCCAGGGAAAAGAACATACCGCGCCACTGGCGCATCGCTCCCAGCAGCGCGATCAGAATGATTGCCGCAACCAATTGGGTTCGGAAGTCGCCCAGGCGGGTAATGATGACCGCAACACTGTTCAGGTAGGGCTGCCGGTGCTCCTGAACGAGGGTCATGATGCCTTCATCCAGCGAACGCAAATGCTGCCAGCCCAGTAACAAGGCAAGCAGAAGCACAAAGGTCAGCACAGCAATCATGAGGGTCGAGCCGCTGCGCTCGCGCAAGGTGGCATGCATGATGAATACAAGCAAAACGGCTGCACTGCCGGCTATGATTCCGGCTTGGGGCCAGAAGTCAGGCGGCAGAGGAAGGCGAAAGGCCGCACCGGTCATCCAGCCCGGGAGCAGGTATACAACCGACCAGCCTGCCGCGGCGATGAGGCTGACGACCGTAAAGCGGATGACAGGCATGTCCAGCATTCCGGCAATCATGGGCAGCATGGGCCTCAGCGGCCCAATGAAGCGGCCTATCAACAAGCTGGTAATGCCGTTGCGCTGGAAAAAGGTCTCCGCTGACGAAATCCATTCTGGATGGGTGCGCAGCCCGGGAAGGCTCCGGATATTCTGATGGAATCGTCTGCCCAGATAATACGAGGCGGCATCCCCCAGCAGACCACCCAGGTAGCCCAGGATAAGAGTCTCGCTAAGACCCAGCACACCGCTGCCTGCCAGTACGCTGATGCCAAACAGGGCAAAGGTGCCAGGCACCAGTAGGCCTGCCAGTGCGAGGCACTCGAGAAAGGCCGTGATGAATACGGCAGCTCCCAACCAATGGGGATGCGCACTTAACCAGGCATTCAGGTCGGCAAGAAAGGCTGTCATGAGAGAGAGGGTAGGTCCTTTGCTATAACGCGTTTTCGACTAATCTGGCGATGAGCGGTTCAGTAGGCGTTATGTGGAATAGGAACCGGTTCGCCGTCTCGATAATACCCAGGCGCTTCCGTTTCGGGTCCAGGGCTGAAGCGTTAAAGCTTTTCAATCTATGACGGCTGCATGTCATGACTGTCCGTCTTGGGTTTACCCCGGTATAATTGTTTAATTTTCAGCCAAACTCATTTTTGCCATGACCGAGTCCGTGCACGACTATATGACCCGCTTGGGCCGTGCGGCCCGTGAAGCTTCGCGCCTTTTGGCCAGAGCTTCGACTGCACAGAAGAACAATGCGCTTCTATCTGTTGCAGATGCGCTGGATCGTGCGCGACCGTTACTGGTTGAGGCCAATGAGAGAGATCTGGCTGCAGGTCGCGTAGCAGGACTCGACTCAGCACTGCTGGATCGTCTGGCGCTGACCCCAGCGCGTATCGATGGCATGATCGCTGGATTACGTCAGGTCGCCGCCTTGCCGGATCCTGTGGGTGCTATCCGTGATATGAGCTATCGCCCTTCAGGTATCCAGATCGGTAAGATGCGTGTCCCGTTGGGTGTCATTGGCATCATTTACGAGTCACGTCCCAATGTGACCATCGATGCGGCCAGCCTGTGTCTGAAGTCCGGTAATGCCACAATTCTGCGAGGTGGCTCCGAAGCCATTCACTCCAATCGGGCCATTGCGCTGTGCATCCAGGAAGGGCTTGCTTCGGCAGGACTGCCGGCAGCAGCGGTTCAGGTTGTCGAAACAACGGATCGTGCTGCGGTTGGTGCCCTGATCACCATGCCCGAATATGTAGATGTGATCGTTCCCCGGGGCGGTAAAGGGCTGATCGAGCGAATCAGTCAGGATGCTCGGGTGCCTGTGATCAAGCACCTGGATGGTATCTGCCATGTTTATGTGGACGAGCATGCCGATCTGGAAAAGGCGCATCGCATTGCACTCAATGCCAAGTGCTATCGCTATGGTATCTGCGGGGCGATGGAAACTCTTCTGGTGCAAGCCGCAGTTGCCAATGCCTTTTTGCCGAACATGGCTGCCTCGTTGCGGGAAAAGGGGGTGGAACTCAGGGGATGTGAGCGCACGCGTGATATCATCGATGCCGTTCCTGCCCATGATGCGGACTGGAGTACTGAATATCTGGCTCCTGTGCTGTCAATCAAGGTAGTG
The DNA here is from genome assembly GCF_019400845.1 of Pseudomonas sp. MAG002Y. Taxonomy (NCBI): domain Bacteria; kingdom Pseudomonadati; phylum Pseudomonadota; class Gammaproteobacteria; order Pseudomonadales; family Pseudomonadaceae; genus Pseudomonas; species Pseudomonas sp. MAG002Y. The sequence continues at coordinate 393,905 of NZ_WOEJ01000001.1, read as the reverse complement.
GCCGACATCGAAGAGGCTATTACACATATTAACCATTATGGCTCGCATCACACCGATGCCATTGTAACGGAGCACTTGGGTCGTTCGCGGCAGTTCCTGGCGGAAGTGGATTCAAGTTCCGTGATGGTCAATGCGCCCACATGCTTTGCCGACGGGTTTGAATATGGACTCGGCGCAGAAATCGGAATTTCGACCGACAAGCTGCATGCCCGCGGACCGGTAGGGCTGGAAGGTCTTACCAGCGAAAAGTATATCGTCCTTGGTGACGGGCAAGTTCGTTCTTGATGGTCACACGTATCGGATTGTTCGGCGGCACTTTCGATCCGATTCACATCGGCCATTTGCGCAGTGCGCTGGAAGTGGCCGAACAGCTCGGGCTTGATGAGTTGCGGCTGATTCCCGGGGCGCGTCCACCTCATCGTAACGCTCCGCAGGTTTCGGCTCAGCAGCGGTTAGAAATGGTCAGGTTGGCCGTTGAAGGTGTCGAGTATTTGCGTGTGGATGATATTGAGTTTCGACGTGAACGCCCCTCCTATACGATCGAAACGCTTGAAGCGCTGCGCCGGGATATGGGGCCACATGTACAGCTTTTACTGATGTTGGGCTGGGACGCCTTCTGTGGATTGCCAGGATGGCATCGATGGACTGAACTCCTGGATCATTGCCACATTCTGGTCCTGCAGCGTCCCGATGCGGACAGCGAGCCACCCCAGGCACTCTGTGATCTGATCGCTGCGCGTACGCAGTCCGACCCGCAGGCGCTTTCTGGTCCAGCGGGGCAGATCACCTACATCTGGCAGACGCCCCTGGCGGTATCTGCCACTCAAATACGGGGCCTGCTTGCTGCAGGAAAGTCGGTACGTTTCCTCGTGCCAGACGCGGTAATGAACTATATCGAAACGCACGGCCTGTACCGTGCTACGACTTGAATATGAGGTTTATACGTAGTTATGCAAAGTGAACAACTCGTTCAGCTCGCGGTTGACGCGCTGGAAGACATGAAAGCCCAAGACATTACCGTGCTGGATGTGCGCGACAAGACCAGCGTCACAGATGTCATGGTTATTGCCAGCGGCACCTCGAGCCGTCATGTGAAATCACTGGCGGATAACGTTGTGGAAAAGGTCAAGAAGAACGGCGTCCAGCCCTTGGGTAGTGAAGGGTTGGAAGCAGGTGAATGGGCACTGCTGGATTTGGGTGACGTTGTGGTGCACGTCATGTTGCCGGCTACCCGTGAATTTTATGATCTGGAGCGCCTCTGGCGCGGTGCAGAGCAAAGTCGCGCAGCCCATGGCGAGTAAGTGATATCGTGCGTGTGCGATTGATTGCTGTCGGCTCGCGCATGCCGCGTTGGGTCGAAGAAGGCTGGCAAGAGTACGTCAAACGTCTCCCGCCTGAACTGCCTCTGGAGCTGGTGGAAATTCCACTTAATACCCGAGGCAAGAATGCTGATGTGGCCAGACTTATCCGTCAGGAAGGTGAAGCCATGTTGGCAAAGGTTCAGCCTGGAGAGCGTATAGTAACGCTGGAGGTGGGCGGTCGACCGTGGAGCACGGAGCAACTGGCCGAAACACTTTCCCGCTGGCGACTTGATGCCCGTAACGTCAATCTCATGGTCGGTGGCCCGGAAGGGCTCGCGCCGGAGGTCATGGCGCGCAGTGAGCAGCGTTGGTCATTGTCACCCTTGACCTTGCCTCACCCGCTTGTACGTATTCTGGTCGGCGAGCAGATTTATCGAGCCTGGACGCTTTTGGCTGGGCACCCTTACCACAAGTAATCTCGTTTCCACTCGTCGATGCCGCAACCGATTCGTCTCAAGGACCACGAAAAAGACGCTCGCCAGGTCCGTTCGCGCGTGTTCATCGGCATGGCCGTGATTGCGTTTTTGTCGTGCCTGCTGGTAGCGCGTATGTACTACCTGCAGGTTATGCAGTACGACTATCACTCTACGCTTTCTGAAAACAACCGCGTGCATGTTCAGCCGATTCCGCCGACGCGGGGGCTGATCTATGACCGAAACGGGGTCATTCTGGCGGATAACAGACCCAGCTTTAGCCTGACCGTGACACGGGAGCGGGCAGGTGACTGGAAGAAGACCCTCGACACGGTTGTTGAGGTGCTGGGGCTGCAACCCGAGGACAAGGAGCTTTTCGAAAAGCGAATGAAGCAGGGGCGGCGGCCTTTCGAGCCGGTTCCCATCCTGTTTGAGCTGACTGAAGACCAGATTGCCCGTATTGCAGTCAACCAGTTCAGATTGCCGGGCGTCGATGTCGCTGCCCAATTGGTACGGCATTATCCTCTGGGTGAGCACTTTGCGCATTCGGTTGGATATGTCGGCCGTATCAACGAGCAAGAGCTGAAAAAGCTGGATCCGGTCAACTACAGCGGTACCCACCATATCGGCAAGACCGGCATCGAACGGTTCTATGAAAGCGAGCTTCATGGACAAGTAGGGTATGAAGAAGTCGAAACCAATGCGCGGGGGCGCGTGCTGCGTGTTCTGAATCGTACCGATCCAAAGCCTGGAAAGGATATCGTTCTGACGCTGGATGCCAACCTGCAGGCCGCTGCGGAGAAGGCTCTGGGAGGACGACGTGGAGCCATAGTCGCTATCCAGCCACGTACTGGGGAAGTGCTGGCCATGGTCAGTCAGCCCAGCTATGACCCCAATCTGTTCGTGGCCGGCATCAGTTTCAAGGACTATGCAGAGCTTCGTGACTCCATTGACCGGCCACTGTATAACCGCGTCTTGCGCGGTTTATATCCGCCAGGCTCCACCATCAAGCCTGCTGTAGCACTGTCTGGGTTGGATGCCGGTGTGGTGACACCCAGTACCCGGGTATTTGACCCGGGCTATTACCAGCTGCCCAATTACGATCACAAATATCGCAACTGGAACCACAGTGGTGATGGATGGGTGGATCTCGAAACCGCCATCATGCGTTCCAATGACACTTATTTCTATGATCTTGCCCACAAGATCGGCATAGATCGGCTGCATGATTACCTGAGCCGTTTTGGCGTTGGGCAGCGGGTCTCGCTGGATATGTTCGAGGAGGCCTCGGGCCTGATGCCCTCTCGGGAGTGGAAACGTGTCACGCGCCGTCAGGTGTGGTTCCCCGGTGAGACACTGATCCTGGGAATTGGCCAGGGCTATATGCAGACAACGCCTTTGCAATTGGCTCAGGTCACCAGCCTCATTGCCACCCACGGTAAGTGGATTCGCCCGCATTTGGCCAAAACCATTGAAAATCAAAAGCCCGTTGATCCAAACCCGATGCCGGATATCCTGCTCAAGGACCCTGCGAACTGGGAGCGCGTCACTCAGGGCATGGAGGCGGTAGTTCATGCCGCACGTGGTACAGCGCACAAGATGGGCGCTACTGCCGCTTACAGAATTGCAGGCAAGAGCGGTACTGCACAGGTGGTCGCGATTCGCCAGAACGAGCGTTACAATTCCGCCGCGCTCAAGGAACGCCACCGTGACCATGCGCTGTTCGTAGGATTTGCGCCAGCTGACAACCCACAGATAGCCATCTCCGTCATGGTTGAAAACGGAGAATCGGGCAGCGGGATTGCTGCTCCCGTACTTAAGGAAGTGGCTGATGCCTGGCTGCTGGATGAAAACGGTAAGCTCAAGGCTGAATACGCCAGACCGGTTGTTGCGGAGTCAACCAAGCCATGAACACTAACTTCGACCGGACGATACCCGAAGGCGACGTCATGCGCCGCCGCTCCACCCTGCTGCAGCGGATGCACATTGATGGCCCATTGCTGTTGATATTGCTCATGCTCGGGGCTGTCGGCCTGTTTGTACTCTACTCAGCAAGCGGTAAAAGCTGGGACTTGGTGATCAAACAGGGCACATCGTTCGGGCTGGGTCTGGTGGCCATGATCGTGATTGCACAATTCGAGCCCCGCTTCATGGCTCGCTGGGTGCCGTTGGGTTATCTCATTGGGGTGGCACTGCTGGTGGTCGTGGATGTCATGGGTCATAACGCCATGGGGGCTACCCGCTGGATCAATATTCCGGGAGTCATCCGTTTTCAGCCATCCGAATTCATGAAGCTGCTCATGCCCATGATGGTGGCCTGGTATCTGTCCAAGCGCAGCCTTCCCCCCAGCTTCAAGCATATTGTTGTCAGCCTGATCACAATCGGCATCCCCTTTGTGTTGATCCTTGATCAACCGGACCTTGGGACCGCCATGCTCATTCTCGCTTCGGGTGGCTTCGTCCTGTTCGTCGGAGGTATGCAGTGGCGCTGGCTTATCGGTGCAGTGGCGGCGGCGGCACCGGTTGCGGTAGCCATGTGGTTTTTCGTCATGCACGATTATCAGAAGCGGCGAGTACTAACGTTTCTGGATCCTGAAATGGACCCCCTAGGGTCTGGATGGAACATCATTCAGTCGAAAGCGGCCATTGGATCAGGTGGCGTATTTGGCAAAGGTTGGCTTCTGGGAACGCAATCTCATCTGGATTTTTTGCCCGAAAGCCATACGGACTTTATCATTGCCGTCCTCGGAGAAGAGTTCGGCATGGTCGGCGTATGTCTGCTGCTGTGCTTGTATCTGCTGCTGATAGGGCGAGGGCTGACGATTACCATCCAGGCGCAAACATTGTTTGGCAAGCTATTGGCTGGTAGCGTGACGATGACATTTTTCGTTTATGTCTTCATCAATATTGGCATGGTCAGCGGTTTGCTGCCCGTGGTTGGGGTGCCGTTACCGTTTATCAGCTATGGCGGTACGTCCGTTGTGACGTTGCTGTGCGGTTTTGGAGTTTTGATGGCGATCCACACACATCGGAAGTGGATCGCCCAATCGTGATTTAAGTGAAGGACGCAATGCTGACACCGTTTGGATGGATGGGCCGCTGCCTTCAGTGCTTCGGTCTGCTGGGAGCGATAGGGATTACGGGCGCCGCAACGGCCGGCGACTATGATGATTCGCCTCAGGTTGCCAGCTTCATCAACGAGATGACGCGCAACTATGGCTTTGCCGGACAGCAGCTAAAGGAGCTGTTCGGTGAAGTCGAGCGCAAGCAGAGTATTCTCGACGCCATTTCTCGTCCTGCGGAGCGAGTAAAGCCTTGGAGCGAGTACCGCCCTATTTTCGTAACCGACAAGCGCATCGATCAGGGCGTCACGTTCTGGAACGAAAATGCCGAGTCGCTGGCGAAGGCTGAGCGGGAATATGGCGTTCCGCCTCAATTCATCGTTGCCATCATTGGCGTCGAAACCTTCTATGGTCGAAACAAGGGCAACTACCGGGTGCTGGATGCGCTGTCGACGCTGGCCTTTGATTACCCTCAGCGAGCGCCATTCTTCAGAGATCAGCTGCGTGAATTCCTGCTTTTGAGTCGTGAGCAACAGTTCGATCCGCTCAGCTTGACCGGCTCCTATGCCGGTGCCATGGGCCTTCCGCAGTTCATGCCAGGCAGTTTCCGTGCCTACGCTGTAGATTTCGATAATAGTGGCCATATCGATATCTGGAACGACAAGGCCGACGCCATTGGCAGCGTCGCCAGCTATTTCAAACGCCACGGCTGGACTGCGGGTGGCAACGTGGCGGTGCGCGCTCAGGTACGTGGCGATAAAGTGGAACAGGGTGTCATTCAGGGTATCGAACCGGTTAAAAGCGTGGCAGAGTTGCGTGCGCTGGGCTGGAATCCATCCGAGCCGTTAAGGGATGACCTGCGTGTCACCTCATTCCGGCTGGACGGTGAGGCAGGTCCTGAATACTGGATGGGACTGCCCAATTTCTATGCAATCACACGCTACAACCGTAGCGTCATGTATGCCATGGCTGTAAATCAGCTGGCGGAGGCTATTGCTGAGCGTCATACGCATGGGGCGTCGCAATGAGTTATTTTAATCGCGGTTTGACCGCCGCAACCTGTCTTGCCCTGGCAGGGCTAGTGGCAAGTTGCTCAAGCCCATCCCCAAAAAGTCCGACCACCTATGGGGCCAATGCAAGTGCTGGTAGTTACTCACGCCCGCATAAGGACGGTGCTCCTTGGTGGGATGTGGATGTTTCACGTATTCCTGATGCCGTTCCGATGCCCAACTACGGGCCTATCAAGAACAACCCCTACACGGTGCTGGGCAAGACCTATTTCCCGCTGAACGATGCTACGAGCTATCGTGTCACCGGGACTGCCTCCTGGTATGGCACCAAGTTTCATGGTCAGGCCACGGCGAACGGCGAGACCTATGACCTCTATGGAATGACTGCCGCTCACAAGACCCTGCCGCTACCCAGCTACGTTCGTGTAACCAACCTGGATAATGGCAAAAGCGTTATCGTTCGGGTCAATGATCGTGGTCCGTTCTATTCAGATCGTGTGATTGACCTGTCTTTTGCGGCTGCCAAGAAGCTTGGTTATGCCGAGACAGGAACGGCCCATGTGCGTGTCGAGGGTATCGATCCGGCACAATGGTGGGCTCAGCAAGGCCGCCCGATGCCAATGGTGCTGGCGCAGCCGCAACGTGCGCCTGCCGCTCCGACACCTGTAAAACCACAGACAGTGGCTACGGTTGAAACCTATAATCCGCCTCCGCAACAGCATGCCGCGCCGGTTGTGCCGCTTGAGATCGACTCAAAAAAAAACGCTTCTGCACAAGCCGGTGGGCTGTATCTCCAGGTGGGCGCCTTCGCCAACCCGGACGCTGCGGAGCTCCTGAAGGACAAACTCAGCGAGCTGACAGCTGCCCCGGTCTTTATCAGCTCGGTCGTGCGCAACCAGCAGACTCTGCACCGCGTGAGACTCGGGCCGATCGGCACGCAGGGTGAGGCCAGTCAGCTGCAAAATACCGTGCGTCTTGCCAATCTGGGGCAAGCCTCGCTGGTACGTCCGGATTAGGAGCAAGGACGCTCTGTGTATATGCCCTCTGGGCTTGTTTAATTAGTCTGCTTAACCATTAGAGAGTCGGATGAACATCACCACCTTAGCTCAACGCGTCTTTTTGCTCGTTCTGCTCATCGCTGCGCCAGCCGCCTGGGCGGCCGAGCCGATGATTCCTTCGCCCCCGCAGCTTGCTGCCAAGTCCTGGGTTCTCATGGATGCGAGCAGTGGCCAGATCATCACGGAATATAATTCCGACCAGCGCCTGCCTCCAGCCAGTCTGACCAAGTTGATGACTGCCTACATCGCGACCTTGGAGATCCAGCGTGGCCGTATCAAGGAAAGCGATATGGTCAATGTGAGCGAGCATGCCTGGCGTACCGGTGGTTCCCGGATGTTCATTCAGGTGGGCAATCAGGTTTCGGTTAGCGATTTGCTCCACGGCATCATTATCCAGTCAGGCAACGACGCGAGCGTGGCCATGTCTGAGCATATTGCTGGCAGTGAAGACGCGTTCGCCGACATGATGAACACCACGGCGCAGCGCCTGGGAATGAGCAATACCCATTACATGAATGCTACGGGTCTGCCTAACCCGGACCATTACTCTTCTGCCCATGACATTGCCAAACTGTCTCGTGCAATCATCTATGAAGAGCCGACTCACTATGCCATTTACTCCCAGAAGGAGTTCTTCTGGAATAACATCAAGCAGCCTAACCGCAATCTGCTGCTATGGCGTGACAAGACCGTTGACGGTCTGAAGACCGGCCACACTGATGAAGCAGGCTATTGCCTGGCCGCCTCTGCTGTCCGTGACGGTATGCGCTTGATCGCGGTGGTATTCGGTACGAACAGTGAGCAGGCCCGTGCAGCCGAAACCCAGAAGCTTCTAACCTATGGTTTCCGCTTCTTCGAAACCCAGTCCTTCTACAAGAAGGGTGTAGAGCTTGCGCGTGCGCCGGTCTGGAAAGGCACCGAGCATGAGGTTTCAGCGGGTCTGGCAGACGACCTGACCATGACGCTGCCCCGCGGTCAGCTGAAAAAGCTGAAAGCTGAAATTGTTATGAACCCACAGATCACTGCACCGATTGCCAAAGGTCAGCCTATCGGCAAGGTGGAAGTGAAGCTGGATGACAAGGTCATGCACACTGCTGACCTGGTAGCCTTGCAGCCGGTCGAAGAAGGTGGTTTCTTCCGTAAGTTGTGGGATAGCATTCGTCTATTCTTCTACGGACTGTTCAACTGATCTCAAGACGCCCGCTTTAGCGGGCGTCTCTACCTTCGGGCCCCAGACCCGCGAATGCCATGACTGATACCGACACTCAAGCTCCAAAAATTGAATTTCCTTGCGATAACTATCCGATCAAGGTGATCGGTGATGCCGGAGACGGTTTTACTGATCTGGTAGTTGAAATCATTCAGCGCCACGCACCAGATCTGGACGTTACGACGCTGGTAACGCGTGATAGCCGTAACGGCCGCTTTCTGTCAGTACAGGTCCTGATCCGTGCTACCGGTGTCGAGCAGTTGCAATCGATCCATTCGGACCTGCGCACCACCGGCCGCGTCCATATGGTGCTGTAATGGATAAGACGCTCGGCTTCCGAGAGCTGGGCCTGGTCTCCTATGAGCCGACCTGGCAGGCCATGCGGCGTTTTACTGACGAGCGCAATCCTTCGGCGCTGGACGAGGTCTGGTTGCTACAGCATCCCGCCGTATTCACCCAGGGACAGGCAGGCAAGGCCGAGCATCTGCTCAATGCCGGTGAAATTCCTGTCATACAGGTCGATAGAGGCGGCCAAGTAACGTACCATGGGCCGGGACAACTGATTGCCTATCTGCTTCTGGATGTCAGGCGATTAGGGTTGGGGGTTCGTGAGCTTGTATCCCGAATCGAGCAAAGCCTGGTTGGCGTGCTGGCCAGCTACGGGGTCGAGTCGTATGCAAAGCCTGATGCCCCTGGTGTTTATGTTAAGGGTGCAAAGATCGCATCCCTTGGCTTGCGTATCCGTAACGGACGCTCCTTCCATGGTCTGGCCTTGAATGTCGACATGGACTTGGCGCCGTTCCGTCGAATCAACCCCTGCGGTTATGCCGGCCTGGCCATGACCCAGCTACGCGATCATGCCGGGCCGATCGAATTTGCCGAGGTGACCCAGCGGCTGCGTGAGCAGCTCGTGTCACAGCTTGGCTATGCTGACCAGATCACCCTGGAAAAGAGCTGACATGACAACAGTGCAAGACAGTGTGAACGTCGAGACGCCCATCGCTGAAGCGCCTGCGCGCAAGAAGGTTGAAATGGGCGTCAAACTGCGTGGTGCAGAAAAGGTTGCCCGCATCCCGGTCAAAATCATTCCGACCGAAGAGCTGCCACGTAAACCTGACTGGATTCGCGTACGAATTCCAGTGACGCCAGAAGTGGAGCGCATCAAGCAGCTGCTTCGCAAGCATAAGCTGCATAGCGTCTGTGAAGAGGCCTCTTGCCCCAACCTGGGTGAATGCTTTTCTGGCGGTACAGCCACATTCATGATCATGGGCGACATCTGTACACGTCGTTGCCCCTTTTGTGACGTGGGGCATGGCCGTCCGAAGCCTCTGGATGTCGATGAGCCACGAAATCTGGCTGTCGCGATTGCCGACCTTCGTCTGAAGTATGTCGTCATTACATCGGTAGATCGTGATGACCTGCGAGACGGCGGCGCTCAGCATTTTGCCGACTGTCTGCGGGAGATCCGCCAGCTGTCTCCCGGCATCCAGCTGGAAACATTGGTACCTGACTACCGTGGCCGTATGGATATCGCGCTGGATATCACCGCTACCGAGCCGCCGGATGTCTTCAACCACAACCTGGAAACGGTGCCGCGCCTGTACAAGTCATCTCGTCCGGGCTCCGATTTCGAGTGGTCGCTGGACCTGCTGCAGAAGTTCAAGCAGCGTGTACCACACGTCCCCACCAAATCAGGCCTGATGCTGGGGCTTGGCGAGACAGATGATGAGGTCATTGAAGTCATGAAGCGCATGCGCGAGCATGACATCGACATGCTGACCCTGGGCCAGTATTTACAGCCTTCTCGTAATCACTTGCCGGTACAGCGCTTTGTTCATCCGGATACCTTCGCCTGGTTTGCCGAGGAAGGCGAAAAGATGGGCTTCAAGAATGTGGCATCCGGCCCGCTGGTTCGCTCCTCCTATCATGCCGACCAGCAAGCTCATGGCAGCAAGATCTCCTGATCGAACGGCAATAAAAAAGGCGCTTTAAGCGCCTTTTTTATTGCCTGTCAGGAACGTAAACGAGCCAGCAGGGATGGGGTAGGGTAGCCGTCTGCTGGCCAGCCAAGTGTCTGCTGGAACGCTCGTATGGCTTTGCGGGTATTGGCACCTATGATGCCGTCAGCAGCACCAGGCGTAAAACCTCGGTCTGCCAGGCGCTGCTGAAGTTCGACTCGCTCGCTGCGGCTGAGTGGAACGTCCTCAAGCGGCCAAGCTGCGCTGACTTTCCCGGCGCCCTTATAGCTATCCGATAGAAGTCCCACGGCTAGCGCATAGGATGATGAGTTGTTATATCGAAGAATGGTCCGGAAATTGTTGAAGACCAAAAAGGCTGGCCCTCGATGTCCCGCTGGAAGCAGTAGAGAAGCCTGCTCCATGGAGTACGCAGGGGAGAGGGGCGTCGTTGCGCCTTGAACACCCATGGCCTGCCAATCTGACAAGGGCTTACGGATGTCCATGTCTGCTTGAGCATAATCGAAGCCCTGCGGCAGGCGAACTTCAAAACCCCATGGCTTTCCGTCCTGCCAACCGGAGGCTTTCAGATAGTTGGCCGTTGAGGCCAATGCATCAGCATTGGAGCCCCAGATATCCCGACGACCGTCACCATCAAAGTCGACGGCATGTTCATTGTAGGTCGTTGGAATGAACTGCGTTTGACCCATGGCACCCGCCCAGGAGCCAATCATGCGCTCAGGCGTAATATCGCCATTTTGGATGATGGTCAGTGCGGCCAGCAGTTGCGCCTGCGCGAAGGCGGGGCGCCGTCCCTCATAAGCCAGGGTTGCCAAAGAACGAATAACGCTCTTGGTGCCCATGTTGTTGCCATAGTTGCTTTCGATACCCCAGAAGGCCACAAGACGTTCTGGCTCGATGCCGTAACGTGCCTCGAGTTGCGCCAGAAGGCTCGAATATTGGGTTAGTAGCTTCTGGCCGTTTGCAATGCGCTGCTGGGAAACTGCAGACGACAGGTATTCCCACACAGGACGGGTAAATTCGGGTTGGCTGCGGTCCGCTGTAATCACGGCATCGTCAGGAGTCACGCCTGCGAAAGCCTGATTGAAGGTTGCGGTAGTAATACCGGCCGCTTGAGCGTCCTGCCGGAAGCGGTCTCGCCATTGCTCGAAGCTTTCCTGAGGAGCAGGCTCAGGCGTCGTATTGGCGGAGCGGCTTTGTGAGGCAGAGGTAGGTGCGTTCGTAGCGGCTGGCGTGGCCGTTTCGCTCTGCGTCTGTGTTTGTGCACAGGCAGCAATGACCCCTGTGATCAATGTCGCCAGAGTGCCTGCGATAAGGCTGCCGTGTTTCAGCCTGCGTTTTTTCCCGTGTTGCATGAATCTCCACCGGGTGCGTCAACAGACTCGTCACCATAACATGCCTGAATCGAGGCGTCTTCGTTTGGAGAAGGGAGTACGGATGGAATTATGCGGCTACCAATAAAAAAGCCTTCCCATCATCAGTTGGGAAGGCTTCACGGCGATAACTACCTTTGCCTTTCTTGGGCTTTTCCTGTCGACAGCGAAACAGGGGCTGGGCAATGGTGGATTTGGCCTTGTTGGGCCTTCGCTGTTTTTTAGTCATGAGAGTACTCGGTCTGAATGCGCGGTTGCGCGAAGACCGGCATCTTACGATTATCGTGAGAATGTATCCAGAGCGGCAGAAGGCAAGGAGAAGCGTTGACCCGCCAACAGCAAGGTCAACTGGCGCAGGGTTGTCCAAGTATCACCCGGGGCCTGGCCCTTGATCTGCGCATCCACAAGCTGGGCATCCAGCAATAGGCGACTCAGTTTGGCCGTGGAGTGTCGTTGCAGGGCGCGGCTTATGAGTGGACGTCTTTTCTCCCAGACCGGGGGCTTTGCCTGCGCAAACGCGCGGTCAAGTGGTATACCCTGTTCCTGCTGTTGCGCAAGGTTGGCCAGTTGCCGCAGCTCTCGGGCCAGTGCCCACAGGATCACTGGCGGCTCGACACCCTCGCCGCGAAGGCCCTCCAGAATACGTAACGCGTGATTGGCCTCCCCTGCTAGAACCGCATCAATGAGGCCAAAAACGTCGAAGCGGGCACTATCACCAACGCTTGCCTGTACAGTGGCGACATCAATTTGGTTGCCTTCGGCCAAGAGCTTGAGTTTTTCAATTTCCTGGGCGGCTGCAAGCAGGTTGCCTTCTACCCGGACGGCAATCAGTTCGACCGCTTCCTGCGAGGCGGCCAGACCTGCCTGGGAAAGGCGTTGGCGGATCCATTGAGGCAGTTGATGAACATCGATGGGCCAGATCTGAATGAACTGAACGTCAGCATGTTCAATCAGGGCCTTGGCCCATTTGGTCTTTTGGGCACTGCCATCCAGCTTGGGCAGGCTGATGAGCAGCAATGTATCTTCAGCAGGGCGCGATAGATAGCGTAGTAGCGCTTCGGCACCTTTATCACCAGGCTTGCCGTTTGGAATGCGTAATTCGATCAGACGCTTCTGGGCAAACAGAGACAGGCTTGCCCCTGCTTCGTAAAGCAGGCTCCAGTCAAAGTTATTTTCTACGTTGAACACCTGACGTTCATCAAACCCCTGGCTTTTCGCCGAGGCTCGAATGGCATCGGTTGCCTCCTGGCAAAGCAGGGGCTCGTCGCCGCTGACTATATAAATTGGCGCCAGCTGTCCTTGCAGGTGCTTGGCGAGTTGAGCAGGGTTCAGTTTCATAGGATAAAAATACGGGGCCATAAGGCCCCGTAGTCGTTAGCGGGTGGGTATTTCGATCGGAGATTGTTGTGGCGACATGTTCTGCTGCGCTGCGCGTGCGGCCTCGGCCTCGGCACGCGCTCGTGCATCAGCCTCGCTTTGCAACTTGTCGAGCCGCTGGGGCGTAATGGTCTGCAGGCGCGAAGCCAGCTGGCGGACCAGTTCTGCACGCATTTCCCGACGCAGCTGCTGAGCCTGTTGCTCGGAGCCGATGATGTTATTTTCATCCGTCACGTAGTAACGCTGCGTTTCCAGGTCATCATGCAGCAGCACGGCATCGTTGCGGCCACGAATTTCATAGGGCAGCTTGGTCGTCAGCTCGATTTCAGCACTACGTGCGCCCGCGGTATAGCTCGCAGTGCGTTGCGTCTGCTGCTCACCTGCCAGGTACAACGTATAGGTCGCGCCCGGGTTGACGTTTACATGATTGCTTTCAAGCATGGTTCTTACCTGCTTGACCGTTTCGCCGTAGCTGTCACGGGCGGAAAGACTCAGCTCACGCAGCGACAGTTCGGTGTCGCCTGTACCTCGCAGCTGAAAACCACAAGCACTTAACAACACGGTCATTCCAATCGCCGCAAGGCAGGGAAAGCTCCGTTTCATCATGATCTTTTTCACTCCGTTCAGCCTCAATTGGCGACGATATTGACCAGCTTGCCAGGAACAACAATCACTTTGCGAATTGTCAGTCCCTCGGTAAAGCGCAGAACATTTTCGTTCGTACGGGCAGCAGCCTCGATGTCTTCACGACTGGCTTGGGCCGCAACCTCTATGTGGCCGCGCAGCTTGCCGTTGACCTGAATTACGATCTGCAGAGTGTCCTGTACCAGAGCGCTTTCATCTACGCTTGGCCAGCGGGCGTCGATAACCGCATCGGTATGGCCTAACTCAGCCCACAAGGCATGACAGATATGTGGCGTAATAGGCGCCAGCAGCAATGCTACGGCTTCCAAGCCTTCCTGCATCAAGGCACGATCCTGATCGCTGGCCTGAGGTGCCTTTTCCAGTACGTTCATCAGGGTCATGACCGCTGCGATGGCTGTATTAAACTTGTGATTCTGACCAATGTCCTGGCTGGCCTGTTTGATCGCAAGGTGAATGGCGCGACGGACGTCCTTCTGCTCGTTGGTCAGGGTCGCCACATCCAGTGCAGTGGGAAGCCCCTGGCTGACGTGAGCTTGGGCTAGACGCCATACACGGCGCAGGAAGCGACTGCCGCCCTCTACGCCAGAGTCAGACCATTCAAGACTCATGTCTGGCGGAGAAGCAAACATCATGAATAGACGGCACGTATCAGCACCGTACTGATCAATCATGGCCTGCGGGTCTACTCCGTTATTCTTGGACTTGGACATCTTCTCAGTGCCGCCAATTTCTACCGGCAGGCCGTCCGACTTCAGCCTGGCACCGATAACTTTGGCCTTGGCATCACGTTCGACTTCTACATCAGCCGGATTGAACCAGTCCTTACCGCCTTTTTCATTCATGCGGTAATAGGTTTCAGCGATCACCATGCCCTGGGTCAGCAGATTCTTGAAGGGCTCGTTGGAGGAGAGCAGGCCTTCGTCACGCATCAGCTTGTGGAAAAAACGTGCATAGAGCAGGTGGAGAATAGCGTGCTCGATACCGCCAATGTACTGATCAGCAGACAGCCAGTAGTTGGCCGCATTTTTGTCGACCATGCCACCTTCGAACTGGGGGGAGGCATAGCGAGCAAAGTACCAGGATGACTCGACAAATGTATCCATGGTGTCGGTTTCGCGCTTGGCTGCGGCGCCGCACTTGGGACAGGTGCACTCGTAGAACTCGGGCATTTTAGCCAGAGGAGAACCTGCGCCGTCCGGGATTACGTCTTCTGGCAGAACGACGGGGAGCTGATCCTCGGGAACAGGAACATCGCCACAACTATCGCAATGGATGATCGGGATTGGGCAGCCCCAGTAGCGCTGGCGGCTGATACCCCAGTCACGCAGGCGGAACTGAGTACGAGCTTCACCCATACCCTTGTTCTTCAAGGTTGCGCCGATGGCCTCAAACGCCGCGCTGAAATCAAGACCGTTGTATTCACCGGAGTTGATCAGCGTGCCGTGCTCACCATAAGCGGCTTGCCAAGGCGCAGGCGTTTCGTCACCTGCACTGGTGCGTACGACTGGCTTGATCGGCAAGCTGTATTTGGTTGCGAATTCAAAGTCGCGTTCATCATGTGCTGGTACGGCCATGACTGCGCCTTCGCCATAATGCATCAGGACATAGTTGGCGACCCACACTGGCAGCTTTTCGCCAGTGAGTGGATGCTCGACAAACAGAGGTGTCGGCATGCCTTTCTTTTCCTGAGTGGCAATGTCTGCTTCTGCCACGCCGCCGCGCTTGCATTCGTCAATAAACGCCTGCAATTCGGGATTGTTTTGCGCCGCCTGGGTGGCTAATGGATGCTCGGCCGCAACAGCGACATAGGTAGCACCCATCAGCGTATCAGCGCGAGTCGTGAAAACTTTTAGTGCACCCGCATGACCAATAGAGGCTTGGTCATAGGGGAACTGAACTTCCATGCCGCGGGACTTGCCAATCCAGTTGCGCTGCATGGTCTTGACCTGCTCGGGCCAGCCGGGGAGGTCATCCAGGGAGGCCAGCAGTTCTTCCGCATAGTCGGTAATGCGGAAGTAGTACATCGGGATCTCACGTTTCTCGATCAGCGCGCCGGAGCGCCAACCGCGACCGTCGATGACCTGCTCGTTCGCCAGTACAGTCTGGTCGACCGGGTCCCAGTTTACGGTGCCGTTCTTGCGGTAGATGATGCCTTTCTCGAACAGGCGGGTGAACAGCCACTGCTCCCAGCGATAGTAGTCGGGCTTGCACGTCGTGACTTCGCGCGACCAGTCGATGGCAAGGCCTAGGCTCTTGAGCTGGTTCTTCATGTATTCGATGTTTTCGTACGTCCACTTGGCAGGGGCGACGTTATTTTTCATCGCGGCGTTTTCCGCCGGCATACCGAAGGCATCCCAACCCATGGGTTGCAGGACATTCTTGCCCTGCATGCGGTGATAGCGGGCAATCACATCACCGATGGTGTAGTTGCGGACGTGCCCCATGTGCAGCTTGCCGCTTGGGTAGGGGAACATGGACAAGCAGTAGTACTTCTCCTTTCCCGGCTGCTCCGTCACAGAGAAGGCATTGTTCTGTTCCCACCAGGATTGGGCGGCGGCTTCTATCTCACGGGGTTGGTAATGTTCGTGCATGGCGTGATCTGCGGCTACGAAAAGCAATTAGATAAGCCGTTAAGCATACATGAACCGTCTCCACGCAAGGAACCTTTAGCCAGAAAGCGTTTTATTTCATAAAAGTGAAATTCGTCATTTTATCGGCTCGCGGTTTCGCCAATCGCGCACTACGCTTGGGTAACAGCAGGATAGGACTTTCCGGAGGCTATCTATGAGTCATGACACAGCGCAGCGCCTGGCGAGACTTCCACTGGAGCGTTTGCAACGGCGTCTGGAGCGTGCTCTGGACGAGGCTGCCACGGCGGAGCGTTTGCACCGCAAGGCGCAGCAGGAGATAGAAATTTCCGGCCTTCATCAGGAGGATCTGGACATCATCAGGGCGTGGCTGGTCAGAAATGATCAATGGGTTCATGCCTGTCAGGAGCTGATTTATCCGAGGCCTTCCCGTCTGGGAAAGTCGTCAGTGGCAGTGCGCTGCCTGCGTTGCGGGCTGCAAGTTAACGCTGGACAACAAATCGAGCGGTGCCCCCTGTGCATGACTCACAAGGTCTGCAGCACGGATACTTGCGCCATCTGACTCCGCTTCGGATGCCTGCACCTCGGTAATCCGTTTCCTGCGCGTTATTATCACGTCTCGTTTTTCCAGCTAGACCAGGGATGTGCCTGACGTCATGGATGTCTCGATGTTAATTCGCTACGTTTGCAAGCAGCTGTTGATGCCGCCGGGCCTGTTTTTGCTGCTGTTATGGGCCGGTATCGTGCTTCGCAAGCGTTGGCCAGGAATTTCGGTTGCCTGCCTGATCATGGGCGCAGGTGGTTTCTGGCTGATCAGTCTGCCGATTGCGGTTGAATGGGAAGCGCGCCTGATCGAGCGTGATCCGCCTCTGGCTCAGGCTGATTGGTCGTCTCTGGCGCAGCAGGCAGATGCCATTGTTATTCTGGGCGCTTCCCGGGAGCGTAACGATCCGGCGTGGGAAGGCGATGTCTCCAGCGCGATGGGCATTGAGCGTGTTCGCTATGCGGCACGTATCGCCAAGGTCTCTCAGCTGCCAATTCTTATTTCCGGAGGCTCACCTTTGTCTTCGCCTCCCAGCGAAGCGGAATTGATGACCGAGGTCATGGAAAAAGACCTGGGCGTATCGGTGCGGTGGCAGGAGAAAGACAGCCGTACTACGTGGGAAAATGCGACGCTCAGCGCGGCTATTCTCAAACCAGCAGGTGTTAAGCGAATCGTGCTGGTTACACAGGCGTTTCATATGGCGCGTGCCCGGTGGTGCTTCGAGCGCCAGGGGTTCGAGGTGATCGCTGCGCCAATGGGATTCATGAGCACGCCTAACGGCAAGCCGCTGGGAGGATGGATGCCCGAGGCCAAGGCAATTGCCCAGAGCATGATTCTGATGAACGAAGCGATAGGGCTCATAGCCTATCCGCTGGCCTACCGCTGAAGAAGGGCAGGCCAGTCATATCTGGCCTGCCACTGTCTTCCATTAGACGATAGGACGGGAGCGCTCAAGGCCTCTACGAGCCAGCGCCCAAAGCGTCAGCAGGCCACACAGAATGGCCAGCGGCCAGAGGCGCCAGGTCAGGTAGGGTGTAGCTCCCTTCATCGGTACGACCGACCCGTGCAGCGTAGCCAACTGGAATGATGGGATCTGGGTGGTGATGCGGCCAAAGGGATCAATCAGGGCCGTGACGCCATTGTTGGTGCCCCGGATCATCCAGCGACCACTTTCCAATGCACGCATCCGGGCCATTTGCAGATGCTGCTGAGGACCGAATGATTTACCGAACCATGTGTCGTTACTTACCGTCAGCAGAAGATCGCTACGGGTGGCCATGTCTGCCACGAATTCCGGATAGACCACTTCATAACAGATGAACGGGGCGATCTGGTATCCCTTGGCTGTTAATAACGGCTGCCCTTCTGGGCCCGGGACGAAATCGGACATCGGTAGGTTGAAGAAGGTGATCAGTCCGCGCAGCTGCTCCTGCAAGGGAACATACTCGCCAAACGGCACCAGCTTCTGTTTGTAATACGTGTTTGTATTGTCGCCATTGACCGTTAGCGCGTTATAAAAACGATCCTGGCCCTTGTCGTCACGCTCACGTACCGGAATGCCCGTGATAAGCGTTGCGCCGCGCTGGTTGGCGATAGCCGTAACGTCTTGTAAATAGCCGTCAGCATATTCCTTGAGCACTGGAATGGCATTTTCCGGCCAGACAATCAGGTCGGTCTTGCCTTCCCGAATAGTCATCTGGCGATACAGGGCCAGCGTATCCTGCACATGGCCCGGATCCCACTTGAGTTCCTGGGCAATATTGCCTTGCATGGCGGCTACCTTGAGCGGCTCGCCGGCTGGCTGAGTCCAGACTTGTCCTTTGAAGGCAATGGCGCCGAACCAGGGTGCAATCAGCAGGACGATACCTGCAACCAGGCTGACGGGTCTGCGAATCAGCCAGGGAATATTGACGAGCAGAGCGGCGATCAACGCCACGCTGAATGACAGAAGCCAGACGCCACCCACTGGAGCAAGGCTGGCCAGCGGGCCATCCATTTGGCTATAGCCTGCAAACAGCCAGGGAAAGCCGGTCAGGAACCAGCTGCGGAACAGTTCCAGGCCAAACCAAAGCGCTGCGAAGGCCAGGGCGTCACTGGCGGGTGCATGATTGCGGCGCAAACAAAGCACCCATAACCAGGCTGGCAGCGCGAAAAACAGGGCAATACCGGCACAGAACCCAAACGTGAGACCCGCCGCCAATGGCATGGATGCCGCACCGTAGTCGTGGATGCTGACATATACCCAGCTCGTACCCGCCAGAAAGGCCCCCAGGCCATAGCACCAGCCTCGCAGAAAGGCCCATCCGGCGCGCAATTCGCGTAGCGAAAGATAGAAGAGGGCAATCGATACTATTTCCAGCGGCCAGAAGTTGAACGGCGCCAGTGCGAGCGGCGTCAGTGCGCCAGCAACCAGTGCCAGCAAATTGCCTTTCCAGCCGGGGGTAATCATCCAGCGCATCGGAAATCCTTGGTCTATGCAGCGGTGCGCAAGCTTAATGGATGCCAGGTGCTGCTAGCTACTAAGAGAGGTATATACAGGGCTATTCAGCGGCTTGCCTGCTCAGGCGAGCAGACAGGCCGCTGCAGTTTATCGCTCGGTGAGCGGGGTCATGCGCAGCAGATGGATGCGACGACCGTCTGCGTTGAGTACACGAAAGCGGAAGTCGTCGATGACCACTTCCTCGTTTCGGCGAGGAAGATGACCGAAGGCGCTCATGACAAGGCCGCCCACCGTATCCACATCCTGATCGGGGTATTCCGTGTCGAAGAAATCATTGATGGCCTGGACAGGTGTCAGAGCCTTGACGATGAAGTCCCCGCTGGGTAGCGGTTTGATAAAGCTTTCTTCCTCAACATCGTGTTCATCTTCGATGTCACCTACAATCTGCTCAAGCACATCTTCAATGGTGACAAGACCTGCCACACCACCATACTCATCCACCACAATGGCCATATGGTTGTGCGTGGTACGAAACTCACGCAGAAGCACATTGAGCCGCTTGGATTCTGGAACAAAGGTGGCCGGGCGCAGAATAGTCTTAAGATCGAAGGCCTGGTCCCCGTGAATGATCAGGGGCAGCAGATCCTTGGCGAGCAGGACGCCGAGGATATCGTCAGGCGTCTCGCCAATGACCGGATAGCGGGAGTGAGCGGCCTCAATGACAGCAGGCAGGAACTCCTGCGGCGTCTGGTGGGCCTTGACGCTAATGATCTGTGAGCGCGGCACCATGATGTCGCGTACTTGCAGGTCGGCAACAGAGATAGCGCCCTCGACAATGGATAAGGCTTCACTGTCGAGCACCTTGTTTTCGTGAGCTTCACGGAGCAACTCCAGAAGTTCCTGGCGGCTCTTGGGCTCGTGGGCAAAAGCCTGGACAATCCGTTCCAGCCAGGACCTGTGCCCGTTACTCGATCGATCTTCGTTCATGTCAGTTTTGTTCGTCGCCATAGGGGTCGGGATGACCTAGTTCTGCCAGCAATTCTCGTTCCAGGCTTTCCATTTCTTCCGCTTCTTCGTCTTCGATATGGTCATAGCCAAGCAGGTGCAGGCAGCCATGAATAACCATATGAGCCCAATGGGCCTTGAGAAGCTTACCCTGCTCGGCAGCCTCGCGCGCGATGACTGGTGCGCAGATGATGACGTCACCCAGCAGCGGAATATCCAGCAGCTCGTCGGGTACATCGGCCGGGAAAGTAAGTACGTTGGTGGCATAGTCCTTGTGCCGGTAGGTGCGATTGAGTTCGCGACCTTCCGGCTCATCCACCAGGCGGATGGTCAGTTCTGAATCAGCGGTGCGCTGGCGGAGGGCGACCTCACACCAGCGACGTAACTCAGGTTCCTCAGGTAGATCGGGCGCTTCGCTGGCGATTTGTACATCAAGCTCAATCGTCATTCGTGTTTTCCCGCGACTGACGTTTGTCAGTCTGCTGTTGTTCGAAGCGATCATAAGCTTCGACAATGCGCTGTACCAGAGGATGACGTACCACGTCCTTTGCCAGGAAGTGCGTAAATCCAATGCCCGGCACGTCTTTCAGAACGTTGATGACATGGGCCAGGCCCGAGCGCGTGCCGCGGGGCAGGTCGACCTGGGTAATATCACCGGTGATAACGGCTGTAGAGCCGAAGCCGATACGCGTCAGGAACATTTTCATCTGCTCGACGGTAGTGTTCTGGCTCTCGTCAAGAATGATGAAGCTGTTGTTGAGCGTTCGACCCCGCATGTAAGCCAGTGGAGCCACTTCGATGACCTGCCGTTCGATCAGTTTGGCTACGGTCTCAAAGCCAAGCATCTCGTACAAGGCGTCATACAAAGGACGCAGGTACGGGTCGATCTTCTGAGCCAGATCACCCGGTAGGAAGCCGAGCTTCTCGCCCGCTTCAACTGCGGGGCGAACCAGCAGGATACGGCGGATCTGCTCTCGTTCGAGAGCATCGACGGCACAGGCTACGGCGAGGTAGGTCTTGCCGGTGCCCGCCGGGCCAATGCCGAAGTTGATGTCATGGTCGAGGATCGACTTGACATACCGCTGCTGATTGGCGCCGCGAGGACGAATCATGCCTTTGCGGGTGCGCAGCGAGACATTCAGATCGCTCTGAGGCTCGGAAAGCCCCTCAAGGCCGGACTCCTGCAGAAACAGATGAACCATGTCAGGCGTCAGGTCATCTTCGGTCTTGGTCTCGCGATACAAGCGTCGCAGCAGATTTTCAGCCGACTGGATACGCTCCGGCGGGCCGACCAGTTCGAACTGGTTGCCGCGGTTGCGGATTTCGATATCGAGCCGTTTTTCGATCTGCCGAAGGTTTTCGTCGAGCTGGCCGCAAAGCTTGGCAAAGCGTTGAGCATCAAACGGTTCGAGAGTAAAGCGCCGAGGTTCTTGAGGTGTATTCAAGGAAGGAGTAATCGCCCTATAGCTGATGATGTTTACTTGAAGAGTAATCGGTTGTGCGCACTTGGCAAAGTGCGCACTCTACCAATAGTCAGACAGTGACTATGGCACCGGAAGTTGCATGCGGCTGCGCAATTTCTGCCAGAAGGGTGCCTCGCAGGGAGTGGGGCAGTGCGTCATCGATATGAACCTGGACGAACTGGCCAATCAGCAGGGCATTGCTAGAGCGGAAATTGACGATACGGTTGTTTTCCGTACGACCCTGGAGCATGCCTGGGTCCTTCTTGGAAAAGTCGCTGACCAGGATGGTCTGGACCGTGCCAACCATGCGACGACTGATCTCGAAGCCCTGCTGGTTGATGCGGGCTTGCAGGATCTGCAGACGCTGTTTCTTGACCTCTTCCGGGGTGTCGTCCACCAAGTCCGCTGCCGGTGTGCCGGGGCGTGCGCTGTAGACGAAGGAATAGGAGAAGTCGAAGCCGACATCCTCGATCAGCTTCATGGTCTGCTCGAAGTCTTTCTCGGTTTCGCCCGGAAAGCCAACAATGAAGTCAGAGCTGATGCAGATATCAGGAACCGCCGCCTTGAGTTTGCGAATACGTGATTTGTACTCGATGGCCATGTGGTTGCGCTTCATGGCTGCCAGGATTCGGTCAGAACCCGACTGCACCGGCAGATGCACGAATTTGGCCAGCTCCGGGATCTCGGCGTGTGCCTGGATCAGGGCGTCGGAAAACTCCAGCGGATGCGAGGTGGTGTAGCGAATCCGGTCGATACCATCAACGGCCGCCACCACGCGCAGCAGCTCGGCAAAGTCGGCGATCCGGCCATCATGGGTCAGGCCGCGATAGCCATTGACGTTCTGTCCGAGCAGAGTGACTTCGCGAACGCCATTCTCGGCCAGGTGAATCACTTCGGCCAGGACGTCATCAAAGGGTCGACTGACCTCTTCACCACGGGTATAAGGCACAACGCAGAACGTGCAGTACTTGCTGCAGCCTTCCATGATCGAGACGAATGCGCTGGGACCATCGACACGAGGTTCGGGCAGGCGATCGAATTTCTCGATTTCCGGGAATGAAATGTCGACCTGTGGCGCGCGAGTAGCCCGGGCCGCGTCGATCATTTCAGGCAGGCGATGCAGTGTCTGAGGGCCGAACACCACGTCGACGTAGGGCGCACGATCACGAATCGCGGCGCCTTCCTGGCTGGCCACGCAGCCGCCCACGCCGATCACCAGCTCGGGGTTCTGTAACTTCAGTTCGCGCCAGCGGCCCAGTTGTGAAAAGACCTTTTCCTGAGCCTTTTCACGAATGGAGCAGGTATTGAGCAGGATCACATCGGCTTCGGCCGGATTTGCGGTCAGCTCCAGCGCCTGATGCTCACCGAGGAGGTCGACCATGCGGGACGAGTCATACTCGTTCATCTGGCAGCCGTGAGTTTCGATGAAAAGCTTCTTGGTCATGCGCGCTTCGTCGGGGAAAAATTGAGGACCGCATATTATAAGGATGAGAGTCCTTGCTTCCTAGCACTGATCGTCTCCTCACTGCTATTATCCGTCCCCGTTTTCATTCCTGTTACCCATCATCATGAGCAAACCAGCGATCTATAAGGTGATTTTTCATAACCAGGGACAGGTTTACGAGATGTATGCCAAGCAGATCTATCAAAGTGATCTGTGGGGCTTTCTCGAAGTCGAAGAATTCGTCTTTGGCGAGCGTACGCAAGTCGTCGTAGACCCCAGTGAAGAAAAACTGAAGTCCCAGTTCGAAGGCGTTATCCGCAGCTTCGTTCCCTTGCACTCGGTCATCCGGATCGACGAAGTGGAGCGTCTTGGCCAGGCCAAGATCAGCGAAGCCAAGGGCGGAACGAACGTCATGCCATTTCCGGTACCAATGCCGGAGAAATAATGCCGCAAAACGCAGCCGTCATACCATGCGGCTGCGTCTACCGGTTTGTCAGGGAAGTGGCGCGAAAGGATTTCCGGTGCCTGCCGTCTGCAAATCCTGCAGGTAGTCTCTGAAAATCTGACCCAGCACTTGGGTTGCAATTTCCAGCTCATCCCTTCTCATCTGCTCAGCTACCAGATCCGCGGTGTCCATGGCGTC
The DNA here is from genome assembly GCF_019400845.1 of Pseudomonas sp. MAG002Y. NCBI lineage: Bacteria > Pseudomonadati > Pseudomonadota > Gammaproteobacteria > Pseudomonadales > Pseudomonadaceae > Pseudomonas > Pseudomonas sp. MAG002Y. The sequence continues at coordinate 370,293 of NZ_WOEJ01000001.1, read as the reverse complement.
TTCCGAGCCGTTGATGGCGGCCATCTTGAGTACGATATAGGCCTGCACGGTATTGGCCTGAACACCTTCGCCACGGAAAAACATGGTGCCCAATCGGTACTGCGCATCAGCATGGCCCTTCAGCGAAGCCTGCTCGAACCAGATACGAGCCTGATTCAAATCCTTTGGGGTCTGTTTGCCATCGTAGTAAAAGCTGCCTAGCTCATATTGCGCCTGCGCATCACCGGCGCGGGCAGTCTGCTGGCACTTGGAGAGAGCTTGCGGAAGCTCTTCCGGGGCTGCATTGAGGTTGCAGCGGCTGGTGCTGGGAATGAGCAGGGAATTACCGCCCGCAAAGGCGAGCAGCGGGAACAGGAGCAAGCTGGTAATGATGAAACGGCCGGCGCGGTGCATGGAACGCCTCCAGGATCGAGGCAGGTTTTTCTGGAAACCCGACCGGCGAAACGCGCCGGCTCGCACATTATGAGTGAAGCCGATACCACCTTACAAAAAATTTACGCAGTTACGATGAACTTTTTTTGTAATTGCCTGATATCGGCTGTTTCAAACTGAGAGGCTCATTGCAAACGATGGTTCCGCTCCGTTTGCCTACAAGCGAAACCATCGATAGGCGGTACTCAGTTTTTCAGCGCGGCAAAAGCACGTTCGGCTGCCTTGAACGTGATGTCGAGTTCCGCTTCGCCATGTGCAATGGAGGTGAAGCCGGCTTCGAAAGCGCTGGGTGCGAGATAGACGCCACCTTCCAGCATCAGGTGGAAGAAGCGCTTGAAGCGCTCGACATCGCTGGCCATGACGTCATTGAAGGTCACGATGTCGTCTGCCGTGCTGAAATAAAGGCCGAACATGCCGCCTGCCTGGGTGGTAACGAACGGAACGCCTGCTGCCTGGGCACGTTCGCGCAACCCGATCAGCAGACGGGTTGTCAGGGCGGTCAGCTCGTCGTGGAAGCCGGGACGGCTGATGAGCTTAAGCGTCGTCAGGCCAGCTGCCATGGCGAGTGGGTTACCGGACAGCGTGCCGGCCTGATAGACCGGGCCAAGCGGTGCAATCTTTTCCATGATGGCGCGCTTACCGCCAAAGCACCCGACAGGCATGCCTCCACCCACGATCTTGCCAAACGTGGTGAGGTCCGGTGTGATTTCGTAATGAGCCTGGGCACCACCCAAGGCAACGCGGAAGCCAGTCATGACCTCGTCAAAAATCAGCACCACGCCATGTTCATCGCACAGGGTACGCAAGCCCTGCAGGAAGCCGGGGGCAGGCGGTACGCAGTTCATGTTGCCGGCCACGGGCTCGACAATGATACAGGCGATATCCGCGCCTACTTTCTGCAGGGTTTCCTTGACGGCGTCCAGGTCGTTGTAGGGTAGGGTCAGGGTGTGCTGGGCAAACGCAGCGGGTACGCCAGGAGAGCTGGGAACGCCCAAGGTGAGGGCACCAGAGCCCGCTTTTACCAGAAGACTGTCCGAATGGCCGTGATAGCACCCTTCAAACTTGATGATGGTGTCGCGACCGGTATATCCACGTGCCAGGCGAATGGCACTCATGGTGGCTTCGGTGCCTGAGCTGACCATGCGCACCATTTTCATGGAGGGCACCAGCTGGCAGATCAGATTGGCCATTTCGGTTTCCATGGCAGTTGGTGCGCCATAGGACAAACCATGTTCAAGCTGGCGGCGCACAGCATCCAGTACGTCGGGATGACTATGCCCCAGAATCATCGGGCCCCAGGAGCCTACATAGTCAACGTAACGCTTGTCGTCTTCGTCGATGACATAGGCGCCTGCGGCATGCTTGAAGAAAAGGGGCGTGCCGCCCACACTTTTGAAGGCGCGAACTGGGGAGTTGACGCCACCTGGAATATGCCTCTGGGCATCGGCGAACAGTGTTTCGGAGCGTGACATGGCGAATTCTCTACGAAATGGGGTTGAACAGTGCACTGAATGCCCGGGCGCGGCGCTCTACCTCTTCGGCAGAAGGCGCGGAAAACAATGCATGAATGACGGCAATCAGACTGGCTCCACGCTCGATCAGTGAGGGGGCATTGTCGAGGGTAACGCCTCCAATGGCGCACACCGGCACGGTGAAGCGGCGTTGCGCCTCGATCAGCAGTTCAGGCGTGGCCGCCGGTGCGCCGGGTTTTGTGTTTGAGTTGAAGAAGCGACCAAAGGCGATGTAGCTGGCGCCTTCCAGGACAGCGCGTTCCGCCAAGGCCAGCTGGGCATGGCAGGTACCTCCTAGAATTGCCGCCTGACCTAACTGTTGGCGTGCTTCGGCGAGGGATCCATCTTCCTGCCCCAGATGCAGGCCCACACCCAATTGGAGTGCAAGCTCAAGGTCGTCATTGATGATGAGGTCTGCGCCGTGGCGTCTACACAGCTCGGACAGTGCCTGAGCTTCGTCCCGACGGCGGACCTGGTCGCTGGATTTGTCCCGATATTGAATCAGGCGAGCACCGCCCTTCAATGCGGCTTCCACATAGGGGAGAAGCTTGTCGTCGGCCAGGAGCTGGCTGTCGGTAATGGCGTACAGACCACGCAGTGGAGTCATGAGCAGAAGTCCAGTGGCAGGCGACGGGGAATATACTGGCCGCGGCCGGGACGCTCGGCATCACGCAGGGTGCGCCAGGTGTAGTCCAGAGCTGAGCGAACTGCGCTGGGCAGAGCTTCTCCCAAAGCCAGCCGACCGGCCAGTGCGCTGGCCAGCGTGCAGCCCGAACCGTGATAGCTACCGGGAAGGCGCTGGCAGATAACGGTTTCCTGATGCCCGTCACGGGTGTACAGGCGATTGTGCACTTCCTGCTCGTCACCATGACCGCCGGTGATGAGCAAATGCTCGCAGTAGGGGAGAAGTTTGTCGGCACACGCGTCTGCCGTCCCTTCCGGCAGCTCGGCCAGGATGCGGGCCTCGGGGAGGTTAGGCGTGACAATCGTTGCGCGCGGCAACAGCCGCTCGCGGATGGCATAACCCACCTCATCCTTGCCAAGGGCTCCACCACCACCGGCGCGTAGCACCGGGTCGCACACCAGTGGCAACTGTGGATGATCCGCGAGGATATCCAGTACTGTTTCAACCATTTCGATAGAACCAAGCATGCCCAGCTTGACGGCTGCGACAGGAAGATCCGTCAGCACGGCGTTGGCCTGGGCCATCACCCAGGCACGGTCCAGTACACGAAAGTCGGACACGTTGATCGTATCCTGAACGGTCAGCGCGGTGACGGCGGGTGCCGCATGGCAGCCCTGGGCGATCAGGGCTTCGATGTCTGCCTGCAGACCAGCGCCGCCGCTGGGGTCATGACCGGAAAGGCAAAGGACGACGGGACGAGCGTTGTGTGTATTCATGGCAAAAAGCTTATCACTAAACAGGCTGAACAAAGGCTCCGGTCGGCAGTGTAGCTGCTGGGCCGGCCTGTGATAGAGTGCCGCACCTAACTCAATGCTTGAAGGGATGCGTCGCACGAGAGGGCAGTTTGTGCATGATGCTGCCTGCGGGCTTTTCTGGCGAAGCCTTTTATATGCGCAACTGGTTCTTTTTCATTCTGCTCGCATGGCCCTGGTGGGTACAGGCCGTTGAGTTCGATGAGTCGATCGAACGATTGTCCCTCGGACAGTCACTTGAGGTATTCGAGGATGTTCGTGGCACATCGACTATCGAAGACATCACATCACCGGCATTAAGTGGCAGCTTTATCCGGCATGGCGAAGATGTTTTTGGGGCCGGCTATTCACGCTCGGCCTACTGGATTCGCCTGGACCTTGCGTATCGACCCAAGACCGGCATTGGGCCCAAGAGCTGGCTGCTCGAACTCTCCTACCCACCACTCGACCGCTATGATATTTACGCACCCGATGCGCAAGGTGTGTACCGATTGGCCCAGCGCATGGGGGATACTCTGCCGTTCAGCAGTCGTCTGATTCGGCACAGCAGCTATCTGTATCCGCTGTCGTTTGCACCGGGAGAGACCAAGCGGCTGTATCTGCGGGTTGAAAGTCAGGGGTCCGTTCAGGCCCCGCTGGTGCTCTGGACCACCAGGGCGTTTATCGAGGCCGAGCCGGCACGTGTTTATCTGCTAGGTATCATCTACGGTGTTCTGCTGGTGATGATGCTCTACAACCTGCTCATTTTCCTCAGCGTTCGCGATCCCAGTTATCTGTATCACATCTTTTATGTCGGCTCGTTCGGCTGCTATCTGCTGTCAATCAACGGGACCGGCTCCGAGTACCTGTGGCCGGACAGTCCTCGCTGGGCCAACATCGCAACGCCATTCTTTGTCGGCATGGCAGGTATCTTTGGTAGCCAGTTCACCCGACATTTCCTGCAGACCCGCCAGTACAGTCGTCGAATCGACCTCTGCATGAAGGGCCTGATCCTGCTGGCCTACCTGTGCGTCCTGACGTCACTGAGCTGTGACTACGCGACGGCGATGCGGTTGGCCACGCTCCTGGCACTGATCTTTATCTTTGTTGTGTTCACGGCCGGTATCCGGGCCTGGTTCGACGGTATGCGTACCGCGCGTTACTTCATCATCGCATGGTCGATTTTCCTGCTTGGCGGGCTGGCCAATATTCTGATGGTAGCCGGTCTGTTGCCTTATAACTTCCTCACGGTCTATGCGAGCCAGATTGGCTCGGCGCTTGAGGTAGCCTTGCTTTCGTTGGCTCTGGCTGACCGGATCAATGCCATGCGCGAGGAACGGGCGCGGATTCTCGAAGAGTCTCGCCGTGCACTGGAGCGGTTGAACGAAGAGCTGGCCAACAGTAATCGCTTGAAGGATGAGTTTCTGGCTACCGTGACCCATGAGTTGCGAACGCCTATGAATGGAGTCATCGGCTCGCTGGAACTGATCCAGACGCAGCCCATGACGGTGGAGCTGGAGCAGTACCACCAGTCCGCCAGCGAGTCCGCGCGAGCAATGATGCGCATGGTGGATGACATCCTGACCCTCACCGAACTGCGTGCCGGCAAGCAGGTGGCTCGACGGGTGCCGTTCAGTCTGCATGGACTCTTTGACAGTTTGCGTACGCGCTATACCCCGAGTGCCGAGGCCAAGCGTCTGGCGTTCCAGGTGGAGATCGACCCGGCATTGCCCGATACCCTGGAAGGTGACGCACCAAAGCTGGCCAGAGCCTTGGGGCATCTGATCGAAAACGCCATTAAGTTCACGCATGAAGGATCGGTAACGGTGCGCGTACAGGCGCATCCGGATGCGCAGGCAGATGCTTATCGCCAGCCGCTGCTGATTGAGGTGGTCGATACGGGTATCGGGTTTACACCGGAGCAGAGCGAGCAGCTCTATCAGCGCTTCCATCAGCTCGATGGTTCCCTGACGCGCCGCTATGGCGGATTGGGAATTGGCCTGGCCCTGTGTCGCAAGCTGATCCATCTCCTGGGGGGAACGCTCAGCCATTCCTCGCAGGTGGGGACTGGAAGTCGCTTCCGCATGGCTATTACCTTGCCGCTACCGGGGCGTGTGGCGCTGCCGGCACCTGCGCGCCGCGCCTGTGTGCTGACGACACGGCAGCCCGCTAATTGCATGGTTCTGATTGTGGAGAGCAATGCTCATGACGAGATGATCCTGCGTGGCATGCTGCTCCGGCTGGGCTATCAGGTGCGGACTGCCGATTCAGGCTCTCAGGCACTTGAACTCCTGGATCAGGTAACGGTGGATGCCGTCCTGCTCGATTGCCAGATGCCGATCATGGATGGGTTTGCCATCTGTCGGGCCATTCGGGCATTGCCCGATTGCGAGGAGTTGCCGGTGCTGGCGTTGTCATCCCATCCACACCACGGTGATCGGGAACGTTGCCTGGCGGCCGGGATGAGCGATTACCTGGCCAAGCCGGTCAGGCTGGGTGAACTGCAAACTCTTCTACAGGATTGGCTGCTCTGTCAGGCTCCGGTTCAGACGTCATAGAGGGCTATACTGGGCAGCTACTTATGTTCAGGTATTTCTTTACATGGCGCTTTGGACGTTACTGCGCGATTTTCTCTTTCGCCATCGACTGGCCTATTGCGGGGCAATCACCTGCCTGTTGGGCGTAGGCCTCTTGAATCTGACGCTGCCCTGGTGGGTAGGCAAAACCATTGATGCACTACGAGCCGGTGAGCTTGGGCAAACGGAGCTGCTAGGGCGTGTCGCCCTGCTGGCGGTGGTTGGTCTTGGGCTCTATGTGCTTCGTTATCACTGGCGGGTACGGTTGTTCGGAACTGCGTACAAGGTAGGCGTGGAGCTGCGCGATGCGTTTTACGCCAAGCTTACCCGACTGGATCCCGGCTTTTTTCAGGCGAGTCGTACGGGCGATCTACTGGCACGGGCTACCCAGGATATCGATGCAGTAGAGATGGCTGCCGGTGAGGGCGTGTTGTCCAGTTTTGATGGGGCCATGACCCTGGTGCTTGTACTGGCAGTCATGCTGGTCGGTATCGATGCGCCGTTGGCGCTCATGGCCCTGCTGCCGTTTCCGTTCATGGCCTGGGGGTTCTACCACGTGGCGAAGCGGGTTCAGCAACGCTTCGGGCAGACCTTGCAGCGCTTCTCAGACCTCAATGATCGCACTCAGGAGGCTTTGAGCGGGCTGCGTATGCTGCGACAGAACGCGCTGATCGAAGCGGAGCTGGATGATTTTGACGAGCGCGCCCGTGCGGCGGCTAAGGCTGATTACGCTGTTCAGCGAACCGAAGCCAAGTACGAGCCCATTATCTTCGTAGCGCTAAGCTGCGCCACACTGCTGACATTGATCGTGGGCACCGGACGCTACATGCAGGGCGCCATTACGCTAGGACAGCTGACCAGCTTTAGCCTTTACCTTGTACAACTGATCTGGCCAATGTTTGCCATTGGCTGGTGCCTCAATATCCTCCAGCGCGGAGAGGCGGGAGGGCGTCGCCTGCGGGAATTTTTTGCTTCCGTAGAAAGCATCCGAGACGAGGGAACACTGACGCCCGAGCCCGGATCGACGTTGAGCGTGAATATTCCTTCCTTTGTCTATCCTCAAGGCCAGACGCCTGCGTTGCAGGATATTCACTTCGAGCTTCCGGCAGGAAGTACGCTGGGCATTGTGGGCGCCACAGGCAGCGGGAAGAGTACCTTGCTGCGGCTGCTGCTCCGTCAGTACCCTTTGACGGACGGCGAGATTCGCCTGGGCGATCATCCTCTTGAGGCGTACTCACTGGAAGCGTTACGGGCTCAGTTTGCATACGTTCCTCAGGATCCTTTCCTGTTTGCCCGCAGTCTGGCTGAAAACGTTGCGCTCGGACGACCTGAGGCTACACCCGAGCAGATCCGGGGCGCTCTGACCGACGCGGCCTTTGCCACAGACCTCAAGCAGCTCCCCGAAGGGCTTGAAACGCCGGTGGGTGAGCGCGGTGTAACATTGTCTGGAGGTCAGCGACAGCGGGTAGCCCTGGCGCGTGCACTGTTATCCGATGCGCCTATCCTGCTGCTGGATGACACGCTGTCGGCCGTTGATACCGCGACCGAAACACGTCTGCTCGAGACGCTGGATCGCCTGGGCAATCGGACGCGCATCATTGTGAGCCATCGTCTGTCCGCCGTACGGGAGGCTGATCAGCTGATTGTGTTGGAGGAGGGCCGTATCGCCGAGCGAGGCTCGCATGAACAGTTGCTGGCGCAGGGTGGTGTCTACGCCCGACTCTGGCAGCTGCAACAGGCAGGAGGCGAACATGCCTAAGCATCGTGTTATCAAATTGCTGCTGGGGCCGGTGCTGGCCAATCCGCGCCGGCTGATGGCGGCTGTGGCTATCCTGATTGGGGCAACTGTCATGGACGTGATGGGCCCCTGGTTGACCAAGCATTATCTGGATACCTACCTGGTGCCTGGCGATCTGCGGGCTGAGCCCCTGATCGTGCTGTTCCTGATCTATGTAGTAACCCAGGCGCTCGCCGCACTCGGGCGTTACCTGCAAAGCCTGCGGTTTGCCGGCATCGCCATGGATACGGTACTGCTGTTGCGTCGGCGGTTGTTCCGCCATGTTCTGCACTTGCCGCAGAGCTTTCATGACCGTACGGCAACCGGGGAGCTGGTTGCGCGGGTAACCAATGACACAGATGCCCTGCGTGAACTCTATGTCGCGTTTTTGGGCACCATTGTTGGCAATATTGTGCTGCTGATCGGCATTCTGGTGGCCATGGCGCTGATGAATGTCCATCTCATGATGATCGCCATGCTGCTTATCCCGGCGGCCGCCTTTATCGTCTGGCTGTATCAACGCTTGAGCGGGCCGGCTGCCATGCGGGTGAGGGCGCTGCGCTCCGAGCAGAGCGCGCGTCTCAATGAGGCGATTGGCGGAATGGCTATTATCCAGGCCTTCAACCAGACCGCGCCGTTCCGCAAGCACTTCCATGATCTCAACCAGCAACAGTACGAGGCACGAATCAGTACGGTACGTTTCTCGGGCCTGCTCTTGCGTTCGGCGCTCGATCTGGTGAGCGTGATTGTGCTGGCGGTATTGCTCCTGACCTATGGTCTGAATCACTTGGGTGGAGGAGCCGAGATCGGGGTGATGTACGCCTTTGTGACTTACCTGGGGCGAGTGACCGAGCCACTGATGGAAATCACTCAGCGGTTCAACCTCTATCAGCAGGCGAGCGTTGCCGGTACGCGACTGCTTAATCTGCTCGATCAGGCCCAGGCACTACAGGGTACTGATAGCCGGCCGGTGGACAAGGCCTGCTTTGAGCTCAAACAGGTTCGCTTCCGGCATGAAGGTGCAGATCACGACACGTTGAGCGATATCAATCTGGAGATTGCCCCCGGCACGTTCCTGGCGATCGTCGGGCCGACCGGCAGCGGGAAGTCGACCCTGCTTGACCTTCTGGCCGGCTTGCAGCCGGTAACGGGTGGCCAACTCCTACTGGATGGCCGTGAGCTATCAAAACTGACACCTGAGGCATTGGGGGCCGCCATTGCTACCGTACCGCAGGAGCCATTCATCCGTTCCAGCACCCTGCGCGATAACCTGCTGCTGGGCAGTGAGGCAGAGCCGTGGCGTCTTCAGGAGGCCCTTGATGATGCTCACCTGTCTCCTCTAATTGCACGGTTGCCCGAGGGGCTGGAAACCCGTCTGGGTGAGCGTGGCTTTACGCTTTCCACGGGTGAGCGGCAATTGCTGGCGCTGGCGCGAGCCCTGCTGCGCCAGCCCAAGGTGTTGCTGCTGGATGAGGCGACGGCCAGTATCGACAGTGAAACCGAAACGCTCTTGCAGGAAGCGCTGCATGACTTGCGCGGTAAGGTGACGATGATTGTAGTGGCGCACCGGCTGTCGACGATCCGTGATGCTGATCGCATCATTGTGCTTCGGCAGGGCCGGCTGGTGGAGGAAGGAAATCACACACAGCTGCTGTCCAATCCAGAAGGGCATTATCATCACCTGTGGAATCAGCGCCGGGATTCTGAGCAATTGTCAGATAACCGTGATCCAACTCAGCTACTCTCTGACTAAATGCTGGCAAAGGGGCTGTCTGGCCTGCTGATGAGTCGACGCAGGAGCCAGATTGCCTCGTTCATTCTTGAGTAAGGAAATCGTGCATGCCTCAGACGTTCGAAGATGGTTTTGTTGCAGCCCATTCGGCTAGCGAGGCGGTGGATCGGCTGGCTGCGCTGCATCAGCAGGCAACCCAAGCCTTGAGCAGTGCGCTCAAGCGCTACCTCAAGGATCGTATCGAGCCGACCGAGGCCGAGCGACAGCTGTTCCGGTATCCCGAGATCCGTCTGTGCTACCGCTCCTCCCAGGCGGTGCCGACTACCACGCGGGCCTATGCCAAGGTGCAGCTTCCGGGTACTTACCGGGCCACCGTTACGCACCCGGCTGCCTTTCGCAAATACCTGCTTGAGCAGCTCGAACCGCTCATGGCGGAATACGACATTCTGGTCGAGGTGGGGCCGAGCGAGCAGGATATCCCCTATCCCTATGTGGTGGAGCAGGGGGATGAACTGGCCGGGTCGGGCGTGACGGCCGCCGAGCTGGCGCGCGTCTTTCCCAGTACCGACCTGTCCGCCGCCCACGACGATATCGCCGATGGCCTGTATGACTGGGCTCAGGAGACCATTCTTCCCCTATCGCTGTTCGATGCCGCCCGGACGGACTTTTCCCTGCGTCGTATCGTGCACTATACCGGCAGTGACTGGCGCCATGTGCAGCCCTGGATTCTCCTGACCAATTACCACCGCTATGTCGATCAATTCATTCGTCATGGCCTACAGCAGCTGCGGGACGATCCTCGGTTCGTGCGTATGGTACTGCCGGGTAATGTCACCATCGAGCGCGGCCTGGATGATGGCGAGGCCCAGTCCATCATTGGCGGTATCGCCTGGCATCGCTTTCAGATGCCGGCCTATCACCTGATCGCCGCGGATGGTCATGGCGTTACCCTCGTGAACATCGGGGTGGGGCCATCCAATGCCAAGAACATTACGGATCATCTGGCCGTCTTACGTCCGCACTGCTGGCTGATGATCGGCCATTGTGGCGGACTGCGGCAGTCACAGAACATCGGCGATTACGTACTCGCGCATGCCTATATGCGTCGTGACGGCATTCTGGACCGTGTATTGCCGCCTCACATACCAATCCCGGCCCTGGCCGAAGTGCAGGTGGCCCTGGCCGAAGCGGCAGCTCAGGTGACGGGCGACCGTGGCGAGGCGCTCAAGCGCCGGCTGCGAACCGGCACAGTGCTGACCTATGACGACCGTAACTGGGAGCTGAGATGGGCGCAGGAGCGGCCTGTCATCAATCTGGCCCGCGCCATTGCGGTGGATATGGAGAGCGGCACTATTGCGGCTCAAGGGTATCGACTGCGCGTCCCGTACGGCACTTTGCTCTGTGTGTCAGACAAACCCCTGCACAGCGAGATCAAGCTGCCGGGCTCGGCCAATGCATTCTACGAGCGAGCCGTCAGTCAGCACCTGGCAATCGGTATTGCGGCATTGGACCTGCTCCGGGCGCAACTGGACTCGCTGCACTCGCGCAAGCTGCGCAGCTTTGACGAACCGCCTTTCCGTTGATACCTGAAAACAAAAAGGCCAGCGTAAAGCTGGCCTTTTTCTTATACGCCTAGACTGGCCAGGCCGATGTAAGTGGCGGCACCGCCTAGGTAACCCAATAGCGCCAGCAGGCTGATGCGTTTCAGGTACCACATGAAGTCGATCTTCTCCATGCCCATTGCTGCTACGCCAGCTGCCGAACCGATGATCAGACAGCTGCCGCCTGTACCGGCGCAATAGGCCAGCATTTCCCAGAATCGCCCATCGGCCAGGAAATGGGTGAGCCAGCCGGCGTCAGCTGAGCTGGCCGCCGTCAGCGCTTCAGGGGAGACCAGCGGATACATTTTCATGGCGCCTGCTACGAGCGGTACATTATCGACCACCGATGACAGGAGACCGATCGCGATATTGATGGCATAGACATCGCCTAAGCCGTCTTTCAGCCAAGTGGCGACCTGCACAAGATGGCCTGCCGTCGCCAGGCTGGAGACTGCCAGCAGAATGCCCAGGAAAAACAATACGCTTGGCATATCGATCCGGCGCAGTACGCCAATCACGGACAGCGGGTGCTTGTCTTCATCGTTCTTGCCGCGATGAATGATTTCAGTCACGACCCACAGTACGCCAAGGCCCAGCAGAACACCCATGTAGGGCGGCAGGTGTGTCACGGTCTTGAAGATCGGCACAAAGAGCAGGGCGCCAATGCCCAGAGCAAAGACAAGGTTGCGCTCGAACGGAGTGGTTGGATTCGCATTATTCTCATGCTCATCCATTGCCGGTCGCTCGGCTTCGCCCTTGAGCCTGAAGCTGAGCAGCACCAGGGGAACAAGCAGGCAGACCAGGCTGGGCAGGAACAGACTCATGACGATACCGCTGGCCGAGATCTGGTTTCCAATCCACAGCATGGTAGTCGTTACATCGCCAATAGGTGACCAGGCGCCACCCGCATTCGCGGCAATGACCACAATCCCGGCGTAGAACCAGCGCTCCTTGGCATCGGCAATGAGTTTGCGCAGCAGGGAAACCATGACGATGGTAGTCGTCAGGTTGTCTAGCGCGGCAGACAGGAAGAACGTGATCAGGCCTACCAGCCATAGCAGGCTGACGCGCTTGTTGGTACGAATACGGTCGGTAATGACCGTGAAGCCTTCGTGGGCATCGATCAGTTCGACGATGGTCATGGCGCCCATCAGGAAAAACAGGATCTCCGAGACCTCGCCCAGGTGGTGGCGCAGCTCCTCGACCACGAAATGAGTGTTGTCGCTGCCGGGCTGCAGATGCGGCAGGATTTGATCTGCGCCCAGCACCAGCAGCGTCCAACTGACAACGGCTGTTAGCAGCGCCGAGGCGGCTTTATCGATTTTCAGGGTGTGCTCGCAGGCGATACAGAGGTATCCGAGCACGAAGGTTAAGGCCATGAAGACATACATGAGCGGCTTTCCAGGGCAGGGAGTCAGGTCGAAACCTTTTCCAATCATTACAGGGAGGGCGCCGAGGATGCCTTATATGTTTCAAAAAATGAAGAAAAAGGCACAAAAAGGATTGCTTCTCGGGTCGTCAAACGGCCTATCGATACCCCTGGGCCTGCAGCTGGAATAGATGAGCGTACCGGCCATCCTGGGCGACCAGCGCGTCGTGGCGTCCCTGTTCGATGATACGGCCATGCTCCAAGACCACAATCTGATCAGCCGAGCGAACCGTAGAGAATCGGTGAGAGATCAGGATCGTCATCTTGCCTTGGGCATGCTGACGAAACTGCTCGAAAACCTCTGCCTCGGCGGCAGCATCCATGGCAGCCGTAGGTTCGTCGAGTACGAGAATGTCGGCCTGGGTACGCATGTAAGAGCGTGACAGTGCGATTTTTTGCCATTGTCCGCCTGACAGTTCCTGCCCGCCTTTAAACCAGCGACCCAGTTGTGTCTGATAGCCTTGGTCGAGCCGCTCGATGAAGTCGCTGGAGCGTCCACGTTCGGCTGCTTCCTGCCAGCGCTGCTCGTCGTCAAAGGCCTCAACATCGCCCACGCCCAGGTTTTCGCCAGCGCTGAACTGATAGCGAATGAAGTCCTGAAAAATCACACCGATACGTTGCCGCAAAGCTTCTGTGTTCCACTCCTGAAGGTCGCTGCCGTCCAGCAGGATACGGCCCTCGCTAGGTGTGTAGAGCCGGGTGAGCAGTTTGATCAGTGTGGTCTTGCCTGAGCCGTTCTCGCCCACCAGCGCCAGGCTTTCACCATGCCGCAGGTGCAGCGTAATCCCCTCGAGGGCGGCCCGGGAGGCGCCTGGGTAATGAAAGCTGACCTGCTCGAAGCGGATGCCATCGCCTGGGGTCTGGCCTTGTTTCAAGCTGCCATGCTCAGCGGCCACAGGCTGTTCGAGATATTCATACAGGTTGGAAAGATAGAGGTTGTCTTCATACATGCCGCTGATGGCGGTCAGGCTGCTGCTCACTGCCGCCTGGCCCTGTCGGAACAGCAGCAGATACATGGTCATTTCACCCAGGCTGATGCGCCCTTGTACAGTGTCCACCACGATCCAGACATATGCGGCATAAAATGCCAGTGTTCCGAGCAGACCGAGCAGAAAGCCCCAGGTATCCCGGCGGATCGTCAGGGCGCGGTCTTCGGCATAGAGTTGAGTGAAGATATCGCGGTAGCGCTGGAGTAGACGTGGCGCAAGGCCAAAGAGTTTGACCTCCTTGATATGATCTTCCCGCGCCAGGACCGCTTCAAGATAACCTTGCATGCGGGCCTCAGGGGAGCGCCGCCGAAACAGGCGAAAGGCATCACCCGAAAACTTGGCTTCGGCAAAAAAGACAGGCAATGCCCCGACCACCAGGATAAGCAGCGCCCAGGGTGAAAAATGAATCAGCAGGATGGCAAAGCTGATCAACGAAAGGCCGTTCTGCATCAGGCTGAACAGCTTGTTGACCAGGGACAGCGGCCGGATCGAGGCCTCGCGGCGGGCGCGGGTGAGCTTGTCGTAGAATTCCGAGTCTTCAAATTGGACCAGTGACAGTTGCTGGGCCTTTTCCAGGATCATCAGGTTGACCTTTTGCCCCAGCAGGACGCGCAGCAAAGACTGCTGGACGGAGAGGCCCCGCTGCGCCGCTGCGATCAAGGCGACCACGCCGGCTTCCATGACCAACAGCCAGAGCACGGGCGACAGCACAACGTTCCCCTGTGTCTGATGCAACTGCATGGCCGCCACGACCGAATCCACGATCTGCTTGCCGAGCCAGGCGGCCAGCGCTGGCAACACACCTGCTACCACGGTAGCCAGGGCAAGTCCCAGGGTCAGGGCAGGAGAGGTCGACCACACGAGGCCCAATGCCCGTGAGCTGTATTGAAAAAGGCTGAGCGCCCGGTGTCGCCAAGGCTGGCGCGGCGCAGGGGGTATGGCTGTCATGGGGTATTGGAGTGCATTCCTGGCGGGGAAATCCGTCAGGAATGCTGCCATGATCGTTATGGCGTCTGCCAGTTAATCATCAGGCCTGCTTGCGAAAACGCCCCTCGGCGTCGGCTGTCTTCATGGCGGCAACTACCGAAAGCGGATCGACCCTGAAGGGCTCGTTGTGAATGGTTTCCCCTTCCGCGCAGGCCAGTTCCGCAGCCTTGAGCAGGTCTGCATCAGACGCATTGGCCAGACCGATATCTGCCAGAGTAAGCGGCAAGCCGATTCGCTGACTGAACGTGAAGGCTTCATCAATGATGGCAGGCTTGCGGCCACTCAGGATCAACATGGTCAATACGCCAAACGCAACCTTCTCGCCGTGCCAGTAGCTGTGGGTCTGGGGCAGGGCGGTGAAGCCATTGTGAATCGCGTGAGCAGCTGCCAGGCCGCCGCTTTCGAAGCCTAGTCCGGAAAGAAGGGTATTGGCTTCGACGATATGCTCCAGGGCTGGCGTGACGACCTGTTGCTGACAGGCATGCAGTGCGAGTGGGCCATATTCCAGAAGCGTGTCATAGCACAGGCGTGCCAGGGCATAGGCGGTGAAAGGGCCGGGTCTTCCTGTCATGTTGCCAGCGCCGCGGATACGGCAGTCTTCTGCCTCGAACCAGGTCGCCATGGCGTCGCCCATTCCTGATACCAGAAAGCGCGCAGGGGCCTGGGCAATGATACCGGTGTCTACCAGTACAAGATCCGGGTTTCGCGGCAGAAACAGGTAGCGCTTGAAAGCACCTTCTGCGGTATAGATTACTGAAAGCGCACTGCATGGAGCATCGGTAGAGGCCAGGGTAGGCACAACGGCCACAGGTATGTTCAGTTCGTGGGCCAGCGCCTTGGCGGTGTCGAGTGATTTGCCACCACCGATCCCGACGATAGAGTCAGGCAGGTGCTGACGCGCCACTCCAGCCAGCCGTGCGACTTCCTCGTCGCTGCACTCGCCGTTGAAGCGGATACGCTGGCATTCGAGCTGATGCTGACAGGCCTTGTCGAGCGCTGCCCCCAGATGGTCGTCGGCAAAGGGGTCAAGAAGGGCCAGGGTACGTTTACCGAAGCGTGCAAGCTCCTCACCCAGGTGGTTAAAGGCTCCGTTACCTTGAACATAGCGGGAAGGGAAAATTGCCGTCGTGAGCATGGGGCAGGTTCCTCTGAAGTGGATTAGCCTGACTATGGAGCGTTTGGGAGGGCGCGCTATTGTCCTGAATCAACGCTGTTGGCATCAGCGTCTATCGCTGGATGAAAGGCGCGGAGGAGTTACCGCCGCGCCCTGGACTATCAGTGTCCAGCCGTGATGACGGGCACTGCCCAGCTCTCGCCAGGCAGCGGTGCGCGGAAGGCCTCTTCCGGCAGTCCTTGGGCTTCGCGCTCCTTGGCAAGGTCCTGGGGAGGCGCAAACTGGGCTTCGTCACTGAGCGGGAAGGTACCGAAGTGAATGCCCATGCTGGTGCTGGAGTGAAGAATCTTGTGTGCGGCTACTGCCTCCTGTGGATTCATGTGGCTCGACACCATGAACCAGCGTGGCTCATAGGCCCCGATGGACAACGCCGAGAAGCGCATGGGACCGAAACGGTCGTGAATCCGTTGGAAGTGCCCGCCCCATGCGGTATCGCCGGGGAAGTAGACAGGACCGCTGGCGGACTCAAGTACAAAGCCGCCCCATAAGGTACGGTTGGTATCGAAGCGGGTGCGGGCCGACCAGTGCTGTGAAGGCACGATATGCAAGGTTACCTGCTGGTTCAGTGGCTGACTCTGCCACCAGTCCATTTCGGTGACATTGCCAAAACCGGTCTCCTTGCGGATCAACTCGGCGTTTCCCAGCAGCGTGACGACGGGCGTGAGCGGGTTGATCTCGGCGAGACGGCGAAGCGTCGCCAAGTCCATATGATCGTAATGGCTGTGGCTGACGAAGATCAGGTCAAGAGGTGGAAGCTTTTCCAATGCTACGCCTGGGTCATGGTAGCGCTTGGGACCTATGAAGCTGAACGGGCTAACCCGCTCGGACCAGACCGGGTCGGTCAGAATATTCAAGCCATGATACTGAATGAGCAGGGTGGCATGGTTGATATAGGTGACGCGCAGGTCATCGCCTGTCACGCGCTCGGGCAGCTCCTCCTGGCGCGGCGGAAGCGCCTGCCAAACCCACTCGGGACGCTCGCGGGTCAGCTGCCATTTGATCAGAGTCCAGAAACTCTTTTTGGTAAAGGGCTCCTGGTTGTAAAACTGCTGCCCGTCGAAGTGATCCGAGGGCGGGCCTTTGTATTCCGGGCCGCCACAGCCTGCAAGAGCGAGAAGGTTGACCAGCCAGAGGGAGCGAAAGATTCTCATGAAGGACTCACGTTGCCGGTAAGTGAAAATCGAGTGCCGGTTTTTCGGTACACTCGCGGGTATCTTTTATCGTTGCACCGCGTTTTTAACGTGCCCGTGCCTCAAGTGCCAGTCTTCATCATGCCTCGTTCCTACCGCTCCCCTCAAACCCCGCGTCCTCGTCGTGTTGCCAAGGCCCCGCCGGCCGAGCCGCGGCTGATCTTGTTGAACAAGCCATTCGATGTGCTGACCCAGTTTTCCGATGGGGACGGGCGGGCTACGCTCAAGGACTTCGTTCCGATTCCAGGCATTTATCCGGCAGGACGGCTGGACCGCGACAGCGAAGGGCTGCTCCTCCTGACCAATGATGGGCGCTTGCAGTCGCGCATTGCCGACCCTAGGCACAAACTGCCCAAGACTTATTGGGTTCAGGTGGAAGGCGCCCCTACAGAAGAACAGATACAAACGCTGCGAACAGGCGTCGAGCTGAATGACGGACCGACGCTTCCCGCAGAGGTGCGCCTGTTGGAGGAGCCGGAACTATGGGAGAGAAACCCTCCCGTACGCTTTCGCAAGAGTGTTCCAACGGCCTGGCTGGAGCTGGTGATTCGTGAAGGCCGCAACCGGCAGGTACGTCGCATGACGGCAGCCGTCGGCCTGCCTACATTGCGTCTGGTGCGAGTACGCATTGGCCCTTGGGCGTTGGAGGGTATGGCGCCGGGTGAATGGCGCGAGGTGCCGGCGCGGCTGTAACCGCGCCAGCGGATCAGCTGTAGCGATCAGTAATGTGACGTAATAACCGCGATGCCTTCGTTCAACACGTCCCGCCAGGCTTTGAGCGTCTCGTCCGTGCATTGCGGGTCGTGGCTTGAAATGGTGGCGAGCAAGGTATCGACCCAGATGCCGTAGAGTTCCGGGCGAATATCCATCTGATGGCGGCAATGGGTTTCGCCCAGTGCGCGCAACTTGGTATCCGGCATTCCGCGCGCCACCATGACCAGGTTCATGATGCCCTGTCGCAAGAGCTGCTTTTGGGCCTGCATGTTGGTATTGACGAACTTCTCGCGGATCAGCGGCGAGCTGGCAAGAAAGCGGGTATAGAAGTCATCGAAAAAGTCAGCGCTGGCGCAGCAGCGGCCGTAGCTCTGCATCACCTGGTCGGCGGGTTTCATGGCAAGTCCTTGCGAGTGTTTCGTCCACGTTTGTGGGTACAGCGGATGGGGAGCGAAGTGTAAACGGGCGGCAAGCCTATCAGGTTAAGACAATAGTCTTAAAGGCCTTTTGATATGGAGGGTTATTGGCCGTGCCCCTGTATGAGGCACGGCCGGCAGGTGAATGGCTTATTCGGGGTGACGACGCTTCTCGATCTCGTCAGCCGTCATCTCGCCCTGGGCATGGCCGAAATGCTCCAAGACAAAATTGGTGACCGCCGCCAGCTCCTGGTTGGAATACCCGCGGGCAAAGCCCGGCATGAAGTGATCGCCGTGGGGATTCTCCAGCTTGTCTCCTCCCAGCAGGACCTGCACCAGATTGGTTGCCTCTGGATCGTTCACCGTGCGCAGGCCACTAAGCGCGGCAAAGGTGCTCTGCCGGCCCGAACCACTCCACAGGTGACAGCTGACGCAGGCGTCGGCAAACACCTTCTGGCCCAGCGGGTTGTTTCCTTTGGCCGGTGCGTCAGATGACAGTGCCTTGGGCTCCGGTCGCATCAATCCATACGGCTGACTGGGGACCGACTTCAAGTACACCACCATGGCGCGGATATCCTCAGGCGTCAGGAAGCGCAGGCTGTGATTGACGGCTTCGGCCATGGGGCCAGCCGCAACGCCATACCCTTCGGCATGACCTGTAGACAGGTAAGAGGCCAGGGTCTCGTCCGGCCAGGCACCGATGCCGGTCTTCTGGTCACCGCTAATGTTGTAGGCCTTCCAGCCCTGAATCACCGCGCCACCCAGGTTTCGCGAGCTGTCACGCGCCTGAAAGATATTACGGGGGGTATGACATTCGCCACAGTGCCCCGCACCTTCCACCAGATACGCGCCGCGGTTCCACTCAGCCGACTGGCTCGGGTCCGGCTCGAAGCGCTCGTTCGGGTTGAACATCATGTTCCAGAACATCATTCCCCAGCGTTGGTTGAAGGGGAAGCTGATGTCATTTCCCTTGTTCGGCTGCCTGATGGGCTCCAGGCTGAACAGATACGCCTTGATCGCCAGAATATCTTCCCGCGACATCAGCGTGTAAGACGTATAGGGAAAGGCTGGATAGTAGTGCTTGCCGTCCTTGCCGACGCCTTCCTGCATGGCGCTGACAAAGTCGTCATCGCTCCAGGTGCCGATCCCGGTTTCCTTGTCCGGCGTGATGTTGGGGGAATACAGCATACCGAACGGCAGCTTGAAACCACGACCGCCAGCGAACGGTTTACCGCCGTTCTCGTCAAGGTGACAGGCCACGCAGTCAGCTGCACGGGCCAGGTATTCGCCGCGCTGGACCGTGGCCTCGTCAGCAGCCTGGGCAGACAGCATTGTGAGGGCCAACGCTACAGGCGCCACGCCGCTCAACACCGTACGCGTCATGGTGCCCCAGATAGAAGTGAAACGATTCATAGGAGCTCCTTAAGCCACGTGGTAACCGGCGCGAACTACCGGCAGACGGCGAATGCGCTTGCCGGTTGCCGCATACAGAGCATTGACCAGAGCCGGTGCAATCATGGCGGTACCGGCCTCTCCAATCCCGCCAGGTATTTCATGGCTTGGAATGATGTGCGTCTCGACCGGTGGGGCATCGCTCATGCGCAACTGCCGGTAGTCGTGGAAGTTGCTCTGTTCCACATGTCCATCCTTGACGGTAATCTCGTTATAGAGCGCAGCAGACAGGCCAAACAGTGTGCCGCCCTCCAGCTGAGAGTGAACAGAGGTCGGATTGGTTACCTCGCCGCAATCTGCAATACAGATCAGGCGGGTGATGTGGATGCCGTTCTGCGCATCGACCTGCATTTCCACTACGGTAGCGAGGTAGCTGCCAAAGACTTCCTGTACGGCAATTCCCCGACCATGGCCCGCTGGCAGTTTCTGGCTCCAGTTGGCTTTTTCGGCGGCAAGCTTGAGTACCGCCTGCGCACGGGGATGCTCGCCGAGCAGCTTCATCCGGTAATCGACCGGGTCCTGCTTGGCTGCGTAGGCCAGCTCATCGATAAAGCTTTCCATCACATAGGCGCCATGCAGCGGGCCTACCCCACGCCACCAGGAATTGAGAATGGCCTTGGGCGCTTCAGGGACGTAACGGACTCTGAGGTTTGGAAGCGAGTAGACGGGTTTGTTGGAAACCTCTACTGCGTCGGCATCCAGCCCATTGGGTGGTACGGCGGCTGGCGCAAACCGCGCCATGACCGAGGCCCCGACAATGGTATGCGACCAGCCCACCGGCATGCCGTTGGCATCCAGGCCTGCGCTGAAGCGGTCGATATAATGAGGACGGTACAGGTCATGGGCGGTGTCTTCTTCACGCGTCCAGACCAGCTTGATGGGGTAGTCGACCTGCTTGGCTATGGCTGCGGCCTGACCGATGAAGTCCGCCTCCAGGCGACGGCCAAAGCCTCCACCGATGAGCTGGTTGTTGACGATGATCTTTTCCGGCGGCAGGCCGGTTGCCTTGGCAGCCGCCTGTTGGGCCATAACCGGCACTTGGGTGCCGACCCATAGTTCACAGGCATCTTCGCGGACCTGGGCCACACAGGTCATGGGCTCCAGCGTGGCGTGAGCCAGGAAGGGCATCTCGTATTCCGCCTCGATCTTGCTGGACGCACCGGCAATGGCCTTGTTGATGTCGCCAACCTCGGCGGCAATGGCGCCTTCGCGATCAAAGGCTGCATGCAGGGCGCGTTCGATCTGGGCGGAGTCGATACCGGCGTTTGGGCCTAGATCCCATTGGATCTCCAGCGCTTTCAAGCCTTTAAGGGCTGCCCACATGTGGTCGCCGATCACGGCAACGGCATTATCCAGCTTGACCACATCCCTGACACCGGGGACCGCACGAGCGTGACGGTCGTCCACTGAGGCAAGCGTGCCACCTACGACCGGACAGGCGCTGACAGTAGCGATCTTCATGCCTGGCACGTGCAGGTCGATGGTGAACTTGGCTGAGCCGTCTACTTTGCCAGGCGTATCAAGGCGACGCAGCGGCTGGCCGATGACCTTGTAGTCTTCCGGCTTTTTGAGCGGGACGTTTTCCGGAACGGGCAGTTTGGCAGCTGCATCCACCAGCGCGCCGTAGGCCAGTTCGCGATTGCCAGGGCCGATGATCTTGCCATTTTCGGCGCGGCATTCATCCGGCGACACCTTCCATTGGTTAGCCGCGGCCTGGATCAGCATTACGCGTGCCGCCGCAGCGGCTTCCCGCAGGGGTTGCCAGTTGCTGCGAGTCGATGAGGAACCGCCGGTGGCCTGAAAGCCCAAAAGCTTGTCCCCATACAGTTTTTCGTCTGGCGGTGCTTCCTGCACCCTGACCTGATCCAGAGTAACGTTCAACTCTTCGGCTACCATCATGGCAAAACCGGTCTGTACACCCTGGCCCATTTCGATCTTGGGCGAAATCAGCGTGATCTGCCCATCGTGGCCTATCCGAAGAAACGCTCCCAAGGCCGTAGGGGTGTCCAGCGGTGCGTCTTCTGGCCCTTTGTTGACATACTGTTCGGCATAGCTGCGGCGGGAAAAAGGCAGTGCGGTTGCCAACAGCAAACCACCTGCGGCGATACCACTGGCCTGAAGCAGCTTGCGGCGCGACAGGCTTATGGCCTGCGCCGATACATTCTTGGTCATGGAGTGTGCTCCGCTCAAGCCTGGGAAACGCTTTTGATCGCGCCGCGGATACGGGTATAGGTACAGCAGCGGCAGATATTGCCGGACATGCCCGCATCGATTTCAGCATCGCCTGCGTTTGGGTGCTGGGACAGCAGCGCCACGGCCGACATGATCTGGCCGGACTGGCAATAGCCGCACTGCACGACTTCATGCTCAAGCCAGGCATCCTGCACTTTCTTGCCCAGGTCGGACTCGCCCACGGCTTCGATGGTCACGAT
Source organism: Pseudomonas sp. MAG002Y (assembly GCF_019400845.1). NCBI lineage: Bacteria > Pseudomonadati > Pseudomonadota > Gammaproteobacteria > Pseudomonadales > Pseudomonadaceae > Pseudomonas > Pseudomonas sp. MAG002Y. The sequence goes on along the minus strand of NZ_WOEJ01000001.1, from coordinate 348,465 downwards.
CTTCTGGCCTTGTGCAATGTTGCTCACAGGCAGGACACAGGCGCGAACAGCCGTATCGTCCAGATGAACCGTGCAAGCGCCACACTGTGCGATCCCGCAACCGTACTTGGTGCCGGTCATTCCCAGCACGTCGCGTAGAACCCAAAGCAGGGGCATGTCGTCGGGGACGTCGACCTGATGGTCGGCCCCGTTGATGTTGAGCGTAAGCATTGCAACCTCATGAGCACGGTAGGACAGTCGACTCGTCATGCCGGAACGCCGTCAGGCAAGGTCATGCCGACGGGAAGGGCTGCGAGTCGATCGTTGGTTTATTCAGGACAGAATGAACGGTGCTTCATTCCGTGTCCTTGGAAAAATTTAGATAAATAAATCTGATTTATCCATCTTCTGGCAAGAAACACCAGCGTCGGCATCGAATTCGTGCAAATCCGCGGCCTCAGACAGGTCCATGTAAATCGCGACGATACTCAGCCACGCAGGTGCTCAAGCGGCAGCTCGGTACTGGAGATGACCTGGTTGAGAACGAAGCTTGAGCGCACGCTCGAAACGCCTTCTATACGGGTCAGGGTGCCCAGCAGCAGTTTCTGGTAGTGGTCCATATCCGGAACGACCACCTTGAGCTGATAGTCCGCATCCATGCCGGTCACCAGGCTGCATTCCAGCACCTCAGGGCACTGCCGAATGATCGACTGGAAATGCTCGAAGCGTTCAGGGGTATGCCGGTCCATGCCGATCAGTACGAAAACTGTCAGGCTAAGGCCCAGTTTCTTGCGGTCGAGCAGGGCAACCTGACGATTAATGTAACCATCATCTTCCAGCTGCTTGACCCGTCGTGAGCAGGGCGAAGGAGACAGGCCGATGCGCTCTGCCAGTTCCTGGTTCGAGATGCGTGCATCACGCTGGAGTTCGGCAAGAATACGTAAGTCGTAGCGGTCTAGTTTGTCCATTTTGAAACCAATCCTTTGGAAAATTGCGTTTAAAAGGTTTTTTTAGTGTTCTGTTGCTTAAACGGTAGAGGATATAGCAAAAAACGCAAACTTTGGTCGGTGCAACAGGGCTAAGCTGAACTCATTACTTCGATGGCCCGGACGAACAGTCCAACGGTGAGCTCCAGGAGGGCAAGCCGATAATGCCGCCGACCTATCAGGTCGTGCCGCTCCCGGGCCACTCACCGCCCAAAAGGCTGTGTGATCGCAGCAGTCGCCAAAAGCGACTCAGAGGACAGAATTCCGGAAGGGGGCGAAAGCCTCCTTTTTTGTGCGCCTGATAAAAGTGTACGCCTGTGCTCCGCCTATCCGTCAATGCTCGCCTCGCGCATACTCCTGGCTTAGATTGAGGATTCGACCGCCGCCTCGCCATTTTCGGAGCGACTGGCGGTAAGCAGGAGATAGGGTCATGAAGCGCCGCGGGCGTTTGACAGGTATCGGTCTGATAGTCGCATTGAGCGCAGGCCACGTGCTGGCGGGGCCTTTCGAGACCGGACAGACACAGTTGGGCAATCCGTCCGGCGGCGTTGCGCCTCAGCCTCAGGCGGGGCAGGGTCGCGTTGGAGATCACCCGGACTACTCGCCCTCTCGGGGAATGGATCCTAATGCCGGGCCTCGTCCGGGGGCGGGTCGCCCTATCGGGCAGGATGGCTCGCGCTGGCAGACCGGCAGTGGCCAGGATCTTCCCCATCAACGCTATGATTTTCCCCGGCGGCCTGTCGAGCGGGTCGATGAAAACGGTGTACGGTTTATTACCGCGCCTCCGCGAGAGGTCACAGGGCAGGCGAACCACTCACGGGAAGACGGCTGGAATCGACCCGATGCCGTTCGGCGTGGCGATGAGCGTGCGCGCTGGGAGCAATCCGGGCCGAATGATCTGAATCGAGGCTGGGAAAATCAGCCCCGTGTCATTGATCATCCTGACTATGGGCCGTACGGCAACTGGAATCGCCCGCACAGGCACAACGACTTCGATCGTCGTGGCTGGGGACCAAATCCTGATTGGCGTCCCGGCTATGTGCTGCGGCGCCCGCCGCCTCGGTACACCCGTATCTGGCATCAACGCTATGAGTATTACTATTCCGACGGGTACTGGTACCGCCCACAAGGGTCGAGCTATGTCATCGTGACCCCGCCGCGCGGCGTGTATGTCAGTAATTTGCCCAACTATGCGCAGACGTTGGTGATCGGCGGGCTGACCTACTACTTTGCCGCTGGTACCTATTACCAGCCGCAACCGGAATACAATCGCTACATTGTTGTAGAGCCGCCTGTGCAAAACGGTGGCTATGCCATTAGCAGCAATGCCTTTGATGTCGCCATAAGCCCTGCCTATGGTCAGACACAGGCCCAGATGGAGCAGGATCGTTATGACTGCCAGCGTTGGGCGGTCAGCGAGTCAGGTTTTGATCCATCCCGAGCAACCACTGCGCCACCGGCTGATGTGGCGGATCGTTATCGACGTTCGCTGGGCGCCTGTCTGAGTGGCAGGGGGTATAACGTGACTTATTGAGGAGGGCCGTCTGACTGTAATCTGATGAAGTCAGACGCCCTTGAGCCCTCAGCTCGGAGGCAGCGGATGCCGATGAGGGACATCGGGTGCATCCAGCGGGTCGGCATGTACCAGCACTTCGGCCTGCGGATACTCCGCCATGATCGCCGCTTCGGCCTCGTCGCACAGGCGATGGGCTTCGGACAGGGTCATTTCTCCCGGTAGCTCCAGATGCAGTTGGACGAACCAGTGGCTTCCCGAAATACGCGTGCGCAAATCATGAGCCCCCAAGACTTGGGGCACGCTGCACGCCAGCGTCAACATGTGCTCGCTGACTTCATAGGGCAATTCCTGATCCATCAGCACACTTAGCGAGTCGCGTGCGATTCCAATGGCACTCCAAAGGATATACAGCGCAATACCCAGGCCAAAGATGGCATCCAGCTGATCCCAGCCGTAGCTGGCAGCAATCAGGGCAATCAGGATGCTGGTGTTGAGCAGAAGATCAGAGCGGTAATGCAGGGAATCGGCGCGAATCACTGCGGACCCTGTAATCTGAATGACGTGCCGCTGTAGCATCAGCAGGCCCGCAGTCACAATCAATGAAACGATCATGACTGCAATGCCCAGCAGAGGCGTTCCCAGGGGTTCAGGTTCTTTCAGACGTCCGATGGCCTGCATGCCGATCAGGATTCCACTGGCGCCAATGAACAGGGCCTGGGTAATACCCGCCAACGACTCCGCCTTGCCATGACCATAACGGTGGTCGTCATCGGCAGGCTTTAAGGAATAGCGCACCGCCAGCAGGTTGAACAGGGAGGCCGCGCCATCGAGTACGGAGTCGGTCAGCCCGGCCAGCAGACTGACCGACCCGCTGAACCACCAGGCGATGGCCTTCACGGTAATGAGCAGGCCAGCCACCGCGAGTGAGGCGGTGGTGGCCAGGCGCAACAGCCTGGCGTGTTCGGTACGGCTCTTCATCAGGTGTTATGCCGCAGGGCGCAACCCAAAGGCGGCCAGTTGCTCAGGGCTGCCGCTGTGCTGAATCAGGCGTGGATCGGTCAGTGGCAGGGAGCGGCCGGTTTCCTGTTCGATAATGGCCTTGAGGCGCGCCTTGTCCACCTTGCCATCCGCGTCGATAGCGTCTTTTAGCTTTTCCGGGTCGACCGAGGCGTGCTGGTCGTTGGGCAGGTAGATGGCTCCAGACGTAAAATCAACACCGAACGCAATCAGGCCGGGAATGATGTAAAACAGCAGGCCTACCGCATCCAGGATGGCAATGCCTGGGTCGATCTGGCCAGTAATTTGGCCGCGACGCTCAGGATAAAACAGCGTACCGCAGGCCGAAATCTGGGTCAGCACTGCTGCAGCAAGGGCGCCACAGATCAGGCGAGTGCGCATTGGCATAAACACCTCCATAGGTCAGGAAACCGCACTATAACCGGCGTTGCGAGAGGCCGGAAGCGGGCCGCTGGAGTCGTTATAATCAGCAGCCACCGTATATATGACCACGTGCACAGCAGAATGACGCCATTACCCATCGATACCGTATTGCCTACCCTGCGCGCCGCCCTGGTCGAGCGCGACGAAGCTGTGCTGGAGGCACCTCCAGGTGCAGGCAAGACCACACGTGTACCGCTGGCGCTGCTGGATGAGCCCTGGCTAGCGGGTCAGCGGATTCTCATGCTGGAACCACGGCGCTTGGCCGCTCGGGCAGCGGCGGAGCGGCTGGCAGCCGAGTATGGCGAACCGGTGGGCGAGACGGTGGGATACCGCATTCGCCTGGAGAGCAAGGTAGGGCCCAGGACACGGATCGAGGTCGTTACGGAAGGTATTCTTGCGCGTCGCCTGCAGGATGATCCTGCCCTCGAAGGCGTTGGCCTGGTCATTTTCGACGAATTTCACGAGCGAAGCCTGGACGCCGATTTGGCGCTGGCACTCACTCTGAATGGGCGTGAGCTCTTGCGTGATACTCCGCTCAAGGTCCTGGTCATGTCCGCAACCCTTGAGGGTGAGCGGCTTTCGGCCTTGCTGCAAGGGGCTCCGGTGGTGCGCAGCGAGGGGCGCATGTTTCCGGTGGAGATCAAATGGGGGCGGCCCACTTCGACGGACGAGCGCCTGGAGCCCAGGGTTGTTCAAACCATCCAGCAGGCACTGGATGAGCAGGACGGAAGCCTGCTCGTCTTTTTGCCGGGGCAGGCTGAAATCCGGCGGGTTCATGAGTTGCTGGATGATGCGCTGGCTGGCAGGGTGGATATCCGGATCGCGCCGCTCTACGGTGAGCTTGATCTGGCTGCCCAGAGAGCAGCGATTGAGCCGGCACCGGCCGGTATTCGCAAGATTGTGCTGGCGACCAATATCGCCGAAACCAGTCTTACCATCGAAGGCGTTCGGGTGGTGATAGATGCCGGACTTGCCCGGGAGCCCGCCTTCGATCCCGGCAGTGGCATGACGCGGCTAGCGACGCGACGCATCTCTCGCGCCTCGGCCACCCAGCGAGCGGGACGGGCGGGGCGTCTGGAGCCAGGGGTGTGCTATCGCTTGTGGTCGGAGACGCAGCATGACCAGCTACCCGCCTATGATTCACCGGAAATTCTGCAGGCTGACCTGGCGGGGCTTGCGCTTCAGCTGGCGCGCTGGGGCGCTGTTGCAGATGAGCTGGTCTGGTTGGACAAACCTCCTGCTGCGGCCCAGGCACAAGCTCAGGATCTGCTTGTGCGTCTGGGTGCGCTCAAGGCTGATCGAACGGCCCTGACAGCCCATGGGCAGGCCATGAGCACCCTGCCGGCTCATCCGCGACTGGCTCATCTTCTGCTTCGGGGACAGGCCCTGGGGTTGGCGCCATTGGCGTGTGATCTGGCGGCTATTTTATCCGAGCGGGATATCGTGCGTGGCGAGGGTGCGGATATACAGACTCGCCTTGCGTTGCTGGCAGGCGAAGGGAAAGGGCCGCGAGGCGGTATTGCGCGCATTCGTCAGCTGGCAAGACAATTCAAGGGCTTGCTGCGTGGCGCTTCCGAAATACCTGTGAGCGATCCGGATCATCCACGCTGGGTAGGGTGTCTGCTGGCTTTTGCTTATCCGGAGCGGATCGCACACCAGCGCCGATCCGGCGGTGCAGAATATCGGCTGGCCAATGGCCGTGCGGCACTGTTTGCCGATGTCGATTCGCTGATGAAATCACCGTGGTTGGTGATTGCCGATCTTGGGAGCCGACAAGGGCAGCGTGAAGAGCGTATCTATCTGGCTGCCGAGCTTGATCCTGCCTTGTTTGAAGGGCCCCTGGCCGAGCAGGTATCGACCCATGAGGAGGTGGACTGGGACGAGCGGGAGGGCGTACTGCGCGCCGAGCGGCAGGTGCGAATCGGTGAACTGGTCCTTTCCCGCGAACCCTTGAGTTCGCTAAGTGATGACGCGCGCAGCCGGGCATTACTGGGGCTAGTCAGGCGTAAAGGGCTTGAACTCCTGCCCTGGACACCGGAGCTGCGCCAGTGGCAGGCACGGGTCATGCTTCTGCGGCGGCTGGACCTGGAGCAGGGCGGTCTCAGCGAGTGGCCTGACGTGACCGATATGGCGCTGCTGGCAACGCTGGAGAACTGGCTGCTTCCATATCTGGGACGGGTGACTCGCCTGTCCCATTTCGCTCAGCTCGATCTGGGCGCCATCCTGCAGGGCTTGTTACCCTGGCCGCTACCAAGCCGCCTGGACGAGCTGGCGCCCCGCTCGATAGAGGTACCTTCAGGTTCCCGTATCCGCCTGGACTACACCGAGGAGCCGCCCGTGCTGGCCGTCAGGTTGCAGGAGATGTTCGGCCTGGCCGACACCCCTCGGATCGCCGGCGGACGGCTTGCTGTAAAGCTGCACCTGCTGTCCCCTGCGCAGCGCCCGGTGCAGGTTACCCAGGATCTGGCTAACTTCTGGCGCAGCACCTATGCCGAGGTAAAGAAGGATTTGAAAGGCCGCTATCCAAAGCACTATTGGCCGGATGACCCGCTCGTTGCGGAGGCGACTGCACGGGCCAAGCCTCGGCGTTAGTGCCGAGGCTGTACAGATCAGACTCGCGCCACGCGGGAGATCTGTTTGGCCAGGAACGGCCCGGATGCGATCACGCCAATCAAGCGCAAGGCCTGCATGGCCAGTACCAGCCCGACGTCCGCATGGCTGTCCACAGCGATGATCGCCATTGAGTCTAGGCCGCCAGGACTGGTTGCAAGGTAGGCGGACAGAAAGTCCTTGTTCATCAGGTGTGCCAGAAACAGGGCCGAAAGAGCGCACATGGCGATCAACATCAGCGAGGCCATGATCATCTTGGGCAAGGCTCGGGTGACATAGCGCACCGTGGTTTTATCGAACCGCAAGCCTACATAGCAGCCCATCGAGCCAAACGCGATGGCCAGCAACCAATGGGGAAGGGTAATGGTTACCCAACCGTTGAGCTGCAATATGGTGCCCAACGCAATAGGCACCATCAAAGCGCCAGCCGGCAGGCGCTTGCCTAACCAGACACCTACCACCACGACGGCCAGCGTAATTCCAAATGACTGCAGGGTGTTCCAGTCAAAGGTGATAGCGGCCGAGTGAGAGGCTGCTCCTGTACCTTCAGCCCCCAAAAAGCGGCCAACCAAGGCACTGATCACGACCACACAAACGACACGCACATACTGCATGGTTGCCACAATGCGGGAGTCCGCTCCGTATTCTTCCGCCATGGCAACCATGGCGGAGGCCGCACCGGGCGTAGTACCCCAGGCGGCGGTGGAGCCGGGTAAACCGCCGAAGCGAACCAGGATGACACCCACCAGCACGCTGAGCAGAACGGTAATGGCAGTGGCCAGCAGCATGACCGGCCAGTGCGTAGCGACCATAAGCAGAACGGCCGCTGTCATGGAGTGGGCGATCAAACAGCCCACCACGCCCTGGCTTAGCTGGAACAGTGGTTTGGGTAGACGGATCGTGGCCCCTTTGACGCCAAAGCAGATGGCGACCAGCATGGGCCCTAGGAACATGGCCGCAGGGATACCGGCACGATCAAGGCAAAAGGAAGCCAGACTGGATACAACAATCAGGGCAGCCCACTGCAGGGCAGGATGTCGTGATGGCGGTGCTGCAGATGAAACAGGGGCGTGAGGCAATGACGTCCTCCTCAAGAGGTGGCAGCCACAGACGGCGTAGCCGCGCTAAAGCCTTATTATACGCGCCTTCCGGCTAAAGTTTGATAGCAAGATAACTAACGAAACGATCACGAAACGTAATGGCGGTCCTGAAGCAATCGCAGGCATTGTCGGATGTGTTTGCGGTACTCCTTGTAGCGAGGCGTTATGACCGCGAAACAAGGCATTCTGATAATGATGCTTCGTTAGTTCCGAGTCTTAGAGGGTCAGCCTGATCTTGGCTTTGTTTAATCGGGTGGGCTGGATGTTGGATATCGCGGGATTTCGAAAGCATTTTCCTGGATCGCTATGCCCCGGCTGTTAGAGTCGCAGCATTCGGGGCAAGAAGTATCATTCACCACTGCCATACCCAGAAGGGCCACACCGGTATCCACCCAGGCCGCCGAGTGACGGCCTGGGTAAGTTGAGGTCAGCGGACCAGATGCAGGAACTGCAGGTGCCGCTCGTACTGGTCAAGCATGTCGTTGATGATCTGCTCCTTGGTGTAGCCCACCAGGTCATAATCCTGGCTGCCCTCAGCCAGATAGACCTCTGCACGGTAGTAGCGGCGGTTTTTCAGGTGCAGCCCGCCCATACCGGCTCGGGCAAAGCTCGGTGTGAAATACCCCTGCATGATGACCCGATAGATAAAGGGATGCTGTTCGCCATGACCAACCTCAAGGCTCAGGTTGGCATTGGTAGGATCAAGCTCGGTCTGTACGGCCAGTCCTTTTTCCCGGAATACCTCGGCCACTTCCTCAATCGCCGGGCGAACAATGGTGTCCATTACCCGATAGACCTCATCGCGCGACGGGAAGTGAACAGCCTTGGCAAGGCGCTGACGCCAGCCACCGCTGCGGCGTGGGTTGGCCTGGGATACCGGGGCCAGAGAATGTGATCGTGCCCGTTGCCGCTGCGATTCGGTGTAGAACGCCTTGTGCAGACCCCACATCATTAGCAGGGTTACTAGCGAGAAGGGCAGAGAGGTCAGGACCACCGCAGACTTTAGTGCATCCATGCTACCGGCGACCAGCAGACCACCGGTGACAAGGGCAGTAGCCGTTCCCCAGAAGACGCGCAGCCACTTGGGACCGTCTTCGTCCGCTTCGCCGCCTGTCGAGGACAGGGTCGACAGCACCACAGTGCCCGAATCCGCCGATGTCACGAAGAACACAAAGCTTACGAATACCGCCACCGCAATGACAATACGGCTGGCAGGATACGTTTCCAGTAGGTGATAGAGCGCCATGGATGGCTCGCGAATAGCCGTTTCGGCCAGGCTGGTCAGGTTGTGGTTTAGCACCTGATCCAGCGCGCTATTACCAAAGATGGACAACCACGCGAGGGTAAAGCCAAGCGGAATGAACAGTACGCCAAAAACGAATTCACGAATGGTACGACCACGGGAAATTCGCGCAATGAACAGGCCTACAAAGGGTGCCCATGCGATCCACCAGGCCCAATAGAATACGGTCCAGCCGCCCAGCCAGTCGGACGGTTTGTCATAGGCATAAAGGTCAAAGCTCTTGGTGGGAACAGCGCCCAGATAATCGCCGATGTTCTGGATCAGCGTATTGAGCAGGTGCTGGGTCGGCCCGGCAAACAGGACAAACAACAGCAGACCGACCGCCAGGAGCATGTTGATATCGGACATGACGCGCACACCCTTGTCTACACCTGATACGGCAACAAGAATGGCGGCTCCCATCATCACGGCAATCAGCAGGGCTTGTACCCATTGGGTATGGGGTACACCGAACAGATAGTCCAGGCCCGAGTTGAGCTGAAGCACACCAAAGCCCATATCGGCGCCCAGGCCGAAAACGGTGGCAATGATGCCAAAGCAATCTACCGCATGGCCAATAGGGCCGTTGATGCGCTTGCCGATCAGTGGGTATAGCGCTGAACGTAAGGCCAAGGGCAGGTTATGGCGATAGGCGAAATAGGCCAATGCCATGGCAACGAGTGCAAAGACTCCCCAACCATGCAATCCCCAGTGCAGAAAGAGCAGTTGCATGGCCTGACGCGCAGCAGCCTGCGTGCCGCCTTCGCCTTGAGGGGGATGCATGAAATGCGTCAGGGGTTCTGACACGCAGAAAAAGAACAGGGTAATACTGATACCGGCTGCGAATAGCATGCCGGCCCATGAAAGGTAACTGAACTCAGGCTGATCGTGATCGGCGCCAAGCTTGATCTTGCCGTACCCTGAAAGGGCCGTGACGATGACAAAGACCAGATAAAGTGTCATGGCCAGTAGGTAGTACCAGCCTACCGTCTGTGAGGCCCATGTCTGAGCTTCCAGCAGCCAGGCTCCGGCGCGCTCGGGGAAGGTGATTACCACCAGAGCAAAGACCAGGATTGCTGTGGCCGCGCTGTAAAAGGCGGGCGGATTGAGTCGTACGTTACCGGATGGGGTCGTGCTGCTCATGGAGCATGTTCTCCTATAGGGCAGGTGCCAAAGAGTCCGTACAGTCGAGTCGCGGGTTTCCGGTCACTCGCGATGCTGTCGGGCTAGTAGCTCAAGGTGATTCGAAAAGGGGACATTCCTTGCCCGTCGTTTGTAGTCATTTTTTATTAATTGATCGTTCAATATAAAAAGATAACACGAAAAGACGTTCAAGCGGAGCTTGAATCGCCTCCATATGTCATTTTGCTATAGTCGGTCGAGGAGGGGCGAAACCGAAGGGCCTGAGTCAGAGCGGAAGCAGGCCTGCTACGGTTGCCATTGGGTATCACTGCCGGAGAGTTTGCGGTTCAGGAAATAGGCGGCGCTGATCAGGGCCAGATGGGTCAGGGCCTGAGGAGTATTGCCCAGGTGACGTCCACGGGCGTCAAGCTCCTCGGCAAAGAGTCCTACAGGGCTTGCGTATTTCATGAGTTTTTCAAACTCCATATGCGCCTCGTCTATCCTGCCGGCCCGCGCCAGGCACTCCACATACCAGAATGAGCAGGCCGCAAAGGAGCCCTCTTCACCTGAGAGTCCATCGGACATTTCAGACTGATCGTAGCGCTTGACCATACCATCGCAGACCAGACGCTCCTTGATGGCATCTAGAGTTGCCAGCCATGCCGGGTCTGTTGCGCTGACAAAACGCAGCAAGGGCATCAGGAGAAGAGATGCGTCCAACGTATCCTGGCCCAGAATGGCTGTGAAATGACCTTTTTTCTTGTTCCAGAAGTGGGTCCAGATATCTTCCTGGATATCGCCCCGTGCCTTGAGCCATCGTTCATAGGGCATGGCAAGGGAACGCTTCTGTGCCAGGCGAATGGCTCGGTCAATGGCAACCCAGCACATCAAGCGCGAGTGTAGGAAGTGCTTGGGCTCATCACGAATTTCCCAGATGCCGGCATCCTTGGTCTGCCAATGATTGCAGACATAATCGATGATACTGACAACATGTTTCCAACCGCGGTGGGATATGGCCTGGCCGTACTTGTTTGACAGGTAGACGGCATCCATCAGCTCGCCATAGATGTCGAGCTGAACCTGTCCGAATGCATCGTTGCCGATACGCACAGGCTTTGCCCCGCCGTGGCCGCTCAGGTGGTCCAGTTCCTGTTCGGGCAGTTCCCGTCCACCATCGAGGCGATACATGATCTGAAGCTTTTGCGGCAGATCGCTGCTGCGCTCGATACAGTCGCCCACCCAGCTCATGAAGTGGTTGGCTTCGTCGGTGTATCCCAGGCGCATGAAAGCATAGACGGTAAACGAGGCGTCCCGTATCCAGGTAGCCCGGTAATCCCAATTTCGCTCGCCACCTGGTGTTTCCGGCAGGCTGAAGGTTGCCGCAGCAGCAATGGAACCGTGCTGCTGCGAGACCAGAAGCTTGAGCACCAGAGCCGAGCGCGAGACCATTTCCCGCCAGCGGCCGGTATAGTTGCTTTGACGAGCCCATCGCTGCCAGAACCTGAGTGTATGCTTCAGACAGAGATCAAGATCTTCTTCCATGACCTGTCGATCTTCGGCACAGCCAAAGACGAATGTCGCGCTTTCTCCTTCCTTGAGGGTGAAGTCCGCCACGGCCGTATTCCCGTCAAGCGTAAGCGTCTCGGAACCGGCCAAGCGCATGCTGCGCTGGCCCTCGGCCTGAAACACAATGCTGCCTTGCTCTACCGTAGCCCTGGTTTCAGCCCGGGCGTAATCAAGCCGCGGTGAACACTTCAGACAAATGCGCGAGTCGCCTTTAACGGCATAAACCCTCCGCACCAGGCGGGGCATGGTGTTCTCTTCCGTCAGGATGGGCATCCAGTCGGTCAACTCGACGGCGCCGTCGTCATCAAGCCAGCGGGTCTGCAAGACGTTACTGTCGGGGAGGTAGATCTGTTGCCGCCTGGCATTAGGGCGGTCGGGTGCAATCGTGAACAGTCCGGCCTCGTCACCATTGAGCAAGGCGGTAAAAACCGAGGGGCTATCTAGGTCAGGCCAGCAGAAATAGTCGATGCTGCCGTCATCGGCGACCAGCGCGCAGGTGCGCATGTCGCCGATGACTCCATGGGCATCGATGGACCGGATTCCGGCGTTGTGATCAACCATTGTCCTGGAATCCTGGATACAGACACATGCCACCATCGACAAAGAGGGTGGTACCTACCACATAGTCAGACAGGTCGGATGCCAGCCAGACGACGGCATTACCAATGTCCTCCACATCCCCGACACGCTTGTAGGGGATCAGCTTGAGCAACTCGCGGCGACCTTCCTCATTGCCAGTCACGTCTTCATTGATGGCCGTAGCGATAGCGCCGGGCGCAATACTATTGATGCGTATGCGCTTTTCAGCCACTTCCTGAGCCAGGGTCTTCATCATCAGGCTGACCCCACCCTTGGAGGCCGCGTAATTGACATGACCTGCCCACGGAATGACCTCATGTACCGAGCTCATGTGAATGATCTTGCCCGCCGCGCGTGACAGGTCGGTATTAACGCCTTGCTTCAGGAACTGCTGGATGGCGGCACGTGCGCACAGGAATTGGCCGGTCAGATTGGTCTGGATGACCATGTTCCAATCCTTGAGAGTCATCTCGTGGGAGGGTGCATCGCGCTGCAGCCCGGAGTTGGCGACCAGAATGTCCAGACGGCCAAAGGCTTCGATCGTCTTGGCAAAGAGCTGTTCGACGGCCTGTTCATCACCAACATCAGCACCCACGGCAATGGCCCGACCGCCGGCCGCCTTGATTTCATCCGCAAGCTGTTCAGCCGGCTCGGCATTGGAGTGGTAATTGATGACAACGGCTGCGCCTACCTGAGCCAAGGCCTTGGCTGATGCGGCGCCGATCCCTGAACTGCCGCCGGTGACCAGTGCAACCTGGCCATCGAGTGAAATTTTCATGGCAAACCCTCAAGCAATTCGGTGAAAAGTCCTTGTCACCTGACCGTTGGCAGCTTGCGAGAGTTCAGAGGGGTAAAGGGCTACCTGCCGACCCGCAAGCAGCCCTCCAGCAGATCAGCTGGGTTTGAGGGTATGCAAGTGGTCGCGTTTGGCGAGGGTAGGGAAGAGCTTGATCCAAAGGCCTGTCACGATCAGCGTTCCTGCGCCGCCCAGCACGACCGCTTGCACTGTGCCCAGCCAGGCTGCCGTTACACCGGACTCGAACTCGCCCAGTTGGTTTGAGGCACCGATGAACAGGCCGTTGACGGCACTGACGCGGCCGCGCATTTCATCCGGCGTCTCCAGTTGCACAAAGGCGCCGCGAATGACCATGCTGATCATGTCAGCCGCACCCAGAACCGCCAGCACGGCCAGGCTGAACCAGAACGAGGTGGAAAGACCAAAGGCGATGGTTGCCACGCCAAACACACCTACCGAGATAAACATAATGCGTCCGACGCTTCGCTCGATGGGAAAGCGCGCGAGCCAAAACGACATCAGCAGGGCGCCCACGGCGGGTGCTGAGCGCAACAGGCCCAGCCCCCATGGACCGGTCATCAGAATGTCCCGGGCAAACACGGGTAACAGTGCCGTTGCGCCGCCCAGCAGAACGGCAAAAAGATCCAGGGAGATAGCGCCGAAAATATCGCGGCGGCTGCGAATGAAGCGAATCCCGGCCAGTAGCGAATCCAGACTGGCCTTTTCCTTACGCGGTTGCTGTTCACGCGCAGGCAGGCTCAGCACGAGGAGAATTGCCACACCATACAGGGCCGTTGCCGGTGCATAGACCCAGAAGGCACCCAAGGCGTACAGAAAACCACCCAACGCTGGCGCCACGATTGTCGCACCCTGCATGGCGGAGGCCGAGGCCGCAACGGCCCGGGGAAATAACGAGGCGGGGACGATGTTGGGCAGAAGCGCCTGGGTCGCCGGCATTTCGAAGGCCCGGCAGGTGCCCAGCATGAAGGCCAGGATAAAGATCAGTTCACGGGTCACATTGTCGGTCAGGCTGCCATAGACCAGCACCAGTGCGGTAAGGGCCTGACCTGTCTGGCAGAGTGCGGCTACCTTACGTCGGTCGTAGCGGTCCGCCACATGCCCTGTATACAACATGAAGAACAGGCGCGGCAGGAATTCCACCAGGCCGACCAGGCCCAGGTCGAGCACATTATGCGTCAGTGAATAGATGTGCCAGCCAATGGCTACGGTGAGCATCTGAAAGCTGCTGGCGGTACAGACGCGGGCAAACCAGAACGCCAGAAAGGGTCGATGATGACGCAAATATAAAGGGGCTGAGGTCATGATGGGGCTCTTCGAGAGGTCTCTCATCATAGTCTCGGCAAGCGGTTTTTGTGCACTGATCAGAGATATATTCTGAAACACTTGGTGGGTAACAAGTTGTGTGCGCCACCTTGACGCGCGACATCTGACCACGGACCCCACTGCGTTTTAGAGGTCTAGAATGAATCCAGACGTTGACCTACGTCAGAGCCTTGCGGCTTAAAATGCGATAGTCGGACCACCTTTCAAGCGTTCCGTTAGAACGAATTGAGCACGCAAGCGCTCGAAACATTGCCTTGTGATTTGCTTAACGTTATTGACCGCCTGCGTGATAAACGCACCGGCTGCCTGAAGAGGACCGCCTATGTTCGGCTTGGAGGCTCTGGATCTTGCGAGGATCCAGTTTGCATTCACCGTCTCGTTCCACATTATCTTCCCTGCCTTGTCTATCGGAATGGCGAGCTTTCTAGCCGTTCTCGAAGGACTGTGGCTCAAAACCAACGACTCTACCTATAAGGACCTGTACCACTTCTGGTTGAAGATCTTCGCGGTCTTCTTTGGAATGGGTGTAGTGTCCGGACTGGTCATGGCGTATGAGTTCGGTACCAACTGGAGCGGCTTTGTCGACTTCGCCGGTGCCGTAACGGGTCCGCTCTTGACCTACGAGGTGCTGACCGCCTTCTTTATCGAAGCGGGTTTCCTCGGGGTCATGCTGTTTGGCTGGAACCGCGTAGGACGTGGGTTGCACTTTTTGTCCACTATCATGGTGGCGATTGGCACCCTGATGTCCACGTTCTGGATTTTGTCCTCGAACAGCTGGATGCATACCCCGGCCGGGTACGAGATTGTCGATGGCCGCGTAGTGCCAGTCCATTGGCTGGAAGTAATCTTCAACCCGTCGTTCCCCTTCCGCTGGGCGCACATGACCATCGCGGCCTACCTGTCGGTGGCCTTCCTGGTCGGCGCATCGGCGGCCTGGCACCTGTTGCGTGGGAACAATAACCCGGCCATTCGCAAGATGTTCTCCATGGCCATGTGGATGGCCCTGTTCGTGGCGCCGATCCAGGCGTTCGTGGGGGATGCCCACGGTTTGAACACGCTGGAGCACCAGCCAGCCAAGATCGCGGCGATTGAAGGCCATTGGGAGAATCCGCCCGGTGAGGCAACGCCGTTGATTCTGTTCGGTCTGCCGGATATGGAGCGTGAGGAAACCCGCTTCAAGGTCGAGATCCCTGTGCTGGGCAGCTTGATCCTCACGCACAGCTTTACCGAGCAGATTCCCGCACTCAAGGACTTCCCGAAAGAGGATCGTCCGCCGGCGTATGTGGTGTTCTGGTCATTCCGCATCATGGTGGCTCTGGGGCTGCTCATGATTGCTGCCGGTGTGTGGAGCCTGTTCCTGCGCTGGAGACACAAGCTGTATGAAACCAAGGCCTTCCTGCGCCTGATCATGTGCATGGGGCCGGCTGGTCTCATCGCTCTGCTGGCAGGCTGGTTTACCACCGAAGTGGGTCGTCAGCCCTGGATCGTATATGGCCTCTTGCGTACCAAGGATGGTGTAGCCAATCACAGCGTGACGCAACTGAGCATTACCCTGGTCAGCTTCGTAATTGTGTATTTCGCGGTCTTTGGTATCGGTACGGTCTATGCGCTGCGCATGATTGGCAAGGGACCACATACCGGTGAAGGCGACTTGCCCACCCAGGGTGGACCGGGACACGATCGTCATCCGAAGCGCCCCCTTTCGGCTACTGATGAAGGTACCGAAAAGGCTCATTCCCATGATCAACTGACGGGGCACTGAACATGGCTTCTGGAATTGTTGGTATTGACCTCGCACTGATCTGGGCGGTGGTCATCATTTTCAGCCTGATGATGTACGTAGTCATGGACGGCTTCGATCTGGGGATTGGCATTCTCTTCCCCTTCGTGAAGGGCAAGGAAGAACGCGATGTCATGATGAACACCGTGGCTCCGATCTGGGACGGCAACGAAACCTGGCTGGTGTTGGGAGGGGCCGGGTTGTACGGCGCCTTCCCGCTCGCATATGGCGTCATTCTGCCGGCCCTCTACCTGCCGCTGATCTTCATGTTGATCGGCCTGATCTTCCGTGGCGTAGCCTTTGAGTTCCGCTTCAAGGTGCAGGAAGGCAAAGAAGGGCTCTGGGACAAGTCCTTTATCTTCGGCTCGCTCTTGGCAACCTTCTGTCAGGGGGTCGCGCTGGGTGCCTTCATCGACGGCTTCCATGTGGAGAATCGTCAGTATGCCGGTGGCTCGCTGGACTGGCTGACGCCTTTTTCGGTGTTCTGTGGTTTTGGTCTAATCGCTGCCTACGCACTGCTGGGCAGTACTTGGCTGATCATGAAAACCGAAGGCCCGCTACAGGCTTCTATGCGTCGCATGACCAAGCCGCTGGTGCTGTTGCTGCTGCTGTTCATTGCAGCCGTTAGCCTGTGGACGCCGCTGTCCCATGACGCCATCTCCCAGCGCTGGTTCACCATGCCGAACCTGTTCTGGTTCCTGCCTGTGCCGATTCTCGTGCTGGTAACAGTCGTGTTCCTGCTGCGCGCGATCCTGAAGGAAGAGGCTCATGTATCTCCCTTCGTACTAACGCTGATCCTGATCTTCCTGGGCTATAGCGGCCTGGGCATCAGCCTGTGGCCCAACATCATCCCGCCGGCGATTTCGATCTGGGAAGCCTCGTCGCCACCGCAGAGCCAGCTGTTCCTGCTCATCGGTACGCTGTTCATCATCCCGATCACATTGATGTACACGGCGTGGGGCTACTACGTGTTCCGCGGTAAGGTTCGTACAGGCGAGGGGTATCATTGATCATGGCCGGCAAAGAGCGTGAACCCAATCCAGCTGACAACCAACCGCTGATCAAGCGTCTCGGCTGGATGGTCCTGATCTGGGCCTGCAGCATCGTGGCCCTGGGCATTGTGTCCTATGGGCTGCGGCTGGTCATGACTGCCGCCGGCCTTAAATCCTGATACATCAGACCCCGGCACTCGCCGGGGTCTTCTTTTGTCCGTTTCTCCAGGCAGATTGTCCGCTTGCACGGTAAGCTTTCATCTACGCTATCTGTCTTACCGTCTTGGAGACACGCCCATGGAAAGCAGACCCCCATTGCCACCCTTTACGCAGGAAACTGCACGCCAAAAGGTCCGAGCAGCGGAAGATGGCTGGAATGGCCGCGATCCCCACAAGGTTGCACTGGCCTATAGTAACGACAGCATCTGGCGTAACCGGGCCGAGTTCATCAAGGGACGCGAAGCCATCGTAGGTTTTCTTACGCGCAAGTGGCAACGCGAGCTCGACTACCGGCTGATCAAGGAGCTATGGGCCCATGATGGCAACCGGATCGCCGTACGCTTCGCCTATGAGTGGCATGACGATTCCGGCAACTGGTTTCGCGCCTATGGCAATGAGAACTGGGCGTTCAATGAGCAGGGGCTCATGGTGGAGCGGCATGCCAGCATCAACGATCTGCCGATCACCGAGGCCGAGCGCCTGTTCCGCTGGCCGCAGGGACGTCGACCGGATGATCATCCCGGGCTGAGCGAGCTGGGACTATAACGACGAATCACTAGGCGTTGCGGCTGCGCTTTCTTACACTGGCACCCTTTTGTAAGCAGCGAAGCCGCCCATGCCCGAAACATGCTCCCCTGAAGTCCTGCAAACCCTGCTTGATCGTGTTGCCCAGGAGGCACGGCAAGACATGGGCGAAGGCAAGGTTGCTGACTATATCCCGGCACTGGCCCAGGTAGAACCCGATCAATTCGGGATTGCTCTATGCGATGTAGAGGGTCGAGTCTTCCAGGCGGGGGCAGGGGATACACCGTTTTCCATCCAGTCCATTTCCAAGGTGCTCAACCTGGTCATTGCCATGCAGCGGCTGCCGGAAGAGGACATCTGGACGCGTGTAGGCCGGGAGCCCTCTGGTCAGGCGTTCAACTCCATCGTACAGCTGGAAGTGGAGCGGGGCGTCCCGCGCAATCCTTTCATCAATGCCGGTGCGTTGCTGGTAACCGATATCCTGGTTTCGCGCATCATGTCCATCCAATATCTGATGCGCGAACAGGCGCGGCGGTTAAGTGCCAATCCGACCATCAACTTCGATACGCGGGTGGCGCGTTCAGAGATGGATCACAAGGCGCGTAACGCTGCACTGGCTTACCTCATGAAGGCTTATGGAAACTTGCATGGCGAAGTGGATGAGGTGCTGGAAACCTATTTCCATGGCTGTGCGCTGTCCATGAGTTGCATGGATGTGGCCCGCGCGTTCGCCTTTCTGGCTCACCGGGGCATCAATCCCCACGATGGGAGCGAGGTATTGTCGCCTCAGCAGACGCGGCAGCTCAACGCATTACTGTTGACGTGCGGCCTGTATGACGCCGCGGGGGATTTTGCCTGGCGCGTCGGGCTGCCCGGCAAGAGCGGCGTGGGTGGCGGTATTGTGGCCATCGTTCCCGGCCGCATGAGCATTTGTGTCTGGTCGCCCCGCCTGGACAGCTACGGCAATTCCGTTGCCGGTCTGCGTGCCCTGGAGCGACTCGTGGATGGCCTGGGTGTCGCTCCACTGGGCTAAAGGACCGGCGAGAACAGTCGGGCTACCCGCATGGCTGCCTTGTGCAGGCGCCGAACATTGGCATTGTCCTTGGGCGTCAGCTCGACCGACTTGGAGAAGTCGACTTCCAACATCGAGCGGACTTCCCAGGCGAAGTCAGTATCCACGGTCATGACCATGATTTCGAAATTCAGCCGGAACGAGCGATTATCCAGATTGGCGCTACCGATGGCGGAAACCTCTTCATCGATCAGCACCACCTTCTGATGCAGAAAGCCTGGTTGATAACTGAAGACTCGAATGCCCGCATCCACCGCCTTGAAGGCATACAGGTAGGATGCGGCGTACACCACCTTGTGATCCGGGCGTGACGGCAGAAGGATGCGCACATCGACGCCGCGTAGAGCGGCCAGATGCAGTGCGGCTGAGACGGCCTCATCAGGGATGAAGTAGGGCGTTGTGATCCAGATTCGCCGCTGCGCCGAGTGAATCGCCTCGACAAAAAACAGCGAGCAGGTCTCCTGATCGTCCGCCGGACCGCTGGCAACCACCTGGCACAGCATGCCGCCATCCTCATAACGTTCAGGCAGCACCAGGGTTGGAAGCTTTTTGGTCACCCAGAACCAGTCCTGGGCAAAGGTTTCCTGCAGGGTCGCCAGAGCGGGCCCACGAATTTCGATATGGGTGTCGCGCCAGGGAGCCAACGGTGGCTTGTGCCCCAGGTATTCTTCACCCACGTTGTGTCCGCCGACAAATCCTACTTCACCATCCACCACAACGATCTTGCGGTGATTGCGGAAGTTGACCTGAAAGCGGTTGATCAGTCCTCGGCGGTTGCTGAATGCCTTGACCTGCACGCCTGCCTCGCGAAGCTTTGACACGTAGCTCCGCGGCAGGGCATGGCTGCCAATGGCATCGTAAAGGAGAAACACCTCGACACCCTCCCTGGCCCGCTCGATCAGCGTGTTTTGCAGTGCCCGGCCAAGAGCGTCGTCATGAATGATGAAAAACTGCACCAGCACAACCTGCCGGGCTTCCCGAATAGCGCCCAGAATGGCGCTGAAGGTTTCCGATCCGTTGACGAGAAGACGCACCTTGTTGCTGGCTACACAGGGGGTGCGGGTCAGCGCCGTCATGGCTTTGAGCTTGCGGTTTGCCGCGCTGCATTGCTGCGCAGCCAGGGCCTCAGCGATCCACGGGCGCCAGTTCAGCTCGGCAGCAACGCGGGCCATCTCTTCATCGGCCTGTCGGCGCGCCTTTACATAACCATCGAAACGACGCCGACCAAAAACCAGATAAGGCAACAGGCTCAGAAACGGCATAAAAACCAATGCAATGGCCCAAGCCATGGCGCCCTGAGCCGTACGAACGGTGATGACGGCATGGATAGCCGCCAAAACGCCGCAGACCTCTATCAAAATGGCAAAGATGTGAAGATCGAAAGGTAACCCTGGCACGTAAGATCCCATCCGGTGCGTATGTTCGTCCTGTCAGTAGGCAAAAGGCATCACCTGGCGCCTATCTTAAAACGGTGGCGACCCAGCCTAGGCGGAATCATCCAGTCTGGATACTGCTCTGAGGCACGTTACCCGCTATGCCAGCCTGCTTGAATAAGGTCTGGCATAGGGCATAGCATCACGCTCAGTTAGCTTCGACCGCACGCAGCACCACGAATTTCGGGGTGGCAGCAACCTGTTCGACGCGCTTGAACAGCCGCTTGAGCTTGAGGTGATAACCGAGGTGGCGATTGCCGACGATCCAGAGTTCACCCTGGCGGTCGAGAGCAGCACGCGCCTGTTGAAACATCCGCCAGGCCAGAAAGTCCCCCACCACCTGTTGCTGGTGAAACGGTGGGTTGCACAGGACTACATCCAACGAGCAAGCCGGTTGGCTGGCCAGCCCATCATCGGCGCGCAACGTGACGGGACGATCACCCAAGGCGGCACGCCAGTTTTCATGTGCCGACTGGATCGCCATATAGGACTCATCTACCAGCGTGTACTGCGCTTGGGGATTGGTCAGTGCACTGGTGATGGCCAATACGCCATTGCCGCACCCCAGGTCGGCCACGTGTGCATTGCCCAAGTCAGTAGGCAGATGTGGAAGAAAGGCGCGTGTCCCGATATCGAGCCCTTCTCGGCAGAACACGTTGGCGTGATTGATCAGTGTCAGCGCTGGGTCGTCCAGTCGGTAGCGGGTCGGGTAGGGTGAGGCTATCCGCTCCCTGGGTTCGGGGGTGGCAAACAGCAGGCGCGCCTTCTTGACTGCCAGCGACGCCTGGACACCACCGATATGACGCTCAAGCAGATCTCCTGCCGCACGCGGCAGATGCTTGATCATGGCTGCTGCGATGACTCGCGCACCCGGTGCCAGCTGATCATGCAGGCGAATCAGCTGCTCCTCCAGCAAGGCCAGGGTTTTTGGAATACGGATCAGCACCAGGTCAAAGGGGCCTTTAACCGGCTCGCTGGATGGCACGAATAGCACCCGACCATCACGTCCGTTGCGCTGCAGGTTATCGTTAAGCGCGAGGGCTGCAAGGTGGGAATCTCCACTGGAAACAACGTGACCCTGATCAGCCAGGCTTGCTGCCAGGGCGCCGAAGCTATCGTTTAACACCAGAATTCGGGCGTTGTCTGGCAGGCCCTGTTCGGCCAGATGATTAAGCAGGTATTCATCCGCCGCATCGAAAGCCTGTAACGGATCGTCCCGGCGGGGTGGCTGGCGGTGCAGGTCAAGCTGGGCAAAGGGTGTGGACAGTAGAACCATGGCAGAAGATCGGAGCTGACGACAAAGGCGTCAGTGTAGGGGAGCGGCATTGCTTATGCTGCTCTTTTCTCTGGATGCCGGCTGAACGCGCCGGGCGTCTGGCGGGTCGAACAGACGTTTTGCGGGCTCAGGATGACAGGTCAGCCTGCGTTTACCACCCCTCAGGAGGCATCATGGTGGCTAACCCATTCGATTTGTCAGGCAAGGTCGCGATCATCACCGGGTGTGATGCCGGATTGGGAAGGAGCATGTGTGTAGCTCTGGCCAGTGCCGGTTGCGATATTGTTGGGATCAGCCGGCGCGAACCCCATGACACCCAGGGTGAGGTAGAGGCCAAGGGCCGGCGATTCGTGAGCATCCGGGCAGATCTCAGCGCCACGGATGCGGTGCCCTTTATTGTGGATGAGGCGCTGCAGGCTTTTGGTCGTATCGATATCCTGGTCAACAATGCCGGAACGATCCGGCGTGAGGATGCACTGAATTTCACCGAAAAAGATTGGGATGATGTCATGGGCGTCAACCTCAAGACGGTGTTCTTTCTTTCTCAAGCCGTGGCGCGTCAATTCATAGCGCAGCAGGACGGCGGCAAAATCATCAATATCGCTTCGATGCTGTCTTTCCAAGGCGGCATCCGTGTCCCATCCTACACAGCCTCCAAGAGTGGCCTGATGGGGCTGACCAAGGCGCTGGCCAACGAGTGGGCCAAGCACGGTATCAACGTCAATGGCATTGCGCCCGGCTATATGGCAACGAACAACACGGCAGCCTTGCGTGCCGATGAGCAGCGCAACGCAGAAATCCTGGGACGCATTCCGGCAGGTCGCTGGGGCGAGCCAATCGACCTGGCAGGGCCTGTGGTGTTTCTGGCGTCGTCTGCCTCGGATTATGTCCACGGCCATACTCTGGCCGTGGACGGTGGTTGGCTGGCGCGTTAGTCCGGCCGGTTACACCTACAGTTTGTCCGTTGAAAACCAGTGCCGGGCTTGTTTTCATGACGGCCTGATATCGGCCCGGAAAACGAGGTAGCCCAGCATGACCGCCAGTGACGAGAAATACACCCGGCAGACCATTACGGAGGTGTGGCCCTGGGCCGATAACCTGTTCAGCCTGCGTACGACGCGTGATCCGCGCTTTCGCTTCAGTGCCGGCCAGTTTGCCCGCCTGGGTGTCGAAAAGGCAGACGGCGAAATCGTCTGGCGCGCTTATTCAATGGTCTCAGCGCCTCATGACGAATTTCTGGAGTTCTTTTCCATCGTCGTGCCTGGCGGAGCCTTTACCAGTGAGCTGAGTCGCCTTAAGCCGGGTGATACGTTGCTGGTGGAAAAGCAGCCCTATGGGTATCTCACCCTGGAGCGCTTTACCGGCGGACGCGATTTATGGCTGTTATCCACCGGTACGGGATTGGCACCGTTTCTGTCCATGCTTCAGGAGCCGGATGTCTGGCAGCGGTATGAGCGTATCGTGCTGGTGTATAGCGTCCGGGAAGCAAAGGACCTGGCCTATCAGGAAATGATTAAGGGACTGGCGGAGCTGGAATATCTGGAAGGGGTTGCACAGAAGCTGGTCTATATTCCTGTCGTAACCCGTGAGGATCATTCGGGCGCGCTGAGAGGGCGAATCACGACCCTGATCGAAAACGGTGAGCTGGAGAAGGCCGCAGGGCTTGAGCTTTCAACAGAGCACTCCCGCATCCTGATCTGTGGTAATCCTGAAATGGTGGATGACACGCGAGCCGTGCTCAAGGCACGTGATTTCCAGCTGGCCCTGACGCGCCGGCCTGGACAGATCGCGGTAGAAAATTACTGGTAAAAGATGCGGATGGGGCCCGCAAGGGCCCTATTTGTAGCGAACAGTCACGAAGAGGTCGGAGGGTCATTACGTGTGACGGTGGCCTCAGGCTTCTGGCTTTGTTCCTTGAGCAGGTCGCGAATTTCAGTCAGCAGTACTTGATCCTTGGTAGGGCCGGCCGCTGCCTTCTTTTCCTCATGCAGGCGCAGTCGATTCAGAACCTTGATGGCGCTGAAAATGGCGAATGCAATGATGATGAAGTCGAAGATCGATTGCAGGAACTTGCCGTAAGATAGCAGCACTGCCGGTTTATCGCCTTGGGCAGCCTGCAGCGTAATGGCGAGGTGCGAAAAGTCCACGCCACCCAAAAGAATCCCGAGAGGCGGGGTGATCACATCGGCAACGAATGACGACACGATCTTGCCGAAAGCGCCGCCAATGATGATACCAACAGCCAGATCGACGACGTTGCCCCTCATGGCGAACGATTTGAATTCGCTGAAAAAGCTCATAAGCACTCCTTTTGCGGTGGAATGGTAGTGACGCCATCGCTAACGTCTCGGGCACTTTGAACCGCAAAAGCGTCTGGTTGTTTCGAAATGCTTCCTGAAAAAGTGTGCTGCCTCTCGTTGCTGCACTTTGCCGAACGGCTGCGGTCCACCATATGGATGGGCTGAAAGGCTCAAGATATTCAACCTGCCTCAGGAGGTCACACATGGTTGCCGAGCACAACTTGCACAAGGATTTTCCAGACAAGGTTCAGAAGTTTGAAGAGCTGCGCCAGAACAATCCAGAATTTGCCAAGCTGATCGAGCAATACGATGCGCTGGATCAGGAGATCCTGGAAATCGAAGAGATGGTCGAGAACAGTGGCGATGAGGAGTTGAATCGATGCCGACGAGAACGCGTCGTGATCAAGGACAAGATCGCACGCGAGCTGCAAGGTAGCTGATCAGCTCTAGGCCGCTGCCCCTGCGTAGCGGCCATAACTTAAAACGCTTGGCTTGGGTATTGATTCTGCTAATAGCGGAACAAAAGGTATTCAATTTAGCGAAGCGGTCCGGGTTCCTTACTCTTTACGTGCTTGGAACAGAGCACTTAAAAAAGAGAGGAACCCAACAATGTCCATTCGGACCTTTTCCGGATATGCCCTGAATCTGCTTGCAGCGGGCATCCTGTCTGCCACAGTCGCTTCGGCGGCCTATGCAGGTACCCTGACGCGTGACAACGGTGCGCCAGTCGGAGACAACCAGAACTCCCAGACCGCTGGAGCCACAGGCCCGACACTCCTGCAGGACGTGCAACTGGTACAAAAGCTTCAGCGCTTTGACCGTGAGCGTATTCCAGAGCGTGTCGTTCACGCGCGTGGCGCGGGTGCCCACGGAGAGTTCGTCGCCTCGGCCGACGTTTCTGACCTGACCAAGGCCAAGGTTTTCCGCCCAGGCGAGAAAACGCCGGTCTTCGTACGTTTCTCTGCGGTGATCCATGGTAATCACTCACCGGAAACCCTGCGCGACCCGCGCGGCTTTGCCACCAAGTTCTACACTGCTGACGGCAACTGGGATCTGGTAGGCAACAACTTCCCAACGTTCTTCATCCGTGACGCCATCAAGTTCCCGGACATGGTTCATGCGTTCAAGCCTGACCCACGTACCAACCTGGATGACCCGCGTCGTACGTTCGACTTCTTCTCTCACATTCCGGAAGCGACCCGTACCCTGACCGAGCTGTACTCCAATGAAGGTACACCGGCCAGCTACCGCACCATGGATGGCAATGGCGTACATGCCTACAAGTTTGTCAATGCCAAGGGTGAAGTTCACTATGTGAAGTTCCACTGGAAGAGCTTGCAGTCCGGCAAGAAGAACCTGGATCCGAAGGAAGTGGCCGAAGTTCAGAGCAAGGACTACAGCCATCTGACTCGCGATCTGGCCAACGCCATCGACAAGGGCGACTACCCGAAGTGGGACCTGTACGTTCAGGTGCTTAACCCGGAAGATCTGCCCAAGTTCGACTTTGACCCGCTGGATGCCACCAAGATCTGGCCGGGCGTGCCCGAGCGCAAGATTGGTCAGATGGTCCTGAACAAGAACCCGGACAACTTCTTCCAGGAAACCGAGCAGGTTGCCATGGCGCCTGCCAATGTTGTGCCTGGCATCGAGCCCTCCGAGGATCGTCTGCTTCAGGGTCGTGTGTTCTCCTACGCCGATACGCAGCTCTATCGCGTGGGCACCAATGGTCTGCAGCTGCCAATCAACAAGCCTCACGTAGAGGTGAACAACGGCAACCAGGACGGGGCGATGAACATCGGCCACACGGCGGCCTCCGTGAACTACCAGCCGAGCCGCCTGCAGCCGCGTGAGGAAGACACTTCCGCACGTTACAGCCAGCTGCCGCTGTCTGGTACGACCCAGCAGGCCAAGATCCAGCGCGAGCAGAACTTCAAGCAGGCGGGTGATCTGTATCGCTCTTACAGCAAGAAGGAGCGTCAGGACCTGATCGAAAGCCTGGGCGGTGATCTGCGTGTTGTGGATGACGAAAGCAAAAACATGATGCTGGCGTACTTCTACAAGGCTGACGCGGAATATGGCGAAGGCTTGACTAAGGTGGCCAAAGGCGACCTCAAGCGCGTCAAGGAAGTGGCCGCGACCCTCAAGGACTGATGTCCTCCGGGCAGGCTAATCCTGCCCGTGCTCCCTTGTCGGGCTTGCCTGCCTGGATAGGCAAGCCCGACAAATTGCCTGGCGAGTGTTCATGCCAGCCGGGTAACCATAGACAGGGCACAAGCCAGATCATGCCCAATGCCGCTCGCGCACGGGCAGCCCTGACCGCGAGAGAACACGCTATGCGCTTATTTTTTCTTGGCATTACGATGCTTTCCCTCACCAGCACATTGGCATTGGCTGATCCGCCACCTGAGGCGTCGGTAGCCGAGCCGGCTGCAGTCGAGGCGAAAACACCTGGTCAGCCCTCACCCGACGCGGTAAAGGCACAGCTCAAAAGCTATTTCTTCGATGCGGCCCGTGATGGCCGTCAGGAGATGCTGGAAGAGTTCATCAAGGCTCATTATGACCTCAATACCCAGGATGAAAAAGGCTACACCGCCTTGATCCTGGCGGCCTACCATGGCCACAAGGAAGCCGTCGAGCAGCTGCTGGCTGCAGGTGCAGACCCCTGCATACAGGACAACCGAGGCAATACTGCATTGATGGGCGCCATCTTCAAAGGGGAGATTACCATTGCCCACCGCCTGGTTCAGGCCAAGTGCAACCCCGACCAGCGTAACAATGCCGGCCAGACGGCTGCCATGTACGCTGCGCTTTTTCAACGCAAGAGTGTGCTGGACGATCTGGCGGCCAAAGGCGCAGACCTTAATGCCAGGGATGCGATGGGCAACGATGTCGAAAAGCTCAAGCGCGGTGAATTCAGCCAACCCCCGACCCGTTGACCCTAGCGCTGCAACAGACCTTGGGCTGGAAACGCGAATCGAGTTAACTGTAAATTCATACAGTGGTGTATAATCAGGCTTTGTTTTCAGGAGCCTGGAATGGCTAAAGCCAAGCGCATGTACGGCTGCACAGAGTGCGGCGCAACGTTTCCCAAATGGGCAGGGCAGTGTGGCGAGTGCGGCGCCTGGAATACGCTTGTCGAAACGGTTGTTGAGTCAGCGCCCGGTGCCTCCGGCCGTGGCGGCTGGGCGGGCCAGCAGGCCGTGCTCAAGACATTGGCCGAGGTCAGCGTTGAGGAAACTCCACGCTTCACTACAGACTCCACAGAGCTGGACCGCGTATTGGGTGGTGGCTTGGTCGATGGGTCGGTTGTGCTGATCGGCGGTGATCCAGGCATTGGTAAATCCACCATTTTGCTACAGACGCTTTGCCGCATTGCCGAGCGTATGCCAGCACTTTATGTGACAGGCGAAGAGTCCCAGCAACAGGTGGCCATGCGGGCCCGGCGCCTTGGGCTGCCGGAAGACAAACTCAAGGTCATGACCGAGACGAGCATCGAGAGCATCATCGCCACGGCACGTCAGGAAAAGCCGCGGGTCATGGTAGTGGACTCCATCCAGACCATTTTTACTGAGCATCTTCAATCCGCACCGGGTGGCGTTGCCCAGGTGCGTGAAAGCGCGGCACTTCTGGTGCGTTTTGCCAAACAGACCGGAACGGCTGTGTTTTTGGTCGGACATGTGACGAAGGAAGGTGCCCTGGCGGGTCCGCGCGTGCTTGAGCACATGGTGGACACTGTTCTGTATTTCGAGGGCGAATCGGATGGCCGTCTGCGTTTGCTTCGGGCAGTGAAAAACCGCTTCGGTGCTGTAAATGAGCTGGGTGTTTTCGGAATGACCGATAAAGGCCTGAAGGAAGTATCCAACCCGTCGGCCATTTTTCTGACCCGTGCACAAGAGGCCGTGCCAGGCAGTGTGGTCATGGCTACCTGGGAAGGCTCCCGACCAATGCTGGTTGAGGTACAGGCCCTGGTCGATACCAGTCACTTGGCCAACCCGCGTCGGGTGACGGTCGGTCTCGATCAGAACCGTCTGGCCATGCTGTTAGCCGTACTGCACCGCCATGGCGGCATTCCCACCTATGACCAGGACGTGTTTATAAACGTCGTTGGCGGTGTGAAGGTGTTGGAAACAGCTGTGGACCTGGCCTTGATGGCAGCGGTTATCTCCAGCCTACGTGACCGCCCCTTGCCGCACGACCTGCTGGTCTTTGGCGAGATCGGTCTTTCGGGTGAGATTCGTCCAGTGCCCAGTGGACAGGAGCGCTTGAAGGAAGCCGCCAAGCATGGCTTCAAGCGCGCCATCGTACCTAAAGGCAATGCGCCCAAGGAGGCACCCGCTGGTCTTGAAGTGGTCGCAGTGACCCGTCTTGACCAGGCGCTGGATGCCTTATTCGAGTAAGCCGCCTGGGTCAGTCCTTGCCAAGGGCCGCCAGTTCGCGCTCAAGCAGGGACTGGTCGCCCAGGTTGAGTTCGACCAGACGGCGCAGGTGGCTGATGGAGTCGAGATCGATCTGCTGGCAGGCAAAGCCCAGCTGTTCGGCTTCTAGCCGTACCAGTTCGGCGCTCATCTCGACCTGTGTTTCCGCGTCCAGTGTAATGACGATCTGGAAGGGCACCTCCTGACGGCCGCTCCAGTCGTCAGGCTTTTGTGTCAGTAATCCCTTCAGGGAAATGTCGTTGACCAGCGCTGTCCAGTGCTGTTCGCCCTGTTGAATCCGCGCCGTGGCGTCAAACGCGAAGCGCTTGAAACGCCGACGTTCGGTTGAATCAGTCATGTCGCTACTCCTGAATGCGATAGAGGTGACTTCACCTCATTCTATCGGCCCAAGGCGCGGCGTCTAAAGTATTGCCGCTTAGCGTTACAGCTTAGTCAACGAACGGCAGGTTGTTCGACAAAAGGTCCGGGCTTGGTCTGCTGATGCAAGCGGGTGTCGGCATGACTATCCTGCATCTGCCTTCTGCGGTATGAATATTCAAATGGCCACTACAAACCAAACGCTCTAGACCAAGGTCTGATGGCGGAATTGCCAGCTTGAACTAAGCTTGAGCGGCAGCTTCTTTGTCCGTTTGTCATGGAGCCTTTATGAATAATAACAAGAGTGTATTCCGCCACGTGCCCTGGGCCGTGGTCGCGGCTGTAGGGGCTTGCGCCTTGGGAGTGGTGGCCTTGCGCCGTGGAGAGACGATCAATGCGTTATGGATCGTCGTTGCAGCCGTCGCGCTCTATCTCGTTGCCTATCGCTATTACAGCCTGTTCATCGCTACCAAAGTCATGCAGCTGGACCCGAACCGGGCAACACCGGCTGTTCTCAATAACGATGGTCTGGACTACGTACCGACCAACAAGCACATCCTGTTCGGTCACCATTTCGCTGCCATTGCAGGCGCAGGCCCGCTGGTCGGCCCGGTACTTGCCGCGCAAATGGGCTACCTACCCGGCACACTCTGGCTGATTGCCGGCGTGGTCTTTGCCGGTGCGGTCCAGGACTTCATGGTGTTGTTCATCTCCACCCGCCGTAACGGCCGCTCGCTGGGCGAGATGGTCCGCGAGGAGATGGGGCAGATACCGGGAACCATTGCCTTGTTTGGCTGCTTCCTGATCATGATCATTATCCTGGCGGTGCTGGCCCTGATTGTGGTGAAAGCGCTGGCCCACAGCCCATGGGGGATGTTTACCGTTCTGGCAACGCTGCCCATCGCGGTATTCATGGGCGTTTACATGCGTTATATCCGCCCGGGCCATATCGGTGAGATTTCTGTGGTCGGCCTGGTATTGCTTCTGGCCGCCATCTGGTTTGGTGGCGTGATTGCGGCTGATCCGGTATGGGGGCCGCGGCTCACCTTTACGGGTGAACAGATTACCTGGATGCTGATCGGCTATGGCTTCGTGGCTTCCGTGCTGCCCGTCTGGCTGCTGTTGGCGCCCCGTGATTATCTGTCGACCTTCCTCAAGATCGGCACCATCATCGCGCTGGCTATCGGTATTCTCTTCATTGCACCTGAGCTGAAGATGCCGGCTGTTACCCAGTTTGTGGATGGTACCGGCCCGGTCTGGAAGGGTAGCCTGTTCCCGTTCCTCTTTATCACTATCGCCTGTGGCGCTGTTTCCGGTTTCCACGCGCTGATCTCGTCAGGCACCACGCCCAAACTGCTCAGCCGTGAGACAGATGCCCGTTATATTGGGTATGGCGCCATGCTGATGGAATCCTTTGTGGCGATCATGGCCATGGTGGCAGCATCGGTCATCGAGCCGGGCGTCTACTTTGCCATGAACAGTCCGGCGGCCATTGTGGGCGCCGATGCCGCAAGCGTTGCTGCCACGATCAGCTCCTGGGGCTTTGCGGTAACACCCGAGATCCTGACCCAGACCGCACAGGACATTGGCGAAACCACCATCCTGGCGCGGGCCGGCGGTGCTCCAACACTGGCGGTCGGTATCGCGCAGATCCTGCATCAGGTGCTGCCGGGTGAAAACACCATGGCCTTCTGGTACCACTTCGCGATCCTGTTCGAGGCGCTCTTCATCCTGACGGCTGTTGATGCCGGAACCCGTGCGGGTCGCTTCATGCTGCAGGATTTGCTGGGCAATTTCGTACCAGCACTCAAGCGTACCGACTCCTGGATCGCCAATATGATTGGCACAGGTGGCTGCGTTGCGCTCTGGGGATATCTGCTGTACCAAGGCGTTGTCGATCCGCTGGGCGGCATCAATACGCTCTGGCCGCTGTTCGGTATCTCCAACCAGATGCTGGCCGGTGTTGCCTTGATGTTGGGTACGGTCGTGCTGATCAAGATGAAGCGCCAGCGTTACGCCTGGGTAACTGCATTGCCGGCCGTGTGGCTGCTGATCTGCACAACCACGGCCAGTCTGATCAAGCTGTTTGACAGCAACCCGGCGGTTGGCTTCCTGGCTCAGGCGCACAAATACCGCGATGCGCTGGCGGCTGATCAGATTCTGGCGCCAGCCAAGTCGGTTGAGCAGATGCAGCAGATCATGATCAACAGTTATACCAATGCGACTCTGACCGTACTGTTCCTGATCGTAGTCGCCAGCGTGCTGTTCTATACCGTGAAGGTGGGTTATGCCGCTTTGTCCAAGCCTCAGCGCACGGACAAGGAAACGCCTTTCCAACCGCTGACAAATGTCTGATGGGAGCTGCGCATGTTCAATGACCTCGCCAATCTTGGAAAGTACCTGGGGCAGGCGGCTCGCCTCATGGTCGGAATGCCGGATTACGATACCTACGTCGAGCACATGCGCGGCAAACATCCGGACCTGCCTGTCATGACCTACGAAGAGTTCTTTCGTGAGCGGCAGGAAGCGCGTTATGGTGGCGGCAAAGGCAAGACCTTCCGCTGCTGCTAAGCACGTCAAGGTGTGATTCAACCGGGCCAGGCCTTTTAGCCTGGCCCGTTTCATTTAAGGCCGCTTATATGTCTACAACCCCCATCCCTGTAACGGTTTTGACCGGCTTTCTCGGTGCTGGCAAGACAACCCTGCTGCGTTACCTGCTTGAAGGTGATCATGGCCTCAAGATCGCTGTCATCGAAAATGAGTTCAGTGAGGCCGATATTGACGGCGCCTTGCTGGGCGATAAGGCTGTACGCATCGTAAAGGTAGCCAATGGTTGCGTCTGCTGTACCGGTAGTAAAGACTTGTCCTATGCGCTGACGGTATTGCTGGAGCAGCTCGACCAGGGCGAGATCGAATTCGACCGACTGGTGATCGAGTGTACCGGCCTGGCCGATCCAGGCCCAGTTGCTCAGACCTTCTTCATGGATGAGGATCTGCGCGAACGCTATCTGCTGGATGGCATCATTACGCTGGTAGATGCTGTTCATGCCCAGGAGCAGCTATCCAGACCCATTGCCCAGGCCCAGGTGGGCTTTGCGGATCGCCTGTTGGTTAGCAAGCGCGATCTGGTAGATGAGACTGCCTTCACAGCTTTGAGCGAACGTTTGCAGTGCATCAATCGAAGGGCGCCGGTTCATGTGGTGGATCATGGTCAGGTTGACCTGAGCGTCCTGTTGGATATCAGAGGGTTCAATCTGAACGATCAGTTGGATCGTCAGATGCTTTTCCGCCCGCTAACGCCGGTGCGTACCCAGAAGCCGGACAACATCACTTCGCTGGCGCTCAAGGCCGAACGTCCGCTCGATATCGACTGCGTCAGTCGCTTCATGGAAGGGGTGCTTGAGCGGCACGGCAGTAATCTGCTGCGTTACAAGGGTATTCTGGATATTGCCGGAGAGCCTCGAAAGCTCTTGTTTCAGGGTGTTCAGCGGCTGTACGGCGCTGACTGGGACCGGGAGTGGGAGGAGGGCGAAGTGCGAGAAAGCGTGATCGTCTTTATTGGCATGGAATTGCCTGAGGCCGAGCTGCGCGAAGGTCTCGAGGCGGCACAAGTCAGAGGCATATGAAAAAGCCCGGCATAAGCCGGGCTTTTCGTAAGGCTTGAGCTTACTGACCGTAAACCGGCAACTTGGCGCAGATAGCCTGGACTTTTTCGCGTACGCCATCGATCACGGACTCATCGCCCATGTTATCGAGGATGTCGCAGATCCAGCCGGCCAGCTCACGGCATTCAGCTTCCTTGAAGCCGCGGGTGGTAACGGCCGGAGTACCGATACGCAGGCCCGAGGTCACGAAGGGGGAGCGGGGATCGTTCGGAACGGAGTTCTTGTTTACCGTGATGAATGCACGACCTAGAGCCGCATCGGCATCCTTACCGGTGATGTCCTGCTTGATCAGGGACAGCAGGAACAAGTGGTTCTGAGTACCGCCGGAAACCACATCGAAGCCACGCTGGATAAACACCTCGGCCATGGCCTGGGCATTCTGGATGACTTGCTGCTGGTACTGCTTGAACTCAGGCGCCAGCGCTTCCTTAAAGCATACGGCCTTGGCGGCGATCACATGCATCAGCGGACCACCCTGGGCGCCCGGGAAGACAGCCGAGTTCAGCTTCTTCTCGATTTCCTCATTGGCTTTGGCCAGGATCAGGCCGCCACGAGGACCACGCAGGGTCTTGTGAGTCGTCGTGGTCACGACATCGGCGAACGGAACCGGGTTCGGGTAGATACCTGCGGCAACCAGACCGGCAAAGTGAGCCATGTCGACGAACAGGTAAGCGCCCACCTTGTCCGCGATTTCACGGAAGCGAGCGAAATCCAGTACCTGCGAGTATGCCGAGTAACCGGCCACGATCATCTTCGGCTTGTGCTCAACCGCCAGACGCTCGACTTCATCATAGTCGATCAGGCCGTTTTCATTGATACCGTACTGAACTGCGTTATAGATCTTGCCGGAAGAGCTGACGCTGGCGCCGTGGGTCAGGTGACCACCATGGGCCAGGCTCATGCCGAGGATCGTATCACCAGGCTGCAGCAGCGCCAGGTAAACAGCAGAGTTGGCCTGCGAGCCTGCGTGGGGCTGAACGTTGGCGTAGTCGGCACCAAAGAGCTGCTTGGCACGGTCAATTGCCAATTGCTCGACCTTGTCGACGAATTCGCAACCACCGTAGTAGCGCTTGTGTGGATAGCCTTCGGCGTATTTGTTGGTCAGGACAGAGCCCTGGGCTTCCATGACAGCCGGGCTGGTGTAGTTTTCCGAAGCGATCAGTTCGATGTGATCTTCCTGACGCTGGGCTTCCTGCTCCATAGCGGCATACAGATCGGCGTCGAAGCGGGCGAGGGTTAAGTCACGGCTGAACATGGGGTTCCCCTGAAAAGCGACTGGGCTAAAAGAGGGCGCATTCTATCCCAATCCACAGTGGACTGGGTATGAGCACCCGTCATGCAGCGGTCGAACAGCATTCATGGCGGCTACATCAGCCGCAATCGGGCCTCGATCAGCTCGGGTGACAGCGGTTTGTCAAACAGATACCCCTGAACTTCGTCGCATTCATGGTCACGCAGGAATTTGAGCTGCTCTTCATTTTCCACCCCTTCGGCAATGACCGACAGGTTGAGGCTGTGGGCCATGGCAATGATGGCGCGCGCAATCTGGGCGTCCTGCTCTCCATGGGGCAAGCCATCCACAAAGCTGCGGTCGATCTTGAGAATGTCGATGGGAAGCTGCTTCAGGTAGTTAAGCGAGGAGTAGCCGGTTCCAAAGTCATCTACCGAAATGCATACACCCAGCTCTTTCAGGCTTTTGAGTGTCATCAGCGCATCATCCACGTTCTGCATGAGGATGCTTTCCGTGAGCTCAAGCTCAAGACAGGCGGGGGGTAAGCCCACTTCCTGCAGGATCTGGGCAATATGTTCGCCCAAGCGATTGTCGGCGAACTGTCGGGCCGAGAGGTTGACGGACACCTTTGGAATGCGAACCTTTTCATCATGCCAGACGCGCAGCTGGCGGCAGGCTTCCTTGATGACCCAATCCCCAACCTGAATGATCAAACCGGTTTCTTCGAGCACTGGAATGAAATCGACAGGTGAGACGTTGCCGCGGCGCGGGTTGCTCCAGCGGAGCAGGGCCTCAAGGCCGGTCAGCTGACCATTGGAGCACCGGTACTGCGGCTGGTAATGCAAAGTAAATTCATTTTGCAGCAAGGCGTGTCGCAGATCGGCTTCAAGCTCGATGCGCTCCAGCGCACGGGCGTTCATTTCCGCCTGGTAGAACTGGAAGTTGTTCTTGCCCATCTCCTTGGCGTGGTACATCGCCGTGTCCGCGTTTTTCATTAGCTGACTGAGTTCACTGCCATCCTGAGGCGATAGCGCGATCCCGATACTGGCGCTGACGAAAAACTCACGATTTTCCAGAATAAATGCTTCGGACAGGCTTTCCAGGATATTTTCGGCCACGCGGATAGCACAGGCCATGGCCTCCTCCCGACTACCTAGGTTGGCCAGCAGCAAGGTGAACTCATCGCCACCCATGCGAGCCACGCTATCCTCCGTTCCTACACAGGCGGTTAGGCGTACAGCTACCTCCTTGAGCATTCGGTCGCCAGCAGCATGCCCCAACGAATCGTTGATCGGCTTGAAACGATCCAAATCTAGGAACATCAGCACAACCCAGTTGGCATGGTGAACCGCCTGCTCCAATGCAGTGTGGAGGCGATCCTGGAACAGCGTGCGGTTTGGCAGGAGCGTCAGGGCATCGTAATAGGCCAGACGGTGAATATGTCGTTCACTGGCCTTGCGCTCACTGATATCCACGAAGAAACACACGAAGCTGACCAGATCACCTTCATCGTCGCGTACGCCGGTAATGCCGATCCAGGACGGGTACGGCTCACCATCCTTGCGCTTTTGCCACAGTTCACCTTCCCAGCTGCCCTGTACCGCCATATGGTTCATGATATGAGAGAGCTGATTGGCTTCCTGAAGGTCTGCACATAGCATGCGCGGTTGCTGGTCGATGACTTCCTCTGGCTCGTAACCGGTCATACGGGTGAACATCTGGTTGACGCGTACGATGTAACCGGCCGGATCAGTGACCAGAATGGCGGCTGCCGAGTGATCGAAAACGGTAGCGGCCATCCGCATGTCTTTTTCCGCGCGTCGCTGGGCAGTGATGTCCCGGCAGATGCCCAACAGCCCTTCGAAACGACCATGCTTGTCCCATAGCGTTTCCAGACGCATTTCCAGGCTTAACTTGTGCCCGTCGGCGTGGAGGCAGTCCAGGATAATGACCTGACTGGCTTCCTGATCTACCTCCGCCATCAGCTGAGCTGACCCAAGCGATCTACGCAGCTTTTTTATCCAGTCCCGCAGTTTCTTGAGTTGCTGGGAGTGCGTGGCCAGATCATAGGGGTTGAGCTGGTAAAGCGTTTCGAGTTTGTAGCCCAGAAGATTTTCAGCCGAAGGGCTTATGTAGTTGATAGCCAACTGTTGGTCCGTGCTGAAAATGATGTCGCTGATACTTTCCGCCAGCAGGCGATAGCGACGTTCCTGGTCACGCAGCAGATCATTGGCGTTGACCATCTCGGTGACATCCAGTGCAAGGCCGATGATCTGGCGCATCTGGCCCTGGCTGTCACGTTGAAACGCCTGCTCGCGCAGATCGAACCAGCACCAGTGGCCATCCTTGTGATGCCAGCGAACCAGGCAGTCGTTCACCTGGCCTTCCTGAATGATCTGCCGCATGGTGCGCAGGCGCTCGTACAACTCATGGTCATCTGGATGCAGGAGCGTGGTCAGGTAGTCCGGGCCCAACGCGTCCAGTTCGGCTTCGCTATAGCCGAGCTTGAGTCCCAGGGGATGGTTTTGATAAACAATGGTCTGGGTCTTGAGGTCATAGGTATAAAGCGTGTCCGGCGCCGCTTTGACCAAGTCGGACCAGAAGCGCTCCCGCTCGATCAGCGAGAGTTCGGTGCGTTTGCGCCGTGATACATCCGTTATGCTCAGCGGTACGGCCTCGTATCCCATTTCTGCCGGAGGAAGGTGGACAGAGAACCAGAGATGGCGATCACCTTGCGGTGTTATGAGGCGGCCTTCCACATCCAGGGTCTGCTGTCCTTCAGCCAGCGCGGCAATCATCTTCATGCGCTTGCCATGGGCGTTGGGTTTGCTATCGCCGATCAGGTTGGCCAGTGCCTGATCAATGGTCTTAATGCCTAGCAGGGTCAGCGCCATCTGATTCATTTCAGTGATGCGAATCAGGCCAAGCAGCTCGTGGCCCCGTGAAGGATTGATCTCAAGCCATTGATAGAACGTCCGGGCACTTGTGATGTGATGTGCTAGCAGGACCTGCTGCAGGCGGGAGAAGTCCAATACACAAATGCCGGTGTTGATGCCTTCGAAAATGCTCTGGTAGCGCTGGCGTGTACTTTCTATCGTCCGGAGCGCCTGCTGCTGCTCAGTGACGTCCCGCAGTATCCAGGCGCACCCGGTAAAGGCTGACGTATGATCTTCCAGTTCCTCCAGGGAACGATTCGAGCCTACGCCGTAGCGGCTGACGGCAAACAGTCTGCGCTGGCCGTCAGGTTGGGATAGCTCGACGATCCAATCCTTGTCGGCCTCTTGCGGAGTTGATAGGTCTAGTGCAGGGAGCAGACCCCTCAAGGTGTGCTGCTCCGCATCTGTCTGTTCGATGCCCAAAAGAAGGGAGGCTTTCCGGTTGAGGTAAAGCAGGCGGCCCTCTTCATAGGTGACCAGTACGCACTCATCTACCGCATTCAGGGCTTGCATCATCAGACGCAGGCTCTGCCGTGACGAGCGTGAGGAAAGATGAAAGCCGGATTGCTCCCGCTGCAGGCAGTACACCAGAAGGGACGCGCATAGGGTCAGCAACACAAACGTGGCAACTCGCCACAAAAACAGGGTTTTCCAGGTCAGGACCGAAGGGCTCAAATGGCTACGGAGCTGCCAGTTGGTGCCATCCAATGTGAGGGCAAAGGTCTGGCTGTCCGAAACGGCAGGCTCCTCAGGCATATCCCTGGCCAACGTGGCGCCGCTTGCCTTGTCTGTAATAGTCCAGATCAGTTCATGGGTGTGGTTTTTCAGCCTTTCCAGCCCTAGCCCGGCTTCGCCCGTGATCAGCCACCAGCCCTGATCGCTCTGGCTTTTCTGCCTGAGGAGCACATAGCTACCTTCGTGAGGCGTATAGCCGTAATAAAACGGTCTCGCCTCCAAACGTCGTAGGGCAGGGCTCAGGTAGTTTGGGTCGACTGCTGACGGAAATAAGGACGGGTCTTCAAGCGCGCCGGCTGGAACCCAATAGAGGTGGTTGGCCTTGGGATAGATAGCCTGCAACTGTGCCGGTAGCGCCTCGATGCCTGTCTCCGGCGTTACGTCATCAAGCTCTGCCGCCGCTTGGTGAGCAAGAAACGCAAGGGCTTGCTCGATATATTCGGCCTTTTGCAGGCTCTGCTCCCGAGCGAAGCTGCCCAGCATGGCACTTCGCTGATTCAGCTCCTTATGGAGTTGCCAGGACAATACACCCAGCAATAACAGAATCAGCCCAGCCAGCACCCACTTCAACATACGGAGTGCAGGAGAGCGCGTCAGCAGGTTTTGTAAGGGTAGGCCGGCAGAAGCTTTCACATCGGTTTTCCAAAAGAGTGCAGTTACAAGCGGCAACCGCACACGCTATAGACAGTCCTGTCACTGGGTGAGGCGCTCATGGAAGGTATCGTCATCATCCTGTCCACCATTACAAAAGAGAATTTGGGATATCCTTTGCGTTATCGCCCGCGGGGTGCAGATTCTTAAATGATTGTTTGGCTGTCGTCTGAAGCGATAACCTGCAATCCATCAAATAGTGTGTGAGGGACTTCGACAGCTTGGCTCAGTCCCGCCATACTATTCGCCTACTTTTGCATCAGTACCAAGGTTCATCCATGGCTCAATACGTTTACTCCATGCATCGGGTCAGCAAGATCGTGCCCCCGAAGCGAGAGATTTTGAAAGACATCTCCCTGTCCTTCTTTCCTGGCGCCAAGATCGGCGTGCTGGGCTTGAATGGTGCGGGTAAGTCTACCCTGTTGCGCATCATGGCCGGGGTCGATACGGAGATCGACGGCGAAGCTCGCCCGATGCCCGGTATCAACGTAGGTTATCTTCCGCAGGAGCCGCAGCTCGATCCGAGCAAGACGGTTCGGGACATTGTCGAAGAGGCCGTTGGTGCGATCAAGGACGCTCAGGATCGCCTGAACGAAGTATACGCCGCTTATGCCGAGCCGGATGCCGACTTTGATGCGCTGGCTGCCGAGCAGGCGCGTCTGGAAGCCATCATTCAGGCCTCTGACGGCCACAATCTCGAGCGGCAGCTGGAAGTGGCCGCCGACGCCCTGCGCCTGCCGCCATGGGATGCGAAGATCGAGCACCTGTCCGGTGGTGAAAAGCGTCGCGTGGCGCTGTGCCGTCTGCTGCTGTCTGCACCTGACATGCTGTTGCTCGACGAGCCTACCAACCACCTGGACGCCGATTCCGTTGCCTGGCTCGAGCACTTCCTGCACGACTTCGCTGGTACTGTCGTAGCCATCACGCATGACCGCTACTTCCTGGACAACGTGGCTGGCTGGATTCTCGAACTGGACCGTGGCCATGGTATCCCGTTCGAAGGTAACTACTCCGGCTGGCTGGAATCCAAAGCCAACCGTCTGGCGCAGGAAGCCAAGCAGGAAGCGGCTCACCAGAAGGCCATGAAAGCGGAACTGGAGTGGGTGCGCTCCGGTGCCAAGGCCCGTCAGTCCAAGTCCAAGGCTCGTCTGCAGCGTTTCGAGGAATTGCAATCTCAGGAATTCCAGAAGCGCAGCGAGACCAACGAGATCTACATCCCGGCTGGCCCGCGCCTGGGTGACAAGGTTATCGAGTTCCATAACGTCACCAAGGGCTACGGTGATCGCGTTCTGATCGATAATCTGAGCTTCAGTGTGCCCAAGGGCGCGATTGTTGGTGTGATCGGGGGTAACGGTGCCGGTAAATCCACACTGTTCCGCATGATCACCGGCAAAGAGCAGCCAGATTCGGGCACCATCGAGATCGGTGAAACCGTACAGATCGCCAGTGTCGATCAGAGTCGCGATAGCCTGGAAGGCAACAAGACCGTATGGGAGCAGGTCTCCGATGGTCTGGACATGATTCGCGTGGGTAACTATGAAGTGCCTTCCCGCGGCTATGTCGGTCGCTTCAACTTCAAGGGTGCCGATCAGCAGAAGTTCGTCAAGGACCTGTCCGGTGGTGAGCGTGGCCGCTTGCATATGGCGCTGACGCTAAAGCAGGGCGGTAACGTACTGCTGTTGGACGAACCGTCCAACGACCTCGACATCGAAACCCTGCGCGCACTGGAAGAAGCATTGCTGGACTTCCCGGGCACCGCCATCGTGATCTCGCACGATCGCTGGTTCCTCGACCGTATCGCCACTCATATCCTCTCCTACGAAGATAACTCTCAGGTGGTGTTCTTCGAAGGGAACTACACTGAGTACGAAGCGGATCGCAAGAAGCGTCTTGGCGATGCTGCCACGCAGCCCAAGCGGGTGAAGTACAAAAAGCTGAGCTGATCAGCCCTTTTGTACCCAAAGGCCGCCGCGTAATGCTGCGGCCTTTTTTATTTCTTGTGCTGAGTGGCCCGGAGAATGCTGTCTATGATTTCATCCGGAGACTGGCGAATATCAACCAGTAGCGCCTCTTGCTCACCGGGCGGCTCAAGTGTGTCGATCTGACTTTGTAGTAGCCGTGGATCGAAAAAGTGCCCGCGTCGATTGAGGATGCGCTCGCTGAGTACCTCGGCCGGTCCATTCAAAAAGACCAGAACGATCCCGTCGGTGGCGGTTTGCAGCCGTTCCCGGTACTGCTTCTTCAGGGCTGAGCAGGCAAATACCTGGGTTCGCTGATGGCGATGGGCATCCTGCATCGCAGTGCGAATGGCATCCAGCCACGGCCAGCGGTCCTCATCATCAAGAGGAATGCCCTTGGCCATTTTTTGCCGGTTGGCGTCGCTGTGGAACTCGTCGGCATCGGAAAACTGGCAGCCCAGACGCTGGGCCAGG
Source organism: Pseudomonas sp. MAG002Y (assembly GCF_019400845.1). Classification (NCBI taxonomy): domain Bacteria; kingdom Pseudomonadati; phylum Pseudomonadota; class Gammaproteobacteria; order Pseudomonadales; family Pseudomonadaceae; genus Pseudomonas; species Pseudomonas sp. MAG002Y. Next base: position 308,105 of record NZ_WOEJ01000001.1, on the reverse strand, counting down.
CGTTCCCCTATAGTGGTTTTTCCACTGCCAGATACACCCATGATCAGATAAATCATTCATCCTCCACGATTGGGTTTCGATCCTTTAAGGGTAGTCGCTTCACCCGCAAGCGCCTCCCCGGATTCAGGGGGAGGTGCATCAGAAGATTTCCCGATGGTAAGTGTCGTCCCGATAGAGGCAGCTACAATACAGGCCAGCGCCGTCCATTGGCCGAGGGTCAATGTCTCGCCGAGAAAGATAAAGCCTGACAGGGCACCCAAGGCCGGTGACAGGCTCATCAAGGTGCCAAAGGTCTGGGTAGGCAACTTTGTCAGCGCCATCATTTCCAGAACGTAGGGGAGCGCGGAGGACATGACGGCGATTGCCAGAATGACTGGCAGTGTTTCCACCGCAAACAGACCGGGACCTGCCTCATAAAGTCCAAGTGGCAGAACTCCCAGTGCTGCGATGCTTGAGCCCAGCGCAACGGTGCTCGCACCATAGGCCGCCCCGGCTTTCTTGCCGAACACAATGTAGAGGGCCCAGCAGGCACCTGCCAGCAAGGCGAAAAACGCGCCCAGTAGATCTACACCGCTGGCAGCATGCCCGACCGGTAAAAGCAATACCAGCCCTAAAATAGCCAGGATGATCCAGACAAAATCGATCAGCCGGCGAGAGGCAATTATGGCGACAGCCAGGGGGCCTGTGAACTCAAGGGCGACTGCGATTCCAATGGGAATCCGCTGCATGGCCAGATAAATCGAAACATTCATGATGCCTAGGGCAATGCCATATACGACCAGAGATTTCCATGGCTTCCCTTTGCCAAGGACTTTCCACGGTCGAAGAACAGCTACAAGCAGCAGGGCGGAAAAGAGAAGGCGCAGCGCGGTTACACCAATCGGACCCAGGACAGGGAAAAGACTTTTGGCCAAGCTGGCGCTGCTTTGAAGAGAGATCATTGCCACCAGTAACAGGCAGACCGGTATGAGAGTAGCCAGGGGGCGAGCGTTTAGTTGAGACATTCTGCTAGTGCTTATCCGTTTTGATTGAGCAATAGCAGAATGGGAAAGCCAAAGCGAGCACTACTTAGTAGCGTCACGCCAGAGCGTCGGATGTTTCTGAGGTGCGTTCAATTGCTGTCTTTCTGTTCCTTGCTGTCGCCGCGCAGGGCCCGGGCCATTCCACGGCGTTTGCTGCGTTCCCAGTCCTCCTCGTGCTCACTCCAATGTTCTTCATAGTAGCGACGGGTCTGTTCGTTCTGAGCCGTGCTGGCACACTGGCGGTAGCCGTCCTCCCACCCCTGCGCGTAATAACGCTCCTGGTCATAGCGGGGGACGTTCTTATGGAGGGCCCCAATGCCATTTACCGCCTGTTTACCTGTCAGACACCCGTCGTGATAGCCATCGGCATAAGGAAGTGGATAACCCTTTGCAACCAACTGGTCATGGTAGCTCTCACAGCCGCTCAGCCCGGTAAGTAGCGTTACAGCCAATAACATTCTCATCCACATGGTCTTACTCCTGCGCAAACTTCGTCGCTGGCGCAGTACGAAGACCCTTGGATTGACTGCGCATAACCTGTTTCTTTTCCTGCTCCCTTCCCTTAAGCGTAGCCCCGGACTGGCGAGTCGGTGTTATTTCTGAAGTTAGGCACTTCCATGTCACAAATTCGTCAAAACGGTGTGACCGCTTCGTGTGCCATGATGACCGGGTAGGCAGTGCCATGCCTTGCTCTTATCCGGCTCGCAACGCCAGAATGCGGACAGATATGTCCGAACGACACAAGGATTTCCGATGCATGATCCTGTAGCTGCCGGCCTGCGCCTGGCACCTGACGAATTGACCAGTCCCTTTGATCCCGCCCAGCTGTCCTTTAGTACTACCGATGAGCTAGACCCATTCCGGGGTATTCTCGGGCAGGAGCGCGCTGTAGAGGCCCTGCAGTTTGGTGTGGCGATGCCACGTCCAGGCTATAACGTATATGTCATGGGAGAGCCGGGAACGGGACGGTTTTCCTTCGTGCAACGGTTCCTGAAAGCGGAAGGCAAGCGCTTGCCTACGCCCTCGGACTGGGCCTACCTGAACAATTTCGAAGAGCTGCGCGAGCCCCGTGCTGTCGAGCTGACCCCAGGCAATGGCGATGACTTCATCGCTGATATCGAGCAGCTGATCGATAACCTGCTCTCCACATTTCCAGCCGTGTTCGAGCATCCTGCCTATCAGCAGAAAAAGAGCGCCATCGATCGAGCCTTCAACCAGCGCTACGACCAGGCGCTGGATGCGGTAGAACGTGCAGCGTTGGAAAAAAGCGTAGCGCTCTACCGCGACAGTACCAATATTGCCTTTACGCCCATGAAGGAGGGCAAGGCCCTGGATGAGGCTGAATTCGCCCAGTTGCCTGAAGCAGAGCGCGAACAGTTCCATGCCGATATATCCTCACTAGAGGAGCGGCTCAATGAGGAGCTTGCCAGTCTGCCGCAATGGCGTCGCGAATCCAGCAATGAGCTGCGCCGCCTGAATGAAGAGACCATCACGTTGGCTCTCCAGCCGCTGCTGGCTCCGCTGGTTGAGAAATACAATGACAACCCGGGTGTGTGTGCCTATTTGCAGGCCATGCAGGTCGACCTGCTTAAAACGGTGGTCGATCTGCTGATCGACGATGCCAAAACGGACACACAGCGCCGTAAGGATCTGAAAGAGCAATACCTGCCCAATCTGGTTATTGGGCACCATGCAACCAGTGGTGCACCGGTCATTTTCGAGCCCCATCCCACCTACGACAATCTGTTCGGTCGCATCGAGTACAGCTCTGATCAAGGCGCGCTCTACACCAGCTACCGACAGTTGCGTCCAGGGGCACTGCACCGGGCCAACGGCGGCTTTCTGATCGTCGAGGCGGAAAAACTGCTTACCGAACCCTTTGTCTGGGATGCCCTGAAGCGTGCCCTGCATTCACGTCAGCTCAAGATGGAGTCGCCGCTGGCTGATCTTGGTCGCTTTGCGACCGTCAGCCTGACGCCCCAGGTTATTCCACTAAACATCAAGGTCATTATCATTGGCTCACGGCAGCTCTATTACACCCTTCAGGAGCTCGACTCGGAGTTCCAGGAGATGTTTCGTGTGCTGGTGGACTTTGATGAAGAGATTCCGCTGCGTGACGACAGTCTCGAGCAGTTTGCACAGCTCCTTAAAACACGGACCTCCGAAGAGGGCATGGCGCCCCTGACCGCAACGGCAGTTGCGCGTCTTGCCACTTACAGTGCTCGTCTGGCAGAGCATCAGGGGCGATTGTCGGCTCGAATCGGTGATCTATTCCAACTGGTCAGCGAGGCGGATTTCATTCGCCAGCTGGCAGGCGACGAAGTGACCGATCGAGGCCACGTAGAGCGTGCCTTGAAAGCCAAGGAAACCCGTACAGGTCGTGTCTCGGCCCGTGTGCTGGACGACATCATGGCGGGTCAGATCCTGATTGATACAGAAGGCGCCGCAGTCGGTAAATGCAACGGCCTAACCGTCCTTGAGGTAGCAGACTCGGCCTTTGGTATGCCAGCGCGTATCTCCGCTACGGTCTATCCCGGCGCCAGTGGCATTCTCGATATCGAGCGAGAGGTCAGTCTTGGGCAGCCGATCCACTCCAAGGGTGTGATGATCCTGACAGGCTATCTGGGAAGTCGCTACGCCCAAGAATTCCCTTTGGCCATTTCTGCCAGTATTGCCCTTGAGCAGTCCTATGGCTATGTGGATGGTGATAGCGCCTCTCTGGGAGAAGCCTGCACCTTGATTTCCGCGCTTTCACGTACGCCGTTGAAGCAGTGTTTTGCCATAACCGGCTCCATTAATCAGTTTGGTGAGGTGCAGCCTGTTGGCGGCGTCAACGAAAAAATCGAAGGCTTCTTCCGCCTATGTGCTGCACGCGGCCTCACCGGCGAGCAAGGTGTGATCATTCCTAGGGCCAATGTAATCAACCTCATGCTTGATGAGCGCGTGGTAGAGGCGGTTAGAGAGGGGCGCTTCCACATCTATGCCGTTCGTCAGGCAGACGAAGCGCTAAGCCTTCTGGTCGGTGAGCCGGCAGGTGCACCAGACGCACAAGGACGTTTTCCTGAGGGCAGCGTGAATGCTCGGGTTGTCGAGCGGCTTAAAGACATCGCTGAACTTGAGATAGAAGATGAACTGGCCGACAAATTGAAAGATAAGAGCAAAAAGGACACGCACGACGAGAACTGAGTACATAGCGGTCAGGTCGGAAGAATGAGAGATGTGCCATGGCTTGCGGGTCATGGCACACCGCAGCTGGCTTGCGCTGCTGAAGTTCGTTATCGCTCCTCGATAACTCCTCGGGCACGACAGGCTTATTAGAAAAAACAGATCGAGGAAGATGCCATGCCGCGCAGCATCACTCTAATTCGTCCTTGCCTGGGTCTTGTTACCCGTATCGAATGTGAAGTCAAACCACTGGCTCATCAGCCAGGAATGTGGACTTTACTGTGTGCTGCTGGCCTAACGGGTCAGCATCCAACGGCGATCAAAGCGCAAGGGCCTTTTCACGGACCGGTTGTCGCTGAGGCAGTCATGGCAGCGATTGCCGAGAATCTGCAGGAACAAGGCTATGTTCCTGCGTTTGATCCACAGATCTGGCGCTTGCACATTCAAGGTGAACTCCGTCGAATGAACGGAGAACGTGCACAACCTGTCATGAAGTACCAAGCTCGACCCGAGCTGTGAGCAAATTGGCCCAAAAGGGTTGGGCCTCTCATGATTTGCCATGATTTGTACCGTTCCAGGCGTTTGTCGGGGCGGTATGCGCCGGTATACTCGCCGGATCACTTGTCATGAGCGAGTTACATGGAACGCTTTTTCGAAAATGCTATGTATGCTGCCCGCTGGCTGCTGGCACCTATCTATTTTGGTCTTTCGCTAGCCCTGGTCATGCTGGCCATCAAGTTTTTCCAGGAAATCTTTCATTTACTCCCGCATATATTCGAACAAACTGAAGCAGATCTGATCCTGTTGGTCCTGTCGCTGATCGATATGGCTCTGGTGGGCGGTTTGCTAGTCATGGTCATGCTGTCAGGCTACGAGAACTTTGTGTCTCAACTTGAATTGGGAGATGACAAGGAAAAACTCAGTTGGCTCGGCAAAATGGATTCCAGTTCATTGAAGAACAAGGTCGCCGCTTCCATTGTTGCGATTTCATCGATTCACTTGCTGCGAATCTTCATGGACGCAAAAAATGTCGATACCACCTATCTGAAATGGTACGTGATCATTCACCTGACCTTCGTGCTCTCGGCATTTGCCATGGGTTATCTAGACAAGCTCACCAAGCATGACCATTAACGGGTCGTAAGAGGTCAAGACAGTTGTTAGCCGTGCTGGCAGCTACTTTCCCGGAGGCGCTATGAGACTCGAAGAGTTAAAGGCATTAGCCCAGGCAGGTCGCATTCAGGAACTCAACCTTCTATCGCTGGAAGGAGGGTTCTATATCCTTGACATACTCGGCGTAGAGACTCGCAGCTGCCTTCAGGAAAACGATGGCAAGACCATGCACCTGCGCTCGCCCGGCCATGCCCAGCATGTGCTCAGGGAGATACCGGAGCTTCCCTTCTACCTTGTGCAGTATTCTCCCTATGACGAAATGGTAGGCGCTGCGCCGCGTAGCGAGGCGCCTTTAAAGACGCGCCTTGGTTTCAACCGTAACGGTGAAGCAAGCGTTTGAGCCTGAGCGGTAGCTCAAAGAGAGACAGTATCACCCGTCATTTACCTGCCGCATGCACGCCGAGCCTTGCAGTCGTCTGTGTTAGGCTGGGCGTTTTGTAGCCGAGGTAACTAATGAGCGAACTCAATCTGGACACGCATGAAAGTCGTGTGAGCTACGGCATTGGCCGTCAACTGGGCGATCAGCTTCGTCAGAATCCGGTACCTGGCATGTCTCTTGAGGCTGTGCTGGCGGGTTTGTCGGATGCCTACACCGAGCAAGACAGTCGTGTGTCGGTTGATGATCTGAATGACAGCTTTAAACACATTCGCGAGCGTATGCAGGCTGAAGCGCAGGCCAAGGCTGCTGCAGCCGCAGAAACCGGTGCCGCCTACCTGCTGGAAAACGCCAAGCGCGACGGCGTTGTGCTGTTGCCTTCTGGCCTTCAGTACGAAGTGCTGGTTGAAGGGCAGGGCGACAAGCCTAGCCGCCAGAGTCATGTGCGTACCCATTACCATGGCACCCTGATCGACGGCAGCGTCTTTGACAGCTCTTATGAACGTGGCCAGCCTGCCGAATTTCCCGTCGGTGGCGTCATTGCAGGCTGGACCGAAGCGTTGCAGCTGATGAATGTAGGCAGCAAATGGCGCCTAACCGTGCCGAGTGAGCTGGCTTATGGCGCTCAAGGTGTTGGCAGTATCCCGCCCCATAGCGTACTGGTCTTCGACGTAGAGCTGCTCGAGATTCTCTGAGTCTTAGGGCTGACCGCAAGACCAGCTTAGCCAAAGCTCTGCTGACTGCTGTCCTCCGGCCGCAAGGCGCGTGCATAGCAGAACAGAAAGAGTTGGCGGACCTGTTCCTTTTGGCGAGCAGGTTCGCTGCTGCTCAAACTTTGCACATCAAGCTCGCCCATCTCCCACAATTCATTCAATGCGTCTTCATCTAGTACAACGCATACCTGTCCAGTCTCGCGATTGAGTATGCGAAGGTAGGGGTGTGGGCGGTCCAGCCAGGCATCGATCAAATAAGTCATGACATATCCCTCCATATCGGGTGTATGAATGAGAATAATTCTTGTTATTGATTAATCAAGGGTTAATCCGAATTTTTCTGGCCAAGGCGACCAGCAGCACAAAACAGACATAAAAAAACGCCACGTGCCTGACGGCAGGTGGCGTTCTTTTTGGTTGCTATATCAGTGCGTACGCGCTACTGCAAATTGGCTTAGCTCGATGAGCGCATCACGGTGAGCGCTGTCAGGCAGGCTTTCCAGGCAGGCAATGGCCCGCTCGGCATAGTCACGTGCCAGATTGGCGGTGTAGTCAAGCGCGCCGGCGGCTTCGACTGCAGTGCGAATACCCTCCAGGTCCTTGCTGCCACCTTGCTGGATGGCCTTGCGAACCAGGGTCGCCTGTTCCTCGGTGCCTTCTCGCATGGTTACGATCAGGGGAAGGGTAGGCTTACCCTCTGCCAGGTCATCACCCACATTCTTGCCTAGCGTCGTAGCGTCGCCGCGGTAATCCAGCAGGTCATCGACCAGCTGGAAGGCGATACCAAGATAATCCCCAAACTGCCGAAGGGACTCTGCCTGCGCACTTGAGGCGCCACACAGGGCCGCAGCACTGTGTGTTGACGCTTCGAACAGCATGGCGGTCTTACCCCGAATGACCTCCATATAGATCTCTTCGGTTGTGCTGGCGTCACGGACCTTGGAAAGCTGTAGCACTTCCCCTTCGGCAATAACGCGTGTTGCCTGGGAGATAATGCGCATGACCTCCATGGAGCCCAGCTCGACCATCATCTCGAAGGAGCGGGCATAGAGAAAATCACCCACCAGCACGCTAGGGGCATTACCCCAAAGGGCATTGGCCGTTGAGCGTCCGCGACGTAGACCTGAGGCATCGACAACGTCATCGTGCAGCAGGGTTGAGGTGTGCAGGAACTCGATGGTGGCTGCAAGTAGCCGAATCGGGTAATCGCTATGGCCCAATGCATTTCCAGTCAGCAGGACCAGGAGGGGACGTAGGCGTTTCCCGCCAGCGGAGACGATGTAGTCTCCGATTTTTTCGACCAGGGGCACGCGGGAGGTGAGTTGTCGGCGAATGATGCCATCGACTGCGGCGAAATCATCAGCCACCACGCGATAAAAGGCCTGGGGTTGCGTCATGTAGGGCGTATCCAAGTGCGGTGCGTTGTTACAGCACAGTGCGCGCCGGGGCGGAGCGCTGGGCGCGTAACCTGCCGGGGCTCCAATAGGGTTGCGCGGCATGCTAGGGGGGAGGGGTGGCACTGTCAAGGCAGAGTAGTGCAGCCCTTGCTACATTATCCCTTCTTGCGTAGAATTGCTGGCCCTGAAATCCCAAGGGTTAACCCCCTGTCTTACGCAATTGCCTGGGCGTCTATCCACCCCATGCAGCCATGCCGGTCAATCACTCTTTTTATAAAGCACCGGGTGAGCAGGTTAAACGGAGATATTCCATGTACGCAGTAATCGTTACCGGTGGCAAGCAGCACAAAGTCACCGAAGGTGAATTCCTGAAGGTCGAGAAGCTCGACATCGCAACTGGCGAAACCGTGACTTTTGATCGCGTTCTGCTGGTTGGCAACGGCGATGACGTCAAGATCGGTCTGCCGGTAGTTGATGGCGCCAAAGTAACTGCTGAAGTAGTTGCTCAGGGTCGTCACGACAAGGTCAGCATCATCAAATTCCGTCGTCGTAAGCATCACATGAAGCGTCAGGGCCACCGTCAGTGGTTCACTGAAATCAAAATCACCGGCATTCAGGCCTGATTGCCTTTTCGGAGAATTGACACATGGCACACAAAAAAGCTGGCGGTTCCACCCGCAACGGTCGCGATTCAGAATCTAAACGCCTTGGCGTGAAGCTGTTCGGCGGCCAGGTTGTTAAAGCAGGTAACATCATCGTGCGTCAGCGCGGTACTCAGTTCCACCCCGGTTACGGCGTTGGTCTGGGCAAGGATCACACTCTGTTCGCTAAAGTCGACGGCGTGATCAAGTTCGAAGTGAAGGGCGCCTTCGGCCGTCGCTATGTAAGCGTCGTTGCTGCCTAAGCGCAGATTCACCGAAAAAGCCCTGTCTTAACGACGGGGCTTTTTTGTTTCTGTATTCTATTCTTTTCCAGTTATTTTCAGTCGGCCCGCTCCGGCGGGAGGTTTTAATGAAGTTTGTCGACGAAGTTTCCATTCACGTGCAAGCCGGCGATGGCGGTAATGGCATGATGAGTTTCCGCCGGGAAAAGTTCATCGAGAAAGGTGGGCCGAACGGTGGTGATGGTGGTGACGGTGGCTCTGTATGGTTGGAGGCCAACGTCAACCTCAATACCCTGGTGGATTATCGGTACACCCGCCGTTTCCAGGCGCAGCGTGGCGAAAACGGTGGCAGTACGGATTGTACGGGTGCCAAGGGTGAAGATCTGGTTCTCCAAGTGCCTGTAGGTACGACTGTTATCGATGCGGGCACCCAGGAAGTGATTGGCGATCTGACCCAGCCGGGACAGCGTCTGCGTGTAGCGCAAGGCGGCTGGCACGGGTTGGGTAACACGCGCTTCAAGTCCAGTACCAACCGTGCTCCCCGCCAGACCACCAAAGGTAAGCCTGGTGAGGCGCGTGATCTCAAGCTTGAGTTGAAGGTCTTGGCAGACGTAGGTCTGCTTGGTCTGCCAAATGCTGGCAAGAGTACATTTATCCGGGCGGTGTCGGCAGCCAAGCCCAAAGTGGCGGACTACCCTTTTACAACGTTGGTGCCTAATCTGGGTGTTGTGAGTGTGGGGCGCCTCAAGAGCTTTGTTGTGGCGGATATTCCCGGTTTGATCGAAGGCGCTTCCGAAGGTGCAGGGCTGGGGATTCGCTTCCTCAAGCACTTGGCGCGTACACGCCTGTTATTGCATCTGGTCGATATGGCGCCGCTGGATGAAAGCGATCCGGCTGATGCGGCTGAGACGATTCTCAATGAGTTGAACAAGTTCAGTCCGGCGCTGATGGAGCGTGACCGCTGGCTGGTTCTGAATAAGGCTGACCAGATCCTGGATGAGGAAGAGCGTGATGCTCGGGTCAAGGCTGTCGTTGAGCGTCTGAGCTGGGAAGGGCCTGTCTTTGTGATCTCGGCCCTGGAGCGTAACGGCACCGAAGCGTTGTGTCAGGCTATCATGCGCTATCTGGATGAGCGTGCCGAGCGTATCGCTGAAGATCCAGCCTTTGCTGAGGCGGTGCAGGAGCTGGATCAGCAGATCGAGGATGAGGCCCGTGCTCGCCTACAGGCGTTGGACGATGCGCGTGCGCTGCGTCGTGCTGGCATAAAGAGCGTCGATGATGAAAGTCTCGACGATGACTTCGATGATGATGACGAAGACGATGGTGAAGGACCAGAGATCATCTATGTCAGATAAAGAGCTTTCGATACGCGATCGGGTGACTCGCTCCGAGCGTTGGGTGGTAAAGATTGGCAGTGCCTTGCTGACGGATGATGGGCGCTGCCTTGATGGCCGTGCCATGTCGGGCTGGGTCGAGCAGATGGTTGCTCTGCATCGTGCGGGTGTTGAGCTTGTCCTCGTATCCTCTGGCGCAGTGGCGGCAGGCATGAGTCGATTGGGCTGGGCTTCGCGGCCCAGTGCCATTCACGAGTTGCAGGCTGCTGCGGCTGTTGGTCAGATGGGCTTGGTTCAGGCATGGGAGTCCAGTTTTGCCGAGCATGATGTGCAAACGGCACAGGTGCTGCTTACCCATGATGACTTGTCCGACCGAAAGCGTTATCTGAATGCTCGAAGCACCCTTCGAACCCTGGTTGAGTTGGGGGTGGTGCCTGTCATCAATGAAAACGATACGGTCGTTACGGATGAGATCCGTTTTGGTGACAACGATACATTGGCTGCTCTGGTGGCAAACCTGGTTGAGGCGGATCTGTTGGTTATCCTGACGGATCGTGATGGCATGTTCGATGCCGATCCGCGACATAATCCTGAAGCCGCGCTAATCAGCGAGGCTCGTGCAGACGATCCTGCGCTGGATGCGGTGGCTGGTGGCTCTGCAGGGGCGTTGGGGCGTGGTGGTATGCAGACAAAGCTGCGTGCGGCTCGTCTGGCAGCTCGCTCTGGTGCCTGTACGGTTATCGTAGGTGGGCGCATTGAGCGCGTACTGAGCCGGTTGCGTGAGGGTGAGCGGCTGGGTACGTTGCTTTCCCCTGAGCGGGGCTTGGTGGCGGCTCGCAAGCAATGGCTGGCAGGTCATCTTCAAATGCGTGGCGCATTGGTGCTGGACGCGGGGGCGGTAAAGGCCCTTACTGAAGACCATAAGAGTCTCTTGCCTGTAGGTGTTAAAGCGATAGAAGGCAGTTTCCGTCGTGGTGAGATGGTGGCGTGTGTGGGGCCTGACGGAAATGAAGTGGCGCGCGGACTGGTAAATTACAGTGCTGCCGAGGCACAGAAGATCATGGGACAGTCCTCAGAGTTCATTGGTCAGGCGCTTGGGTATGTCTACGAGCCTGAACTTGTTCATCGAGACAATATGGTGCTGGTGTAACGTCACCCGCATGAAGCACGGCGCCGATGGGCGCCGTTTTTATGCCTGAAAACGCAGGCAATAAAAAACCGGCTTTCGCCGGTTTTTTATTGCAAGCTAAGCCTTAAGCGGCAGCAGCTTGGCTCATAGCCTTGATATGGGCATTCAGGCGGCCTTTGTGACGAGCAGCCTTGTTCTTGTGAATGATGCCCTTGTCGGCCATGCGATCAATCACAGGTACTGCAGCGGCGTAGGCAGCTTGTGCTTTTTCCAGATCTTTAGCGTCGATCGCTTTAACTACGTTCTTGATGTAAGTACGAACCATTGAACGCAGGCTAGCATTGTGGCTGCGACGCTTCTCAGCCTGTTTGGCGCGTTTTTTGGCGGAAGGTGTGTTTGCCACCGTCGAGCTCCTCGAAAAACTGGGGGGGTACCACGCAAATAAGGCCGCGAATCATGCCGATGTGTTAATCGATTGTCAAGGTTATAAAGACGGCTGGACGAGTGGTTGGTAACAACTGCATCTGTACGTGCTTTATCTGTTTGATCGTCCTACACTCGCGGGCTTGCCTATGAGGCATCTTCTTGAGGCTTGGAGACACACTGGCCCTGTCATCGGTATGTATAGAATCCAAACGCATGAACCTTCTTAAATCGCTAGCTGCGGTTAGCTCAATGACGCTTGTTTCCCGGGTGTTGGGCTTTATTCGCGATACCATCGTAGCACGTATTTTTGGCGCAGGGATCGCCACTGATGCTTTCTTCGTAGCGTTCAAGCTGCCGAATCTGTTGCGGCGCATCTTTGCAGAGGGCGCATTCTCCCAGGCGTTTGTCCCGATTCTGGCAGAATACAAGAGCCAGCGCGGAGAAGAGGCGACCCGAACCTTTATCGCCTACGTATCAGGCCTGCTGACGCTGGTCCTGGCGATTGTGACCCTGGTGGGCATGGTAGCTGCGCCCTGGGTTATCTGGATTACCGCCCCTGGCTTTAGCGATACGCCTGAAAAGTTTGCGCTGACCACTTCACTTCTTCGCGTAACCTTTCCGTATATTCTGTTGATTTCCCTGTCATCGCTTGCCGGTGCAGTGCTCAACACGTGGAACCGGTTCTCCGTCCCGGCGTTTGTGCCCACGCTCCTAAACGTCAGCATGATCTTTTTTGCTGTCTTCCTGACGCCATACTTTGATCCACCGGTCATGGTGCTTGGATGGGCTGTACTGGCGGGCGGTTTTCTACAGCTGGTGTACCAGCTGCCACACTTGAAAAAAATTGGCATGCTTGTGCTGCCTCGCCTCAATCTACGGGACAGCGGAGTCTGGCGGGTATTGAGGCAAATGATCCCGGCCATTATCGGAGTGTCGGTTAGCCAGATTTCCCTGATCATCAACACCATCTTTGCCTCTTTTCTGGCTGCCGGTTCGGTTTCATGGATGTATTACGCCGACCGCTTGATGGAGCTGCCTTCCGGTGTTCTGGGTGTTGCGCTTGGTACTATCCTTTTGCCGGCGCTAGCCAAGACTTATGCCAAGGATGATCGGCACGAATACTCCCGCCTTTTGGATTGGGGGCTTAGGCTCTGCTTTCTTTTGGTTCTGCCGTGCTCGTTGGCGCTAGCGATTCTGTCCGAGCCGCTGACTATTTCCCTGTTCCAGTACGGTCGTTTTACGGCTCATGATGCACAAATGACCCAGCATGCCTTGATCGCCTATTCGGTAGGTTTGGTCGGAATCATTTTGGTCAAGGTACTGGCCCCCGGGTTTTATGCTCGACAGAACATCAAGACGCCTGTTCGGATCGCTATTTTCACATTGGTAATAACCCAGCTCATGAACCTGGCCTTTATTGGTCCGCTTCAGCATGTAGGTCTGGCCTTGGCGATCGGGCTGGCCGCCTGTATCAACGCAGGTCTTCTTTATTGGCAGTTGAGAAAGCACAAGCTTTTCGAGCCGCAGCCCGGATGGACCTTGTTCCTGATCAAGCTAGTGGTTGCGGTTGTGGTCATGTCGACCGTACTTCTAGGGCTGCTTTATGTCATGCCCGCATGGGATCAGGGCAATATGCTGGCGCGCTTTTCACGGCTTGGGCTAGTCGTTGCTGCTGGAGTGATCGCTTATTTTGGCGTGTTGGCGGCATTTGGATTTCGTATCAAAGACTTCACGAAAAAAGCGTTGGCATGACCAATGGTTTGATGTTCATGGGCAAGCTTGTCAGTGACTGCCTGTTGTCTGCGGGCAAGCGTGCGTATAATCGTAGAATTTGCAAATAGAACGCGTGCTATGCAGCTGGTTCGAGGCCTTCATAATCTCAGTCCCCTGCCGCAGGGCTGTGTTGCCACCATAGGCAATTTCGACGGAGTACACCTGGGACATCAGGCGATTCTGGCTCGTCTGCATGAACGAGCAATAGAGCTCAGAGTGCCTAGTTGTGTAGTTATATTCGAGCCGCAGCCGCGTGAGTACTTTGCGCCTGAACAAGCTCCAGTGCGGTTGACGCGCCTTCGCGAGAAGCTGGAGTTACTATCCAGGGCAGGCGTAGACCGTGTTGTGTGTCTGGCCTTCAACCGTCGACTGCGCGAGCTTTCAGCACGAGCCTTTATCGATCAGGTGCTTATCCAGGGATTGGGCATCAAGCACCTTGAGGTCGGGGATGACTTCCGCTTTGGCTGTGACCGTGCTGGCGACTTTGATTTTCTGGTCGATGCAGGGCGGATCAACGGGTTTACGGTTGAGGCCGCTACAACGGTCGAGTTGGATGGCATGAGAATAAGCAGTACGCGCATTCGAGAAGCGTTGGCTTCGGGGGATCTGTCTCTTGCAAATCGAATGCTGGGACGCCCCTATACCTTATCTGGGCGTGTACTGCATGGACAGAAGCTTGCTCGCCAATTAGGCTGGCCTACTGCTAATGTTCAGCTGAAGCGCCGTCTGCCACCCATGAAAGGGGTTTATCTGGTCAACGTGGATATTCATGGCCAGATCCGGGGAGGCGTTGCAAATATTGGTCTTCGTCCTACTGTAAAAGGCGATGGCCGTCCCCATCTTGAAGTACATCTTCTCGAATATGCTGGCGATCTGTATGGTCAGCATCTGACTGTTGTTTTTCACCGCAAGCTGCGAGACGAGCAGCGTTTCGCCTCTCTGGAGGCATTGAAGGCGGCGATTGATGCCGATGTCGCCGCCGCCCGAGCTTATTGGCTGGGCCAACCGCTTGATGAGATCTGAAGAGCCCGAAATGACCGATTACAAAGCCACGCTTAACCTTCCAGCTACCGATTTCCCCATGAAAGCCGGCTTGCCGCAACGCGAGCCTGAAACCCTCAAGTACTGGAATGGTATTGGTCTCTACCAAAAGCTGCGCGAAATTGGCAAAGGGCGTCCTACCTTTATCCTTCATGATGGCCCGCCCTATGCCAACGGCAATATTCATATTGGTCATGCGGTCAACAAGATCATCAAGGACATTATTGTCCGCTCCAAAACCCTGTCGGGTTATGACGCACCCTATGTTCCCGGCTGGGATTGCCATGGCCTGCCTATCGAACACAAGGTTGAGATCACCCACGGCAAGAATCTGCCAGCCGACAAAACCCGCGAACTCTGCCGTGCCTATGCGGCTGAGCAGGTAGAAGGGCAGAAAGCCGACTTCATCCGCTTGGGTGTGTTGGGTGAGTGGGATAATCCCTACAAAACCATGGATTATGCCAACGAGGCGGGAGAAATCCGTGCATTGGCTGAAATGGTTCGTAAAGGCTTTGTATTCAAGGGTCTGAAGCCGGTCAACTGGTGCTTCGATTGCGGTTCTGCATTGGCCGAAGCTGAAGTGGAATACGCGGACAAGCAGTCCATGACGATCGATGTAGCCTTCCCCAGCGCCGAGGATGACAAGCTTGCTGCTGCCTTCGGTCTGGAAACGCTGCCCAAGAAAGCCTATATCGTCATCTGGACTACCACACCCTGGACCATCCCGGCCAACCAGGCGCTTAATGTGCATCCCGAGTTTGACTATGCACTGGTAGACGTAGGCGACAAGCTGCTTCTGCTGGCTGAGGAGCTGGTCGAGAGCTGCCTTGCGCGGTACTCGCTGGAAGGACAGGTCATCGCGACGGCTAAGGGTGAAGCGCTGGAGCTGATCGCTTTCAATCATCCTTTCTACGATCGCCGTTCGCCCATTTACCTTGCTGACTATGTTGAACTGGGTGCTGGTACGGGTATTGTGCACAGTGCGCCTGCTTACGGTGAGGATGACTTCCGGTCCTGCAAGCGCTACGGCATGACCAACGATGACATTCTGAGTCCCGTGCAGAGCAACGGCGTTTATGTCGAGTCGTTGCCCTTCTTTGGTGGCCAGTTCATCTGGAAAGCCAATCCCGCCATTGTCGAGAAGCTGCGCGAAGTCGGCTGCCTGATGGCCAGCGAGAATATCACTCACAGCTACATGCATTGCTGGCGTCACAAAACCCCACTGATCTACCGTGCGACCGCGCAGTGGTTTGTGGGCATGGACAAGCAGCCAGTAGAGGGCGGCACCCTTCGTGAGCGTGCCTTGGCAGGCATCGAGCAGACCCAGTTTGTGCCCGCCTGGGGACAGGCCCGTCTGCATGGCATGATTGCCGGTCGGCCTGACTGGTGTATCTCGCGTCAGCGTACCTGGGGTGTCCCGATTCCATTCTTCCTGCATAAGGAAAGCGGAGAGCTGCATCCTCGCACGGTAGAGTTGATGGAAGAGGTTGCTCAGCGCGTTGAGCAGGCCGGTATCGAGGCGTGGTTCAAGCTGGATGCTGCCGAGTTGCTGGGTGATGAAGCCCCCCAGTATGAAAAAATCGCTGATACGTTGGACGTCTGGTTTGACTCGGGCACTACCCATTGGCATGTGCTACGTGGTTCGCATCAGCTGGGCCATGATCAGGGGCCGGTTGCTGACCTGTATCTGGAAGGCTCCGACCAGCATCGTGGTTGGTTCCACTCATCGCTGCTGACTGGTTGTGCCATCGACGACCACCCACCCTACAAAGCATTGCTCACGCACGGGTTTACCGTAGATGAGAATGGCCGCAAGATGTCCAAATCGCTGGGCAACGTGATTGCACCGCAGCAGGTGACGGATACGCTGGGCGCTGACATTTTGCGCCTATGGGTTTCGGCGACTGACTACTCGGGTGAAATGGCGGTTTCCCAACAGATCCTGCAGCGCTCGGCTGACTCTTATCGCCGTATCCGCAATACTGCACGTTTCCTCCTTTCCAACCTGAACGGCTTCGATCCTGAGCAGCATCTGCTGGCATCGGAAGACATGATCGCTATTGATCGCTGGGCTGTGGATCGCGCGCTCCTGTTGCAACATGAGCTTGAGGAAGCCTACAACGAGTATCGTTTCTGGAACGTGTACCAGAAAGTGCACAATTTCTGTGTGCATGAACTGGGTGGCTTCTATCTCGACATCATCAAGGATCGCCAGTACACCACGGGCACTGACAGCCGCGCTCGCCGTTCCTGCCAAACAGCCATGTTCCATATTGCGGAAGCACTGGTTCGCTGGATTGCGCCTATCTTGGCCTTCACTGCCGAGGAAATCTGGCAATACCTGCCAGGCAAGCGCAACGAGTCTGTCATGCTTAATACCTGGTATGACCAGTTGACCGAGCTGCCAGCTGACACTGAGCTTGATCGCGCATTCTGGGATCAGGTGATGGCGGTCAAGGCTGCTGTCAACAAAGAGCTGGAAAACCAGCGTAACGCCAAGACAATCGGCGGCAACCTTCAGGCAGAAATCACGCTGTTCGTTGACGGCCCGCTGAGTGCGGTACTGAAGAAACTGGGTGAAGACCTGCGCTTTATCCTGATCACTTCTCGGGTCGAGGTTGCAACGTTTGACGAGGCGCCTGACGAAGCGGTAGAGAGCGAGGTGGTAGGTCTCAAACTTCTGGTTCGCAAATCAGGCAGCACCAAGTGTGCCCGTTGCTGGCACCATCGTGATGACGTAGGAATTGATCCCAACCACCCTGAAATCTGTGGCCGTTGCGTCAGTAACGTCTTTGGCAATGGTGAGGTACGCCGCTATGCCTGAGGCAGGCCGTTTTGGCCGTCTGGCCTGGTTATGGTTGAGTGTGGTCGTCGTTGTGTTGGATCAACTGAGCAAGGCTTATTTTGAAGGGCAGCTCAGTCTGTATCAGCGCATCGAGGTGATCCCTGATCTGTTCAGCTGGACGCTCGCCTATAACACAGGCGCAGCGTTCAGCTTTCTGGCGGATCATTCCGGTTGGCAGCGTTGGCTTTTTGCTGCGATTGCCATTGCAGTCAGCATTACCCTGGTAGTCTGGCTCAAGCGGTTGGGACGCAACGATACCTGGATTGCTATTGCCCTGGCGCTGATCCTTGGCGGCGCTATCGGTAACCTGTACGACCGTATCGTGTTGGGGCACGTTATTGATTTCGTCCTTGTACATTGGCGGGAACATCTGTTTCCCGCTTTCAACTTGGCAGACAGCGCCATTACCGTAGGTGCCATCATGCTTGCCCTGGATATGTTCCGTACCAAAAAGACAGGAGAAGCCCATGTCTGAGATAACGGTTGGTCCGGAAACGCGCGTAACGCTCAATTTCGCGATCAAGCTGGAAAACGGCGATATTGTTGACACAACCTTTGACAAGGCGCCTGCAACGTTCAGGGTAGGGGACGGCAATCTCCTGCCTGGCTTCGAGCAAGCGTTGTTCGGCTTGCCTGAGGGCGCGCGTAGTAGCCTGACGATTCTGCCTGAGCAGGGGTTTGGTCAGCCAAACCCGCAAAATCTGCAGCAGATGCCTCGAGACGATTTCGAGAATATGGACTTGTCCGAAGGGTTGCTGATTATCTTTACCGATGCGGCAGGAGGCGAAATGCCCGGCATCGTTAAATCCTTCGATGATCATGCGGTGATTATAGATTTCAACCACCCGCTTGCTGGGCGCACGTTGACGTTCGAAGTCGAAATTATCGCCATTGAGCCGGTTGTTGCCCATTGAGGCCTGCTCAGTAGCAGACGCTGAGCGAAAGGAATTCAACATGCAAATCAAATTAGCCAACCCTCGCGGATTTTGCGCAGGGGTTGATCGCGCAATCGATATCGTCAATCGCGCGCTTGATGTGTTCGGCCCGCCGATCTATGTCCGACATGAAGTGGTGCATAACAAGTTCGTCGTAGAAAACCTGCGCAACCGTGGCGCTGTTTTTGTCGAAGAGCTGGATCAGGTGCCTGATGACGTTATCGTGATCTTCAGCGCCCATGGCGTTTCGCAGGCGGTACGCAAGGAAGCTGAAAACAGAGGGCTCAAAGTTTTTGATGCTACGTGTCCGCTGGTGACCAAGGTTCACATGGAAGTAGCCAAATACAGCCGTGACGGCCGCGAATGCATTCTGATTGGCCATGAAGGCCATCCGGAAGTAGAGGGCACTATGGGCCAGTACGATACGCGTAATGGCGGATCGATCTACCTTGTAGAAGACGAGGAAGACGTTGCGGCGCTTCAGGTCCGCAACCCTGACTCGCTAGCTTTCGTTACTCAGACTACGCTGTCTATGGACGACACAAGCAAGGTCATCGATGCCTTGCGCGGCAAGTTTCCGAACATTGGCGGCCCACGCAAAGACGATATTTGCTACGCCACTCAGAACCGCCAGGACGCGGTTAAAACACTAGCAACTGAGTCTGACATCGTTCTAGTCGTTGGAAGTCCTAATAGCTCCAATTCCAACCGTCTGCGTGAGCTATCCGAGCGTATGGGAACCCCAGCCTACCTTATTGATGGTGCGGAAGATCTCAAGCAGGAGTGGTTCAGCGGGGTAGGGCGAATTGGTATTACAGCAGGCGCGTCAGCTCCTGAGATTCTGGTCAAAGGCGTTATTGACCAGCTGAAAGCTTGGGGCGCGAGCGAGGGGCTGGAGCTTGAAGGCCAGCCGGAGAATATTACGTTCTCGCTGCCGAAGGAGCTTAGAGTAAAAGCTATATAATGTTTAAAACCGCCTTTGAAGACTCAAGGGCGGTAGTCGTTCTTTCACTTCTTATTTTATCGTCGCCAACACTCAGTCGAAGTTCCTGTCGCTGCTTGTCCTCTTACACCTGTGTTTGTAATCGTTAATGTTCCACAACGATCACTTGCCATCACCTTTCCGGCAACCGGCACCGCTTGTAGTGTGAAACTACTTTTAGTTACCAAACTTAGCTCTAGATTGTAAACGGCATTTCCATCTCTTGGAGAGGTTGTAAACGGTAAAGCCGGAGCTGTTCCGTCCGAATTGGAATACATTCCAGTTGAGGTGTAATTTCTTTCCATAAATTGCACAAGCTCCATTAAAGAAGCTTGTGCAGCTGTTCTGTTTGTTTTACGTATATGCTCGGTGTAAGACGGATAAGCTATTGCTGCAAGTATTCCAATAATAGCAACTACTACCATTACCTCGATTAAAGTAAAACCACGCTGAATAGTGCGGCGAGGGACAGTTTTGCCTAATCGCATTTTGCTCATAACTTTTATCATCTGATTTCTCGCCATGAAACTCTGTCAGACGTTCTTGATCCCGGAGGTGCAGGACTGCAGACGGGCTGATCTGCATTTGCGGACCCCGCAAAACAGATGAGGTCGGTACTACCTTCATTAGTAGCATTGCCATTGAAATAGCTAGGTGTATCTATGGCACCTAAATCAGGGTTGGAGATTCCAGAAAAAGGAATCTTATTTCCATTAGAGTCTGTGAAATAGTCATTATCATTGATAAGCCCATCACCGTTGAAATCGAAATAGTTATACGCCAATCGAGCACCAGTAAATACGTCTAGAGACATTACCCAACTAGTGGCCCCGCCTGAACAGGGATCATCAGAGGGTGTTAATGTACTGAATGTGATGGTGCCATTTCTTAAAACACCTGCTGAAACAACCCGTTCACCAGTAAGTGAATTGGATCCACCCTCAGAGGCCTTCCATAATAGATCTAATACCCAACCAGACTTACCGTACATGTCCCCAGTGGCTGCTTCGCTCAAAATTCGGCCTTTTTGGCCGTTTACGTTTACTTCTTTTAGAATCTTACGTTCAGCTAGGTTCGTTCGGTTAACCGAACTGTCTCTGTCAATGATGGCGTAGTAGGACTCAATGCGTTGATTCTGCAAGAGATCAGTATCGACGGTTTGGTAGAAACTACCTGTACCAAATAGAATAATTGGTTTGCCATCGGTATTAAGAGCGGCTGTAAGAGGTGCTGTAATAGGCTGGACTCTACCTGAGCTATCCCGTGCTGAGAAAATGGGAATGATGTTTTGGTTACCATTTCTAAAACCATCCCACTTACTTACATCCTCCCCCGTTATATCGAATCGCCAAAGATTGCCTTGGGTATCGCCTACGTAAATGCGATCCGCTACTCGGTCATTATTAATATCGATTGCTAAGGGCTGTGCCATTCCGCCAGTAGTATTGACTGTGAATTTTTTCAGCACATTTCCGTTAGCTGCATCAAGTACCCAAACATGACCTTTAGTAACGGATGAGTTTGTAAATCCACTACTAACGATAACGCCGAATTTTCCATTTGCTAATGCAACTACTGAGGGCTTCTGTACTGGATAAGACATGTCAGGTGCGGTGAACTCCCACATTACACTCCTGGCAGACATAGTGTTCGGGTTGGTGGCGTCTAAAGCGAAAACGCTTTTGCCTCCAGCACCGGTTGTGCCCACAACAATAGTTTTCCAGCTACCGTTTATCCACGCGTCAGAGCTCGTCGGCGAGCCATCTACATAATACTGGTGGGAGTAATTTGGGTCGGTAAGCTTATATAAGTCACCTGTTATGCTTCGAGGTATATAGGCAAAGAGCTCACCACCTCCAATTGACGAAACGGTCGCGTCAAATCCATGCAGCATCCCATCATTTGTACCTACCACCACCATGGGCTTACGATTGATATAGTCAGTGCTGCGACGAAAGCTCAAATAGCTGCTGCCTGCACCGCCCCACATTGAGCCGGTCAGTAAGTTATAGCCATAATCTTGATTAGAAACATATTGGGGATCTGAGTTAATAATATCGCCCAATCGGCTGCCTCTTGAGCGGAACGGGTTAGAAGGAGTCGTTTTGGTTTTTTCTAGGTTTCGCTCGCCACGTAAGTAATTTAAGCGATTCTGGCCGGTATCACCTTCTACAGTAACGCCATTCGCTCTAGGTGTCTGAAGAGCGATTTTGGCGTCATTGTCCAGATTATTATTCCAGAAAAAGTCTATACCTCCGATGGATGTAGAGTAGACCCCTTGCTCTCTGGCGGTAAATCCATTCGATAGGAATATTTTTCGTGTACTGAGGTTAGTTAACGCATCTAGTTTAGACGCAGCGCTCCACGTTGGCGTGGCCGCAACTGAGCCAGAACCGCTGACAGTTTTTGCGAGAAGGTCTCCACTCCAGTTGGAGCTATTATAGAGAGTCTGAAAAACAGCGCTTTCCGTATTAAGCTGAGTCGAGTTAGTAGCAAGAGACGTAGATGTGCTTCTAACCTCTTTAACAATTTGGGAAAAAGCAGTTTTTAAGCTGGCTGTCATATTCGCAGCATCGCTTGCTACGAAAAAGTTATCAGGCCGCTTATCTCCAGTAGGAAGAATTTCACCATTTGTCCACCAAAGATCATCTGTAATAGTGGCGCTGTTTGTCTCATTTGAATAAGGTGAAAAATTAGATGGCACCTTGAACCCGCCATATTTAGCCGCAAGCCAATATTGGTTTGAAGCGCGCCCCGCTAAGCTCTGATTTTCCCTTACATCTACCCAGTAAGTGGAAAGGGTCTGCTTGCCGCTCATATTAGGTCTGAGATCAACAGTATGCGAGTCATAAGCTAAGCCGGCTATATAGGCTGAGTTAGAACGTCCAGTATAGCTACTCGACGTTTCTTTAAGGTTGACGCCTTCAAGGCTTCCAACTTTTGCTGTGGCGGTAACGACGTTAACCGTCGTATCTGCTACGACCTCTGGAGGCTTGGGGCTGACCTCTCCTACCGAGCTGGTCGGACCCGGAAGATTTTTGTCTCTATGAGTATTGGTATCGCCAATACCAAGTATTACGTTTTTTTGGCACGAGTAATTAATAGGATCTTGCCAGTTTGTAATAACGGGAAATCCGTCCGCTTGTGCGTAGCGCTCGGCTTGGGTTCCGCCGGTAAGGTTGCTATATGCAGGAACATTACCTTGGTTTTTAAAATATCTTATAGCGGCGTAATAGAGTTCGCTAACAGGATCTAAACTCTTGATGGCCTTATAGGCAACAGGATTTGTTTGATAAGGCATGGAGGCGAATTTATTTAAATAATTTATTACGCCACTATCAGCAACGCCATTGCCTGTACTAATAGCATCGGCAGGGTTAGGGTTTTTTACTAAAATGCCAGTGGTGGCATTCCATTCTGCATATGGGTTCGTTGATCCATCAGTATCTTTCGGGCCTATGCCCTTCTGGTTTGCCCGTAAAACGCCACCATCGCGTCCTTCGCTGGAGTCGTTAAGGTAGCCAAATACGCTGTAGCGTAGCGTATCCGAATATTGCTGAAGCAGACCTTCTGGTTTGTAATTAGTTGATGAATAGCGCTTACAGTTACTTTCCAGGCCGCCAGCCGCAGGGCTTGGATCGCATACTTTTACTTGAATTCTTAAACGATAAACGCTCTTAACTTGTGATCCTCCGTTCTCATTGACGCGATACGAAGGTATGAGCCTGCCATTGTTAAGCTGGGCGCTATTGTTTGGGTCATAGTCGATCCACTCACTCCTTGATGTTGGATCATCGCCGAGCTTGTCCGACCAATTTGAAAATACCATATCGGTATTTAGACCACTTAGACGGATATACATGCTATTCCAGCCAGAGGATACTGGTGTGGCGCCCGAGAACTCGGCTGCTGGAATCATTCCTTGGCCTGAGTTAGTCCTATCGCCTGTACTATTTTGGCCACTGTGACGCGCCTTTTGCAAAATAGTAAGGTTTTCTTGGTCAACAGCTCTTAAGCCTCCCGTTAGCGCGCTGCGGAAGGGATCAATAGTCGGCGTTGCAGCCCAGTTTAAGAAGTTTCCGCTCCACTTACCATTACATTTATGGTTAGTGGCTAAGCCATTTGGATAGAACCAGCCATCATTGCTGGTCTTGTTATATAGATAGCACTTGTTAGAGTCGAAGTAGCCAGAGTACTCATTGGCTGAATTATAACTGCCTAGGTTTGCCACGGACAAAACAGTAGGCCATTCTACGGAAGGTACCAACGCCAAGCTTCCAGGTACGTTTCCACTGCCTAATAACAGCGGTGTCTGGGAAACCTCTGCATAAACACTTGTTGCTGTAAAGGAAGCAAAAGCTACTAAAGCAAAGCTTTTAAAGATTGAGTAATTGTTTTTTAAGGGAGTCATTATGGCGATAATTTCCTTATGCGTTAGCATCTTTAGCGCCTAATAAAAGTTGATTGGAGTAATACATTTGAGCTTGCCGTAGAGTCGTTAGTATCGACCGCAGCGCCGTACCCTTCTGCTTCTACTCTTACTAGAGCAACTTCAATTGCCTGGCCAGCTTCAAGGCTATCGCCAGGTTTTATGATGGTAACGCCAGGAATAGGTGTGATTCGAAACCTTGGCTTGCCTACGCCAGCAAGATTGTCGACGCTTTGCCAGCTTCTTTCAGTAGAGGTGTTCTGCCAAAAGTTGACCTCTTTACTCAGAACGAGCGCTTCAGCTTGGCGCATAGCTGTTTCTGCGCCTTGGAAAGCTAAATTTTGATCGCGCATGTTTCCAGCCATCCGCTCTTGTAATGACGTGACGCGCATGCTGCTTATACCAATAATAGTCATTAGCAGGAGCACGATAAGGGCGACAAGAAGAACAGCACCTTTTTCTCTATTAGGAAAGAATTCTGTTCTCATGGCAGACGATTCCGTATTCCTACAGTGATAGAAAAAACCTGAGCTAAACGGCCATTGTTAATGGTGATGTCTTGGCCGTTAAACCTTACTACTTGATTTGGTGAAACAACATTAGTGTCATTGCTAGTGGCTAGTAGGGTTATTTTTACAGAAACCACACTTGACCAATCGGTAATATTATTGGCGTCTAGATAATCTCCAGTAATATTTCCTTTACTGTCACCTTGGGCATATTTTATTTGCATGTTTTGTATGCCCTCTACAATTTCTTCGGTAACTATGTCTGAAGGGTTGTCATAACGAACTCGCCATAAAGATGGAGTGTTGTTACTGCCGTTATTAATGTAGTAGATTGAGCTTTGATATTTAAGTAGATCTGCTTTTTGACTATAAGCGTATCGAAATTCGTTTGAAGAGCTTATAGACAGTGATGTTGCAGTTTTCTGATTTTGAAAGATGTCACATCCAACTGGCTCAGCTATAACTAGAAGTGTGCCAAAAGCTAGTTTTGTAGCTGTGGTTGTCGTAATCGTATCATTAGTTGGCGCGGATGCTAATGTGACGCCTGCAGAGTTAGCGGCATGTTTAAGCAAAACCATATCTGTTCCAGATAACCTTTTTGAGGCTGGAAACCAGCTAGGTAGTGCAGAGTCGGCTTCACTATTATCCCAGCCTTTAATGCCAGATATTAAAATATATCTTTCATCATTATTAAGTGGTGAAGGCAGATTATTTAAACTTCCAACGCACTCGCCTCGGTAAGAAGCATTACGAATGTCAAAAGTCAAAAAATCCATTGCAAATCGGCCGGACTCTTGGACTTTAGAAAGGGCAAGGTTTGTAGTATAGGTGTTTTTACTTGATAAAAATATTTGTAGAACGCCGCCAATTAGCAGAAGGCCTAATACCATTGCCACCATTAGTTCGACTAATGACAGACCACTTTGCTTGGTCTGAAAAAAAACTCTCATAGCTGGGTCCGGTAGGTGAATATAAAGTCTTGATCTGTGTCTTGGGCTGAAGAGCTTCTAATCCTGGCACGGTTGTCGTTCCATTTTATGGAGATGACAAAGATTTTGTTGCTGTATTCTATTTTTCCTGTCCCGTCAGGAAGCAGGCTTGCAAGTGAGTTCAGCCACTCTGCCTTATCTTTCTCAGCGCGTACTGCGTTGGCAGTATTGTTTGTTGTGGAGGAAGAGGGAAAAGAACTTATATTGTAACTTCCTGCTAAGGCCGCTGTGCGGTTAGCTCGCATGCGATCTGCTATATCTGCAGCTAAGAGTGTCGCTTGTGATCTGTAATAAGCGCCTTGGTTGCTCTTAATGCTAGTTGATTGCAAACCTGCAAGGCCTAAAAGCCCTACTGCAAGAATAAAAACAGTAACTAGGACTTCAATAAGTGTAGCGCCTCTTTGGCAAGTGTTTTTCATTGGGATTTACACGCTATGCCTGTGCTGCCTGTAGAGGTAATAGACACCGTTGGTTTTTCGTCATTTTTTTTGCAATTTGTCGGACTAATAACTAGTTTGCCTCCGGCAGTAGCTGCCCCATTAGGCAAAAAAGTAAATCCAGCGGCAGGATCAGCCTCGACAGTTAATGATTGAGCATCCCAAACGCGAATCACATCGCCGCCTACTTGGCGAATCAACCAGCCATTAGACCAGTCTGTCCCGTTATCACAGGCAGTACCTGCTTCATTACGACGGCAGACAATCACATTCTTGCGCCGCTTTAGTGCTTCAGAACGAGCAATCTGAAGCGTGCCGTTGAGTTCATTAACGAGGGCGTTCGTGCGGGAGCTTTGAATTAAGTTGCTGAATGACGGTACTGCAATAGTAAGAACAATCGCAAGGACTGCTACAGTCACCATAAGCTCGATTAGCGTAAAGCCGCGTACGGAACGCATCCTTGATTCCTTGCAGAGAAATAATCGGCATGATGCCTTTGCAGATCAGGTTGCTCAAAAACACAGGTGACGTCTGGTCAATTGTTTTATCTGTGTGGTCGCCAAGCCATTTTCACTAGCATCGGCTACCAGTCGGAGCAGGCTGTATCCGTACTCTCCCTGCTTTATTAATTACTACCTGTTTTAAGGCTTCGTTGTTTCGACAGAGAGTAAAGGTGCCATTCTGATAATCAGTAGCGCCGTTAGGCTTGAAGGTCAGGAAGGGGCTTGCGCGAAAACCGGACCAGCGCCAACTGTAGCCAGTCGGTATGCTTTCGCTTGATACAATATTAAGTATTTCATCAGTCTGCTCGTGTTGGTTTGCAGTCTGGTAAACCAGCATCGCTCCTTGCCAGATGAAAGAGCTACTGCAACTACCCTGGCTTTCGTGACAGACAGTTGTGCTTCTATTTTGCGTTATAGCCTGAAAGCGGGCGCGGTAAAGCGTCTGAGCTAATCGGTTAGTAGCTTCGTACTGTGTTATTCGGTCTGTAAGCGCGCTAAAGGAAGGTATGGCGATGCCAATGGTAACGCTAAGAACAACGATAGTTGTAAGCAGTTCGATAAGGCTGAAGCCTTGTTGATAGACTTTCATTAACGGCGTCCATGTACGTGAAGTCAGTTTAGCCATCCTGGCATGATGGCTTTTTGCTCCTGTATGCATTACTTGTCAATTGAGCGGTTATTGAGGTGTGACGTGGTTTTTGACGTGGCGATCATTGGTGGGGGCGTTATTGGCCTGCTTTCGACTTTGCAGCTCGCCTTGGCAGGGCAAAGCGTCTTGCTTCTGGAAAGAGCAGAGCTTGGTCAGGAGGCCTCCTGGGCCGGCGGCGGTATCGTTTCTCCGCTTTATCCTTGGCGCTACAGCGCTCCCGTCACCGCGTTGGCGCACTGGTCTCAAGATTTCTACCCAGAACTTGGCGCTCAGCTTTTCGAAAGGACAGGTGTAGATCCTGAAGTCCATGTAACAGGGCTGTATTGGCTGGATCTTGATGATGAAGCTGAGGCGCTTGCCTGGGCCAAAGGCAAACAACGGCCTCTGGCCTCGGTACCTATTCAAGAGGCCTATTCCCACGTTCCGGTATTAGGGGAGGGCTTCAAGAAGGCTATTTATATGGCGGATGTGGCTAATGTTAGAAACCCGCGGCTGGTTAAGTCCCTTCATGCCGCTCTGGCTGCTATGCCCAACGTAACCATAAAGACTGGAAGCGAAGTGCAGGCATTTCTTCAGGAAGGGGACGCTGTCACCGGTGTCTATGTGGATAGCATTGCCGTCCAGTCTAGGCATGTTGTGGTTTCAGCGGGAGCATGGAGCGGCTCGTTATTGAAGAGCGTTGGCATCAGCTTGCCTGTCGAGCCGGTTAAGGGCCAGATGATGCTATTCAAATGCGCAGATGATTTTCTGCCCAGTATGGTGCTGGCGAAAGGGCGCTATGCCATCCCGCGGCGAGATGGACATATTCTGGTAGGTAGTACATTGGAGCATGCAGGCTTTGACAAGAAGCCTACCCAGGCAGCGCACGAAAGTCTTTTGCGTTCAGCCATCGAGCTGTTGCCTGCACTGGAAGGTAGCCCAATGGTCGCTCATTGGGCTGGGCTACGACCAGGGTCGCTTGAAGGCATTCCCTATATTGGCCCAGTATCCGCGCGGCCTGGCTTGTGGCTCAACTGCGGTCATTATCGTAACGGTTTGGTTTTGGCGCCTGCCTCCTGCCAGCTGTTGACTAATCTGATCACAGGGGAGGCGCCTATCATCGATCCGGCACCTTATCTGCCGGATTCACGGCTGGAGATCAGCTACGTGTAATCAATCGATGCCCAGCTTTTTCAGGCGATACCGCATCGAGCGGAAGGAAAGCCCGAGCCGTTCAGCGGCAGCTGTACGGTTCCAGCGCGTCTCCTCAAGCGCTTGCATGATCAGCTTTCGCTCGATCTCCTCCAGATAATCCTCAAGATTACTGATATTGGCCAGACTGGTTTCGCCAGTGCTGGACGACTGGGGGGTATCTGCAAGGCGCAGATCGCTTGGTTTGATCAGGTTGTCTTCACAAAGGGTATAGGCTCGCTCAAGCATGTTCTCCAGCTCGCGAACATTACCCGGAAAGCGATAGCTCTTGAGTTTGGCGAGAGCATCATCTGTCAGCTGGGCCAGATCCTGCTGTGACTCCTTAGCGAGACGTTTCAGGATAGTCGAGCACAGTTCCGCAATGTCTTCGCGTCGTTCACGTAGCGGAGGGACACGAAGTTCGATGACGTTGAGGCGATAAAACAAGTCTTGCCGGAAGCGATCAGCGGCTACTTCGGCGGCCAGATCTTTATGTGTGGCACTTAGTATCCGTACATCCAGCGCTACTTCCTGTTGCCCACCGACGGGGCGTACAGCCTTTTCCTGAATGGCACGAAGCAGTTTTACCTGCATGGCTAGCGGCAGATCGGCGACTTCATCCAGAAATAAAGTACCGCCCTGGGCGGCCTGGAATAGGCCCTGCTTGTCTTCAATGGCGCCCGTAAAGCTGCCTTTTTTGTGACCAAAAAACTCGCTTTCCATCAGCTCTGATGGAATGGCGCCACAGTTGACTGGAATAAAAGGGCGATCCGCACGAGGGCCTTGCTCGTGAATCAGTCGGGCGACCAACTCTTTACCGCTGCCGGACTCACCGCTGATATAGACGGGCGCCTGGCTGCGAGCGAGTTTGCCGATCTGAGCACGTAGCGTACGCATGGGCGGTGAGTCACCCAGCAGCCTGTGATCTGCCACCTTGATGGGGGCAGGCGCTGAGCTGCTCAGGCGTAAGGCGGTGCTTACAAGCTCCCGGAGCCGAGGAAGATCGACCGGTTTTGTCAGGTAATCGAAGGCGCCGGCTTTCAATGCCTGGATGGCTGTATCCAGACTTCCAAAAGCGGTAATCATGGCTACAGGAACATTTGGATATTTCTGCTGGATGTATTGCACGAGATCAAGACCGGAGCCATCTGGAAGGCGCATGTCGGTCAGACACAAGTCAAAGGATTCCCGAGCCAGCAGATCCTTTGCGTCTTTCACGTTCTTTGCGCTAAAGGTGTCGAGCTTCATGCGACCCAATGTGATCTCTAACAGCTCTCGGATATCGGGTTCGTCATCAACGATCAGGACTTTCTGTCGATTCATGTTCAGCTCAACTTGCGCGGATGGGCAAAGGTAATGCGGAAGCAGCCGCCTTGTTCCTGCTGGCGGTAGTTGAGGCGGGCCTGGTTACTCTCGCATAATTCGCGGGAAATATAGAGGCCGAGCCCGGTTCCTTTGCTTTCGGTGGTAAAGAAGGGTTCGAAAAGGTTGGTGATCTGGTCTTCAGGTACACCTGGCCCATCATCAATGACATCCAATATGGGAAGGTCTGAGTCGGGGTCACGGAAGAGATCCAGCCACACTTGTCCCTTGCCGTGCAGCTTGCTGCTATGGCGTAGGCCATTTTGAACGAGGTTGGTTAGCACCTGAGTCAGCTGGCTAGGGTCCATGCGGGTCTGTATCGTACCTGATGTCGTTTGCACATAGACAAACTGTTGCTCACGTAGAGTGGTTCTGAATTCACCCGCAAAGCGGTGCACCCAGTATTTGAGGTCCAGCAGCTGGGGCTCTGCCTGGCGGCGTCTGGACAGTTGCAGGACATTCTCGATGATGATGTTCATGCGCCGGGAATGATCCTGAATGATCTGGGCCAGGCGAAGATCATGCTGATCGAGTACTTCTGATTCCTGAAGAAGCTGTGCCGCGTGGCTTATGGCCCCCAGCGGGTTGCGAATTTCATGGGCAATGCCCGCCGTGAGGCGTCCCAATGATGCAAGCTTTAGCTGCTGGGCCTGCTGAGCAATACGGGAAATGTTTTCCAGAAAAATCAGAATATGCTGATTGCCGCTCCGCTGAATAGGGACGAAGCTGGGCTGGATCAGTGGGCCTTCGCTGAACGCTTGCATGGGTGCAGGACGAAGCGTTCGGTTCCGTTCCCACTGTTGTAGCCGGTCCATCAATTCGGGGCATTGATCATTCAACTCCCCGGTATCGAGTTCTGGATGACCGAGCAGCTCTCGAGCGGCAGGGTTGGCCAGAATAGGTGCCATTCTTGAGTCCAGAACC
Source organism: Pseudomonas sp. MAG002Y (assembly GCF_019400845.1). Lineage (NCBI taxonomy): Bacteria > Pseudomonadati > Pseudomonadota > Gammaproteobacteria > Pseudomonadales > Pseudomonadaceae > Pseudomonas > Pseudomonas sp. MAG002Y. Next base: position 277,939 of record NZ_WOEJ01000001.1, on the reverse strand, counting down.
AGAATGCCGGTGCGCATACGGTCCAGGATCAGCGCATTCAGATTTTCCAGATCGGCAACAACGTGCGCCCGCTCTTCTGCCAGGGTCTGGCTTTTGGACAGCCGACTAACGAGACTTTGCACCAGAAATGCGGCGGCAAAGCACAGTGCGCCCAGGCCTCCCGCCTGAACATACTGATTGGCCTCTGAGGGAAGGCTAAGCGTTCTATAGGCGGTGGCATAAATGAGGGCAAGGGTAGCCAAGGCCGCCAGCAGAATTCCAATACGCCCAACGAGAAGAATGTTGGCGATCGATACGGTAATGATGATGAGGTTGCCAATACCACTCGGTGTACCGCCAGCGCTGTACATGAGATAGGTCAGCAGCCCGATATCCACTAGAGCCAGGGCAAAGATCTGTTTTTGCTTGCGCAGTGGTGGCAGAAAAATCGCCAGGATATTACCCGCTAGGTAAATCCAGCTGCCGACCACAAAGTTTTTACCCTCGGTTACCTTCAGAAGGTTGTCGTCCAGATTGGTGGAAACCAGAAGGATAAAAACCAGCCCGACAATGACCCGGTAGTAGTGATACAACCTCAGGATACGACTGTCCTGCAGGTTGTAATGAAAAAAATCAGCGCTCACTGCTCAGGCTTTTTTGTAAGTGATCTTGGCAGCAGAACCAGAGCTCCCCGTGGGGTAGGGCTTTATCGCGAGGAATGTGTACCCCGCAGTGACCGCAGCGAACCATTGGCTGTGGTTTGGCCAGGCGTGTTTTCTGTGACTTCTGTGGTTTCGCCTGTAGCAGGCGGCGGCACAGCCATACAACAGCGATAATCAGAGCTAGCCAGAAAAGCAGGCGAAACAAACCCATAGTGTTCTCTAAATAGTAGTACGGCCGTTACAAAATTCGTTTCGGGTGTTACGGCACATTAGAAGACTGCAAAAGTAAACTCCATCACAGCGTGTGATGGCCGTTGAAGCGTTATACCTCATCATGGTCTTCATATGAATGAGGTGTCTTATTTTGCGGACCTTTAGGAGTAAATAAAAAGGAGGCTTAAAGCCTCCTTTTTTGTTCAGGTTCGCATCAGTCGAAAAGACCAAACGTCAGACGGCTGAACCATGAGCGACGCGGAGCATCAGGATTTTCGGCCTCTCCAGGCGCAGGTTGATTCTCTGGAAGCAGCTCCTGAGGAATTTCACGCTTCGCATCTTCGTATTGGCGCTGTACATCCTGAGCAGCTCGTGTCTCGCCTGGCGGAAGCGGCTCGCTGGGGCGATCAACCAAACCGAGGGTTGCGCGTGCCAGCCATGAGCGATCATCTTCGCTACGTTGCTTGGGTTTGAACTCACCGTTATCCAGGCTTGGGTTGTCCGGATAGTTCATTTTCAGCGTTTCCAGGCTGGTAGCTGCCAGGTCGTTGAGGCCCAGATGCTGATAGGCCTCAGTCATGACTGCCAAGCCATCCCCTACCGATGGGGTGCCCTGAAAGTTTTCGACAACATAACGACCACGGTTGGCCGCAGCGACATAAGCCTTGCGGCGCAGGTAGTAATCGGCCACATGGACTTCATACGCTGCCAGCAGGTTGCGCAGATAGGTCATGCGCGCCTTGGCGTCAGGTGCGTACCGGCTGTTTGGAAAACGGCTGGTGAACTGAGCAAAGTCATTGAATGAGTCACGGGCAGCACCCGGGTCACGCTTGGTCATATCCAATGGCAGGAAGCGCGCCAGAAGACTGCGGTCCTGTTCAAAGGATGCTACACCTTTCATGTAGTAGGCGTAGTCGACATTTGGATGCTGGGGGTGCAGACGAATGAAGCGGTCTGCCGATGTACGGGCAGCTTCAGGCTCTCCGTTCTTGTAGTTGGCATAGATAAGCTCAAGCTGAGACTGATCTGCATAACGGCCAAACGGATAGCGGGACTCAAGAGCCTTGAGTTTGCTGACAGCCTGGTTGTAGTTGTTGTTGTTCAAATCTTCCTGAGCTTGCTTGTAGAGCTCGGTTTCGCTCAGGTTTTCTGCCACTTCAGGTGCTTTGGAGGAACAGGCAGCGGTGAGGGCGAGGCTGGCGATCAGCAGCAGGTGCTTCAATTGCATGGCGGCTTTGCGTTCCCTGAAACGGTCGGCTGACGGAGCCGGAACCGTCCTGTTATGATGAACAACCCGGCATGAACATCATGCCAGGGCAAAAAGTTTTCGTATTTAACCACAGCGTGTGGCTGAAACCAAAAGCTACACGCCTTTGTTGGCTGCTATGTCCGATATTATCCAACTCAACGCCGAAGTGCCTACAGAACTCGGCGGTCAGCGTCTCGACCAGGTAGCGGCTCAGCTGTTCTCTGAATATTCCCGTTCTCGCCTGTCGTCCTGGATCAAGGAAGGCAGCCTAACTGTTGATGGCGCGGTCCTGCGTCCACGTGATCTGGTGCATGGCGGCGCCGTACTGTCCTTGCGCGCGGAGCGAGAAGCGCAGGGCGATTGGGTGGCGCAGGATATCGAGCTCAATATCGTCTATGAGGACGACCATTTGCTCGTGCTGGACAAGCCTGCCGGGCTGGTCGTCCATCCTGCGGCAGGCCATGCCGATGGTACGCTCCTCAATGCGTTGCTCCATCATGTACCGTCGCTGGCAAACGTGCCCCGTGCCGGTATTGTCCATCGTCTGGACAAGGATACAACCGGCCTGATGGTTGTCGCCAAGACCCTGGAAGCACAAACCAATCTGGTGGCCCAGCTTCAGGCACGCTCCGTCAGTCGTATTTATGAGGCGGTTGTAGCGGGCGTGGTGGTTTCCGGCGGTACGGTAGATGCGCCTATAGGCCGTCACTCCCAACGGCGCCAGCAAATGGCTGTGGTTACCGGAGGAAAGCCGGCGGTCAGCCATTATCGTGTCCTGGATCGATTTCGGGCCTATACGCATGTGCGCGTCAAGCTGGAGACTGGCAGGACTCACCAGATACGGGTCCATATGACCCACATTGGCTTTCCGCTGGTAGGGGACCCGGTATACAGCGGGCGTTTCCGAATTCCGCCTGCTACCAACCCAACACTGGTCAAGACGCTTCGAGAGTTTCCTAGGCAAGCGCTGCACGCCCGCTTCCTGGAACTCGATCACCCGGTGACGGGAGAGCGTATGAGCTGGGAGTCTCCTCTGCCTGAGGATATCGTCTGGCTGCTTAGCCTTTTGCGTCAGGATCGTGAGGCGTTTACCGGATGAATGACTGGCTGACTCCCGACTGGCCTGCGCCTGCCAATGTGAGAGGCTGCGTTACGACTCGGTCAGGGGGCGTCAGTCATGGGCCTTATCAGAGCCTTAATCTGGGCGATCATGTGCAGGATGATCCGGCCGCCGTGGCGGAAAACCGGCAACGGTTGGTCGACTCGCTAGGGTGTCGACCCGCCTGGCTAAAGCAGGTGCATGGGATTTCTGTTGTTGAGGCTGATCCGGCCCAAGTGCTTGAGGCTGATGCCTCCTGGACGTCGACGCCTGGCATTGCTGCAACGATCATGACGGCAGACTGCCTGCCTGTCTTTTTTTGTAATCGGCAAGGGACGCGTGTCGCGGCTGCTCATGCCGGATGGCGAGGGCTGGTAAGTGGTGTGCTCGAAGCAACGGCTGCGTCGCTTGAGTCGAGCCCTCAAGATATCCTGGTGTGGTTTGGGCCTGCAATCGGTCCTGACGCCTTTGAAGTTGGGGCTGAAGTGCGCGAGGCGTTCGTGTCAGAGCATTCCCGGGCAAAAACAGCCTTCAAACCCAGCGTCAATGACGGACGCTTCATGGCGGATATTTATCAGCTGGCGCGGTTGCGGCTGGCATCCATCGGCATTGATGCCATCTACGGTGGCGGATGGTGCACGTATACCGACACTGCGCGATTTTATTCCTTTAGGCGCTCCCCGCAGACAGGGCGCCTGGCCAGCCTGATCTGGCTGACCCAACCTCTGGATGAGACGTAATCCGACTGATCCAGGTCAAATGGCCAGCGCTTGAATCGAGCAGAATTGTCCTTATGTAAGAGGCATCTCGGCGGGTAATCGTTGTGACGCTTTTTATGGTGCGTCCCTGACCCGCGCTCATATAAAGGACATAGTCATGCGAATTGACCGTTTAACCAGTAAATTGCAACTTGCGTTGGCCGACGCCCAATCCCTCGCGGTGGGACATGACCATCCGGCCATCGAGCCCGTGCATCTTTTTTCTGCCTTGCTGGATCAGCAGGGCGGTTCGATTCTGCCGCTGCTTCGTCAGGTCGGCTTTGACATTCAGATGCTCCGCCAGGCCCTGACCAAGGAGCTGGACAGTCTGCCGAAGATTCAGAACCCTACCGGGGATGTCAGCCTGTCTCAGGATCTGGCGCGTCTGTTGAATCAGGCCGATCGGCTGGCTCAGCAGAAGGGAGACCAATTCATTTCAAGCGAACTGGTGCTGCTGTCTGCTATGGACGAGAACACCAAGCTTGGCAAGATACTGCTGGCGCAGGGTGTTTCCCGTAAGGCTCTGGAAAATGCCGTCAACAACCTGCGCGGCGGTGATGCTGTCAACGATCCTAATGCTGAGGAGTCCCGTCAGGCGTTGGATAAGTTTACGGTTGACCTTACCAAGCGCGCGGAGGAGGGCAAGCTTGACCCTGTGATCGGTCGTGACGACGAGATTCGCCGCACTATCCAGGTTCTGCAGCGCCGTACCAAGAATAACCCGGTGCTGATCGGTGAGCCGGGGGTTGGTAAAACAGCCATTGTTGAAGGGCTGGCTCAGCGGATCGTCAACGGTGAAGTGCCCGATGGCCTGAAGGATAAGCGCCTGTTGGCCCTGGACATGGGATCATTGATTGCGGGTGCCAAATTCCGGGGAGAGTTCGAGGAGCGCCTCAAGGGGGTGCTGAATGAGCTTTCCAAGCAGGAGGGGCGTGTCATCCTCTTTATCGATGAGCTCCATACCATGGTAGGTGCCGGTAAGGCGGAAGGCGCCATGGACGCAGGTAACATGCTCAAGCCTGCATTGGCCCGCGGCGAGCTACATTGTGTGGGCGCTACTACACTTGACGAGTACCGCCAGTACATTGAAAAGGACGCTGCCTTGGAGCGTCGCTTCCAGAAAGTCCTGGTCGATGAGCCGAGCGAGGAGGATACCATTGCGATCCTGCGCGGCTTGAAAGAGCGGTATGAAGTGCACCACAAGGTCGCGATTACCGATGGGGCCATCATTGCAGCCGCCAAGCTGTCGCATCGCTACATTACGGATCGGCAACTGCCCGACAAGGCAATTGACCTGATCGACGAGGCCGCAAGCCGTATTCGGATGGAAATCGACTCCAAGCCCGAAGCGCTTGATCGTCTGGAGCGTCGTTTGATCCAGCTGAAGGTTGAGCAGGAAGCGCTCAAGAAAGAAAGTGACGAAGGCGCCCTGAAGCGCCTTGGCAAGCTGCGAGAAGACATCGCCCGGCTTGAGCAGGAGTATGCCGATCTGGAAGAGGTCTGGAAGGCTGAGAAAGCGGAGGTTCAAGGTTCTGCACAACTGCAGCAGAAGATTGAACAAGCCAAACAGGAGCTTGAGTTGGCGCGCCGCAAGGGTGATCTCAACCGTATGGCAGAATTGCAATACGGCGTCATTCCTGACCTTGAGCGTAGCCTGCAGATGGTGGACCAGCATGAAAAGCCGGCCAACCAGCTGCTGCGCAACAAGGTGACCGAGGACGAAATTGCTGAAGTGGTCTCCAAGTGGACGGGCATTCCGGTCAGCAAAATGCTCGAAGGCGAGCGTGACAAGCTGCTGCGCATGGAAGATGCGCTTCATCAGCGTGTCATTGGGCAGAATGAGGCGGTGACGGCGGTAGCGAACGCCGTTAGACGCTCGCGTGCAGGATTGGCTGATCCGAATCGGCCGAGCGGGTCGTTCCTGTTCCTGGGCCCAACCGGGGTAGGTAAGACCGAGCTTTGCAAAGCGTTGGCTGAGTTCCTGTTCGATACAGAAGACGCCATGATTCGTATCGACATGTCTGAGTTCATGGAGAAGCATTCCGTTGCCCGTCTGATTGGTGCGCCTCCGGGATATGTAGGCTATGAGGAAGGCGGTTATCTCACCGAGGCGGTGCGGCGTAAGCCATACTCCGTGGTTCTGCTGGATGAAGTGGAAAAGGCGCATCCGGATGTCTTCAACATTCTGCTGCAAGTGCTGGACGATGGTCGGCTGACCGATAGCCAGGGGCGTACTGTCGACTTCCGTAATGCGGTTATTGTCATGACTTCAAACCTGGGGTCAGCGCAAATACAGGAATTGGTTGGCGACCAAGAGGCTCAGCGTGCTGCTGTCATGGATGCGGTGTCGACCCACTTCCGGCCGGAGTTCATCAACCGGATCGACGAAGTTGTTGTGTTCGAACCGCTCGGTCGTGATCAGATCGCCGGTATCGCTGATATTCAACTGAGCCGCCTGCGTCAGCGTCTGGCTGAGCGTGAGCTGGATCTGGCGCTTTCGGCAGAGGCAATGAACAAGCTGGTTGCAGTAGGTTACGACCCTGTCTATGGGGCGCGTCCCTTGAAGCGTGCCATACAGCGCTGGATCGAGAACCCTCTTGCCCAACAGATTCTGTCTGGGCAATTTGTTCCAGGCAGCAAGATAGAGGCGAGGGTAGAGGGCGACGACATCGTATTTGCTTAGTCTGCTAAAGGGCGCCTTAAGGCGCCCTTTGCGTTTCCAGACGAGGCGTATCTTAAGTGCATGAATTTTTTGCAATAAAATTTGCTAAAGGGTGTTGACACAGGAATCAATACCCGTAAAATGGCGCACCTCAGCTGATGCAGCGCAGATTAACGCTGAAGAGCAAAGGTTGAGATTGGAAGCTTAGAAGTTCCGCGATAGCTCAGTCGGTAGAGCAAATGACTGTTAATCATTGGGTCCCTGGTTCGAGTCCAGGTCGCGGAGCCAACTTCCTTGTCGGGGTATAGCGCAGCCCGGTAGCGCGCCTGCTTTGGGAGCAGGATGTCGGGAGTTCGAATCCCCCTACCCCGACCATTAAGTGGGTCGTTAGCTCAGTCGGTAGAGCAGTTGGCTTTTAACCAATTGGTCGTAGGTTCGAATCCTACACGACCCACCACTTTCTTCTCCAAGCGTTAACCTCTTAAGCATTTCTGCTAAGCAGCGAGTTCTTCGCTGTGTCTCGTTTAAAGTCTTCCTCTTTTAAGCACATGTTTGTTTGGCGCAGCGCTATTTGCTTTGTGCAAATTCGTCATGTCCAGGGTTTTGTGCCCTGTCTGCACCTTGCAAACAGGGCATCTACCATTTAATGCAGCTTTAGCCTTGGCTTGAGTGTATGGCCCAAGTGATCGCTAATGATCAGCAGCAAGGTTCTGAAGTTTCCATAGAGCGCCCGCTGGTGCAGCCGATAGAGTGACACGTAAAACATGCGCGCCAGCCAGCCTTCCAGCATGACGTTCCCGGTCAGATTGCCCATCAGGTTGCCCACGGCTGAATAACGCGAAAGCGAGATCAGAGAGCCGTAATCCTTATAGTGGTATTCAGGCAGCGCTTCGCCTTTCAGGCGGGCCGTTATGGATTTCACCAGCAGAGAGGCCTGTTGGTGGGCTGCCTGTGCCCGAGGCGGGACATTACGATTGTCCTCTCCAGACATCGGACACGCAGCGCAATCGCCAAAGGCAAAGATGTCATCATCCTGCGTGGTTTGAAGCGTAGGACGTACCACCAATTGATTGATTCGATTGCTTTCCAGCCCGTCCATGTTAGCTAGAAACTCCGGTGCACGAATGCCAGCTGCCCATACCTTAAGCTTGGCGGGAATGAATTCGCCGCTCTTGGTGGTCAGGCCGTCTTCCGTAATAGAGCTTACGGCTGCGCCCGTCATGAGGCGGACGCCTAGTTTCTGCAGCTGTTGAGCGACCGGCTCTCCAATGCGTTCGGGTAATACCGGCAATACACGTGGGCCTGCTTCGATGATCGTGATGCGAAGGTCTTCCGGGCGAATACGATTCAAGCCGTAGGAGACCAACTGCTGAGCGGTATTGCGAAGTTCTGCCGCCAGCTCCACGCCAGTGGCGCCAGCGCCAACAATCGCGATATCAATGGGCGCTGCCGTTTCACTGCTTGCCTGAGCATGCAGATATTGATTGAGCAGCTGCTGATGAAAGCGCTCGGCCTGGGCGCGGGTATCCAGAAACAGGCAGTGCTCTGCAGCGCCAGGCGTGCCGAAGTCATTTGTTTTACTGCCGATGGAAATAACGAGCGTGTCATAGGGCATGGTTCGCTCAGCAAGAACTTCCTTGCCTTGCTCGTCGGTGATAGGTGCAAGACGAATGCGCTTATTTGCTCTGTCCAGGTCAGTCAGGCGACCTAGCTGAAACTCAAAGTGATTCCATTTGGCCTGGGCGACATAATTGAGTTCGTCGGCTGAGGAATTCAGGGAGCCTGCGGCGATTTCATGCATGAGCGGCTTCCAGATATGGGTCAGGTTGGCATCAACCAACGTGACATGTGCCTGGTTGCGCTTACCGAACTTTCTGCCCAGGCGGGTAGCCAGCTCTAAGCCCCCAGCGCCGCCGCCGACGATTACGATTCGATGTGTCATGGTGTTTAATACTCATAGTGTTGGAATTCTTTGGCGCGGACAGCCAAGGTGCCTGCGGTGATACGAGCCGCTGATGAGGCGGCTCGTATGAAGTAATTCGTTGGGTTAGTCGTCGATGACGCTTACGGTATCGCCGACTCTGATGATTCCGCCGCTCAAGATGCGGGCAGTGATTCCACCGTGGCCACGCATTGCTTGAAACGTGCCCGGCCCTAGGCGCTCTTCCAGGCGAGCGCATGGCTGGCACCAGCCGGTTGTTTCGAAAATGGCCTGACCGATCTGAAAGCGGCGATTTTTAAGGCTGAAAAGGTTAATACCTGTGACTGCTATATTGCGGCGCAAATCCTGAGGTTCAAGCGATCGTCCGATGAGCGCGCTGACAACTGCCAGATGTTCCCACTGGATAAGCGTGACCTGACGTGCATTGCGTGGGCTGGGGCGGGTATGGTCGCCCGTCAAGCCAGCCTCGCGGCGCGCCTCAACAGCATCAATAATGATCATCTCTGCTCGAGCGGCGGGGCGGACACCCATCCACTGTACGATTCCCGTTTGAGGCACAGCTGCCAAAAGCTCTTTTAGCGGTATCATCAGGTGGGCCTATTACGATAGTAGGGTGGCGGCGTACAACGCCCTTGCTCTAGAGGAGGCTTGCGGATCTGCGGCAGATGTTCTGCTTACATTGAAAAATGACAGGCGTGAATATTTTTACAGCGATGACAGCGAAATGCCAGTCACCCTGGCGCTGCTCGCTGATACAGTTTTCACTCTTTGAACCAGTAACTGGAGGCTCCATGCGCGTCTTGCGCTCTGTGCTATTGCTGATTGCTTTACTGCCCGGATTGACCTGGGCACTGGCGCCAGGAGAGCGTCTTGCACCCTGGACGCTGTTGGATCAGAACGACCAGCCTTATACGCTGGACGATGATCTGCAGGTTTTGCTGGTTGCTCGCAGCATGACGGGTGCAAATCTCGTGAAGGCGGCTTTGGAGGATCAGCCCAAGGGCTATCTAGAGGCTAACAAGGTAGCCTTCCTGGCTGATATCAGTCAGATGCCCAAGGTAATATCGACGTTGTTCGCCATTCCTGCCATGCGTGACTATAACTACCGCGTGCTATTGGATCATGAAGGGCGGGTGGCGCCCCGTTACCCTGGTGACAAGGAAAAGGTTCTTTGGCTCATGCTGGATCATGGCCGTTTCGTAGGACAGCGGGAGTTTGATTCTGCCGAAGGGCTGAAAGATGCGTTAAAGGCCAAGGCCAAATAAGGGAGGCGCTAGCCGAAACGTTATTGAGCGCTTCGGCTTAAAGCCAAGTGTGGCGAAAATGGTCAGTATGGGACGCCATGGAGCAGTGGTTCAATGGTCCCGGCGTGGCATGTCTTCTGAAAACAAATCGTCTTCCAGATCGTTGCCGGGAATGGCGTGCTCCTCTGCTGCCCAGGCGCCCAGGTCTATTAGTTTGCAACGGTCTGAGCAAAAGGGGCGGTTGGGGCTAGCCTCGCTCCACTCCACGGGAGCGCCGCACGTAGGGCAATCTACGGTTAAAGGTGGCTTAGGCATGCTTGCCTCCTTGTAGGGTGAGATAAAAGTGATGCAGGCGTTCGACATGCTCATGTAGCTGCGCGAGCGTCCCGTCATTAATGAGGACATCATCTGCGTGTTTCAAGCGCTCGGCTCGCTTCATTTGCGCCTGAAGGATGGCCTTTATCTGTGTCTCGTCAGCCTGATCGCGCCGCATGGCGCGTTCGAGCTGCAAGGCTTCCGGCACATCTACCACGAGTACCCGTTGAGTAAGCTGCGTCTGGCCTGATTCGATAAGCAAAGGGGAAACCAGAACGGCATAGGGCGATGTGGCTTCGTTTAAGGCCCGAATGATTTCCTGACGGATCAAAGGGTGTAACAACGACTCAAGCCAGCGCCTTTCTTCGGGGATGGCGAATATGCGAGCACGTAGCTCTGAGCGATTCAGGCGACCATCAGCGAGCAGGATATCGCCGCCAAAATGGAGAGCGATCTGCTCAAGAGCGGGCTGACCAGGCTCTACCACCCAGCGGGCCGCGTGATCAGCATCTACTGTGTGAATGCCCAGCGAGCCGAAATGTTCGGCAGCGGCGCTTTTACCGCTGCCAATCCCGCCCGTAAGGCCGAGAATCCAAGGGTTGCTCATCAAAAACCGGCAAAGTGAAGGTACATGCCTGTTATTTGATCACCCCAAAGCAAAGCAATCCACCCCGCAATGGCTAGATAAGGCCCAAACGGTATCGGGGTGCTGTTTTCGGCATTCTTGAGACGAAGCAGAATGATGCCGAGGATTGCGCCCACTAAAGAGGACAGCAATATCGTAAGTGGCAGGATTTGCCAGCCGCCCCAGGCGCCCAGCATGGCCAGCAGCTTGAAGTCACCAAAGCCCATGCCTTCCTTGCCTGTGATCAGCCTGAAAAGCTGGAAAACCACCCACAAGCTCATGTAACCCGCTGCTGCGCCCCAGACTGCATCGGAGAGACTAGAGAACAACTCAAACTGGTTAACCAGCAAGCCAACCCATAGCAGCGGAAGAACAATGACGTCTGGAAGAATCTGATGATCAGCATCGATCAGGCTGGCGGCGAGCAGCCCCCAAGTCAGTAACAAGGCGCTGGCTGCCTGCCAGGTAAAACCAAAATGCCAGACGACAAACAGGGAAAGCAGGCCGCACGCCAATTCAACCAGCGGATAGCGAGCGCTGATAGGGGTCTTGCAGCTGGAGCACTTGCCGCGCAGCATGACATAGCTGATAACAGGGATGTTCTCCCACGGCCGAATGCGATGTTGGCAGTGAGGACAATGGGAGTGGGGCTTGGCAAGGTTATAGGGCTCTGCTTCGCCTTCGCTGGGTAGCTCCAGCATTTGGCGAGACTGGGCTATCCAGTCCCGCTCAAGCATCTTGGGGAGCCGGTGTACGACTACATTGAGAAAGCTGCCAACCAATAAGCCTAGTACCAGCGTACAACCCAAGTACGCGGCGGGGTAGGTTGCCAAAAGCTCGATAGCCTCCATTAAACAACCGAGCCCAGCTGGAAGATAGGAAGGTACATGGCGATGATCAAACCGCCCACCAGTACGCCCAGAACCGCCATGATCATGGGCTCCATCAGAGCGGTAAGGCTGTCGACCATGTTGTCCACTTCTTCTTCATAGAAAGCGGCCACTTTATCCAGCATTTCGTCCAATGCACCCGACTCTTCACCAATGGCCGTCATTTGCACTGCCATAGAGGTAAACACGGCGGTGGTTCGCATGGAGAAGTTCAGCTGCATACCGGTTGAAACGTCTTGTTTGATCTTGTCGACCGCATTACGGAAGACAACGTTACCCGTAGCGCCCGAAACGGAGTCCAGCGCATCCACCAGCGGTACACCCGCAGCAAAAGTAGTGGACAGGGTGCGCGCATAGCGTGCAATTGCAGACTTATAAAGAATGGCACCCACGACTGGTATTTTGAGTACAAAACGGTCAACGGCATCGCGGAATTTTTCAGACCGTTTGTGTGCCATCTGAAAGCCGAAACCTAAAGCGAAAAGGGCCAGCAGAACGATGAACCACCACTCCTGCAGGGTTTCTGAAAGGCCAATCACCATTAATGTAAATGCGGGCAGCTCTGCGCCAAAGCCCTCGAAGACGGATTGGAACTGAGGTACAACCTTGATCAATAGAATGGCTGAAACCACAATCGCTACCACAATAACTGCGATTGGATAGGTCATAGCCTTTTTGATTTTTTTCTTGAGCTGCTCGGTTTTTTCTTTGTAGGTCGCTACGCGATCCAGCAACGTTTCCAGCGCACCGGACTGCTCACCCGCATCAACCAGGTTGCAGTAGAGATCATCGAAGTATTGGGGCTTTTTACGCAGGGAGCTAGACAGGCTGTTACCCGCCGCCACGTCCTGCTTGATGTCGTCGACCAGCTTGCGCATGTTCGGATTATCAAAGCCTTCGCTGATAATGTCGAACGATTGCAGCAAAGGAACACCTGCCCCCAGCATGGTAGCCAGCTGGCGAGTGAACAGGGCGATGTCCATCGGCTTGATCTTTTTGCCGCGGCTGAAGATCGAGACTGATTTTTTGCGTACGCGCGTGGGGTTGATCCCTTGCTTGCGCAGTTGGGCCTTGACCAGGGCAGGGTTCAGCCCGGTCATTTCGCCCTTGATCTTGACGCCTTTACGGTCCGTTCCCTCCCAGGTAAAAGCGCTCATTTTTAATGCTTTGTCGGCCATGCAATCCGCTCTTCAGGTGCTGGAGTGCGTCTTGTCAATGTGCAGCCTTGCTGTTTGACGACGTCCACTCTTGTTCATGTGACTGACCAGCCCTTCATGGGCATCGAGTGGACACGCAAAGTTCGCGCCAATCAGTCCTTGGTGACGCGGTTTACTTCTTCCAGGCTGGTTACGCCTTGCATGGCCTTGAGCAGGCCAGATGTCCGTAGGTCATTAAAGCCCTCTTCACGCGCCTTACGGGCAATCTCGATCGAGTTGCCTTCTTCCATGATCAGGTTTTGCATGGCAGATGTGATCTTCACGACTTCATAAATACCCACACGGCCACGGTAGCCGTTATTGCATTCCTCACAACCAATAGGTGAGTACAGCGTAAACTTGCCGATCTGGCTTTCAGGGAAGCCTTCGCTCAGCAAGGTTTCTCTAGGCACATCATGCGGCTTTTTGCATTTAGGGCACAGCTTGCGTGCCAGCCGCTGGGCAATGATCAGGTTGACCGAGGTGGCAATGTTAAAAGCAGGTACGCCCATGTTTCGTAGGCGCGTCAGTGTTTCTGCCGCGCTGTTGGTATGCAGCGTTGACATAACCATGTGGCCCGTTTGTGCAGCCTTGATGGCAATCTCTGCCGTTTCAAGGTCGCGGATCTCGCCCACCATGATCACGTCAGGATCTTGACGGAGAAACGCTCTAAGCGCTTGGGCAAAGTCCATTCCTTGACGCGGATTGACGTTAACCTGGTTGATACCCTCCAGGTTGATCTCTACCGGGTCTTCTGCTGTCGAAATATTGATGTCGACTGTATTAAGGATATTCAAGCCCGTGTATAGCGATACGGTTTTACCTGAGCCCGTAGGGCCAGTTACTAGAATCATGCCCTGCGGTTGGCTAAGCGCTTCCATATACAGCTCTTTCTGGCGCTCTTCATAGCCCAACGCATCAATGCCCATCTGAGCGCTGGAGGGATCGAGAATACGCATCACGATCTTCTCGCCCCAAAGGGTAGGCAGGGTATTCACACGAAAATCGATGGACTTGTTTTTGGAAACCTTGAGCTTTACCCGGCCGTCCTGCGGCTTGCGGCGCTCGGAGATGTCCATGCTCGCCATGACCTTCAGGCGAGCCGAAATGCGTGGGGCCAGCTGAATAGGCGGGCGTGCCATTTCATGCATGACGCCATCAGTACGAAAACGCACTCGATACATCTTCTCGTAAGGCTCAAAGTGCAGGTCAGACGAGCCGCGCTTAATGGCATCGAGCAGCATTTTGTTGACGAAGCGGACAACCGGGGCATCGTCCGCGTCTACTTCAGACTTTTTCTCTTCTTCTGTATTGATCTCGATATCAAGATCAATATCACCAAGATCCAGCCCGCCGGTGCCGTTATCCAGGTACTGATCAATGGCGTTATGAAGCTTGTCATCCTCAACCAGAATAGGCTCTGCAGTCAGTCCTGTGCTGAACTGAATGTCATTGATCGCTTGCTGGTTGGTCGGGTCAGATATGCCAATAAAGAGCTTGTTACCGCGCTTGGCAAGCGGCAAGAAGTAATGCTGCTGCATCAGCTTTTCACTCACGACCTCCTTGGGCAGGGACTCCTTATCAACCGCGCTCAGGTCTAAAAACGCCAAACCAAATTGTTCAGCAGACAGCTCTGCAATCGCACGGCTTTTAACGAGGCGATTCTGGACCAAGTGCGTCACTAGGGGGACTTTACTGACCTTGCTCTGCGCAACCGCGCTTTGAGCCGTTTTTTCATCCAGTAGCTCCGCCAAAACAAGCTGACGGGCAAGACCAGAGAGAGGCGCTAAATCATTCATAAGACAGGCCGATAACTGCAAGCGATGCCTGCCTTATAGCAGCCGCAAGCAGTCCTATCAAATACGCTCTTTGGCCTGACAATTATTGTCAGTACTTGTCATGCAGGCGAAGCGGTAGGGAGTCTATTTCACATGAATACTGTGACTTAAGCGGTTGGCACGCTGAATGCTTATAAGAATTCAGGCATGTTGAGCCTACTTCTTCTATTGGAGACAAGCATGAAAGCTCAAAAAGGTTTTACATTGATTGAATTGATGATTGTTGTAGCGATCATTGGTATTTTGGCTGCGATTGCATTGCCTGCATATCAAGACTATACAACTCGGGCTAAACTCTCAGAAGTTGTAGGATTTGCAGCCTCTGCCAAAACAGCAGTTTCTGAGTGCGTGATTTCTAATAACGCTTTAACCGCATGTGGCTCTAACTCCGCTGTAGGGCTGGCTGATGCTAAAGATATTAAGAGTACTTATGTAGGTAGTGTAACAGTAGGTGAGAAGGGTAAAGTTACTGTATTGGTGCAGGGAACTAATAGCGCAGCGGATGGGAAGTCTTTGATCATGACGCCTCAGCTAGATGCCAGTTCTGGTGTCCAGTGGACTTGCTCTGTTAATGATGCTAAAGTTTACAAGTTTGTTCCTGCGAATTGCCGTACCTCTGTGGCTGACGTCAAAGAAGAAGTTAAAGATGAATAATCTTTATTCTATGCCGGTGTAGCTCAGTTGGTAGAGCAGCGCATTCGTAATGCGAAGGTCGTAGGTTCGACTCCTATCTCCGGCACCATACTTAAGCCCAGCTAAATTAGCTGGGCTTTTTGTTTTAGGCGAACATACTAGTTTGGCGTTAAGGCGAGTTACTTAACTGTTGTAGACTAAAATTTAGATATGGATATTTTGTTATTACCTGAAACTTCGGTGAGCTTCGCTTGTTTCTTTTTAAGGGGCTTTGTGGGTCGGGTGCTGGCTTGGGGAGTAATAAAAGGCAGCGCTCTTGCTCAAAAAGGCAATAGCTTGGCGTAACTATCCTTGCTGATGTTCGCAGAAAGTTGGCCAAAAGGTTTTCTAGCAATATCCTGGCCAGACTCGCGCGTGGGAAGCGTAGCGCTACCGGCAAGCTTCTTCTTAATGCATTTCTGTGAAGTCTCCAGACCAATCAGCGTTTGGCTGGCGATTGGTCGAAATCTTGATGGTTAGCTCACGCTTCTCAGGGTACGATTAGTGGGTAAAGGCAACTTTATGGATGAACGCTGTTCAGATTCCCTCACTAGAGATGGGAGTCGCCGTAGCTCAACCATAAACATGATCAAGGTCATACCTATGCGGTGATCTCGGTTAGCTGGTACAGCTACTCTGTAATGATGATCAACGCAACGTTCACTTATCAACGCTATGGGATCAACGTTGTTCAAGGCTCGTAACGTGGTATGCAGGCAGGCTGGTCATAACGGTACGCTGCAGGAGGCGGGCAATGCAGAACGACGCTAATGTGGTTCATTTCAAAACGCTCAGTGATGCGGCGTTGCGGATTCCTGCTGCCCTCGTTCCGGTACGCGACAAAGCTGCCCAGCGGCTCAATGCAGCGCTCCAGCAATTGTTCGATAACGCGGACGATGCGCTGTTCGAGATGGCTGACCGCGCCACCAGTAACAATGAGCAGAATCTGTTCTTCGAAGCGATGCGTGACTTGCGCCTGAAGCGCAAGACGATCGAGCGTAATTTCCTGCAGCGCTACTTTGAGCGTTTCGCTGGACTGAATCAGGCAGATACGGCAAAAAATACTGCACAGCTCGACGCTATTTCGTTCGAGGATCTGAGCCTAGTCCAGAATGATCAGCTCGAAGAGTCTGTCGCACTCGATACAATGGTGACCAAAGCTGTCACCCGTAATGCGCTGGCCCTGGGCCATCTAAGTATTCGTTTCAACACCCAGTTAAGCCGAACGCTGGACGAAAACTCCAACCCGTTGGCGCCTCGCCCCCTGTGCGAAGCGTTTCTGGATGCGTGCCGTGGCTTGGGTGTTGAGATCAAGGTCAAGCTGATCATTCTCAAGCTGTTCGAGCGCTTTGTGCTGAACGGTTTGGACCGCGTGTATGCCGAGGCGAATCAGCAGCTGATCGATGCGGGGATTCTCCCTCATCTCAAGCTGGCGCCGCCGCGTAATACGGGGCGCAGTGCATCGGGTTATACCGGCCGCACGGCATCCACCACACCGGACAGCGAACAGGATCAGGAAGTATTCAGCGCGCTGCAGGGGCTGCTTGCGCAGGTACGTCGCAGTGGCGGCGGCTCAATGGGTATGTCTGGCGGTGAGCCAGCAGGCACGGCTGAGCTTCATCCTATTACCAGTTACGACCTGATGCGGCTGTTGTCCCACTTGCAGCAGCATGTGCCTTCGCATGTCGAGAACAGTTACGACCTGCGCGGGATGCTGGATGACGCGCTGGGGCGTATCAGTGCGCGTAGCGGTCGAAAGCGGGTAGTGGGGCAGGTTGATGATGATGTTATCAATCTGGTGTCCATGCTGTTTGAGTTCATCCTTGATGACCTGACGCTACCTGATTCCCTGAAGGCGCTGATTGCCCGTCTGCAGATTCCCATGCTCAAGGTGGCGGTGCTGGATAAGGCCTTTTTCAGCCGACCCAATCATCCGGCCCGTAAGCTCTTGAATGAGATTGCGGCGGCTTCGCTCGGTTGGGAAGAGCAGAATGAGCTGCAGCGCGATGGGCTTTATCTGAAGATCGAGCAGATCGTTCAGCGGCTGCTCAGTGACTTTGTGGATGACCCGGATATCTTCAGCGAGCTGTTGAATGACTTCCTGGCCTATATGAGTGATGAGCGTCGCCGGAGTGAGTTGCTTGAGCAGCGCACACGGGATGCGGAAGAGGGGCGTGCGCGGGCTGAGCAGGCTCGCCAGCAGGTAGAAGCCGCGCTGAATGAGCGGTTGGTTGGGCGTACGCTGCCGGAAGTAGTGGTTCGGGTCATTCGCGAAGCGTGGAGTCAGGTGCTCCTGTTGACGTGTCTCAAGCAGGGCTATGGCTCTGCCGAATGGCTCGCCGCGCTGCAGACGATGGATGATCTGATCTGGAGTGTTGAGCCGCATGAAGATGCCGGCTCGCGGCAGAAGTTGCTGGGTATGGTGCCGGGGCTGCTCAAGGCCCTGCGTGAAGGGCTTGCCAGCGCGGCCTTCGATCCCTTCTCTACTAGTGAGTTTTTCACCCAGCTTGAAGCCTTGCATGTACAGACATTCCAGCAGGTTAAGCGCGTCGAGCACGGTGCGGCGGCAGTAGCTCATGAGCCACTGGCAGCGATGGTTGAGGTGGCTAATGAGATTGTGCTTCAGCCGGTTCAGGCCAAGCCTGCCGAGACGGAGTTCAAGCCGGATGAGGAATCGCTCAGAACGATCGATGCTATCCATGTGGGTAGCTGGATTGAGCTGACCGAGGCCGATGATCACAAGGTCCGCTGCAAGCTGGCGGCGGTTATTAAGTCTGCTGGACGTTATATTTTTGTAAATCGCGCAGGCATGAAGGTGATGGAAAAGTCACGTGAAAGCATGGCTGTCGACTTGAGTCATGGAAAGCTGCGTATTCTGGACGATGCCCTGTTGTTTGATCGGGCGCTGGAGTCCGTCATCGGAAATCTTCGCACGCTCAAACGCACCTGATCCCCTTCCGCTTATTCAAAACACCGATCATGGGGCCACTCGGATCGGTGTTCTTGGCCCTTCTGCCGCTCTGTTTTACATTAAGCGCTCACAGGAGTTCTTATGTCCCCAGATTTTCAGGCGGGATGGTGGGCTCACGCCCAGCGTTGCCCGTCACCCAACTACAATGAGCGTCCCGTGGGAGAGCAGGTCTCGCTGCTGGTTATCCACAACATCAGTTTGCCGCCCGGCCAGTTTGGGACGGGAAAGGTCCAGCCTTTCTTTCAAAACACGCTGGACTGCAGTGAACATCCCTTTTTTCAGGAAATAGCCTCGTTAAGGGTGTCAGCCCATTTTCTGATTGAGCGTACAGGCGCTGTGACGCAGTTTGTGTCCTGTGATGATCGTGCCTGGCACGCTGGCGTATCCTGTTTTGCGGGCAGGGAAGGTTGTAATGATTTTTCGATAGGAATTGAGCTGGAAGGTACCGATACCGAGCCTTATACGCAGGCGCAATACCATGTGCTTGAGCAACTGACGCGCGATGTGCTTCGGCATTACCCAGCCATAACACCTGACCGTATTTGCGGGCATAGTGATATTGCACCAGGCCGCAAGACCGATCCTGGGCCTGCCTTCGATTGGGACCGGTATCGGGCATCTTTGACAGGGGAGGGTAAATGACCTTTCTGAGCTTATTGCTTGTATTGGGCGTTGTGTGGACAACCCACTGGCGGTTGCGGCTGCAGCGTGATGGCTGGTGGCGCGCGCTATTGGCTGAGGTGGAGCTGCATGTGGGGCGTCATAGCTCAATCGCGCTGATCGTTGTGGTAGGTGTGCCCCTGCTGATATTGGCTCTGGTGCTGGCAGTATTAAAGCCGGTTGCCTATGGCTGGCTGCTGTTGCCCGTACATGTGCTTGTGCTGTTGTATAGCCTGGGCCGACATGACCCCAGGCAGGCATTGGCAGGTTTCAGGGATTCCTGGCGGCGGGGTGATCTAGAGGCTGCAGCCTTGCGTGCAGAGCAGGACCTGGGTCTTCAAGCGGAAACGCCGGATGGGCTCTTGGCGCGTGTGCAAGAGCAGCTGCTATGGCGAGGCCACGAGGGCTTCTTTGCCGTGATTTTCTGGTACGTTGTGCTGGGACCGCTCATGGCGTTGGCTTACCGGCTGGTTGCGCTGACGGCTGCCCATGCGCGTAGCCCTGCCTTGCGCGCCCATGCAGAACAGCTGTGCCATGCCTTTGATTGGCTGCCGGCACGCTTGCTCACTGCCAGCTTTGCGCTAGTCGGTGATTTTCTTTGCGCCAGCCGCGCAACGTTATCCGAGTGGTTGAACTGGGATATTCTCACTCCCAAGCTGCTGGCTGATGCCGGTCGCGCTGCGGCTGATTTGCCTGTGGCTCTGGATGTCGAGGCGGGTGTTCACAGTCTTGATACGTTGTGGCAGTTGCTCGTCAGAGCTGCTGTGCTCTGGTACGTCTTGTTGGCGCTCTGGACGGTGGTGGGACGCTAGTCTTCTACAGTGTGTCAGGGTCCCACCCGAAGACGGCACACGCATTGGTTGTACTGGCCTGGGCAAGCGCTTCGGAGGTCACGCCGAACAGCTCGGCCAGTGCCGCGCAGATGTCAGGCAAGTGGGTAGGGCTGTTGCGGATGCCTGGGTACATGGCAGGGGCCATGTCAGGAGCGTCGGTTTCCAAAACGATGCCGTCCAGCGGCAGCCGCGGCACGACCTTTCTCAGTCGATTGGCTTGCGGCCATGTCGGCGCGCCGCCTAAGCCCAGCTTGAATCCCAATTTCAGATACTCCCGCGCTTCTTCGTAGCTGCCCGCAAAAGCGTGGACGACGCCCGCTCTGGGCGGCTTGTAGCGTTTTAGCGTGGCGATGACATCGGCATGGGCTTTTCTGACGTGCAGCAGGCTCGGTAGTTCGTATTCGATAGCCAGTTTGAGGTGTGATTCGAAAAGCGTCTGCTGGCGTGCCTTGTCGGGCTGCTCGATATAGTAGTCCAGTCCGAATTCACCCAGTGCGCAAAGCTTGGGATGACCAGCCCATTGATCCAGCCATGCCCTGAGCGTGTCGATGTCGCTCTCCTTGTGCACGTCCAGATAGCAGGGATGCAGGGCCAGGGCCGCGTAGAGCGGCTCATGGGCCAGCGCGGTAGACCATAACTTCGACCATAGGGATTCTTCGACACCAATCAGCACCTGACGCCGTATGCCTAGCGATGCGCACTGGTGCAGGAGTGCCTCCCGATCATCGTCGAAGCCGGGAAAGTCCAGGTGGTTATGGGTGTCGATCAACATGGTAGGGGCCGGCTAGTCCTTATGACGAGTCTTGAGCTGCCGGGGGATGGCATGAACACCGGGCTCGTAATGGTGGGATTCGATGGCATCCAGCATGAGGTTCAGGGCCTGCTCTGCAATGAGTTCGTGCTGCTGATAGAGTCCGTTGACCTTGATGGGAACGAAGTCGAGCAGCTGGGCGTCGCCAAAGGTGGCGAGACGCAGATGGGAAGGCCAGCCTTCAGTCTGCTGTTGGAAAACATCGAAAACGCCTTCCAGTAGCACGTATGCCGTCGTGATGATCGCATCAGGCATATGGCCCAGCTCGCTCATCAGGTCCAGCATCAGGTCGCGTCCGCAGGTACGGCTGAACTGCTCGCCATAACGAATCAGCTTCTTGCCGTTGAAGTCCTGTAAGGCCGATTCGAAACCCGCGGCGCGCTCACGGCTGATGACGAGGTCCGGACGGGCCGCGATCAGGGCGATTTCTCGAGGCGGCGTATCCAGCAGGGTCTCCGTCAGAAGGGAGCTGGCGGTCCGGTCGTCACTGACGACAGAGCTGAACTGACTGGGATCGAGCTGACGGTCCACGGCTACCACAGGCAATCCCTCTGCCTGCAGGCGGCGATAGGGCGTATCGTCATCGGCCAGACAGCTGGCGGTGATAAGGCCATCGCAGCGGCGTGCGCGAAACAGCGAGAGCAATTGCCGTTCGGTATCGGGCTCATCGTCAGTACAGGCAATGAGCAGTTGATAGCCCCGCAGCCGGGCTCTGATTTCCAGCTGCTTGGCCAGCCGTGCATAGCTGGGGTTTTCCAGGTCAGGCAGGATGAACCCAAGCGTCAGGGTCTGGCCGCGACGCAAGCCAGCGGCGCGCTGGTCCGGCTGGTAGCCGTATTGTTCGACCACTTGCTGTACGCGCGTGACGGTGGCTGGACTGATGCGCCGCTGGTCGGCTTTTCCGTTAATGACGTAGCTGGCCGTGGTCACGGAGACGCCTGCCAGTCGAGCTATATCACTGAGCTTCAAAACGATTCCTCTTGTGGCCGTGCGGTCTGGAACGCCTTTCTTGCTTATATGACCGCAATACCTTGCCTTTCATTGACGATAATCCATTTTCGAAAACAGACGGTCCGGTATCTAACGCAATGGGCTGGCCTTTATTGTGTGTAGTGCTTCAAGGATCAACGATTATCGAGTAACGTGCCACTCTGTTTTGGTGAAACGTTTCAGCACAATAGTGTCTTATCGCTGTTATGTCTGTATCGCCCGATGTCGATGATTCAACATGCGATTAGGCTAAAACAATCATTACAAGAAAGGCACGGTGCTCTTCGGTCGCTCGTAGTGCCATGGAGGATTTGAATGTTCGAACTCGATGCGCAGCATATTCGCATGGGACAACAGGCCGCTGACAAGGATAGCGCGCTTGCCCTACTGGGTGAGGCCCTTGTTGCGGATGGGCTTGTGGCTCCCGGCTATATCGATGGATTGCGTGCTCGCGAAGCCCAGGGTTCTACCTACCTTGGACAGGGTATTGCCATTCCCCATGGTACTCCTCAGACCCGTGATCATGTGTTTACAACGGGTGTACGAATCATGCAATTCCCCGATGGTGTAAGTTGGGGGGAAGGGCAGACCGCTTATCTGGCCATTGCAATTGCCGCCAAATCTGATGAACACCTTCGAATTCTTCAGTTATTGACGCGTGCACTGGGTGAAAAGTCGCTGGACGAGGCGATTCGCCGTGCCGAAAGCGCCGAGGCGATTGTTCAATTGCTGCATGGCGCCCCGCAAGAGCTTGAGCTGGATGACCAGCTGGTGCGTCTGCACGTGGAGGCTGATGATCTTGAAGACTTAGCGTGGGAAGGGGCACGTCTTCTGAAGAAGACACAATGCGTTGAGCCCGGCTTTGCCGGCGCGCTACAGACAGGCGTCCCTCTGCCACTAGGAGAAGGGCTTTGGTGGCTGCACAGCGACCATGCCGTAAGCCGTCCTGGTCTTGCGTTTGTGACACCCGCAGCGCCGGTGACGTTGGAGGGGCAGCCAGTCAAGGGCTTGTTCTGTCTGGCCAGCCTTGGTGAGGCTCACCGTGATTTGCTGGAGCGCCTGTGTGACTTGCTGATCGCTGGCCGTGCCCAGGAGCTTAGCCAGGCAACCTCCAGCCGGGCGGTGCTCGAAGCGCTGGGCGGTGAGGTAGCACCGGACTGGCCCAGTGCGAGTGTGGTGCTGGCTAATGCCCATGGCTTGCATGCGCGTCCGGCCAAGGAGCTGGCGCGTGTGGCGAAGGCTTCAACCGGTGAGGTTCGGGTCAGGGTGGATGGCGGAACGGCCGTTTCGGCCAAGAGCTTGTCTCGCCTGCTGGCATTGGGTGCGCGCCGTGGTCAGGTGCTGGAGTTTCTGGCCGAGCCGGGAACCGATGCCGAAGCGCTGCTGGGGGATCTTGTCGCGGCGGTCGAGGCCGGGCTGGGTGAAGAGGTTGAGCCCATTAGCGCCAATACTCAACCGACGCACGCGGCCGTGCCGGTTGAAACCAATATTCTGGCGCGGGCAGAGGACACGGCGCCGCTAGCCTCAGGCGACACCTTCAAGGCCATTGCTGCGGCACCGGGGCTAGCCGTTGGGCCAGCCTATGTCGTGGCTCAGCAGCATTTCGACTTTCCTGCCGAGGGTGAGGGGGCTGCCGCTGAAACCGAGCGCCTCGAAGCGGCACTGGCGGCAGTCAGAACGGAAATCGATGCCCTGATCAGCCGTAGCGAGGCGGGCGCTATTCGCGACATCTTCCTGACCCATCTGGAGATGCTTGATGATCCGGATCTGCGTGAGGGCGTACAGACGCGCCTCAAGCGCAATGCCAGCGCCGCAGCGGCCTGGAATGCACAGATCGAGGAGGCGGCCGCTCAGCAGGAGTCATTGAAGGATGCGCTCCTGGCCGAACGTGCGGCTGATCTGCGTGATGTAGGCCGCCGTGTTCTGGGGCATCTGTGTGGGATTGGCTCCGCCAGTGAACCAAGCGAGCCCTATGTGCTGGTCATGGATGAGGTCGGGCCTGGTGATGTGGCGCGTCTGGACCGTGACAGGGTCGCCGGTATCCTGACGGCACGTGGGGGTGCCAGCTCTCACAGCGCCATTGTTTCCCGCGCCTTGGGTATTCCTGCGATTGTAGGCGCTGGCCCGCGCGTACTGAACCTTGCACCTCAGACCATTCTTCTGCTGGATGGCGATCATGGCTTTGTCGAGGTCGGGCCGGATGCCGCACGCATCGAGCAGGTTCGTGTAGAGCGCGAGGTGCGGGAGCATCGTCGACAGGAGGCCGAAGCCAAGCGGTTTGAGCCTGCGGTCACCCGCGACGGGCACCGCATTGAGGTGGCTGCGAACCTGGGCAACACGGCGGATGCCCCGGCGGTAGTCGAACAGGGCGCAGAGGCAGTTGGTCTGCTGCGTACCGAGCTGGTATTCATGAGCCATGATTCGGCACCTGACGAGCAGGCGCAGGAGAAGGATTACCGACGCGTACTGGATGCGCTGGATGGACGGCCGCTGGTGGTGCGTACCCTGGATGTGGGAGGCGACAAGCCGTTGCCTTATATGCCGATTCCAGCCGAAGAGAACCCATTCCTAGGTATTCGCGGTATACGTCTGACCCTACGTTGCCCGGAGGTGCTGGAAACCCAGCTGCGCGCCTTGCTTCGTGCGGCCGAGGGGCGTCCGCTCAGAATCATGTTTCCGATGGTGGGACGGGTTGAGGAATGGCGTCAGGCGCGAGACATCCTCGATCGTCTGCGGCAGGAGATTCCTGCGGTCAACCTGCAGGTAGGCATCATGATCGAGGTGCCTTCTGCCGCGTTGCTGGCACCTGTACTGGCGCAGGAGGTGGACTTCTTCAGCGTAGGGACGAATGACCTGACTCAATACGCCTTGGCGATCGACCGTGGTCATCCCTTGCTGTCCGGCGAGGCTGATGGTTTGCATCCCAGCGTGCTGCGCCTGATCGATATGACGGTCCAGGCCGCCCATGCACATGGCAAGTGGGTAGGCGTATGCGGAGAGTTGGCCGCCGATCCGCTGGCAGTTCCGCTTTTGATTGGGCTGGGTGTGGATGAACTCAGCGTTTCAGCGCGCAGCATTCCGCTGGTCAAGGCGCGGGTGCGTGAACTGGATTTCGTGGCTGCACAAGCCTGTGCCCAGCGAGCGCTGGCGCTGGCGACAGCAGATGAAGTGCGCGCCAGTGTGGAGGCCATGCAATGAGCCGTGTTTTGACCGTTACCTTGAATCCCGCGCTGGATCTGACTGTACGACTGCCCGAACTGCATCCGGGAGAAGTAAACCGTAGTGAAGCGGTTGTCATGCACGCGGCAGGCAAGGGACTGAATGTGGCCCAGGTCCTGGCAGACCTGGGGCATTCGCTGACCGTAACCGGCTTTCTGGGCGCTGATAACGCCAAGCCGTTCGAAGCCTTGTTTGCCGAGCGTGGTTTCAAGGATGCCTTTGTGCGGGTAGAGGGCGAGACCCGCAGTAACATCAAGCTGGCCGAAACCTCAGGCCGCATTACGGACATCAATGGACCGGGACCGCACGTTACCGAGACTGCCCAGGCTCAGTTGCTGCGCACCCTGGACGACGTAGCACCGGGACACGATCTGGCCGTTGTGGCCGGCAGTCTGCCACGCGGCATCGGTGCCGACTGGCTTGCCGAGCTGGTTCAACGGTTGAAAGCCCTAGGCTTGCGGGTGGCACTGGATACCAGTGGCGCCGCGCTGCGTGCCGGGCTCAAGGCTGGGCCGTGGCTGGTCAAGCCCAATACCGAGGAGCTGTCCGACGCCTGTTCGGCACCTGCCGATACTGCCGAGCAGCAGGCTACGCTGGCCGCTCAGCTGGCCGCTCAGGGTGTTGAGCACATAGTGATCTCTCAGGGCAGCGAGGGTGTTCGGTGGTTTGCGCCAGGTCGCGTACTGCAGGCCGTTCCGCCCAGGGTGCAGGTGGCCAGCACCGTAGGGGCCGGCGACTCGCTTCTGGCCGGTATGGCGCACGGTTTGCTCACCGGACTTGAGCCGCAGGACGCGCTACGCAACGCCACAGCCATTGCTGCCATGGCCGTCACTCAAATCGGCTTTGGCATTGATGATCCTGCCCGTTTGGCAGAGTTGACGAACGGCGTCAGTGTTCACGTCATGACAGAACAATAAGCAGGGATAACTCATGAATATCGCAATCGTTACGACCTGCCCGACGGGCATGGTTACCAGTGTGCTCAGTGCACGATTGCTGGATGCTGCCGCACAGCGCCGTGGCTGGCAGACCAGTGTTGAAATCCACGACGGCCCCGAAGCTACGCTGCTGACGGATGATCAGATCGCTCGGTCTGAATTGATTGTCGTTGTGCATACCGGTGCGGTAGACCTTCGCCGCTTCGCGGGCAAGCGCGTTTACCGTGCAACACCGGCGGAAGCCCTGCGGGACGTCGATGCCTTTTTGCAGCGTGCCGAGCGTGAGGCCAAGGTGTACGAAGCCAGCGCCGAGCCTGAAGCTGTCAGCGCAGCCGCTGCACCTACCAAGCAGCCCCGTCTGGTGGCGATCACGGCCTGCCCAACCGGCGTTGCACATACGTTTATGGCAGCTGAGGCATTGATTCAGACCGCCAAGAAGCTGGGCTATAAGCTGGATCTGGAAACCCAGGGGTCAGTGGGCGCACGCAACCCTCTCAGTGCCGAGGCGATCGCGGAGGCCGATGCGGTTCTGCTGGCAACTGACATTGAGGTCAATACGGATCGCTTCGCGGGCAAGAAGGTGTTTCGCTGCGGCACTGGTGTTGCCCTCAAGCAGCCTGAAGCTACGCTCAAGCGTGCATTAGCTGAGGGTGAGATCCTGGGAGGCGCGGCGGCTGCTTCGTCTTCCGGACAAGCCAAGGCCGGTGCGAAAAAGGAAAAGACCGGAGTCTACAAGCACCTGCTGACGGGCGTGTCCTACATGCTGCCTATGGTAGTCGCCGGAGGCCTGTTGATTGCCCTGTCGTTTGTCTTTGGGATCGAGGCGTTCAAGGAGCAGGGCACGCTGGCGGCTGCATTGATGCAGATCGGTGGCGAAGCTGCGTTCAAGCTCATGGTGCCGGTGCTGGCCGGTTACATTGCATACTCCATTGCCGACCGGCCGGGCCTTGCGCCGGGAATGATCGGCGGATTGCTGGCCAGTAATCTGGGCGCGGGCTTTATCGGCGGTATCGTGGCGGGCTTTCTGGCCGGTTATGTGGCGAAGGCGATCGCTCGCTGGGTGAAGCTGCCGGCCAGCGTGGAGGCCCTCAAGCCTATTCTGATCATTCCGCTATTGGCGAGCCTGATTACCGGCCTTGTGATGATCTATGTTGTGGGAACGCCGGTTGCCCAGGCATTGACCGCGTTAACAGGCTTTCTGGAAAACATGGGGACGTCTAATGCCGTTCTGCTGGGTGTCATTCTAGGTGCCATGATGTGTGTGGATCTGGGTGGGCCGATCAACAAGGCGGCGTATGCCTTTACCGTAGGGTTATTGGCATCCAAGACCTATGGTCCGATGGCGGCTACGATGGCGGCCGGTATGGTGCCTGCGATCGGTATGGGACTTGCCACTGTTCTGGCGCGCCGCAAGTTTGCCCAGAGCGAGCGTGAAGCGGGCAAGGCCGCCTTTGTCCTGGGGTTGTGCTTCATTTCCGAAGGGGCAATTCCCTTTGCAGCGAAAGATCCGCTGCGTGTGATCCCCGCGAGCATCGCGGGCGGCGCATTGACCGGTGCGCTCGTCATGCTGTTCAACTGCAAGCTGATGGCGCCTCATGGCGGTCTTTTCGTACTCTTGATTCCCAACGCCATCAATCACGCCTGGCTATACCTGGCGGCCATTGCGGCGGGCAGTATCTTGACCGGTGTGGTGTACGCTGTGATCAAGCGGGGGGAGGTACAGGAAGAGCTGGTACCTGCGGCATGACAAAAAAGGGCTCTCAGGAGCCCTTTTTAATACGTTGGCAACTGCCGGATCAGTCCACCTGGACGACATATTTGCGTGTCCGCACGGCAGCTTTCAGATCCTTTAACGCGTTGGGCAGCTGTTTGAAGGGAACAACCTCAAGAGTAGGCATGGCCAATCGATTGTTCTTGATCTGACCCATCAGCTCGGCTCCGGCGGTGGTCAGCTCCATCCAGTCCAGGACGGTGCCATGCTGGTGGATCGAGGCGAGGGCCTCCTCATGATAAGAGATCGCCGTTGTGAAGGCAGGCAAGGGCGGCTGCTCGATCCGGTCCTGGATGCAGACCAGATGGCCATTAAGGGCCAGAAGACCGGCCAGCGAGGCGGCGTGCTGGCCGGAGATTGTGTCAAAGGCGGCGTAGAATTTACGGCCTTGTAGCTTTTCGAGTAACAGATCCCGCCAGTTTTCCTGGTGGTAATCCACGACCTCGGTCACGCCACGTGACAGCAGCTTTTCGCGGTGCTGCTCCCCTGCGGTTACCCAGACGCGCCAGCCTTTTTGCAACGCCAGTTGTGCCACCAACGATCCGACCGAGCCCCCGGCGCCGGTCACGAGTACATCCTTGTTGGTTGCATCCGGTACCTTCATGACCGACTGCCAGGCGGTCAGGGTAGGGCAGGGGAAGGCGGCGGCAGCAGTGTCACTAAGGCCGTCCGGCACCGGCATCACCATGTGGGCGGCGATCTTGATATGCGTGGCATAGCTGCCGGCGTGGTAGAGGTTCTGGTGATAGGCGACCCGCGTTCCGATACGCAGGTGCACGTCGCGACCGGCCGCGATTACGACGCCCATGCCGTCCACGCCTGGAATATGGCCCGGCTTCCAGACCTTTTCGGCCTGCGCAATGAATTTCCAGTCGACTGGGTTGATGCCGATGACCTTGTTGGCGATCAGGATTTCATTAGGCGCTAGCTCCTCGCTAATGGCATGGGTTTCCAGTATCAGATCCGTAGGCTCGTTACCGTGGCGCCAGGTCCAGGCGTGTACATCCAGCATAGAGGTCTCCTGTTGAAGGGCATGTTTCTTCCTTTATGGGGATCCGTGACGACACCTAAAAGCCCGGCAGAAAGAAACATGAGTAGGAGCAGTGGATGCGAAGCAGGAAACGAGTAGTGGTGCAGGGACTGGCTACCTCTAACCAGTCCTGGCTACGGCGGTTTATGGGGCTTTCATGAACGCTCGGAGACGCTCCTGGCGATCCCCTTCACGCCGGCCCTGCCATATCAACTGCCAATGCGCCTCGTCTACCTTGATCGGGTGATGCTGCTGGTCGAGCAGCATCTGGATCTGACATTGAGCCTGCTCCGGCGTGGCGACCATGACCGGCTTGATGCCTGTGTAGTAGTGCAGCATCGAGCGCTCGGACTCACCCATGTTGACTGTGTTCAGACAATCGAATTGTGCCGGAAGCGATTGCTCGAGTGCCTCGAACGGTCGTGCATAGCTGCGCCCCAGGTCCACCCAGGGAAGCCAAAGTGTATTGGCCAGTCCCCAGAACAGCGTAATGCCGGCAAACCAGACGTGTGCAGCCTCCAGGCGCTTGCGCCAAACAATAGTGATCAACCACAGGCCGGTCAGTAGCAGCGCTGCAACAAACCAGGCAGGGCTGGGTGACAGTTTGACCTCTACTGGAACCAGCCGGCGAAGGCTGGAGACGATCAGGTTCGTATGGCCACTCTGGATGGCCCACCAGCCAAACCACAGGTATCCGCCCAATATACTGAATAGGATAAACGCAAACAGACGGCCAGCGCGGTTGAACCGCTCGGGCAGTGGTAGGCCGGCCACCAGGAGAGCGAGTGCCGGAAACAGCGGAAGCACGTAAACGCTGCGAAAGACCGCCGAGGTCATGATAACGAGCAGAAAAACTGCAACGTAAAGCCAGACCATGAAGCGGCCCGAGTCCTCACGCAGCGCGCTCCAGTCAGCCTTGAGGCGCTGTTGGCGCAGGCTGCGCCACAGTCCCCCTACGAAGGCGCCTAGTAGTACCCACCCTACGGGAAAAGACAGGCCCAGTAGTTCCTTAAGATTGCTGCCTGCCCCGGCACTGATGCTGTTGCGTTGAGAGAGACCAAAGAAGCGGCCGAAATTATTGACCCAGAACCACTCCAGAAACAGAGCTTCATCGGTCTTCCATAGCAAAACCGGCCAGACAAGCAGCCAGGGTGATGAGGCGAGGAGCGCCCAGCCCAACCAGGCAAAGCCGGAGCGCGTGAGGTAGCGGCGCGGCTGAAGCAGTACGGCAGCACAGACGGTAACGCCCAGCACACCCGGTATCAGCAGGCCTTTGCTCATCAGCGCAATGCCAAAACCTGTTCCAAAGAGCAGTCCGTCGCGGCGGTAGCGTGTCGGCTCCAGGGAAAAGCCTACAAGCCCTGCCAGTGCGAGCATGGCGCCTGTCAATTGCGGTATATCGGCAATCAATAGATGGGCATGCTGAACCATGCCCATCGTTCCCAGTAGCAGCAAGCAGGCAACCAGTCCTCTGCCGGGACTGATGCGCTCGGTCAGGCGATACAGCATCCAGAGTGTAAGCAGCATCCATCCTAGAACGGCCATGCGTGAACCGTCGGGAGGCGATAGCCAGGGAAGGAAAAGGTAGGCCGTGATCGCTCCTGTCCAATACATCAGGGGCGGTTTTTCCATGAAGGGGTCTGCGCCTACCCGGGGTACGATCCAGTCGCTGCTGGTCAGAAAATTCCAGGTCATGCCAAACGAGTAGGGTTCGTCGGCTTTCCAGAGTCCACGACCGATCAGGCCTGTCACCAGATAGAAGGCCAGCAGCAGCCCGCACCAGATGAAAAATTTCGTCTTGGGCGAGAGTGGGCGGGAGGCTCCCTGACTCATGAAGCCTCCCGTTGGCCGGCCGTATTCGAATAGGTAGCGGTCAGGCTGGCGCGGCGAACAGATTGGCCGCGGCCGATGGCGTAATACTGAATGCCACGACGCTCCAGGCGTGCAGGGTCGTACAGGTTACGGCCATCAAAAATCAGTGGCTCCCTGAGCTTGTCCTGGATAAGGTCGAAATCGGGCGCCTTGAACATTTGCCATTCGGTGCAGATGACCAGGGCGTCCGCACCGTTCAGCGCAGCCTCAGGTGTGCCCATCAGCAATAGACGCTCATCGTGCCCGTACAGTCTCTGCGCTTCCTGCATGGCCTCAGGGTCGAATGCGCGCACCTGTGCGCCATGCGCCCACAGGGCTTCCAGCAGAATGCGACTGGGTGCGTCCCGCATATCGTCCGTATTGGGCTTGAATGCCAAACCCCAGATGGCAAAGGTTCTGCCTTCCAGGTTTCCTTTGAAATGATCGTGGATCAGGTTGAACAGCTTGTTTTTCTGCTGTTCGTTAACTTCTTCGACAGCACGAAGAAGGCTGGTCTGGCAGTTCTCCTGCTCGGCGGTGTGGATCAGGGCCTTCAGGTCCTTGGGGAAGCACGAACCGCCGTAGCCGCAGCCCGGATAGATGAAGTGATAACCGATGCGTGGATCTGCTCCGATGCCTCTGCGAACCGACTCGATGTCTGCTCCCAAATGCTCGGCCAGCTCGGCGATCTGGTTGATAAAGCTGATTTTAGTCGCCAGCATGCCGTTAGCCGCATATTTGGTCAGTTCGGAACTGCGGCGGTCCATGAACAGGATACGATCATGGTTGCGGTTAAAGGGGGCATAGAGCTCCCGCATGATGTCGCGGCTGTCTTCCCGTTCGGTACCGATGACAATACGGTCCGGGCGACGGCAATCGGTTACAGCAGCGCCTTCCTTGAGAAACTCGGGGTTGGATACCACATCGAAGTCCAGTGTCTTGCCCATCTCGTCCAGTGTGCTCTGGATCAGTGCCGTGAGGCGATCGCCAGTGCCTACGGGTACTGTGGATTTTTCCACGATCACCACAGGCTGCGTACGGTGACGGGCAATGGTCTGGGCGACGGCAAAGACGCCTGCAAGGTCGGCCGAGCCGTCCTCCAGGGGCGGGGTGCCGACGGCGATGAACTGTACACGGCCATGCTGGACCGCGCGGGCGGCATCATGGGTAAAGCGCAGGCGGCCCGCTTCCATGTTTTCCCGAACGAGCCCTTCCAGGCCAGGTTCGTACAAACTGACCACGCCCTGCTCAAGCAGCTCGATTTTGTGTCGGTCAATGTCCATGCACAGAACATCATGACCGACTTCAGCCAGTACGGCGGCCTGAACGAGGCCTACATAGCCAATACCGAACACACTGATTTTCACTTACGACTCCTCTTGCGCCAGCGGACGCGAGTCATCCGGGCGTCTTGAATGAATAGCGAATACGCCCAGCATGACGAGGGCGATACCGACCGATTTGAGCCAGGTGATGGATTCACCGAAAACCACTACGGCGGCGATATAAACGAGGGGGTAGCTGAGGCTGAGCAGCGCGTAGGCCCGTCCCAACGGCAATACCGACAGGGCAGCAACCCAACAGAGCATCGAAAGCCCGTAGCAGGCGATACCGGCAAGCAGCCCGGCCAGCGCCCCGACGTGCTGTCTGAGCAGTTCAGGAGAGGCCATGGCCTCTGTCAGTGAAGGAAGAGCCGCCATGCTGCCGCGCATCGAGAGCTGGGCGAGACTCACCAGGCATACGCTGGCCAGCGCCAGCAGAAGTCCGCGATGCTGATTCATCGTTGTGTACTCAGCAGCACAATGCCCACCATGATGAGGACGATGCCCAGCCAGTGACGGCCATCGATGTGCTCGTGGAAAAGTCGATGTGCCGCCAGAGTGATCCAGACAAAGTTCAGGCTGAGCATAGGGTAGGCCATGCCGACTTCGAGCTGCTGCAGAACCAACAGCCAGAGCAGCAGGCCAGTACCCAGGCTGGCCAGCCCAAACATCATCCAGGGTGAGGTCAGCTTGCGCCACAGGCTGACGGAGCGCCCGCGCCAGCGTTCCACGGCGACTTTCTGGGCGACCTGCCCAAGACCGCTCAGCAGGCTGACCACCAACACCAGGGCGAAGGTCATGCCTGTACGCCCAGCCAGCCTTCGCGGCCTGCCAGAGCGCCCCGGGTAACCGTACCCAGGGGAAGGCGGGAGGGGTCAGAAGGCAGGCATTCCCCAAGCGGCTTGAACTGAACATTCAGCCGTTTTGCCAGTGCCAGCAGGCGCTGAAACTGGTCGGCCAGGGCAATCCCCTCTACTTCCGCATGGGCGGTATAGATGTTCAGGTCGGCCGGCATGATGTGTTGCATCAGGTAGCTGTTAAAGCCTGCAGCCGACAGGTCTGGGCCAATCGCTTCATCGTACGTCGGCAGGGTGACCGGAATCTGCGGCGTTCCGGCAACACCATTGGCGAGCTCAGGACGAAACAACGAGCGGCCTCGACAATCGCTGTTGTAACGAAAACCAAAGGCCTCTTTGGCTTCGATAACCCGCTCATCCGCCCGCCAGCCGGCAGCGGCGGAGCAGGTTACGGGTTGACCCAGGATGTCACTGAGCGTGTCTACGCCATAACGGATCTGCCGGGTCAGCTGGTCCATGCTCCAGCGCCCAGCGTTAGCCTGCCAGCCATGGTGGTCCCAGGCATGCAGGCCCACCTCATGGCCTGCCGCCTGAGTTTGTCGCATCAGATGACCCAGGTGCTGGCCGATGGGCTTGCCTGGCCATGCCGTGCCCGCCAGGAGAATGTCCCAGCCATACAGACTGGCTGCATTGGAGCGCAGCATCTTCCAAAGGAACTGCGGCCGGATGAGGCGCCAGAGATGGCGCCCCATGTTGTCCGGCCCGACCGAAAAGAAGAACGTCGCCTTGACCTGAGCTTCATCCAACAGCTCAAGCAGACGTGGAATACCCTCACGTGTGCCGCGAAAGGTATCCACGTCGATCCGCAATCCCACCTCGATCATTACGCCTCGTCCACCTGGCTGTTCAATGCTTCACGCAGGAAAAAGTCCAGCGTCTTGCCGATGGTTTCGCTCATCTCGATGGTGGGCTGCCAATCCAGGAGCTTGCGGGCATTGGCAATGCTGGGCTTGCGATGGGAGACGTCCTGATAGCCTTCGCCATAAAACGACCGGCTCTCAACTTCGCGGAAGCCTGCAAACGGCGGGAAGTTGTGCCGTAGCGGGTGTGCCTCAAATTGGGCCAGAAGGGTTTCGGCTAGTTCGCGAATGCTAGCTTCGTTGTCTGGGTTACCAATGTTGATGATCTGCTGGTCACTGCGACCACCCTTGTTTTCGATAATACGGAACAGGGCTTCGATGCCATCATCCACGTCGGTAAAGCAGCGCTTTTGGGCACCGCCGTCCACCAGCTTGATGGGTGTGCCTTCCACCAGATTCAGGATCAGCTGGGTGATGGCGCGGGAGCTGCCGATTCGAGCAGAGTCCAGGCGATCCAGACGCGGACCCATCCAGTTGAAGGGACGGAACAGGGTGAATCTGAGGCCATCCTGCTTGCCGTGGGCCCAGATCACGCGGTCCAACAGCTGCTTGGAAACGGAGTAGATCCAGCGCTGCTTGTTGATCGGGCCAACGATCAGGCGAGACTGGTCTTCGTCGAACTCCGGGTCGTCGCACATGCCATAGACTTCGGATGTGGACGGGAAGATGACGCGCTTGTTGTACTTCACGCAGTAGCGGACGATCTTGAGGTTTTCCTCAAAGTCCAGCTCGAATACACGCAGCGGGTTACGGGTGTATTCGATCGGCGTAGCGATGGCCACGAGTGGCAGGATCACGTCGCACTTCTTGATGTGGTACTCGATCCATTCGGTATGGATACTGATGTCGCCTTCCACAAAGTGGAAGTTAGGATCGCCCTTCAAACGGTCGATAGCGTCGGAGCCAATGTCCAGACCGTAGACTTCATAGTTGCCGTCCCGCAGCAGGCGTTCAGACAGGTGATTACCAATGAAGCCATTCACCCCAAGGATCAGCACACGTGTGCGACGCTTGGCCTTGAAGGCATCGCTGCGGCGCAGACGAAGCCCTTCGACCAGTCCCATCTCCCGAGCGAGCTGCGGACCAGACAGGTAGAGGCCTGCATTACCTTGTTGGCCGGCCTGAATTTCCAATACGCCGTCACCGCAGGCGATACGCAGTGGATCAAGACTTACGACGGCGCCAGGTTTCTGGTCGTGACGGGTGTCTACGGCCTGGGCTTGCCAGACAATAAGCTTTCGATCGCCTACAAAGCTGAAAGCGCCCGGGTAAGGCTGGGTAACGGCGCGGACGAGGTTATAGAGTTCACTGGCCGGACGAGTCCAGTCCAGCTCTCCATCGGCAGGCGTGCGACGGCCATAATAGGAGGCCTTGCTGTCATCCTGCGGGATCTCTTCCACGTCTCCACGTGCCAGACGGGGCAGGGTTTCGCCCAAGAGCTGACCTGAAGCTTCGCGGAGCTTGGCATGCAGGGTATGCGCCGTATCGTCCTGGGCAATCGCTACCCTGGACTGACTGACAATCGGGCCGGCATCGGGACGACGCTCCATGCGGTGCAGAGTGACGCCGGTTTCGGTTTCGCCATTGACCAATACCCAGTTGGCAGGCGCGCGACCCCTATAACGCGGCAGCAGGGAGCCATGCAGGTTATAGGCACCTTTTCTGGCCATAGCGAGAATGTCCTTGCTCAGCAGGTGACGGTAGTAGAAAGAGAAAATGAATTCCGGCTCAAGCTGACGGATGCGTTCGATCCAGAGCGGGTGGTTAACATCTTCCGGGGCATGCACCGGAATACCGTGGCGAGCACACAGTTGGGCTACGGAAGCAAAGAAGCGGTTTTCGTTCGGATCATCGGCATGGGTAAACACGGCCGCGATTTCATACTGGGCCGCGATCAGCGCTTCGATTCCGGCGCATCCAATATCGTGATAGGCAAATACAACAGTCTTGGTCATGGGTAATCAGCTTGCAGAAGGAATGGAATCGAGCGAGGCTGGCGCAGGGGAGCAGGAGGCTTCACCCCGGACAACCTGCTCAACGAAGTAGCGAGGGCGGGCACGGACGTCGTGGTACATGCGGCCCAGGTATTCACCCAGTAGCCCCATGCCGACGAACTGGGCGCCGGTAAAGATGAACAGGATGGCGAAAAGGACAAACACGCCGTCGGCAGCCCAGTCGGCCCCCAGCAGCAGGCGTAGCACCAGAAGCAGCATCCCGAAGCAGATACCGGCCAATGCCATGGCGCCACCTACGATGCTCAGCAGCCGCAATGGCGTTGTGGTCATGCAGGTCACGAGATCAAACATAAGGTTGATCAGGCGCATGGGGGTGTATTTCGACTCACCGTATTCGCGCTCGGCATGTCCCACATTGATTTCGGTGGTATGGCGGGCGAAGCTGTTAGCCAGGATGGGAATAAACGTGCTGCGCTCATGGCAGGCCAGCATGGCCTCGATGATGCTGTGGCGATACGCCCGCAGCATGCAGCCATAATCGCTCATGGCTACGCCCGTAGAACGTTGCACAGCAAGGTTGATCAGCCTGGATGGCAGGCGGCGGAAGGCGGAGTCCTGACGATTTTCGCGTACAGTACCGACCACATCGAACCCCAGAGCGGCTTGCTCGACGAGACGCGGAATTTCCTCCGGCGGGTTTTGCAGGTCGGCATCAAGGGTAATGACCAGGTCGCCAATACACTGCTCGAAGCCCGCCATGATGGCGGCGTGCTGGCCGTAGTTGCGGTTGAGGATGACCCCTACCACATGACTGTCTTCGGCTTCGGCAGCTGCCTGGATAATGCTGGCCGAGCTGTCACGGCTGCCGTCATCAATCAATACGATTTCATAATCGCGGCCCAGTTTCTGGCAGGCGGCATCGGTTCTCAGCAGGAGTTCGGGCAGGCTGGCTTCTTCATTGAAGACCGGAATGACCACGGACACGCGATTGATCGGATAAGGCTTCACAAGGCTGCCTCCAGCGTGGAGCGAATGGCAGTGACGACACGCTCGAGCTCCTCGGCGGTCATGTCAGGAAACAGCGGTATCGAGCACAGCCGAGCTGAATTCCACTCGGTATTCGGCAGGCTGACCTCTGGAAAGCGGTCCCGGTAATAAAGTTGCAGGTGCGTTCCTATGAAATGAATACCGGTGCCGATATGGTTTGCCTGCAAGGCTTGCATGAAGGCATCGCGATCCAGACCACATTGCGCCGGATCGACGCGCACAATGAAAAGATGCCAGGCGTGATCCTGAGGGTAGCTCGGAAGACTCAGCGGCTGAATGGGAAGGTCGTTCAGGCGCTCCAGGTACATTTCGGCCAGCTGTTTGCGCTTGGCGTTAATCTCGTCGATGCGATCCAGCTGGACGAGTGCAATGGCTGCGTTGATATCGGTCAGGTTGTACTTGAAGCCCGGTTCGATGACCTGCGCCTGAGGCTTTCGGCCGTGGGTCATACGGTCATAGGCATCGACGCCCAAGCCGTGAAACTTCAATGTGCGGATGCGGTTAGCCAATGCTTCGTCATCCGTTACAAAAAGTCCGCCTTCTGCACATGTCAGATTCTTGATGGCATGAAAGGAGAAGATGGCGGTGTTCCGAGCGCCAATCAGGCGGCCCCGGTAGCGTGTACCTATTGCGTGGGCAGCGTCTTCAATGACGGGGATGCCATGGCGCTCGGCCAGTGCGTAGAGCGGATCCAGGTCAAAGGCTGCACCGGCGTAATGAACCGGAATGATCGCTTTCGTTCGGGGCGTGATGGCGGCTTCGATACGCGCTGCATCGGTCATCAAGGTATCGCGATCGATGTCCACGAACACAGGAGTTGCGCCCAGCAGGCAGATCAGGTTTGCGGTAGATACCCAGGTCTGGGAGGGCGTGATGACCTCATCGCCTGGGCCAATACCCAGGGCTATCAATGCCAAGTGCATACCTGCCGTTGCCGAAGAGAGTGCGACGGCATGACGGCAGCCCAGATACTCGCAGAAGCGCTGCTCCAACTCCTGATTTTGAGGGCCGGTGGTGATCCAGCCGGAGCGGAGCACGGCATTGACGGCCGCAATTTCCTCATCGCCTATGCTTGGACGTGAGAAAGGAAGAAAGGCAGTTGACATGTCTGTATCCCGTAACGGTCATGACACTACCTGCGCCATGCACATACATCGCGCTCAGGTAGAAACCGCCAAATTTTGGGATGACAAGCTTGCGTGGCTTTGCAGGTTATATGGAGAAATGATGGAGACCACGGATGACAAGGCTTGTGAAATGCTTAAACCCACCGGTCTTCAGGCAGTCGAACCACTCACTATATCCTTAAATACTTTGTTACAATTGCTGAGCCAACCTATTTTATGTGCTTATGAGCGACTCGAGCGATCCTGCTGCCCCTGACCACAGGGAAGCATCTACACGCCGCGCTGCGGCATCTCAAGCACCCCAACAGCGCCATCAACGGTTTCGCTCCATTCGGCAACGCCTGGCGTTCTGGGTCGGCGCGCTGCTGGTGGGTTTACTGGCGCTGGCTTTTGCGTGGCTGGCTGATCATGCCTTTCAGCTCTTTCAGCGTCTGTTGAATCACAGCCACTTATGGCCGTGGTTAGTGACACCCGCAGGATTTGCCCTGTTGGTCTGGCTGACACAGGGGTGGCTGCGTAATGCCAGGGGAAGCGGCATTCCACAAGTGATTGCAACGCTGGAAAAGCCCTCTGGTCAGTTCAGGGCAGCGGTGTTAGCCTGGCCGATCGCGCTCGCGAAGATGATACTGACATTGCTTGCCCTGCTAGTGGGGGCCTCGGTTGGCCGCGAGGGGCCGACCGTACATTTGGGCGCCTCGGTACTGTATGGCTTTGGTCGGCGGCTGGGCCTGTATGAGCGAAAGACGGTTTCCGGCCTGATCCTCGCCGGTGGTGCTGCGGGCATTGCCGCCGCGTTCAACACGCCGCTCGCGGGCGTAGTATTTGCCATTGAAGAGTTGAGTCATACCTTTGAACAGCGCTTCAGCGGTCTGGTACTGACGGCTGTGGTGATTGGCGGTATGGTCACGCTGGGCCTGGTTGGACCGTATACCTATTTTGGCGTTATCAGCGCCAGTCTGCCATGGGGCGATGCCTGGATAGCGGTGGTCATATGCGGGCTGGCAGGCGGCTTGTTGGGCGGCGGTTATGCTCGGCTGGTCATTCCAACATCCCACGGCTGGCTTGGAAGGTTGGGCGCTATCCGCTCACGCTTCCCGGTTCGGTTTGCCGCCGTCTGTGGATTGCTGGTCGCCTGTCTAGGCGCACTGTCAGGACAGCATGTCTTTGGTACCGGCTACGAGGAAACACGTGCCATTCTGGAAGGGCACCCTATAACCGATCAGGGCTTTCTCATCTGGAAATTTCTGGCCAACGTGGTTTCTTATTTGGCAGGCATTCCCGGCGGGCTCTTTTCGCCTTCGCTCACGGTAGGCGCCAGCTTTGCGCCCTGGCTGGTCGATTGGCTGCCTGATGTCACCCTGCAGACCGGTGCGCTTCTGGGCATGGCGGCCTACCTCACGGGCGTTACCCGGACACCGCTCACCTCGACTGTCATTACCTTGGAGCTGGCCCACAGCCCCGACATGGCGATCCCTGTGCTGGCGACGTGCCTGCTGGCGAATGGTGTGTCCGGCTGGCTTTCGCCCACCTCGCTTTATCATGCGTTGGCTCAACAAATCCTGCATGCGGTGGAGCCTGAAGCGTCGAAGCCTACCAAGTGTGATTGAGATCACGCCGTAACAGCTGTTCTTCAGACTGTCACAGGGTTGTCAGGCGTTTTCGCTAAACCCATTCGCTCCAATAATCGTGGGAGCGCATGATGAGCACGTTCGATAATGGAAGACGGCGCTTGATCCAGGGGCTGGGCGTAGGACTGCTGCTGCCGGGAGTGGCACCTGCCGTGATCGCCGGCGCCAAGCAGCGTCCGCTGATGCTTGAAGGGGTTCAGTCAGGTGATGTTCAGGGCAACCGGGCCATTGTCTGGAGCCGCTGTGATCGTCCGGCGCGAATGGTCGTCGAGTGGGACACTAAGGAGAGCTTTCGCCATCTGCGCCGAATGGTTTCGCCTGTGGTGACAGCCGACACGGATTACACGGCGCGCATGGATTTGCGCGGACTTCCCGCTGATCAATCCATTTTCTATCGGGTTCGTTTCGAAGATGTTTACAGC
Organism: Pseudomonas sp. MAG002Y; assembly: GCF_019400845.1. NCBI lineage: Bacteria > Pseudomonadati > Pseudomonadota > Gammaproteobacteria > Pseudomonadales > Pseudomonadaceae > Pseudomonas > Pseudomonas sp. MAG002Y. The sequence continues at coordinate 238,303 of NZ_WOEJ01000001.1, read as the reverse complement.
GGTGCGCAGAGCGAGCCTGTTTTTGGACATTTGCGTAGCGCACCGACGCATCGTACTGATATCCGTTTCGTCTGGAGCGGCGACACGGTCGGGCAGGGATTTGGTATCAACCCCGATATCGGTGGCATGCGCATCTATGAGGCCATGCGTCGCCGACAGCCGGACTTCTTCCTGCACAGTGGCGATACCATCTATGCAGACGGCCCGCTAGAAGCTAAGACCACGACGGTGGAAGGCAAGGTCTGGCGCAACATCACCACAGAGGCCAAGAGCAAGGTTGCCGAGACGGTCGATGAATATCGTGGCAATTATCGCTACAACCTGATGGACGAAAATGTCCGTCGGTTCAATGCTGAAGTCCCGCAGATCTGGCAGTGGGATGACCACGAGACCACCAATAACTGGTCTTCTACTAAAGTGCTGGATGACCGTTACACCGTAAAGGACATCAACGTACTGGCCAGGCGGTCGCGTCAGGCGTATCTGGAATATGCCCCCATGCGGCTGCAACAGCGTGATGATGCCGGACGCATCTATCGCAAGATCAGCTACGGTCCTCGGCTGGATATCTTCGTGCTGGACATGCGGACCTACCGGGGCGGGAACAGCACCAACCTGCAACCCAATGAGGGACCAGACACTGCTTTCATGGGGCGCACGCAACTCGAGTGGCTCAAGCAGGGGCTCACGGAGTCTACGGCTACCTGGAAGGTCATTGCGGCAGACATGCCCATTGGTCTGGAAGTCCCTGATGGGGTAGATGCAGCAGGAATGCCTCGTTGGGAAGCCATTGCCAATGGCGACGGCGGTGCACCCTTGGGTCGCGAACTGGAAATTGCAGAGCTCTTGCGTTACATCCGCCGGTGGAATATCAACAATACGGTCTGGCTGACTGCAGATGTGCACTACTGCGCGGCTCACCACTACCACCCCAACCGGGCAGCCTTCCAGGATTTCGAGCCCTTCTGGGAGTTCGTGGCAGGCCCCCTTAATGCCGGTGCATTCGGGCCCAACAAGCTGGACAACACTTTCGGACCGGAGGCCGTGTTTGTGAAGGCGCCACCGGTAGCCAACAGCTCGCCGCTGTCGGGCTTCCAATTCTTTGGCGAGGTCAATATCGAAGGGCACAGCGGTGATCTGACCGTGACCCTGCGAGACCTGGATGGAAAGGCGGTATTCGAAAAGACGCTTCAGGCTGTTTAATCAGGTTGTAAAACAAAGGGCTGAATGATCAGCCCTTTGCCTCATGCTTAATGATGTTCCCGCGTCGCGCGGAATTTTATGTCAGGCCAGCGCTCTTCCATCAGGCTCAGGTTGACACGAGTCGGCGCAAGATAGGTCAGGTGACCGCCGCCATCCACGGACAGGTTCTCCATGGCCTTGTTCTTGAATTCCTCAAGCTTCTTCTTGTCATTGCACTCGATCCAGCGGGCAGACCAGACGTTGATCGGCTCGTAGACGCATTCCACCTTGTATTCTTCTTTCAGTCGGCTGGCGACAACGTCAAACTGCAGCACACCGACGGCGCCCAGAATGATGTCGTTGTTGCGCTCGGGGAAGAACACCTGGGTCGCGCCTTCCTCTGCCAGCTCCTGCAGGCCCTGGCGGAGCTGCTTGGACTTGAGTGGGTCCTTCAGGCGTACGCGGCGGAACAGTTCAGGCGCAAAGTGCGGAATACCGGTAAAGCCGAGGCTCTCACCTTCGGTAAAGGTATCGCCGATCTGGATGGTGCCGTGGTTGTGCAAGCCGATGATGTCGCCTGCAAAGGCTTCTTCCAGTTGTTCACGCTCGGAAGAGAAGAACGTCAGGGCGTCAGCAATCTTGATGTCCTTGCCGATCCGCACATGGCGCAGTTTCATGCCTTTTTCATACTTGCCGGAGCAGATCCGCATAAAGGCAATCCGGTCACGGTGCTTGGGATCCATGTTTGCCTGGATCTTGAACACGAAACCGCTGAATTTCTCTTCGACCGGCTGTACGTCACGCTCGTTGGTCGCGCGCGAGAGTGGCTGTGGCGCCCAGTCCACGACCGCGTCCAGGACGTGATCGACACCGAAGTTGCCCAGGGCTGTACCAAAGAAGACCGGTGTCATCTGGCCCTTTAAAAATTCATCCGAATTGAATTCATGGCACGCGCCCTGAACCAGTTCGAGCTGCTCGACGAAATCATCGTACAGGTCACCCAGGTGAGTACGGGCTTCGTCCGAGTCCAGCTTTTCAATGACGCGGGTTGCGATACGCTCATGGCCGTGGCCAGGGGTATAGACAAAGATCTTGTCTTCGGAGAGGTGATACACCCCTTTGAAATCACGGTAGGAGCCAATCGGCCAGGTAATCGGGGCCGCCTTGATTTTCAGGACAGCTTCGATCTCGTCGAGCAGCTCGATCGGATCGCGAATATCACGGTCCAGCTTGTTCACAAAGCTGACGATAGGCGTATCGCGCAGACGGCAGACATCCATCAGGGCAATCGTGCGGGGCTCAACGCCTTTACCGCCATCAAGCACCATCAGGGCAGAGTCGACCGCCGTCAGGGTGCGGTAGGTGTCTTCCGAGAAGTCTTCGTGACCGGGCGTGTCGAGCAGGTTGATCATGTGCTCGCGATAGGGGAACTGCATGACCGACGTGGTGATGGAGATACCACGCTGCTTCTCCATCTCCATCCAGTCGGAGGTGGCATGGCGGTCGGATTTACGTGATTTAACGGTCCCGGCCACGGCAATGGCTTGCCCCATCAGGAGGAGCTTCTCGGTGATGGTGGTCTTACCGGCGTCCGGGTGGGAAATGATGGCGAAAGTGCGCCGCTTGGCGACTTCGGCGGCCTGCTTGGTCATGGAGGCTGATGTCCGGTGGATACTTAAACCGGCGATTATAGCAAGCCAAAAGGCCTGTAGGTTCAGGCCTTTTGGCTTTTCAGACGAGTCTTGTTCAGCAGGGTGGCCCTGATGCACTGGGCCACCCTGCCAGCGGCTTATTTAGGCCCTATTTCCGAGCAGCCCGAGTGTTTCACATACTTCTTGAGAATGGCCCACTGCGGACGCTCCTTGTTATCCCGGGGTTCGATGGAAAGGGAATAGTCGCCCCAGCCCGGACCTGCTGCCCAGTATGTAGCTGGGATACATTCCTTCTGAAGATGCGAGAGCATGTTATCCATGACCTTCATCCAGCGGGGATCATCCCCTGGTGCACCAAACTCACCAATGTGGCCTTTCTTATTATTGGCCTTGAGCCAGTCAATAAAAGGTTGAACACGTTTGACGCCAATCATGGGATCAAGCTGACTAGTGTCCTTGGATTCGTAACGACCACCGGCATCAGCGTCGAAATACACATGAGCCGAGAAAATCAGGTTGTCCGCAGGATCCTTGAGGTTCAGCAGGCCTTTGTTTACATCAGGCCAGCGCGCGCTGCTTGACCAGAAGTTGCCCTCGATCACGATCGGACGGCTCTTGTCGACGGAGCGGATGCCATCGATGCCGTACTGGGCCGCGGTGTCCCAGTGGTCTTCCACATCATGCGGCTCGTTCATGATGTCGTAGCCTAGCAGGGCAGGGTGCTTGCTCCAGGTTTTGGCGATCCGCTCCATGACGTCCTGGTAAGCCTCGTAGGGTACGCTCTCCGAACCAATGATCTGGTCGCGGTAACGCCCGTAGTTGTGCAGGTCCAGAATGACCTGCATCTTGTAGCGCTTGGCCGAGTCCAGCGTCTGGCTGATCAGGTCAGCGTACTGAGTGTCTAGCTCACCGTTGAGCTTGGGTTGCAGGCGCTCCCAGGTGATCGGGAAACGTACGACGCGAATCCCGCGATAGCCCCAGCGCCTGAAGTAGGAGTCGTCAGGAAAGAAGTAGTTGGTACCGTTCACACCCGGAAGCACCTGCGCCGCAAAGCCGGCACCCGAGAAATTCAGACCGATCATCTCGGCTGGGTAATCGGCCGCCGAGGCGGTATGGCTCATGAGCAGGGGAGCGAATGCTAGAAAGGCATATCGCTTGAGGTTGCGTTTGATTCGCCCGGTTCTATTCATCGAAATAAGTGCCATAAGCGTAATGGGCAGGCCAGAACTGTACCTGCAGGGTTAACATGGATAGCCTGATAGCAAAACCCGTCAAACGTGCTCTTTGAGCAGGTCGATTGACAAGGGGGCCGGCGGGGTTTGATGTAAAAATGTGATTGCCTATGGCTTTATTGAAAATACGTACAGCGATAGGAGCGGGAAGTAAACTCGATAAGCGTTAAAAAGCCATTAAGCTGAAAGCCTGAGCCGGACTCAGGACGCAGGCTTTCAAGCCTGGCGCTTAGCAGGCATCCAGACGGAAGCAGACTCCTGTCCAGCGCTCAGCCTCCTCACGTGCATCCTGCTCGTTATCGAACTCGGCAATGACTCCGCCATGGGCGTAGAGCACCGCCCAGGTTTCCTTCAAGGCAACCTGCAACGAGTTGATGAATGATGGAGGCTCTACCGAGCCGTCGACTTCGATGCCAAACATTTTGATTTCCCTATGAAATGAAGCAAAACATATTGTTGGAGTTTGGCCATATCCTTCCGTGATGTAAGGCACTGCATGGCGACACACGAAGACCTGTGCGTCTTAATAAAGTTTACGCCTTGCCATATTTCTTTCATCTTTTTGGTGAGCGGCAGTATCCAAATCTGGTTAGCACTCCCTCGCAAAAATTAATCTTTGTTGAAAATGCCTATCTGGCTTGAACGGGTTCTCTCAATTGCAGAGGAATCCTGACGGATTTTGGAACATCGGTTCGCCTGGCCGGTCGGTTTTACGAGGAGGGTTCGTACCGGATCGAGGCAAATCAGACAGTCGTATGGGATTTTTGATTGATCTTGCGGGCGTGTAGTCCTAAAGTTCGCGCCCGAACGTCCATGCTGGAAACGATCCATCCGGCTCAAGTACTGACGACGAGACAGCAAGGTCAACGCTCTGGACATGTTGACCTTTTTGCTTTCGGCGACGTGCCTTGGGAAGTAGGCGAACCAAAGTGGGGAAACGGATTAGGCGTTCAGCAATACCCCTACGAATCCATTTGTTCTGCCATTGGGAGTCCGACGCATGTCCATTCAGGTCGAAGATTACTACTCGCGCGAGACCTTCCAGCGAATGAAGTCCTTCGCTGACCAGCATGAAACGCCTTTTGTCGTAATCGATAAAGCCACCATTTCCAGAGCCTACGATGATCTGGTGAACAATTTCCCGTTTGCCAAAATTTATTACGCCGTTAAGGCAAACCCAGCCATCGAGATTACTGAGCTCCTGCGCGACAAGGGCTCGAATTTCGACATCGCATCCATCTATGAGCTGGACAAGGTACTGAGCACGGGCGTCAGTCCTGATCGCATCAGCTACGGCAATACGATCAAGAAAGCCAAGGACATTCGCTATTTCTACGAGAAAGGTGTGCGAATGTTCGCCACCGACTCCGAGGCTGACCTGCGTAATATTGCCAAAGCTGCGCCGGGCTCGAAGATCTATGTGCGGATTCTGACCGAAGGCTCCAATACTGCTGACTGGCCGCTTTCACGCAAGTTTGGCTGCCAGACCGATCTGGCGCTGGACCTCCTGATCCTGGCCCGCCAGCTAGGCCTTGTGCCTTACGGCGTCTCCTTCCATGTCGGCTCGCAACAGCGTGATATCGACGTCTGGGATGCGGCTATCGCCAAGGTCAAGGTAATATTCGAGCGCCTGCGTGAAGAAGACGGTATCGTCCTGAAGATGATCAACATGGGTGGCGGTTTCCCGGCAAACTATATTGCCAAGACCAACAACCTCGAAACCTATGCTGAAGAGATCATCCGCTTCCTGAAGGAAGACTTTGGCGATGAACTTCCGGAAATCATTCTGGAGCCCGGTCGTTCGTTGATTGCCAACGCCGGTATTCTGGTGAGCGAAGTGGTACTGGTGTCGCGCAAATCGCGCACCGCTGTCGAGCGCTGGGTATACACCGACGTAGGCAAATTTTCCGGTCTGATCGAAACCATGGACGAGTCCATCAAGTTTCCGATCTGGGTCGAGAAGAAGGGTGAGATGGAAGAGGTCGTGATTGCCGGCCCTACCTGTGACAGTGCCGACATCATGTATGAACACTACAAGTATGGTTTGCCACTGAACCTTGCCAGCGGTGACCGTCTGTATTGGTTGTCTACCGGGGCGTACACCACCAGCTACAGTGCTGTGGAATTCAATGGCTTCCCTCCACTCAAGGCCTATTACCTCTAAATAGCGCCCATAAAAAACCCGCTTCGGCGGGTTTTTTATCATTCAGACGGTAAGGGGCGTATCGTAGCGCTTGCTCTAGGCTCTGGTAAGGGCCGCTTGATCCGTCTCGTCGCCCAATTCGGCGGCGCGCTCGAAATAGCTCAGCCCGATCAGGCGCAGCGCTTCATGGTCGGAGTCCAACAGTCCTTGCCGGCTGGCCCTGAAAAAATTGAGGTTGCCGGTCTTCAAGGCTTCCTTCAGCCAGTGCTGGGCTTCCTCAAGGCGACCCGTTGTTGCCAGCACCGCTGCATAGCTATATTGACCGCGAAAATCGCCTGCCTCTGCCGACCGCTTGTACCAGTCATGTGCAACCTTTGTATCCCGTGTAACGACAAGACCCTCTTCGTAGAAGCGTCCAACGAGGTTCATGGACTTGGCATGGCCCAGCTCAGCGGCGCGTCGGTAGAATAAAAAGGCGCTGTGCTCGTTACGGGAGACACCGCGTCCTGTCGCCAGCAGATTGGCATAGTTGTACATGCCCCAGTCCAGGCCCTGTTCAGCGGCCTGACGATAGGCCTCGGCTGCTGCGTGGGCATCCTGCTCGCAGCCCCAGCCATGTTCGCGGCAACGTCCTACCATGTTGAGCGCCATCGTGTGGCCTTGATCGGCAGCGATAGTGAACCAGATCAATGCGAGGCTAGCGTCCTGTGCAATGCCGCGGCCCTCCAGCAGGATCTGGCCTAGCATGGCCTGGGCATCTGGCGAGCCGGCCTTGGCAGCCGTCAGGATGACACGGGCCGCCTCCCTGGGATTATCCGATGCCAGTGCCTGTTCCAGCGCCTGGTTTTCGAGAACTTCCTGTCGCCTCAAGACGTAGGCCATGGTTATACGTCTACCCAGCGGCGTAGCAGGTTGTGATAGGTCCCGGTCAACTGAACCAGTGAAGGATGATCAGGGACGTCGCGGGTCAGGTTTTGAATGGCTGTGTCCATTTCGAACAGCAGGGCCCGCTGGCTATCTTCGCGAACAAGACTCTGAGTCCAGAAAAACGAGGCATATCGAGTGCCTCGAGTCACCGGCTCCACCTTGTGCAGGCTGGTGGCCGGATAGAGCACGGCGTCGCCTGCCTTTAGCTTTACGCGCTGTGTGCCGTAGGTGTCCTGAATCACCAGTTCTCCGCCGTCATAGCTGTCGGGATCACTGAAAAACACTGTGGTCGAGATATCGGTTCTGACGCGCTCGACGCTGTTTTTCACGTTGCGTACGGCGTTGTCTATATGGAAGTCGAATGAGCCGCCGGCGGTGTAGCAGTTGATCAAGGGCGGGAAGATCTTGTGGGGCAGTGCCGCAGACATGAACAGGGGATGCTGCCAGAGCCGATGGACGATCGCTTCGCCGATTTCACGGGTCAACGGATGGTCTTCGGGAAGTTGAAGATTATGCTTGGCCTTGGCGGATTGATGTCCAGCAGTGATTTTTCCATCACTCCACTGGGTCTGTTCAAGCGCCTTTCGGATACGAGCCGTTTCTTCAGCAGTAAAGACCTGGGGTATGGCTAGCAGCATGACGCGCTCCGACGAGCATAAAAAGCTATTAATGATAGTCATTCTCAGGATTTTTGCAAAAAGTACAGCATAGAACTGCTAGCCGTCTTTAATAATCCAGAATACTTTAAAATACTATTGATACTAATTCGTATTTGCGTATATTTTCCGCGCCTTCGTTCGTGGGGAATAACTAGAAAATGACGCGTCAAAGTGAGTCGGGCGTTGCGCCTAAACTATTAGTTTCAGCGGTAGGTGTGGCTATAACGGCTTTTTCCGGCACTACGCTTGCTCAACAGGCGCCCGCCAAGGAAAGTACCGCCAAGGGGTCGAGCGTACTGGACCTGAGCAGCACTACTGTCCTGGGGGATGAAGAGGGCAGCTATAGTGTTCAGGAGTCGGCATCGTCCAAGTACACGGCGCCGCTGCGTGATACGCCTAAGTCTGTGACGGTAGTGCCTGCACAGGTAATCCGCGACACGGGTGCGCTGTCGTTGACCGATGCGCTGCGGACTGTGCCTGGTATTACCTTCGGCGCTGGCGAGGGGGGAAATCCTCAAGGCGATCGACCGTTCATCCGCGGTTTCAATGCTGAAAGCGATACCTTTGTCGATGGTATGCGCGATGTAGCCTCCCAGACGCGCGAGATCTTCAATCTGGAGCAGATTGAAGTCAGCAAGGGGCCAGGCTCGGCTTATACCGGTGCGGGTTCTACAGGCGGTAGCCTGAACCTGATTACCAAGACGCCCAAGCTGCAGAATTTTGTGAACGGCGGCTTTACCTATGGGTCCGATCAGACGCGCCGTACCACGCTCGACGTGAATCAGATGATCACGGATAACGCTGCGTTCCGTTTGAATCTAATGAAGCATGACGCCAATGTGGCCGGACGTGATGGTCCGGACGTCAGCCGCTGGGGTGTAGCGCCTTCGATCAGTTTTGGCCTTGGCACGCCCACGCGTGCGACCCTCTCTTACTATCATCTGGATACAGACGACACGCCTGACTATGGCATTCCGCTGACCAATGTCAACCGCAGCAAGGCTAACCCAAGCCGGCCGGCCCATGTAGACAAGGATAACTGGTACGGATCCAGCCGTGACTACCGGAAAAGCACGACGGATAGCGGCACATTCCGTATAGAACATGACCTGAACGATAACCTGACGCTGTCCAACAGCTTCCGCATGGTACGTACTACGCTGGATTATGTAGCGTCCAACCCGGATGACAGCCGTGGAAACGTGGCCAATGGCTATGTCTACCGTTCGCCCAAGAGCCGTAACTCCGTATCCGAAGGATGGGTCAACCAGACCGAGCTCAAATCTCTGTTCAATACGGCAGGTATTGAGCACACGCTGGTAACCGGTATGGAGTTCAGTTATGAGGACGTGCATAACCGTCCTTACACGTTTAACTCCAGCGCATCGGGATCAACGTGTAACGCTGCGCTCCTGGCCAGCGGTGACTGCACCAGTTTATACAACCCTACACCGAAAGATGGTTGGGCAGGCACCTACGCTGAAGGCGAGTCTTACACCGATACCGACACCAAAACCGCAGCGGGTTATGTATTCGACACGCTAAAGCTCAACGAGCAGTGGTCCATCAATCTGGGTCTGCGTTACGATGATTTTGAAACGCGCTCGAGCGGTTACACGACGGGTGGTCGCGGAGCCGTAGCGGGTAATTTCAAGCGCGAAAACAAATCGCACTTCTGGAACTACCAGACTGGGATCGTCTATAAGCCAGCACCCAATGGCAGCATTTATGTCGCCTGGTCGACCTCAAGCAATCCTTCTGGTGAGACCGCCGGCGAAGGGGGCGTAGAGCTTTCTGCAAGCAATACGAGTCTTGAGCCCGAACGTAACCGTAATTATGAAATCGGGACCAAGTGGGACTTCTTCAATGAAGCGCTCTCGCTTAATGCCGCCGTGTTTCGTACAGACAAGACCAATGCCCGAGTCGCCAGCGCCGAGAGCACCTCTTTCCAGGTATTGGACGGCGAGCAGCGTGTCCAGGGCGTGGAGCTGGGCTTCAGTGGCAAGCTGACGCCTCACTGGAAAGTATTCGGCGGTTACACCTACTTGGATAGCGAGATTCGTAAGTCGACCACCGCTTCTGATGAGGGCAACAAGATGCCTCAGACGCCGGAAAACAACTTTACCCTGTGGACCACCTATGATGTTACTCAGGACTTCACGGTGGGTGGCGGTGCCACATATGTGGATCGTCAGTTCGGCAATACGGCCAACTCGACCTACATTCCCTCCTATACACGCTATGACGCGATGGCGGCTTACCGCGTGACGAAGAATCTGGATCTGCAGTTGAATGTGCAGAACCTGACGGACAAACGTTATTTCGACCAAGTGTACTCAACCCATATGGCGCACGTAGCGCCCGGACGTACAGCGCTCCTGAGTGCCAATTTCCATTTCTGATGGAAAAGCGCATGGCCCGGCTCCTGTGAGCCGGGCTTTTTGTATGGATATCTCTTACTTGCCAGGCGCAGGTGGCATATGCGCTCTGGTTTTTGAATGGCTCGTGGATCGAGTGATTTAAATGAAAAAGCTTCTCTTCCAGCTGCATTGGTTTATGGGTATCACGGCAGGGCTGGTGCTGGTCATCATCGGCGTAACCGGCGCCGCGTATTCGTTCGAGCCGGAGATATCGAACCTGATCAATCGTTCTGCAGCGGTAGAGGAGCGAATGGCTGGAAATGCACTGGCACCTTATGAGCTTATCAAGCGCGTCGAGGCGTACGAGGGTAAAAAGGTAACCGGGCTATGGGCTGATCTTGTGCTCAACAGTAATGTCCGCGTATTTCTCGAGCCCCCGCCAGGGGAGCGGCGCGGGCCTATGCGCTTTGTTGATGCCTATACCGGCGAGGTATTGAGTGAGCCGGTTGGCGCCGACTTCTTTGGGCTCATGCTGCGATTGCATCGTTTTCTTGCTGTGGGAGAAACCGGCAAGGCGATTGTGGGTGCCTGTACCCTAATGCTCGTGTTTTTCTGTTTGTCTGGTCTCTATCTTCGCTGGCCCAGGCAGGTTGCCAGCTGGCGCGCCTGGTTGACTTTGGATTGGGCCCGTAAGGGGCGTAGCTTCAACTGGGACTTGCATGCGGTCGCAGGCACCTGGTGCCTTGTGCTTTATCTACTGGCGGCGCTTACTGGACTCTTCTGGTCCTATGAGTGGTATCGCAACGGCCTGATCCGGTTGTTGGATGATGCGCCTGCCGAGCAGCGAGGCGAGCGCAAAGGCGGCAGGCCGGAACGTCCTCAGCCAAGCGGGGTGCCACCCATCATCAATCATGAGGCCCTTTGGGCAAGCGTGCAGCAAGCGGCCGGTCCGACGCTGGAAGGTTATACCTTACGCCTGCCCTCGGCAGCCGGTCAGCCGGCAACAGTATTTTATCGCCTTCAGAATGCCGATCATCTACGAGCACTCAACAAGCTGGACCTGGATCCGCAAACCGGCGCGGTCCGCAGCCATGAGCGCTACGCTGACAAGAGCATCGGCGGGCAGCTGCTGGGCAGCATCTATGCGCTGCACACGGGAGAATACTTCGGGTTGCCGGGGCGGCTGCTAATGTTTCTAGCCAGCCTCGCCATGCCCTTGTTCTTTATCACGGGCTGGTTGCTCTATCTGGATCGCCGCCGAAAGAAAAAGGGGATTCGCCAGGCTCGTCGCGAAGTCATACCTACGGCAACAGGGGATGAGCCCTGGTTGATCGGCTTTGCCAGTCAGAGTGGTTTGGCGGAGCAACTGGCCTGGCAAACCGCCGGCCAGCTACAGGCTGCAGGCCAGCCAGCAACGGTAAAGCCGCTGGCTCAGCTCAATTCTGATGCCTTGACGGCGGCTCGCAAGGCATTATTTATCGTCAGTACCTTTGGTGATGGCGAGGCTCCAGATAATGCCCGCAAATTCGAGCGCGCCGTGTTGCGGCAGGCGATATCCCTGAAGCAGCTCTCCTACGGTGTGCTGGCGCTGGGGGATCGGCAATACCCGGATTTCTGTGCGTTTGGACGACGTCTACAGCGCTGGCTGAGCGGGCAGGGCGCTCACAGTCTGTTCGATACGGTTGAGGTAAACCGGGACGATGAGGTTGCCTTGGGTCTATGGCAGTCTCGCCTGGGCGAGTTGGGTGCCGTGGCGCATATCCAACCAGCTACTGCTCCGTTCCAGGATTATCACCTGTCGGCCCGTCAGTGCTTGAACCCCAGAGGGCAGGGATGGCCCGTCTTCAGGGTCGATCTCCAAATGCCGGCAAATTGCTCGTGGGCGGCCGGCGACCTTATCGAAATACTGCCGCGTTATCCTGTGTCATTCGTACAGGAATGGCTAAGTCCATTGGGACTTTCTCCAGATTCCCTTGTATGGCTGGACGGGATCGAGTTGCCGTTGGGTCAGGCATTGGCAACACGTTTTCTGCCTGAAGACGTGCATCAGATGGTAGGCATGCACGCACAGGGATTGGTTGAGGCGCTGCTGCCTTTGGCGGTCAGGCAGTATTCAATTGCATCCCTGCCCGTTGAGGGGACTATGTCACTGATCATTCGCCAGGAGCGCAAACGAAGTGGGCAGTTGGGTATCGCGTCTGGCTGGCTGACCACCCATGCTCCAGAGGGTGGGCACCTGATGGCACGCCTAAGACCTAATTCCGCGTTCCATATGCCTCATGACAATCGGCCTGCGCTCTTTATTGGCAACGGCACGGGGATAGCCGGCTTACGGGCACTGCTCAAGGCGCGCATCGACGTAGGACACAGCCGGAACTGGCTGCTCTTCGGTGAGCGGAATCGTGAGCATGATTTCTTCTACCAGGACGAATTGGAGCACTGGCTGGCGCATCGGCAACTTGCCCGGCTTGATCTGGCTTTTTCCCGTGATCAGGAAGACAAGGTATATGTTCAGGATCGCTTGCTGGAATCCACAGAAGACGTCCGAGCCTGGGTCGAGCAAGGCGCGGTCATTTACGTCTGTGGCAGCTTGCAGGGCATGGCGCGAGGTGTACATGCCGCCCTGGTTGAGATCCTGGGCGAATCGGGCCTGGAGCGGTTGCAGGAGGAGGGGCGCTACAAGCGGGACGTTTATTGACGGATAGCCTCTGGCCATTCCCATTTGTAGGAGGGAGATGGCCAGTTGCGCTTTGCCTGTAAATCGATAAGCTCTCCGGCCACTCGGGAAAGCACATGCATAGCGGCGGTGATGCCCCTTGAGAAGCAGCTTTCCACTCTGTCTGCCATGGTTTGGATCCTGGCATTCGCTTAGAAGGGATGTGTATGTCGGACGTACGCCACGGTTCTACCCAACATTGCACTGCTGACGAGGCGGGGACTTACCGTCTTGTTATCTGGCGACTCATTCCGTTTCTCTGTTTCTGTTACCTGGCTGCCTACCTGGACCGTATCAACATCGGATTCGCAAAGTTGCAAATGCTTGATCAGCTGCATCTTTCCGAGACGGCTTACGGGTTGGGGGCAGGGCTCTTCTTCGTTGGCTATATCCTGTTCGAGGTGCCCAGTAACCTGGTGCTGGAGCGTGTCGGCGCCCGTATCTGGATTGCCCGAATCATGATCACCTGGGGGTTATTGTCGGGCGCCACGATGTTTGTGACCGAGGCGTGGCAGTTCTACCTCCTGCGTTTTCTTCTAGGGGCCGCCGAAGCGGGCTTTTTGCCTGGTGTTCTGTTTTACCTGACCCAGTGGTTCCCTACTTATCGCCGAAGCCGCGTCATTGCACTGTTCATGATTGGTCTGCCGCTGTCGAGCCTGATTGGCGGGCCGATTTCGGGTTGGATCATGAGCCATTTCCATCAGGTCAACGGCTTGCAGGGCTGGCAATGGCTCTTTCTGCTGGAAGCCGTGCCTACAATGGTTCTGGGTATTTTGACTTTCTGGGTGCTGCCCAACACCATCAGCGAAGCCGCCTGGCTGAGCGCAGAACAGAAACAGGTGCTGTTGCAGAAACTTGAGGAAGATGAATCCGATCGACCCGACACGCCCTATCGTTTTCGCGACGGATTCTGGGACATTAAGGTCTGGATGCTGGGAGGAATCGACTTTTCAATCCTGCTTTGTGCTTATGCCATGGGATTCTGGCTGCCAACCTTCATCAAGGGCGCTGGGGTAACCGATACCGTGCATATTGGATGGCTCACCGCCATTCCAAGCCTCATGGGGCTGATCGGCATGCTGGCCATTGGCGCAAGCTCGGACCGTTTTCGGGAGCGCCGCTGGCATATCATCGTGCCGTTCATCGTAGGGGCTGCGGCGCTGTCCATGAGTACCTTCTTCTCCCAGGACGTCATGATGCTGGTGCTGCTGTTCGGAATCGCCTCGGCTGCGATCATTGGCGCCGTCCCGGTCTTTTTCAGCCTGCCGGCCACCTTTCTCAAGGGGACGGCGGCTGCGACCGGCTTTGCCCTGGCCTGTTCGCTAGCCAACATTGCCGGTCTGGTCAGCAACTCGCTGATGGGGTTTGTGCTGGATCTGACCCATAGTAGCGCCGTAGCGCTCTGGTGCTTTGCTGGTTCGCTGCTGCTCAGCTGCCTGCTTGTACTGGCGCTGCCGGCCAAGGTGGTGAACCGCTAAGGTCAACCTGCTGCTAGGCTGAAAGAAGTCCTGGTTATGGAGGCGTCTATGTTCAGTCACATCCAGCTTGGCATTCACGATCTGTCACGCATGACGGCCTTTTACAACGCTGTTTTGAGCGAGCTTGGCATGATTCGTATGCCCAACGAGCAAGACGGTGGTCCCGAGGGTGCTGGCTGGCAGTATCCCGGGCAGCGATGGCCGCAGTTCTTTATCCAGTTTCCCTTTGATGGAAAACCCGCTTCGGTGGGTAACGGAACGCAGGTAAGTTTTGCGGCTCCCTCACAGACCAAAGTGGATGCCGCATGGCGTCAGGCGCTGTTGCATGGCGGCTCCGATGAAGGCGCTCCGGGGCTAAGGCCACAGTACGCGCCAGATTACTATGGCGCGTACTGCCGCGACCCTGAGGGCAACAAGTTATGCTTTGTTCATGCCGAAGGGCTGCTGTTAGCGCACCACCAGTAAGGCGCCGCCGGCCGTACGCAGCATATTGCCGGTATTGCTGCCCATGAAGAAGTGTCGTAATCGGGAATGTCCGTAGGCGCCCATGACCGTCAGGCCAATTTCCTGCTGCTTGCGGTACTTCTCAAGCGCAAGCTCTACATCGCCTTCGACGATGGCGGTCACAGCGCTCAGACCCACAGAGCGCAGGATAGTGGCTGCATCTTCAAGAGGCTGACGATTTTCGGCGTTATCCTTTCCGACGGTCACGATATGGCACTCCAGACCCCGAAATAGCGGGCTTTCGGCCATAAGCTCGAGTGCCTTTCGCGCACTGTTACTGTTATCGAAGCCCAGCATAACGCGCTGAGGGATCTCAAACGCTACCGGTGTCACAAGAATCGGACGGGTCAGGGTGCGGATTGCGCTTTCCAGATGGCTACCGATCAGCCGTGCCGGTGGGGTTTCCTCGCCCAGTCGACCCATGACGAAAAGGGCGCTTTGCGCCTGCATATCCCGCAGCGTATCGAGAAAGTCTCCGTGCCGCTGTAGCGTATCGGTTTCCTGAGCACCCAGCTTGGTGACATGCTCCTGAGCAGCTTCCAGCAGAAGCTGCCCTTGCTTGAGGCCTAGTCCCCTGCGCTTCTCATCCAGTCTGGCCAGCTCGTCCAACAGGTGCTCCCGACTGCCCAGCCCGATAGTGCCGCTCAGGTCAGAATCGGCAGGATAATGTTTACGGTCAAGCACATGCAGCAGATGTATGGGGGTACCCAGCTTCAGGCTGGCCCAGGCAGCATAATCGCAAACACCTCGTGTAGCAGGGGAGCCATCGACACAAGCGATGATCCTGTTCATTACTGTTCCTCGATCAGTAGCATTCAAAACGCGATATCTAGTGGCCCATCACTTTGTTGGCCGCGTCCGGTTTGTCATGGATGCCAAAGCGGTCGACCAGCGTAGCACTAGCCTGGTTCAGGCCAATGACCTCCACGTGCGCTCCTTCCCGACGGAACTTGAGAACGACGTTATCCAGTGCCGAAACCGCTGTAATGTCCCAGAAGTGGGCATGGGTCAGGTCGATCACTACATGGGAAACCGCTTCCTTCAGGTCAAATGCTGCGTTGAAACGAGTAGTCGATGCGAAGAAAACCTGCCCCTTTACGTCGTAGATCCGTTTTTGCCCATTTTCCAGTCGACTCTCTACCGTCAGGTAGAACGCCACCTTGTTGGCAAAAAACAGCGAAGCCAGCAGTACACCGGTAAGCACACCAAAGGCGAGGTTATGCGTGAAAACCACCACAGCCACGGTGACCAGCATCACTATATTGGTGGATAGGGGGTATTTTTTCAGGTTACGGATGGAGTCCCAGCTAAAGGTGCCGATAGAGACCATGATCATGACGGCAACCAGTGCAGCCATGGGAATGCGCGAGACCCAATCCCCAATGAAAACCACCAGAATCAGCAGGAATACTCCAGCTACGAGAGTGGATAGCCGGGAGCGACCGCCAGACTTCACATTAATGACGGACTGGCCGATCATCGCGCAGCCTGCCATTCCGCCCAGAAGACCCGAAACGATATTGGCCAGCCCTTGGCCCTTGCATTCACGGTTCTTGTCGCTAGACGTATCGGTCAGGTCATCCACGATAGTGGCAGTCATCATGGACTCCAGCAGGCCTACCACGGCAATGGCAGCCGAGTAGGGGAGGATGATCAGCAGGGTATCCAGGTTGAGCGGCACGTCAGGCAGGAGAAATACCGGCAGGCTGTCAGGCAGTTCACCCATGTCCCCTACGGTGCGTACATCAAGACCCAGATACATCGAGAGGGCCGTCACCAGCAGGATGCAGACCAGTGGCGAGGGAATGAACTTGCCTAGCGTGGGTACGTAGGGAAACAGATAAATGATGCCCAAGCCAGCCGCTGTCAGGGCATAGACATGCCAGGTGACATGGGTCAGTTCAGGCAGTTGCGCCATGAAAATCAGGATAGCCAGTGCATTAACGAAGCCGGTCACTACGGAGCGCGAGACAAAGCGCATCAGCGAGCCCAGCCTCAGAAAGCCGATGATGATCTGGATAATGCCAGTCAGCAGCGTAGCGGCAAGCAGGTATTGGAGGCCATGATCGCGCACGAGGGTGGTCATGAGCAGGGCAGTCGCGCCTGTCGCTGCCGAGATCATGCCGGGACGACCCCCTGCGAAGGCGATGGTCACCGCGATACAGAAGGACGCATACAGGCCGACTTTCGGATCGACACCAGCAATGATGGAAAAGGCGATGGCCTCTGGGATGAGCGCAAGGGCAACGACCAGGCCGGCAAGAATGTCGCCGCGCAGATTGTAGAACCAGTGATTCTTGAGGGTATGCAGCATTGCAGGTACCAAAGCAAAAGCCAAAACCCGCACGCCGAGCGGACGGCATGCGAAGCCTATGGGTTATGACACGTTGAAAAAAGACAAGTGCTGGGCCTGAAAGGCGCGCAGCAAATACCGCACTGACGGGTGCTTCCAGCGTCAGCGGTACAGGCGGGGAGGGGAAAGCGCTATGGCGGCGTAGGCAGCCAGCAAAGAGGGTTAAGCAGTGTCATCAGACCTGTCTTCAGCCTTCGAAATAAACGAGGGAGCGACCTTAACACAAAATGTAAAAAGGTGCAGACAGCATTAAAGACTTACTGTATTAGGCCGATAACAAAATCAGAAGTTTCGGAGCGCGCCTCTGACAGAAGTGCTCTGCGAAAGTTCCCAAAAGAGCAAAATAATCGGATAACTGGCTAGTTGCCACCGCTTCGATTGGTTATATTTTGCTCAGGGGTGCGGCGAAGAATCGCACTTCACTTCTGATGAGGAGTCAAGACGTGGATATGAACCGTCGGCAATTCTTCAAGGTCGCGGGTATCGGCCTTGCAGGATCTAGCCTGGCGGCACTAGGCATGGCACCGACGCCAGCTTTTGCCGAACAGGTGCGCCATTTCAAACTGGCGCGCACCATCGAAACGCGTAACACCTGCCCTTACTGCTCTGTGGGTTGTGGCTTGGTTATGTACAGCCATGGCGATAAGGCCAAGAACGTTGCGCAAAACATCATTCACATCGAAGGCGATGCGGATCACCCAGTGAACCGCGGTACGCTGTGCCCGAAAGGTGCCGGTCTGCTGGACTTCATCCACAGCCCGAATCGACTGAAGTATCCCGAGGTCCGCGAAGCAGGCTCCAACGAGTGGAAGCGCATCTCCTGGGAAGAGGCGATGGATCGCATCGTCAAACTGGTCAAGGAAGAGCGTGACGCCAATTTCATCACCAAGAATGCTCAGGGCCAGACGGTTAACCGTTGGACGTCCGTTGGCTTCCTGGCTGCGTCCGCTGCTTCCAACGAAGCCGGTTATCTGACTCAGAAAGTCGTTCGTAACCTTGGTCTAGTCGGTTTCGATAACCAAGCTCGCGTTTGACACGGCCCGACGGTGGCAAGTCTTGCCCCGACATATGGCCGTGGCGCCATGACGAATACCTGGACGGATATTCGTAATGCCAACCTGATTCTGGTGATGGGCGGAAACGCCGCTGAAGCGCATCCGTGCGGCTTCAAATGGGTGACCGAAGCGAAGGCCCATAACAAGGCACGCCTGATCGTGGTCGATCCGCGTTATACCCGTACGGCTTCCGTATCGGATTATTACGCGCCGATTCGTACCGGCTCGGACATTGCGTTCCTGGGCGGCCTGATCAATTACCTGATCACAAACGATAAGATTCAGCACGAATACGTTCGTAACTACACTGACGTCTCCTTCATCGTGAACGAAGGCTTCACGTTCGAGGACGGTCTGTTCAGCGGTTACAACGCCGAGAAGCGCACCTATAGCGACAAGTCCACCTGGAGCTATGAGAAGGGCGCGGATGGTTTTGCCAAGGTCGATCCGACCCTGGAACACCCGCGTTGCGTCTTCCAGCTGATGAAGAAGCACTACAGCCGTTACACACCGGAAGTTGCCAGCAATATCTGCGGTATGCCGCAGGATCGCATGATGAAGATCTGGGCGGAAATCGCCGAGACCTCGCAGCCTGGCAAGACCATGACCATTCTGTACGCCCTGGGTTGGACGCAACATTCTGTGGGCGCCCAGATCATCCGTACAGCGGCAATGGTTCAGCTGCTGCTGGGTAACGTGGGTCTGCCGGGTGGCGGTGTGAACGCACTGCGCGGTCACTCCAACATCCAGGGTCTGACCGACCTGGGTCTGCTGTCGAACCTTCTGCCGGGCTACATGACGCTGGGCAATGATGGTGAGCAGGACTTTAACGCTTACATCACCAAGCGTGCGCTCAAACCGCTTCGTCCTGGCCAGATGTCCTATTGGCAGAATTACGGCAAATTCCATGTCAGCCTGATGAAGGCTTGGTATGGCGATGCGGCGACAGCTGAAAACAACTGGTGCTACGACTATCTGCCCAAGCTGGACGTACCGGGTGCCGGTTATGACGTGATGAAGATGTTCGACATGATGTCTCGTGGCGAAGTCCGTGGCTATTTCTGCCAAGGCTTCAACCCGATCGCATCGTTGCCGGACAAGAATCGCGTAGTGGCTGCGCTTGCCAAGTTGAAGTGGCTGGTCATCATGGACCCGCTGGCAACCGAAACCTCCGAGTTCTGGCGTAATGCCGGCGAGTACAACAACGTTGATACCGCCAGTATCAAGACCGCAGTGTTCCGTTTGCCCACGACCTGCTTCGCTGAAGAAGATGGCTCTCTGGTCAACAGTAGCCGTTGGCTGCAGTGGCACTGGAAGGGCGCTGAAGCACCCGGTGAGGCGCGTACCGATGTGACCATCATGTCGGAAATGTTCCTCAAGCTGCGCGAGATGTATCGCACGGAGGGCGGTGCCTATCCGGATCCGATCCTGAACCTGTACTGGCCGTACAAGATTCCGCACGAGCCGTCTCCCGAGGAGTTGGCCAAGGAGTTCAACGGTTATGCCGTCAAGGACGTTACCGATGCCTCTGGCGCGGTAGTGGCCAAGGCTGGCCAACAGCTGTCGGGCTTCGCTCAGCTCAAGGACGACGGTACAACGGCTTCGGGCTGCTGGATCTTCTGTGGCAGCTGGACCGAGCAAGGCAACCAAATGGCGCGCCGTGACAATAGCGATCCCTATGGTGTCGGTCAGAGTCTGGGCTGGGCATGGGCGTGGCCGATGAACCGCCGGATTCTGTACAACCGTGCCTCGGCCGACCCAAGCGGTAAGCCATGGGGACCGGACAAGAAGCTGGTCTGGTGGAACGGCAAGAACTGGGGCGGCGCTGACGTTCCAGACTTCAAGCCGGACAGCGCACCGGAAGCCGGTATGAATCCGTTCATCATGAACCCGGAAGGTGTGGCGCGTTTCTTCGCCGTCGACAAGATGGCCGAAGGTCCGTTCCCTGAGCACTACGAGCCCTTCGAGACGCCGATCGGGGTTAACCCGATGCATCCGAAGAACAACAAAGTGATCAGCAACCCGGCCGCTCGTGTTCTGCCCTCCGTATGGGAGTCGTTCGGCAAGGCCGACAAGTTCCCGTATGCGGCGACCACGTACCGTCTGACCGAGCACTTCCACTTCTGGACAAAGCATTGCCGTTTGAATGCGATTGTCCAGCCCGAGCAGTTCGTCGAGATCGGCGAAGCGCTGGCGAAGGAGAAGGGCATAGCGGCAGGCGACAAGGTTCGGGTGAGTTCCAAGCGTGGTTACATTGTGGCCGTCGCGGTGGTGACCAAGCGGATCAAGCCATTGGAAGTGAACGGCCAAACCGTGCACCAGATTGGTATTCCGTTGCACTGGGGCTTCTCAGGTCTGACGCGTCACGGTTACCTGACCAACACACTGGTTCCATTCGTCGGCGATGGCAACTCGCAAACGCCCGAATCGAAATCGTTCCTCGTCAACGTGGAGAAGGCATAAATGGCACTTCAAGAAATCGTTGCCCAATCCGCGACGACGACCACGCCTTCCTCCATACGTCAGGTGGAGGAGGTCGCCAAGCTGATCGACGTCTCCAAGTGCATTGGCTGCAAGGCCTGCCAGGTGGCGTGTTCAGAGTGGAACGAGCTGCGTGATGATGTGGGGCACAACCATGGTACGTACGACAACCCGGCCGACCTGACCTCTGATACCTGGACGCTCATGCGCTTTACCGAGCATGAGAACCAGGCCGGCGATCTGGAGTGGCTGATCCGTAAGGACGGCTGTATGCATTGCGCCGAGCCGGGCTGCCTCAAGGCGTGCCCGAGCCCGGGAGCGATCATCCAGCATGCCAACGGTATCGTTGACTTCAACCAGGATCATTGCATTGGCTGCGGCTATTGCATCACCGGTTGTCCGTTCAACATTCCGCGGATCTCGCAGAAGGATCACAAGGCGTACAAGTGCACCCTGTGTTCCGACCGTGTGTCCGTAGGGCTTGAGCCTGCGTGCGTGAAGACCTGTCCGACGGGTGCCATTACATTTGGTACCAAGGAAGACATGAAGCACCATGCTGAGGAGCGCATTGTCGATCTGAAGAGCCGTGGTTACGAGAACGCCGGTCTGTACGACCCGGCGGGTGTAGGCGGTACGCACGTCATGTACGTGTTGCACCACGCCGATCAGCCTGCGTTGTACAACAACCTGCCGAACGATCCGGCCATCAGCCCGATGGTAAGCCTGTGGAAAGGCATCACCAAGCCGTTATCGCTGCTTGCCATGGGCGCTGCGGTGCTGGCGGGCTTCTTCCACTACGTACGTATCGGACCGAACCGTGCGGACGAAGAGGATGAGGCGCATCACGATGCTGCCGCCGAGCAGGTGGAGAAAAAGTCCCAGGACACGTCGGTGAAGACGTTCGATCCGACCAAACGCTGAGATAACGTCTCCCTCGCAGGCGGGGGAGACGCTCCAGGAGCCTTCAAATGAAAAAAGAGATCGTTCGTTACGGTGCCAGTGAGCGCACCAATCACTGGGCGGTGGCTATACTGTTCTTCATGGCAGGCCTGTCGGGGCTGGCGCTGTTCCATCCAGCGCTGTTCTGGCTGACCAACCTGTTCGGCGGCGGACCGTGGACACGGATTCTTCACCCCTTCATGGGTGTGGCGATGTTCCTGTTCTTCATGGGACTCGTGATCCGCTTCTGGCATCACAATATCCTGGAAAAGCGGGATATGCAGTGGGTCAAGCAGATCGGTGACGTGCTGAACAACCGGGAAGACAAGTTGCCCGAAATCGGCAAGTACAATCCGGGACAGAAAGTGTTGTTCTGGGTACTGCTGGCTTCCATGTTGGTACTGATGTTCAGCGGGATCGTGATCTGGCGTGAGTACTTCAGCCATTTCTTCCCGATTGGTGGTATCCGTCTGGCGGCACTGGCCCATGCGGCTGCAGCGTTCCTGTTGATCCTGTCGATCATCGTGCATATCTATGCCGGTATCTGGATCAAGGGTTCGATTGGTGCCATGCTGCACGGTAAGGTCAGCCTCCTGTGGGCCAAGAAGCATCACTCGCTCTGGTACAAGGACATCACGCGAGACAAGAAGTAAAAGCCCCTTCATGGCCTGTTTCGGCAGGCCATGAACAGGCGTCAAACGTATAGCCATGCCTGGCATGGTTGTCGCCGCCACGGACCAGGAGGTCTGTGGCGGCTCCCATTACCGAAGAGGTTTCCTGCGTGTCAGGTCAGATTCTCGAACCGGGGCAGATCGAAGCCTCAGCCGTAACGCCTCCCTTCATCAACCTGCCGCCGAAAAATGCGTTCAGCTACCGTGCCGAGCGTTTGGAAAAGTTGGCGGACGGTAACCCGCTCCGTGATTATCTGCTGCTTGTCAGTGGTATCTGCCGTGCTCAGCAGCAGGTTTTCGACAACCTGGAAAACCTTCCGCTGGAGGCTAAGCGGATTGAGCAGAGCCAGCATCACGGCCTGCCCCCGCTGAGCTGCGATACGCTGGTTCGCGAAGAAGCATGGCTGGGTGTATTGGACGCCGTACTGAAGGCGTATCAGGTGCCTGAAGGCAATACTGCCGTACAGGAAGCGCTTGAGCAGATTCGTACAGCGGACGCCGGACAGCGCAAGGTGTGGGCAATTGCCTTGGTCAGCGGGCAGTATGACCAGGTTCCAGCGGCACTGGTGCCTTTCCTGGGCGCAGCGCTACAGGTTGCCTGGACAAATTGGCTGTTTCAGATCGAGACGGACAAGTTTCGTGAGTCCAAGAGTCAGACTCATTGCCCAGCCTGTGGCTCACTACCGGTTGCCGGTGTGATTCGTCACCGCGGCAAGCTTAATGGTCTTCGCTACCTGAGTTGCTCACTGTGCTCGTGTGAATGGCATTACGTGCGGGTAAAGTGCACCCAGTGCGAAAACAGCAAGGAGTTGGGTTACTTTTCGCTGGAAAACGATGCGGTCCTGGCCGAAAAGGCACCGCTGCGAGCGGAAGCTTGTCCCAGCTGCGAAACTTACCTCAAGCTGCTGTATCTGGAGCATGATACCGAGGCGGAGGCCGTGTCAGCCGATCTGGCCAGCTTGGCGCTGGACATGCGGCTCGATGAGGAAGGTTATCACCGTCAGGCCCCTAATCTGCTGCTGGCTCCCGGCGGCTGATTCCTGATACACAGAGTCCGCTTCGCTCATAGCGGCGGGCTCTGCCAGCCCTTCTTTTACAGGGCTGAAGTGTTGGTCTTACTACGTGCGCATGCGCGATGCTGCATCCGGTTGTAAACTCCAGGCTCATGTTCTTGTTATGAGGCCTGCATGACAGCCGTCCGTTTGCCTTCTGTTGATCGTCTGTTACGTCATCCCGCTGCGACATCGCTCCTGGACCGCTATGGTCGTGAAGCATTGCTCAAGACCTTTCGCGAGCTGCTCGATGAGCTGCGTGAGCCTTTTCGACAGGGACAGATCAGCGAGGCGGATGTCGATGAGGCCGTTCTGACAGGCCGGGCCGGGGAGCGATTGGCTGTCCGAAACCAGCGTCAGGTCCGACGCGTATTCAACCTGACTGGAACTGTTCTCCATACCAATCTAGGGCGTGCGCTGCTGCCTGAAGAGGCCATCGATGCGATGACCCTAGCTGCTCGCTACCCGCTCAATCTTGAGTTTGACCTCAATACCGGCAAGCGCGGTGACCGCGACGACCTGATTGCGGGATTGATCCGTGAGCTGACCGGCGCCGAAGCGGTGACGGTGGTCAACAACAATGCCGCCGCTGTGTTGCTTGCCCTTAACAGTCTTGGCGCTCGCAAGGAAGGCATCATTTCGCGTGGCGAGCTGATCGAGATCGGTGGCGCTTTTCGTATTCCAGATATCATGGCGCGCGCCAATGTAAGGCTGGTCGAGGTCGGTACGACCAACCGTACCCACGCCAAGGATTACGAGAGCGCCATTACCGAGCGTACCGGGCTGCTCATGCGTGTACACACGAGTAATTACACTGTGCAGGGGTTTACCAGCAGTGTGGCAACTCCCGAACTGTCCTCTATTGCTCGCGCCCATGAAGTCCCCTTGCTGGAGGATTTGGGGAGCGGCTCTCTGGTAGACCTCACCCGTTGGGGATTGCCCAAGGAGCCAACCGTCCAGGAAGCCCTACGCGATGGCGCTGATATCGTGACCTTTAGCGGCGATAAGCTGCTCGGTGGTCCGCAGTGTGGAGTTATCGTCGGGCATAAGGACCTGATCGCCCGCATCAAGAAAAACCCCCTCAAACGTGCTTTGCGAGTCGACAAGATCACCTTGGCTGCACTTGAGGCGGTGTTGGCGCTTTATCGAGACCCGGATCGTTTGGGTGAAAAGCTGACCAGCCTCAGATTACTCTCCCGTGGCCAGGGGGATATTGATAGTCAGGTTCAGCGGGTAATGCGTCCTTTATCTCAGGCACTGGGCGAGCGTTGGCAGGTAACGAGTGAGCTCACGCTCGGCATGATTGGCAGTGGTACCCAGCCGGTGGCTCGTCTGCCCAGCGCAGCGTTGTGCATGCGGCCGAATAGCTCCAAGCGCCTGCGAGGCCGTGCGCTGCGTCTGCTGGAAGAGGCCTTGCGACAGCTGCCTATCCCCGTGATCGGACGTATCGATGACGATGCGCTTTGGCTTGATCTGCGTCAGCTCGATGACGAGGCTGGCTTTATGGCGCAGCTGGGAGCGCTATCGGTTGGGGAGTGGGACGCATGATCGTTGGAACAGCGGGCCATATCGACCACGGCAAGACGTCCCTCATCCGAGCCCTGACGGGTGTGGAGGGCGATCGTCGCCGTGAGGAAAAGGAGCGAGGCATCACCATTGACCTGGGGTACGTTTACTCGGATCTGGGAAATGGAGAGCTGACCGGGTTTATCGATGTTCCCGGCCACGAGCGGTTTGTTCATAACATGCTGGCCGGGGCCAGCGGAATTGATCTGGTGTTACTGGTCGTGGCTACCGATGACGGTGTGATGCCACAAACACGCGAACATCTGGCCATTGTTGAATTGCTGGGCATACGCCGCGCGATGGTCGCCATGACCAAGACGGATCGGGTCGAGGCTGCGCGTGTTAACGCGGTACGGGAAGAAATTGATGCACTGTTAGCAGACGGCCCCCTTGCTGGGGCTCCGGTATTTCCGGTCTCCAGCCAGACGGGAGTGGGTATCGAGGCACTGCGTGCAGCGCTTCTGGATCAGGCTGAACAGGCACTGGCCCGCAGCGACCAAGGGTATTTCAGGCTTGCAGTCGACCGTGTCTTCAGCGT
Organism: Pseudomonas sp. MAG002Y; assembly: GCF_019400845.1. Taxonomy (NCBI): domain Bacteria; kingdom Pseudomonadati; phylum Pseudomonadota; class Gammaproteobacteria; order Pseudomonadales; family Pseudomonadaceae; genus Pseudomonas; species Pseudomonas sp. MAG002Y. The sequence continues at coordinate 212,795 of NZ_WOEJ01000001.1, read as the reverse complement.
CTCGGGTGCCGGGGTGGTGGTCACGGGAACGGCTTTCGACGGTCGTGTTGCAGTCGGAGATGAGTTGTTATTGGGCGCGCTGGGGCGTCGCGTGCGCGTGCGTGGCCTGCATGCGCAAAATCGAGAGGCCCAGATTGCCCACGCAGGGCAGCGTGTGGCAGTAAACCTGGCGGGTGAGCGGCTCAATGTCGAACAGATCCGGCGAGGCGATTGGCTGCTCGATGAAGCCCTCTACGCGCCGTCTACCCGTGTCGATATTGATTTGCACCTGCTTGGCAGCGAAGGTAAGGCGCTGGCCCACTGGACGCCTGTCCATGTGCATCTGGGTGCCCAGAATCTGACCGGTCGGGTGGCGCTGTTGGAGGATGAGGGTGTATTGACGCCTGGTGGGCGCACACTGGCGCAGCTGGTGCTCAACTCGCCGCTACAGGCTGCTCATGGTGACCATCTGGTGCTGCGGGATCAATCCGCGCAGCGAACCATTGGCGGTGGGCGTGTGCTGGATCCTTTCGGGCCTGCCCGCAATCGGCGTACCCCCACACGACTGGCGCAGCTTGAGGCGTTGCGTCAGGGCTCCTTTGAGGACGCACTGCCGGAGTTGCTCAAACAGGCGGACAATGGCGTAGCGCCTGCCGTGCTGGAGCGCCAGTTCAATCGACCGAGGGCGCGCTGGCAACTGCCTGAACATGTCATGGAAGTTGCTACCCGACAGGGTATCCGTCTGTTCGATGCGACCCGCTGGCAGCACTTGCAGTCTACGCTGTTAGAGCGGCTCGGAACCTTTCATGTCGAACAGCCCGATGAGCTAGGGCCTGATCGTGATCGATTACGTCGATTTGCCTTGCCGCAACTGGAGCGGCCTGTGTTCATTGCGTTGTTGGAAAGCCTGATGGCGTCCAGCCAGATCGAGGCGAGCGGGCCGTGGCTGCACCTGCCGGGCCATCGGGTTCGTCTGACCGAGGCCGAAGAGGCGCTGAAAGAAAAGCTCTGGCCTCTTCTCGAAGCAGGCCGCTTTGATCCCCCCTGGGTACGTGATCTGGCCCGGGAAATTGGTGAGGACGAAGCAGGGGTTCGTCATCTGCTACGCAAGCTGGCACGCCTGGGGCAGCTGCAGCAGATCGTCAAGGATCTCTTCTATCCTGAAAATACGATAAACCATTTGGTACAATTGACGTTGCGTCTTGAGCGCGAAGAGGGGATCATTCGTGCAGCCGCGTTTAGGGATGGTCTGGGGATCGGACGTAAGCGCACAATCCAGATACTCGAATTCTTCGATCGGATCGGTTTGACTCGCCGTATGGGTGATGAACGCAAGATCCGCTCAGACAGCGCACTGGCTGCTCAGGTCGAACAGGCGAGTTGATTGATGGAAGGCAATCGTGCCCGGTGGCGCGGCCGGGCTTCAAACCCGGTTGGGGACGGCAGCCGTTCCCGGGTGAGTTCGACTCTCACTGCCTTCCGCCATTTCTTTTAGACCTAATGTCCTGGCCTGACTTTGCTTTTCTGAATCTTACCTATACTGGATAGGACAAGGCAGCGCGTGACGCCTCCTGTTCTGCTGGCGCCAGGCTGTCAGCCTATGCAGTGGAGGTGACGTATGAAGACGAGAGCCGGCGCGGCCTTTCTTTTTCTGACCTTGTTAGCGGTGTTGCTGGGTGGGCTTGGCCTTGACCCAGCTTCGACTCCATCGACTGAAGCCTCTACAGCCGCTTCGACAGACTGTATGTATGGATATGAGCCCTACGGTTGCGCAGCGCCTATGCAGGTAGGCGGCGACTTTGCCATGCTGGCCCGCATGTAGCGGGTAACGCATTCAAAGACGTTTTCGCAGGTGTATCAGGGCTGTTCGTTGTCCGGAGGAATCGCGTCGCTCATCAATGGATACCGGCAAATAGCCCAAATGGGTATAGAGCAACAGGCCCGGCGTATTGCTGCTGAAACAGGCAGCATGCAGAAAACGCACGCCATGCTGCTGGCAGGCTTGCTGCTCCATCACTCCGATCAGGTGTTGCGCTATGCCCATGCGTCGTGCCCAGGGTGCCACCATTAAATTGCCCAAGTCGCACCGTTCGCCTGGTTGGCAGCGAAAGAAGTTTGCAAAGGCAGCCAGACGATTGTTCAGCAATACAACCGTACTGCCCTGGCGGTTGGCGTATGCCTCTGCCAGTTGGTCTTTTGTTAATGGCCACTGAGCTGTGGGATAGCTATAAAACAGCTCTTCACGACTTTGCGGAAAGTGACACACGGCCTGCAAGTCATCAAGGGTGGCCGCGCGATGTGTCAGTTTGGTATTCATCAGTGAGGTGGGTACTGCGACAGGATCTTGCCAACGGCTGTCTGGATGGTTGCAGTACGCTGCGCAGGGGTATCAGCTGTCTGGTCAGATGACACCTCGGTGCTGCCACGCCATACCAGTTTTCCGTCCCGGTCATCGAGCAGGTCGATCTGCAGCGTAGTTACCTGATAGGTAAAGGTCTGGGTCTGGGTATAGCCGCCACCCCAAGGGCCCCAGTATCCCCAAGGGCCACCCCAATAAGGATCGGTGCGCATGGTTTGCCCTTGGCGCTCATCCGTGAACAGATAGGCCCGAACCCTCAGGTCTGCCTGTCCGCTCGCTGCGGCAGGGCGTAAGCCGCGCTGATCAAGCTGGCCGCTTACGGCATCCTTGATGCGCTGCTCGGTCAAGTCACTTTTCAGCCGCGGGTCTTCAGGCTTGTACGAGACGGCAGGCTGGGCCCAGGTCCAGTTTCGGTAGGCCGCATAGTTACGGGAGGGATCATAGTCCCGGTTAACGGTATTGGTCTCGCACGCGGCAAGGGCAAGCGTAAACGCGATAACAAGCAAACGACGGATCATGATCATTCTCCGACCAGGGGCGCTTAAAAGAAACAATAATTACTCATGGGACCAAGCCGTATGCGCTTTATCTTTAATGCGGTGGATACTGCTCCAGCGCGCGACGAGCGGCTTCGCGGATCGCCTGGGCCCGGGCGCTCTGATCATTGCCGCCCCGTTCCTCGGCACTGCCACTCCATATTCTCTTGCGGCTCTGCGAATCGATCAGCTCAATGCTTAGCACCTGAACCTGATAATACCGAGGGCGAGTCTGGCTGTAGCCTGTTCCGCCGTACGTGCCCCAACGATCGTAGCCATACGGATAGCCGCCGCCATAGCCGACACCACCTCCGTAGTAATCGGTATCGTATACGACACGTTGCTCCTGTCTAACCGTTGCGCTCACATAGAGATCAGGCCGCGTACCGGTTGGCGCAGGTCGGAGCCCGCGCTGATCGAGCTGGGCGCTGATAGCCTCCTGAAGAGTGCTGGTATCCATTGATTGAGAGGAATCACCGGTGGCACGAATGCCCTCGGGTGACCAGGCCCAGCTCCGGTAGCGGCCATAGTCGACTGGGGCTGCTGGATAGCTGCCCGGGTCGATGCGTGCCGGAACAGCAGGTGCTGGCGCAGCAAGCTCAGGCAGAGCGCTAGCTATATAGGGATTCTGGCTCTGACAGGCGGTCAGCCCCAGGCTGATAACCACGCAGGCAAACAGGCGACGCATAGATCACTCCTCTAACGCGCCGGGTTGGCAGATCCAGTGCAGATAACGACCAAGCCCGGCAAATGTAGGGTGCCGTCGATGGGCCAATTCCATTTCGATCAGATCGGCTTCGTTGACCTTACCTTGAAATTCGACTGGCATATAGTCATGAAAAACACGAACGCCACTTCGGGTCACGATCTGCCAGCGACTGCTCATGGCGCGTTCCAGCTCCCGCGGATCAAGTGGCTGTTGAGGTGTCAGGCCCTTGCCTTCGCCCGCATATTCCTGGCGCTTGAGCTTTTTGAAATGGCCTTTGAGCAGGTTCCGGTAGATCAGCGCGTCCCGGTTGTAGAATGCCAGTGAAAGCAGACCATCCGGAGCCGTGAGGCGCGAGAGGACTGGCAGAATCGTATGTGGCTCGGCCAGCCATTCCAGTACGGCGTGGCAGATGACCAAGTCAAAGCGAGTCGTGAGCTGCTCGCTCAGTTCCTGCCAGGGCGCCTCGATAAACGTTGCCTCAAGGCCAGCCTCGGCGAAGCGTTGGCGAGCGCCCTCCAGCATCGGGGCTGAAGGTTCTGCCAGTGTGACGGAGTGACCCTGTTCAGCCAGCCAGAGCGCCATATGGCCCAGTCCTGCTCCAATATCCAGAACCCGCAGCGAGCGTTCAGGCAGGGCTTCCTTCAGGTCGGCCTGGAGTACAGCCAGCCGGATAGCACCTTTGGCATTGCCATAGATCTTCTCGGCAAAACGGATGGCGCGGTCATCGAAAAAGGTATCGGTCATGGCAGGAAGCGCCGCTCATTATCGGCCAGCTTGGCGCGAGTGATTGTCTCCATGTCGAGTCCGAGTTCTGCGCAGAGTTGCAGCAGATAGAGCACGACGTCTGCAATCTCCTGGCCGGCATGCTCAAGGTGATCAGCCGTTAAATGGCGGGATTCCTCTTCGGTCTTCCACTGGAAGATTTCAGCCAGCTCGGCCATCTCAACGCCGGCAGCCATAACCAGGTTTTTCGGGCTGTGATAACGCCGCCACTCATTGGCATCGCGAATGGCGTGCAGGCGGGCAGTAAGTTCGGAAAGGTCCATGCAGGGCTCCTGATAGCCGCATGGCTGGTGGATAGCTATGCGGCGCTTGTTAAGCGCCGCATTTTTTCATGGACTGAGGCGAAAGCGTAGCGGCTTAGCGTGTCATCAGCAGCCAGGGCGTGCCGATTCCCAGCCATGCAGCCAGGAACAGGAAGCCAAAGATGGCACCCAGGCGCCACCACATCGGTCCAGGCAGATAACCGCTGCCGTAGTAAACCGGGCTAGGGCCGGTACCGTAGGGCGTAATGATGCCCATGATGCCGATGGTGGGCAGAAGCAGCAATACGAAGGTATGCATGTCGATGCCAGGAATACTGGCGGCGGCGGCCACCATAACCGGTAGCAGAGCCGTGGTGTGCGCGGTAGCACTGGCGAAGAAGTAGTGCAGCAGATAGAAGGCAATCGTGAGCAGGACCATCGCCACAGTGGGATCGAAATGGCCCAGGTAGTTGGCCATCAGCATACCGAACCATTTCACAAAGCCGACCATGTTCAGGCCGTCTGCGAGAGCTACCAAGGTGGCGAACCAGGCAAAGGTGTTCCAGGCGGCTTTATTACTAAGGATATCGTTCCAGGTCACGATGCCGATAATCAGCATGAGACTGATCACGAGCATACCAACCAGCGCGGGTGAAATAACGGCAGTACCAAAGATCCACATGGCCAGCGCCAGGACGACCAGAATCAGCAGAATGACTTCGTTGCGCGTCAGGCTGCCCATCTTGGCCAGCTCCTCGGCGGCCCATTTGGGCACTACGTCACCGGACTTCAACTCGGGCGGGCACAGCCAGTAGCTCAACAGTGGCAACAGGGCGAGCAGCAGGATGCCGACCGGCGCGGTGGCCATGAACCATTCACCCCAGGTAATGCGAATGCCGGTGGAGCTTTCCACCAGGGCAACGGCGAGCAGGTTGGGGGCGATACCTGTCAGAAACAGTGTGCTGGTCACACAGGCTGAGGCAATCGCCACCCACATGAGGTAGGTGCCGATGCGACGCATGCTGGGATCGTTGGGGTGCGAGTCATACAGCGGTGGCAGGTTACGCAGAATAGGGTAGAGCGTACCGGCGCTGCGTGCGGTATTAGAGGGCGTAAAGGGGGCCAGAACGGTATCCGCCAGCATGATGGCGTAGCCCAGCGTCAGGGTGCGCTTGCCCATGGTTTTAACCAGCCATAAGGCAATACGGCGACCCAGGCCGGTCTTCTCGTAACCCAGGGCAAACATGAACGCGCCAAAGATCAGCCAGACTGTAGAGTTGGTGAAGCCGGAAACGGCCCAGGTAAAGGCCTTGTCGGCCACCTTGAAGCCCGGCTGTGCCAGTTGCTCGGGCGAGAATAGAGCCCAGGGCGCCAGGACCGCAGCAACCACCACGCCAATTAGGCCGATGACGGCACCTGGTAAGGGTTCAAAGATTAGGCCGATCACACAGCCCAGAAATATTGCGAAGAAATGCCATGCGTGCGGTGCCAGCCCCTCGGGAACCGGCAAGGCTGCAATGACGATCGCCACGATCAATGGCGCCATCAACTTGGCCAGCGATTTCATTTTAACTCCCATGCTTTAAAGAGTTTGCGATCTTAGCGCCTGAATGAGACGGCTCAATCGTTTAATTAAACTAAGCGCTAATTGACTTGATTGTTTTTATTGATTAGCGGTTCAGTGAAATTGAGGCAAACGCAGGCCAACCGACAAAAATGCCGGTGGCCATTAGCGTAGGAGAGAGTAGACGCCAGACTGAAAAGTCTGGCGCTGTCCTAGATCAAAGAAAGTTTTCGGCGTAATGGCAGGCAACCTGACGGTTGTCTACATCACGAAGGGCAGGAACTTCTGTCTTGCAGCGCTCAGTTGCGTAGGGGCAACGGCGGTGGAACACGCAGCCAGGTGGCGGATCCAGTGGGTTCGGCAGCTCGCCCTGGATCTTGATGCGTGGCTTGCTGGCGTCCGGTTGCAGGCTTGGCGTGGCTGAAAGCAGCATCTGAGTATAGGGATGCAAGGGCTTTTCAAAGAGTGCATCGCGAGGCCCCTTTTCTGCCGTATAGCCCAGATACATCACCATCACGTCATCGGCGATATGACGCACCACCGACAGATTGTGTGAGATGAAGACGTATGCAGTATGAAACTCCTGCTGCAGATCCATGAACAGGTTAAGCACTTGCGCCTGGATGGAAACGTCCAGTGCCGACGTCGGCTCGTCCGCTACCAGCACCTTGGGGTTGAGCATCATCGCGCGGGCCACGGCAATCCGCTGGCGCTGGCCGCCAGAGAACATGTGAGGATAGCGCTGATAATGCTCGGGACGCAGGCCTACCTGCTGCATCATGGCCTGTACCTTGTCACGACGCTCGCTACGGGACAGGTTTGTATTGATAACCAGCGGCTCCGCCAGTTGGTCCCCGATCTTCTGCCGTGGATTGAGGGAAGCGTAAGGGTTCTGGAACACCATCTGCACATCGCGGCGCAACTGCTTGCGGACTTCTGCACTGGCACCACTGACCTCATGACCGCCAATGTTGAGCGAGCCGGAGGACGGCTCCTCGATCAGCGTCAAGGCACGGGCCAGAGTGGATTTGCCACAGCCCGACTCACCAACGACCGCCAGTGTCTTGCCGGGTACGAGGTCAAACGAGACACCATTCAGGGCGCGTACGGTGGCCTGGCCTTTGAACAGACCTCGGGAAACATGGTAATGACGTGTCAATGCTCGGGCGGTGAGTACGCTATCCGCTGGTTTGGCAGCGTTGGTATTCAAATCAGGCGCGGCCATGGGCTTCTCCAGGTAGATGACTAGGACGCTGGGACTCCGGCAAAACTTCCGGCCACTGCGCAGGGTTCAGGTTGCGCGGGAAGAAGCAGCGGACCGAGCCGCTGATACCCTCGTGGATATAGGGCTCGAGGGCAGGGCGTTCCAGACAGCGTGGCTGTGCGTAAGGGCAGCGCGGCGACAGCAGACAGCCCTTGGGTCGATCGTAACGGCCGGGAACGATACCAGGCAGCGTGGAGAGCCGTTCGCCAAGGCTATGCTCGGGGATGGCGGCCAGCAGCGCTTCCGTGTAGGGATGTTTGGGGGTCTGAAAGATATCCGGCACAACGCCGGTTTCCACGGCCTGGCCGGCGTACATCACGCAGACCCGCTGGGCCGTTTCAGCCACTACGGCAAGGTCATGGGTGATCAGGATCAGGGCCATGCCCTCATCACGCTGAAGGTTGAGCAGCAGGTCCATGATCTGCGCCTGAATGGTAACGTCCAGCGCTGTGGTCGGTTCGTCGGCAATCAGCAGCTTGGGCTCTGCCGCAATCGCCATGGCGATTGCCACGCGCTGGCTCATGCCGCCGGACAGCTGATGCGGGTAGGCGGAAAGACGGCTCGCTGCGGCTGGAATTTCCACCCGCTCAAGCAGTTGAAGCGCCCGCTGGCGGGCTTCTCGGCCTCGCAGACCCAGGTGCTGGTGAATTACCTCTTCGATCTGATAACCCACCGTGTAACTGGGGTTCAGGGCGGTCATCGGGTCCTGGAAGACCATGGACAGGTCCTTGCCGATCAGCTGACGCCGGGCACGACCCTTGAGCTTGAGCAGATCCTGGCCTGCAAAGCTCAGCCGATTGGCCGTGACCTTACCGGGCGCATCGATCAGGCCCATCACAGACATCATGGTCACGGACTTGCCGGAGCCGGACTCACCTACAATGGCCAGCACTTCGCCCTGGTCGATGGTCAGATCGAGACCTTCGACGACCGGGATGGCATCTTCACCGCCAAAGCGGACATTCAGATTCTGGATTTCCAGGAGGCTCATGGCTGCTCCTTGATCAATAAGCAGGAATCGATCGGCAACGGGCTGCCGCATCGAGACAACGAAAGAATGATTGGCAAGCCGGTCATGACTGCACCTTCAGGCGAGGGTCGAGGGCGTCACGCAGGCCATCACCCATCAGGTTGATAGCCAGTACGCTCAAAAGAATGGTCAGGCCGGGCAGGGTAACCACCCACCAGGCGCGCTCAATGTAGTCGCGGGCTGATGCCAGCATGGTGCCCCACTCAGGGGTGGGTGGCTGTACGCCGAGGCCAAGGAAGCCCAGGGCCGCTGCGTCCAGGATGGCCGAGGAGAAGCTCAGGGTCGCCTGGACGATCAGAGGCGCCATGCAGTTGGGCAATACGGTGACGAACATCAGGCGCAGGCGTCCGGCACCTGCCAGTCGAGCAGCCGTTACATAGTCGCGGTTCACTTCACCCATGACGGCGGCGCGGGTCAGGCGCACGTAGGAAGGCAGCGAGACAATGGCAATGGCAATAACGGTGTTGGACAGGCCAGGGCCGAGAATTGCCACGATGGCTACCGCCAGCAGCAGCGATGGCAGGGCCAGCATAATGTCCATCAGGCGCATGATGAAAGGGCCGGCTCGCGTGGGTGAAAAGCCTGCAATCAGCCCGAGCAGAATGCCGGGGATGAGCGAGCAGATTACCGAGGCCAAACCAATCATCAGTGATAGCCGTGCGCCGTGAATCAGGCGGGACAACAGGTCGCGTCCCAGTTCATCAGTGCCCAGCAGGAACTGCGTCGTGCCGCCTTCCAGCCAGGAGGGAGGCGTCAGCAGGAATTCACGGAACTGCTCGCTGGGATCGTGGGGTGCAACCCAAGGGGCGAACAGGGCGCAGATCACGATGATAGTCATGAACAGCAGGCCGCCCAGGGCGCCCTTGTTGTGGGAAAACGCTTTCCAGAACTCCTTGTACGGAGACGGATACAGGGCAACCTGATCTTCGACCTGAGCGCCTTGTGGCAAAGTACGTTCCATAGGGCCTCCTTAGCGCTGATGGCGGATACGGGGGTTGGCAAAGCCGTAGAGAATGTCCACGACAAAGTTCACCAGGATGACAAGGGTGGCGATCAGCAGGATGCCGTTCTGCACGACGGGATAGTCGCGACGGGAAATCGCATCGATCAACCATTTGCCTACACCAGGCCAGGAAAAGATCGTTTCGGTCAGCACGGCGCCAGCGAGCAGGCTGCCCACCTGCAGGCCCAGTACGGTGAGAACCGGGATCAACGCGTTACGCAGTGCGTGGATGAATACGACACGGGCTGGCGACAGGCCTTTGGCACGAGCCGTACGCACGTAATCTTCTCGTAGCACTTCCAGCATGGCGGAGCGCGTCATCCGTGCGATAACTGCCAGGGGAATCGTGCCTAGCACAATAGAGGGCAGAATCAGGTGGTGGAGGGCGTCCATGAACGCGCCTTCTTCATCGGACAACAGGCTGTCGATCAGCATGAAGCCGGTTTTGGGCTCGATGTCGTAAAGCAGATCGATCCGGCCAGACACCGGGGTCCAGCCGAGCTGTACCGAAAAGAACATGATAAGGATGAGGCCCCACCAGAAGATCGGCATGGAAAAGCCCGTCAGGGAAATGCCCATCACACCGTGGTCAAACAATGAACCGCGGCGAAGCGCTGCGATCACTCCGGCCAGAAGGCCCAGCACGGTAGCAAAGATCATGGCGCAGAGAGCCAGTTCTAGGGTGGCCGGAAAGAGGGTGGTGAACTCGTGCCACACATTGTCACGGGTAATCAGCGACTCTCCCAGGTTGCCGTGGGCAAGGTTGCTGAGATAGTCGAAATATTGCTGGTAGAGCGGCTTGTCGAGCCCGAGGCGATGCAGTGCTTCGGCATGCATCTGCGGATCGACGCGGCGCTCGCCCATCATGACCTCTACCGGATCGCCAGGAATCAGGCGAATCAGGGAAAAAGTCAGTAGCGTGACACCGAAAAACGTCGGTATCAGCAAGCCCAGGCGGCGGGCAATAAAACTGAACATGGGGTTGAATACTCCTCATCGGAGGCAGGGAAGCGTGCCCTGCCTGTTTCCGTCTTTTTATTTTGCGTACGTTGTAGCGAAGTTGTTGTTGGCCAAGGGACTCAGGTGATAACCCTCGACATTGCTGCGCATGACGTTGAACAGCTTGGGATAGGCCAGGGGGATCCAGGGCGCATCGTTGTGGAAGATCACTTGAGCCTGCTTGTAGAGCTCGGCTCGCTCATTTTCATCCTGGCTGGTACGGGCCTTGTCCAACAGGGCGTTAAACTCCTTGTTGCACCAGCGTGCACTGTTTTCGCCTGACTTTGCGGCATCACATGACAAGTTAGGCGTCAGGAAGTTATCCGGATCGCCGTTGTCACCTGCCCAGCCAAAGAAGAGCAGATCGTGCTCGCCTTGCTTGGCCCGGCGAATCAGCTCACCCCACTCCAGATTGCGGATGTCCAGTTGTACGCCGACCTTGGCCAGGTCGGCCTGAAGCATTTGAGCACCCAGCGCGGGGTTGGGGTTGGTCGGGCCGCCGCCTGAACGTGTAAACACGGTCAGCTTGAGGCCTTTCTCCATGCCGGCCTCTTTCAGCAGTGCCCGCGCCTTTTCAGGGTCGTAGGGCCAGTCCTGAATATCACGGTTATACCCTAGAAGGGTAGAGGGATACGGATTGACGGCAGGCACAGCGTTGCCTTCACCAAACAAGGCCTTGATGTAGGCGTTCTTGTCAAAGGCCAGATTCAGGGCCTGACGGATACGCACATCGTTCAGCGGTTTATGCTCGGTGTTCATGGCAACATAGGCAATTAGCAGTGCTTCGCCTTCAGCCAGCTTAAGGTTCGGGTCCTTGCGGATGGCTGGAATATCGTCCGGTTTAGGATAAACGCCTACCTGACATTCACCGGCTCTCACGCGCTGCAGGCGTACATTGCTGTCGAGGGTGATGGCAAGGACCAAGCCATCAGCTGGAGGTTTGCCTTCGAAATACTCGGGGTTAGCCTTGAAACGTACCTGAGCATCCTTGGTATAGCGCGAGAAAATGAACGGACCGGTACCGACCGGCTTGAAGTTGAGCTGATCAAACTGTCCGGCTTTTTCCAGTTGAGCGGCATATTCAGCCGAATAGATCGATGCAAAGCCCATCGCCATGTCCCGCAGGAAAGGTGCTTCCGGACGATTGAGCACGAAGCGGATCGTGTAGTCGTCGACCTTATCGATCGACTTGATCAGGTTTTGCAGTCCCATGGCCTCAAAATAGGGGAAGCCATGCTGCGCCTTGTCGTGCCAGGTGTGCTTGGCATCGTATTGGCGCATGAAGCTCCACATCACGTCGTCGGCATTGAATTCACGTGTGGGCTTGAAGTAATCGGTTGTCTGAAACTTCACCCCTTTACGCAGGTGGAAGGTGTAGGTCATGCCGTCTTCGCTGACGTCCCAACGCTCTGCCAAACCAGGCTCGATGTCGGTAGTGCCGGGCTTGAAGTCTACGAGGCGGTCGAATAGCGTCTCAGCTGAGGCGTCAGCCGTCGTGGCTGCAGTGTACTGAGCGATGTCGAAGCCTTCGGGACTGGCCTCCGTACATACCACCAGAGGTTTGGCTTGAGCCAGAGTGGCGGCGCCAAGCAGACTCACGGCAAGCGCGATTCGTGTTAATGCATGCATAGGGATGCTCCTAGGTCTGTAACCGGTCTACGGCATAGAGCGAGCCTCGATCAGCCTGATCGGGCTCGTCTTCTTTTTGGGAAAAGCGCTTAATCCAGGCGCACAGTTGAAAAATCGTTTTTACCCAGAGGGCTCATGACAAAGCCGCTGACGTTGCTGCGTGTCACAACGTTCCTCACAGGCTGTGAGGTAGGAATCCAGGGGATTTCGTTGTGAAAGATCTCCTGGGCCTTGCGGTAGAGATCAGCGCGCTTGTCCTGATCACTGGTACGGCGAGCCTGCTCTACCAGCGAGTCGAACTCGGCATTGCACCAGCGTGCACGGTTCTCGCCGTTTTTGGCTGCCGAGCAGGTGAGGTTGGGTGACAGGAAATTGTCCGGATCGGCATTGTCGCTGACCCAGCTCATGCTGAGGATATCGTGTTCTCCCTGCTTGCCACGACGAACGAATTCACCCCATTCATATTGACGAATATTGACCTTGATACCGACCTTGGCCATGTCTCCCTGAAACAGCTGGGCGACTCGCAAGGTATTTCCCGAGGGGCCTGACCCGGTAGAGCTCATATAGGTCAGCTCCAGCCCGTTGGGGTAGCCCGCTTCGGCCAAGAGCTGCCTGGCCTTTTCCAGGTCATACGGCCAGGGTTTGATATCGGTGTTATAGCCCAGCATGGCAGGGGGATAGGGACCCCAGACCGGCTTGGCTGCGCCTTCACCGTACAGGGCCTTGATCGTACCCTCCTGATCGGTTGCCATGGCAATGGCCTGACGGACGCGTACATCGCTGAGTGGCTTGTGCGTTACGTTCAGAGCATTGAAGCCTATGGTCAGCTCCTCGACGCTCAGCACTTTCAGATGGGGGTCTTTTCTTAACGCCGGAACGTCTGACGGCTTGGGGGTCAGTGAAATCTGGCATTCGCCTCGCTTCAGACGCTGCAGGCGCACGCTGGAGTCCAGTGTGATGGCTTGTACCAGATCGACAGCTGGCGCACCGTCCCAATAGTTGGAGTTGGCCTTGTAGCGCACCTGCGAGTCGCGGCTGTAGCGCTCGAAAACAAAAGGTCCCGTACCTACCGGTTTGAACCCCAGATCATCAGTTTTTCCGCTCTTGAGCAGCTGATCAGCATATTCAGCTGAGAGAATTGAGGTAAAACCCATGGCCAGATCAGCCAGGAAGGGCGATTCTTCATGTTGAAGAACAAAGCGCACCGTATGGTCGTCGACCTTTTCAATATGGTCGATGATCTTGCTCATCTCCATCGAGTCGGAGAAGGGGAAGCCTTTGCTGGCTAATTCGTGCCAGGGGTGCTTGGGATCGATCTGACGCTCGAAGCTCCAGATTATATCATCGGCCGTCAGCTCACGGGTAGGCTTGAAGTAGCTGGTGCTATGAAATTTCACACCCTTGCGCAGGTAAAACGTGTACTGGAGACCATCCGGGCTGATGTCCCACCGCTCGGCCAGTGACGGCTGAAGCTCCGTCGTGCCAGGTTTGAACTCCACCAGCCGGTTATAAAGAGGCTCATCTGCCGCATCGGCTGTATAACGCGAGGAGTGAACCGCCGGATCGAATGTCTCCGGACTGGCCTCGGTACATGCCACCAACGTTTTGGCTTGTGCCTGTACAGCCGTTGCCAACGCAACCGCCAACAGACAGGTGTTCAGCCTGAATGCAGCTTTCATCTTTCGTTAGGCTCCATGGTGAGGCGGTAACAGTCGGGTTGCGACTGTAACCGCTTGCAATCCCGTCGATGGGTATCGGCGGAAGGTGTCCCTGCCGGGGTCCCTGGCATCGCTCGGGTAAAGCGTCGCACCAGAGGAAATCCGGCAAACCGGCTGCCTGCGTGCTGATCGAGCACGTCGCCGGCGGCAATACAGAACAGCCTGCCTCTCATCGGGCAAGGCTGACGCCATAGAACGCGCTAAGCCCGAAGGGGCTGATCTTGAAGTCCTGGACTTCCTTGCGCATGGGTTGATAAACGATGGAATGGGCGATCGGTGTGATCGGCACGGCGTCCTTCAGCACATGCTGCGCCTGCTTGTACAAGCGAATACGCTCCTCTCGATCATTGCTGATCTTGGCCTGTTTGATCAGCTTGTCATAGGCCGGATCGCACCATTTGGAGTAGTTGCTGCCGTTGACGGCATCGCAGCTGTACAAAACGCCCAGCCAGTTGTCCGGATCGCCATTGTCACCAGTCCAGCCGTAGATCATTACATCGTGTTCGCCCTGACGGGCACGCTTGATGTATTCGCCCCACTCATACGTGACGATGTTGGCCTTGATGCCGATCCTGGCCCAGTCCGCCTGTACCATCTGCGCAGACAGGCGGGCGTTGGGGTTGGATGCGCGAACGACCGGCATGGCCCACAGGTTGAGTTGTGTGCCTTGCTTGATACCGGCCTTCTTGAGGAGCGCCTTGGCCTTTTCCGGATCGTAGGGGGCATCCTTGATCGTGTCGTCATAGGACCACTGCGCCGGTGGCATGGGGTTGGTGGCGAGCTTTCCATTGCCCTGGTAGACGGCATCAATGATGGCCTTCTTGTTGATGGCCATGTCCAATGCCTGACGGACTTCGAGCTTGTCCAGCGGCGGATGCTGAACGTTGTAGGCGAAATAGCCCAGGTTGAAACCGGGTTGCTGAAGCACCTTCAGGTTGGGGTCTTTCCTGACCTCGGCAATATCTGCCGGACGTGGATAACCACTGATCTGGCACTCACCCGCCTTGAGTTTTTGCAGGCGAGTAGCGGCGTCCGTCGTAATGGCAAAGATCAGGTTGTCGAGTTTGACGTCCTCGGGCTTCCAGTAATCCTTGTTGCCCTTGTAACGAATGACCGCGTCCTTCTGGTAGCGACTGAATACAAAAGGTCCGGTACCAATCGGGTATTGGTTGATATCGGCCGCTTTGCCCTGCTTGAGCAAATGGTCGGCATATTCGGCTGACTGGATGGAGGCAAAGCTCATGGCCAGGTCCGAGGCAAAGGCGGCATCGGTCTGATTCAGCGTAAAGACAACGGTGTAATCGTCTCGCTTTTCGATCTTGGCGATGTTCTTGTCCAGGCCCATGTCGCTGAAGTAGGGGAATTCACTCGGGTAGGCCTTACGGAACGGGTGCTCCTTATCGAGCATACGCTGAAACGTGAACACGACATCGTCGGCATTGAATTCACGTGTCGGCTTGAAGTAGTCGGTCGTATGAAACGTCACGCCCTTGCGCAGATGAAAGGTATAAACCTTGCCGTCTGGAGAAATCTCCCACTTTTCGGCCAGCCCCGGTGTCAGGGTAGTGCCGCCACGCTCGAATTGAACCAGGCGATTGAATACCGTCTCGGCAGACGCATCGAACTCGGTTCCGGATGTGTACTGAGCAGGGTCGAAACCGGCCGGGCTGGCTTCGGAGCAATACACGAGATTGCTCGCCGCCTGGGCGAGCGGAGCGGCTGCAAGCAGGCTTGCAGTAAGAAAGGAGAGGGCGAAGGACGTACGCATGGATGAATTCCCGTCAGTCAAGTAAAGCGGAGCGTTCGGGGTTTTACCCTACGAACGCTCCGCCGCCAATCACTTGCTGACGCTTACGCCATAGAACTCGTTCAATCCAAAGGGACTGATCTTGAAGTCCTGGACTTCCTTGCGCATCGGCTGGAACACCGTCGAGTGCGCGATCGGCGTAATCGGAACCTGTTGTTTCAGGATCTGCTGAGCCTGCATATACAGCTTGGTCCGCTCGTCCATATCGGTGGTGCGCTTGGCGGCCTTGATCAGCTTGTCGTATTCCGGCTGGCACCAGCGAGAGTAGTTGTTACCGCCGATGGCATCGCAGCCGTACAGGGTGCCCAGCCAGTTGTCCGGGTCACCATTGTCGCCGGACCAGCCAATCAGCAGGGTGTCATGTTCACCGGCCTTGGCGCGCTTGTTGTACTCGCCCCATTCATAGCTGACGATCTTGGCCTTGATACCTACCTTGGCCCAGTCCTGCTGGATCATTTCGGCCATCTGACGTGCATTCGGGTTGTAGGGACGCTGAACAGGCATGGCCCAGAGAGTGATTTCCGTTCCTTCCTTCACGCCAGCCTGCTTGAGGAGCGCCTTGGCTTTTTCCGGGTCGAAGGGTGCATCCTTGAGGCTGTTGTCATAGGACCACTGGGTCGGCGGCATACCGTTGACCGCCATCTGGCCAGCGCCCTGGTAGATCGCGTCGATGATGGCCTTCTTGTTGATAGCCATGTCCAGCGCCTGGCGGACTTCGAGCTTGTCCAGTGGTGGATGCTGAACGTTGTACGCCAGATAACCATCGTTGAAGCCGGGCTGTGAAGGCACCTTCAGGTTGGGATCGTTCTTGAGCCCTTCCAGGTCGGCCGGGCGTGGGTAAACGGTAATCTGGCATTCGCCGGCCTTGAGCTTTTGCATGCGGACCGAGGCGTCGGAACTGATCGAGAAGATCAGGTTGTCCACCTTGGCACCTTCTTCCGGATCCCAATAATCCTTGTTGGCCTTGAAACGAATGACCGCATCTTTCTGGTAGCGGCTGAAGACGAATGGGCCTGTTCCGACAGGCTTATGGTTGATATCACTGGGCCGACCGGACTTGAGGAGCTGGTTGGCGTACTCCGAAGACTGGATCACAGCGAATGGCATGGCCAGGTTCTGAATGAACGCCGCGTCGACCTCTTTCAGAGTCATGCGTACCGTGTAGTCGTCCACCTTTTCAAGTTTGGTGATGTTTTCATCGAGGCCCATGTCAGTGAAATAGGGGAACTCGGTGGGGTAGGCCTTACGGAACGCACTGTTCTTATCCAGCATGCGCTCGAAAGTGAACACCACATCGTCTGCGTTGAATTCGCGGGTCGGCTTGAAGTATTCCGTAGTATGGAATTTCACGCCCTTGCGCAAATGAAAGGTGTAGGTCTTTCCGTCTTCGCTGACATCCCAGCTGCTTGCAAGCCCGGGCTGCACTTTGGTGCCGCCACGTTCGAACTCGCTCAGGCCATTGAACATGGTTTCAGCAGAGGCATCGAAGTCCGTTCCGGTGGTGTACTGTGCAGGATCGAAGCCTGCCGGGCTGCCCTCAGAGCAAAAAACCAGGTTACTGGCTGCCTGAGCAAATGGGGTTCCGGCCAATAAACCAGCCGCAATGAGAGATGAAAGTAACTTCTTATGCATGCAGACCTCGGTTGGCTGATGTCGACTCAGGCGATGGATACGTCTGGGCCATACAGAAACAGTTGAGACTTTTTGGGTCATTGGGCGGACGCTATGCAGGAGATATGCCTGTAATAGGATGACTGACGAGTCAGTGGCAGGTTGTGGAGTAACACTGAATGTTTGTGTCGCAAAAATATAAAAACAGGCGAGCTAGAGCGGAAAAATGAAACTGTTCCTACGGTAACAGCACCAAATTGTGTTACCGCAGGTGTGTTTTGCACCAAATTGGAGCGATGCAAGCGGGGTCTTTGCTTTAATTTAGGGCGTCTGCACTTCAATGACACCATCGGCCGTGATAGACACTGCGCTAGTACCTGCTTCGATATCCTGGCTGGGTGCGCTTTCAGCGTAAGCCATAGTCTTCATTCTCATCATGGGCATAGGGCCGGTAGCGTTGTTGGTTATCAGGTTGAGATTCACAAGCTTGTAACCGGAACCGCCCAGGGCATCGGTTGCTAGTTGAGCACGTGCCTTGAAGGCGTTGACGGCCTCCTTGAGCAGGGCATCTTCACTTTTCTTGCGCGTCTCGTCAGCAACAGTAAAGGTCATGCCGCCCATTTTGAGGGTACCCAACAGGTCGGCTGTCAGGCGGGAAAGGCTGGCAAAGTCACTGCTCTGCAAGTGAAGCTCACCACGCTCGCGCCAGGCGGTAATGGTCTGGCGTTTATCGTCATACAGCGGAAAACTGTTGCGCCCTCCCTGACTGATCTCGACGCCATTGACCTTGCGCGCAGCCTCGACCCCTTCGTTGAGCGCCTTGGTGATGTCCGCCGCCAGTTTGGCAGGGTCGTTACCTTGCTGTTCGGTATAAAGCGTTACCTGCATGCGGTCTCGCGGAACATCCTGGCTGACTTCGGCGCGCAGGCTGATCTGGTTGTAGCGAGGCTCATCGGCCTGCGCTGCATGAGAAACACTGACCAGTGCACCGGCTGCCATGATCGACGCGGCCCCCCTGGCTAAATGTTTAGTCAAGACAGGTGAAATGGCGAGACGGGAAAAGACAGGCATCGTGGACTCCTTTCGTTCATTAACAGTGACTTCCGTTCTATCCTATGGGTTTGTGCGGCGCTATGTCGCGCCTTACGGACAGAAATGGGCCAGAGCCACCGTTATACTCGCCGCCCCTGGATAAATACATGTTTGAATCTCCCGTGCAGTGGCTATCCGCTAGTCGTCAAAACCTGGGTCGTCTTGTCCTTATTCGCGTACTGGTGCTGGCTGCCCAAGCCGGTTCGGTAGGGGCTGCCTGGCTCTCCGATATCGTCGAGCTACCATGGCTGGCCATTAGCGCCACATTGGGTCTGTCCGCATTCCTCTGCGGCATCACCGCGCTGCGCCTGAGTCGAGACTGGCCTGTAACCGAGCAGGAGTATGCGGCGCATCTTGCCTTCGACCTGCTTATCCACAGCGTGCTGCTCTACTATGCCGGAGGGGCAACCAATCCCTTCGTGTCCTACTACCTGGTGCCGCTGACCATTGCGGCGGCAACCCTGCCTTGGCTCTACACGTTGCTGCTGGCGGGCCTTGCCTTGGTCAGCTTCACGTTCATGCTGATCTGGTTCCGGCCACTGCAACTTCTGATCAACCCAGGTGGCGAGATTCTGAGTTACGGCATGTGGCTGAGCTTTGCGCTATCGGCCTCATTGATTACCTTTTTCGTCGCCAAGATGGCTGAAGCGCTCCGCCACCAAGAACTGCTGCAGGCCCAGCGCCGTGAGCAGGGGATGCGCGATCAGCAACTACTGGCGGTGGCCACGCAGGCCGCTGGCGCTGCCCATGAGCTGGGTACGCCATTGTCGACCATGAGCGTACTGCTCAAGGAGCTGCGCCAGGAGTACACCGATAAGGCTGAGCTACAGGAAGACCTGTCGCTTCTGCAAGATCAGGTTCAGCTCTGTAAGGAAACCCTGCAGCAACTGGTGCGCGCCGCTGAAGCGGATCGCCGTCAGACCATTCATGAGCAAACGGCACTGGAGTGGCTGGAAGCCGTACTGAGCCGCTGGCATCTGATGAGGCCCGAGGTCAGTTACCGCTTTGAATGTCCAAGCGTAGGCGCAGCGCCTCGTTTGATTCCACCCACGGATCTGACTCAGGCGCTTCTTAACCTGCTGAACAATGCTGCCGATGCCTGTCCGGATAATCTGCTGGTAACCCTTTCATGGAATGCCTCGGAAATTTGTCTGTCCATCAGAGACCGTGGCCCGGGTGTACCGCTGGCCATTGCCGAGCAGATCGGTAAACCGTTCTTTACGACCAAGGGCAAGGGCTTTGGTCTAGGGTTATTCTTGAGTCAGGCGAGTGTGACCCGTGTCGGTGGTACAGTGAAGCTGTATAACCATGAAGAAGGCGGCACGCTGACCGAGCTGCGTCTGCCACGTCAGTATCCATTGGTCTGAACTGCTGTCGCGAGGATTACAATGAGCGAAAACATTCAACATGACGATGAGCAGCCCCATCTGCTGCTGGTCGACGACGATGCCACTTTTACCCGCGTCCTGGCACGGGCCATGGATCGTCGCGGGCTGCGCGTATCGGTCGCGGGCTCGGCAGAAGAGGGCTACGAGCTGGCCAAACAGGATCTACCCGATTACGCCGTGCTGGATCTCAAAATGGAAGGCGATTCCGGCCTTGTCCTGTTGCCCAAGCTGCTTGAGCTGCATCCCGACATGCGCGTCGTGATTCTTACCGGTTATTCCAGCATTGCCACGGCGGTCGAAGCGATCAAGCGTGGTGCTACGAATTATCTGTGCAAGCCTGCCGACGCAGATGATGTGTTGACCGCGCTACTTTCCCAGCATGCCGATGTGGACAGTCTGGTGCCGGAAAACCCGATGTCGGTTGATCGGTTGCAGTGGGAGCATATTCAGCGAGTCTTGAACGAGCACGACGGCAATATTTCGGCAACGGCACGTGCACTTGGAATGCACCGTCGTACCTTGCAGCGCAAGTTGCAGAAGCGTCCGGTTCGCCGTTAATCAGCTGATCCCCTTCCGGCTGGAAGGGGATTGATAAAAATTGAACAGAAATCTTTTGTTACGTTTGTCGTGACAGAAACCATTCAGCTTGGCTGCCCTATGATGGCCTTTGGTTACGTTATTACGTGCTTGCCGAGCTGGAGCGATGAGAGAAAAAGAGACTCCCGTACCGCCTGTGTATGGTTCGACCAAGGGCCATTTCCTGTCCCGCGTTTGGGCATTGACGATACCCTATTGGCGCAGTGAAGAAAGAAAGAAAGCCTGGCTGTTGCTGGTTGCTGTGATAGCTCTTTCGCTGGCAGGTGTCGGCTTGTCAGTGGTATTCAATACCTGGAACCGGTACTTCTACGATGCCCTGCAAAATCATGATCTGAAGTCCTTTACGCGTCTTATTTTGTATTTTTGCGGCTTGGCGGCCCTGTTCATTCTGCTGGCCGTATACCGGCTTTACCTGACCCAGATGCTTACCATCCGGTGGCGACGCTGGCTGACTGAGCAGCATTTCTCGCTATGGCTTAGGCACCGCAACTATTACCACTTGGAGCAGAAGGGGGGCGCAGACAACCCGGACCAGCGTATTGCCGAAGATCTGAACAGCTTTACGGACATGACGCTCTCCCTGGGGTTGGGATTCATCCGCACCATCATCAGCCTGATTTCCTTTTCTGTCATCCTGATCACTATGTCGGGCAGTATCGAGCTGTTTGGCATCACCATTCCTCATTACATGTTCTGGGCTGCAGTACTGTATGCCGCCATCGGCACCGTTCTGACGCATTACATTGGTCGACGGTTGATTGGCCTTAGCAATCAGCAGCAGCGCTATGAGGCGGATCTGCGTTTTGGGTTGATCCGTGTCCGGGAGAATGCCGAGAGCATTGCACTCTATAACGGGGAGCAGAACGAGCAGCAACGGCTCCAGGAACGATTCAGGCACGTCTGGGGCAACTTTTGGATGCTGATGCGCTATCAGAAGCGTCTGACCTTCTTTACCTCCGGCTACTCCCAGATTGCCGTCATCATTGGCGCCGTGCTTTCGGCGCCGCGCTATTTCAGTGGCAGGATCCAGCTTGGTGACATGATGCAGATCAGCGACTCGTTCAGTAATGTTCAAGGCAGCTTGAGCTGGTTCATTGACGCATACCTGCAACTGGCGAACTGGCGTGCTGTAACTGATCGTATCCTGAGTTTTCGCGACACCATGCACAGGCATGAGGCTCAGGCTTCCGCCATTACGCTGGAGCGCGGCGAGGATGCATTGGTATTCGACAGGCTCCAGGTTTCGCTGGCCAACCAGACGCACTCACTGATCGACCCTATCAGCGGCCGCATTGAGTCAGGCGAGCATGTGCTTATCAGCGGTCCCTCAGGGGGTGGCAAAAGCACCCTGCTACGGGTTATCGCAGGGCTGTGGCCCTATGGTAGCGGGACAGTAAGTCTCCCGATTGGTCGATGCCTATTTCTGCCGCAACGACCTTACCTGCCTATTGGAACATTAAGGGCTGCGTTGAATTATCCTGGGGAAGTTCAGCATGCGCCAGAGTGCCTCGAGAGCGTGCTAAGGCAATGCCGTCTGGCGCATCTGGTTTCTGTCATGGACGAGGCTAACCATTGGGAACGGCGCCTCTCTCCTGGAGAGCAACAGCGCCTGGCCATTGCTCGGGCTATCCTGTACCAACCGCACTGGCTGTTTCTGGATGAAGCGACTTCTGCCCTCGATGAGCGTGATCAAACCACCATGTACACCTTGTTACGAGAGCACTTACCCGATACGACACTGGTGAGTGTAGGGCATCGAAGCAGTCTGCAACGCTTCCATCAGCGGATCTTGCGCCTGGAGGAGGGCATTCTCAAGGACGTTACTGTCTACGAAAGTGCCCAACTTTAGATTAATAGGGTCATCCTACAACGCGGTTACGCTATTATGGTTCATATTTCCAAGACGCCCTGAATGAACACTTATGCAAAACAGTAACGTGACTCCTCGCCCACGTAAAAAGTCTCGCAGTCTGGCCGAAAACGTTGTCGAGGTCATGAAGGCTCGTATTCGTGACGGCGACCTGAAACCCGGCGACAAGCTGCCGACCGAGTCGGCCATCATGCAGGAGCAGGGCGTCAGCCGAACGGTGGTTCGTGAGGCGATCTCGCGCCTGCAGGCTGCAGGGCATGTCGAAACGCGCCACGGGATCGGTACGTTTGTGCTGGAGCGGCCTGCCGAGGGGCCTCTGTTCATCGATCCGGCTACCATCACAACCTTGCGTGATGTGTTGGCAATGCTTGAGTTGCGAATCAGTCTGGAAGTTGAGGCTGCCGGCCTGGCGGCGCAGCGCCGAAATGACGAGCAGCTTCAGGAGATGCGTCGTCTGCTGGATCAAATGAAGGCGCGCACCGAGCAGCCTGCCGAGGCTGTCAGTTTCGATCTGCAGTTTCATTTGCAGATCGCCATGTCCACGGGCAATCGCTATTTCAGCGACATCATGACCTACCTCAGTAGCGTTCTGATCCCCCGCACCCGTCTCAACTCGGCTTATCTGGCTCACGATGATCAGCAGCGCTATCAGCTGCGCCTGGATGGCGAGCATGAAGACATCTACAACGCTATCGCTCGGCAGGACACTGATGCGGCACGTGCAGCGATGCGCCTGCATCTGACCAACAGTCGCGAGCGACTACGTCGAGCCAATGAAGAGGTAGGAACAGGCCAGAATTCACGCTGATTAAAAAATCTGCGTAAGGGGAGTTGTACCCTGGAATCTATAGTTGTACGATGACTGACAACGGGCGATATCCCGTCTCATCAACTTCTGTATGCCGTCAGGCCAGGGTGCAACAAAAATGACTCCACAAGAACTCAAGCACACCCTTTCATCCGGATTGCTGTCCTTTCCGGTAACCGATTTCGATGCGCAGGGTGAATTCCGCCGCGATACCTATATCAAGCGCCTGGAATGGCTGGGGCCCTACGGTGCCAGCGCCCTGTTTGCGGCTGGCGGCACCGGTGAGTTCTTCTCGCTGGACCAGAAGGAATACTCCGACATCATCAAAACGGCCGTGGACACCTGCAAGGGCATGGTCCCGATTCTGGCCGGTGCCGGTGGCCCAACCCGCGTGGCGATCCAGCAGGCTCAGGAAGCAGAGCGCCTGGGTGCCCAGGGCATCCTGCTGCTGCCGCACTACCTGACCGAAGCCAGCCCCGAAGGCGTAGCCGCGCACGTCGAGGCGGTGTGCAAGTCCGTCAAGTTTGGCGTGGTGGTGTACAACCGTAACGTCTGCCGTTTGAAGCCTGACCAGCTGGAAATGCTGGCTGAGCGCTGCCCCAACCTGATCGGCTTCAAGGACGGCATGGGTGACATCGAGCTGATGGTCTCCATCCGCCGTCGCCTGGGTGATCGCTTCACCTACCTGGGCGGTCTGCCGACCGCTGAAGTCTATGCCGCGGCCTACAAGGCGCTGGGTGTACCGGTGTACTCCTCGGCGGTGTTCAACTTTGTTCCCAAGACGGCCATGGACTTCTACAAGGCCATCGCTGCGGATGACCACGAGACTGTGGGCAAGCTGATCGATGACTTCTTCCTGCCGTACCTGGACATCCGTAACCGCTGCGCAGGCTATGCGGTAAGCATCGTCAAGGCCGGTGCGAAGATCGCAGGTTACGACGCCGGTCCGGTGCGTGCACCGCTGACCGACCTCAAGCCTGACGAGTACGAGCGTCTGGCTGCGCTGATGGACAAGCTCGGTCCGCAGTAAGTGTGTAAATGGCCGACTGGTTTTAGTAGACCAGTCGGCCATTTTTGTTTTATTGTGTTCTAAAATGATTGCGCTATCATTTGGCTGTGTAATCAAAGGCGATGTTTTCGCCTCGCTGTAAAAAGACTACCCGCGACAAGAATAACGAGTGGGGGCAGAGTGAATATCAACCGAGTCAGTGTGACATCGCTTGCCTTGTCAGGCACTTCATTGCTCGGTGCTCTTGGCATTCGCAGACCCCGCATTCTGCGCGCGATCAGCTTTTCTGAACGCTTATCTTTAGTCATCCCGCTTGCCATGGTCGGCTCCCTTATCGGAACGCTGAGGGTTGCCAGAACCTGTCATTTATCCAGTGGCGGATCGATCAGGTGCTCTTTATTGCAACCAGTGGCGAAGCGTGGAGAAGCGTCCGCGTGTGTATAGGTGACTCACCGCGGAGGTATAGAGATGGATGAGTTGACCGCCGGTTTACGTTGAATAACAGAACGCGGGCAGAGCATCGCTCTGTTCGCATGCCTTAGCCTGAGTGAGTATAAGAAGGAGTGAGTCATGCAGTTGATTGAACACCAGGACTCGCCTCGTTACATCCGACTTCATGCTGACGATAACGTCGCAATCGTTGTAAACGAGCAAGGTGTTGCAGCCGGTGGCCAGTTTCCAGACGGTCTCGTGACCATTGAGGCCGTTCCGCAAAGTCACAAGGTAACGCTGGTCGATATCCCTGAAGGCGGTGCTGTTCTGCGCTATGGCACAGTGATCGGATATGCCCTGAAGCCCATTCCACGTGGCTCCTGGGTGAAGGAAGAGCTGCTCAGCCTGCCTTCGGCGCCCCCGCTGGACAACCTGCCGCTGGCAACTGATGTACCGCCTACCCAGCCTCCGCTGGAAGGTTTTACCTTTGAGGGTTTCAGAAACCCGGACGGTAGCGTAGGGACGCGTAATATCCTTGGTGTGACCACGACGGTTCAATGTGTGACCGGTGTGCTTGATCATTGCATCGAGCGTGCCCGCAAGGAGCTGCTGCCCAAGTATCCGTATGTGGATGATGTCATCGCATTGACTCACAGCTATGGTTGCGGTGTAGCGATCAACGCCCCCGATGCTGTCGTACCCATTCGTACGCTGCGTAACATCAGTCGTAATCCCAACCTCGGTGGCCAGGCGCTGGTGATCAGCCTGGGATGTGAAAAGCTTCAGGCCAGCCAGATCATGCCGGACGATGAATTGCCCTCTGGTATCGATGAAGAGGAATGGCTGTTCCGCCTCCAGGATTCCAATACCGGTTTCAGCGGTATGGTCGAGCAGATTCTTGGCATGATCGAGGATCGCCTGAAGGTACTCAATGAGCGCCGTCGTGAACCATGTCCGGCTTCCGATCTGGTGGTTGGGATGCAATGCGGCGGCAGTGACGCGTTTTCCGGGGTAACAGCCAATCCGGCATTGGGTGTTGCGGCTGACCTGCTAGTGCGTGCAGGAGCTACCGTGATGTTCTCGGAAAACACCGAGGTGCGCGACGGTATCCATCTGCTGACCTCGCGGGCGGCTACACCTGAAGTCGCCAAGGCCTTGGTTCGTGAAATGGATTGGTACGACCGCTATCTGGATCGCGGTATGGCAGATCGCAGTGCGAACACCACGCCCGGTAACAAGAAGGGTGGCCTGAACAACATTGTGGAAAAGGCCATGGGCTCGATTGCCAAGTCGGGCTCCAGTGCCATTGCAGGCGTCGTATCACCCGGTGAGCGCGTTAAGGGCAAAGGACTTTATTACTGCGCAACACCTGCCAGTGACTTTATCTGCGGTACGCTTCAACT
This sequence comes from Pseudomonas sp. MAG002Y, assembly GCF_019400845.1. Lineage (NCBI taxonomy): Bacteria > Pseudomonadati > Pseudomonadota > Gammaproteobacteria > Pseudomonadales > Pseudomonadaceae > Pseudomonas > Pseudomonas sp. MAG002Y. The sequence goes on along the minus strand of NZ_WOEJ01000001.1, from coordinate 186,960 downwards.
GGCTGCCGGTATGAACCTGCACATCTTTACTACAGGTCGCGGAACGCCTTATGGTCTGGCCATGGTGCCTGTCATCAAGGTAGCAACACGCACCCAGCTGGCCGAGCGCTGGCCGGATCTGATCGACGTAGACGCCGGTCGGGTGACATCGGGCCGAATGACACTGGAAGAGTTGGGTTGGGAGATTTTTCATCTCTACCTAGATGTTGCCAGTGGCCGCAAAAAGACATGGGCTGAGCACCACAAGCTGCATAACGATCTGACACTGTTCAATCCGGCTCCAGTGACCTGATGGCTAAGTGAAGTACAAAACAGCGGAGCTTGGTGCTCCGCTGTTTTTTGCCTATCAGGATAAGCGCCTGGTTCGGGACAGCGAATTGAAAGGGCGTCCCTCATGCCAGGACGCTAGCTAGGGATAAGGCAAGCTGACCTCTCTGCTCCAACGCATTACTAGCCCCGTCTAGTCAAATCAGTCCAAGGCCCTGATCTGGACTTTCGCAACGCCATCAGAAATCAAGCCGATTGAACTGGCCGCATTGCGTGACAGATCAATAATCCGTCCACGTACGTGAGGGCCACGGTCATTGATGCGTACGACCGCACGCTTTCCGTTGCTCAGGTTGGTCACCTCGACTCGCGTGCCGAAGGGCAGCGTACGATGAGCGGCTGTCATCTCCGAAGGATTGTAGCGTTCTCCGCTGGCAGTGCGGCGTCCGGCATGGCGTTTGGCGTAGTAAGAAGCGAGGCCGGAGTCCTGGTAACCATGAACAGCAGCAGGTGACATGGGTGAAGAATAAGGCTCTCGGTTGGCACACCCGGCAAACAGTATGGTGAGCGATAGAAGAGCAATGCGTAGGCTCCATGACATATCGAAAGCTTCCTGGCGATTTGATATCAGATTGGCTATATGACTCTCTTGAGTTCAAGCCGTTTCGCTGTAATGACGTGCTGAAACACATTCCAGGACTAGTCCGACATTCAGCCCTGAAGATTGTATAAGCGTGCGTAATCTACAGGCGCAGGCCAAGTCCATCGCTCAGAAAGCTCGACTGCTTCGCATCGGTTGAAAAAGAAAAATGAAGAAAGAAGAAGTAGATTCGTGAGTGGCATAGCCATGACGCAAGGTTGCGTCATGGCTATCGGAGGAGGTTAACCTTCCAGCTTTTTCTTCAGCAATTCGTTGACTTGCTGAGGATTGGCCTTGCCTTTAGAGGCCTTCATCGCCTGGCCTACGAAGAAGCCAAACATTTTTCCGCGCTTGGCCTCATCACTGGCGCGGTACTGCTCGACCTGGGCGGTGTTGGCTGCCAGGACTTCATCCAGCATGGACTCAATAGCGCCGGTGTCGGTTACCTGCTTGAGCCCCTTCTTTTCAATGATCTCATCGGCAGAACCTTCGCCAGCGGCCATGGCTTCGAATACCATCTTGGCGATCTTGCCGGAAATGGTGTTGTCCTTGATACGCAGGATCATACCGCCCAAATGCTCAGCGGAAACCGGCGAGTCGGCGATATCCAGGTCCTGCTTGTTGAGCAGGCTGGAAAGCTCACCCATGACCCAGTTGGCGGCCAATTTGGCATCGCCGCTGACCTGTTGGACCTGCTCGAAATAATCGGCCATTTCACGGCTGGAGGAGAGGACCGTCGCGTCATACGTAGATAGGCCAAAGTCACGCTCGAAGCGCTCACGCTTCTGCTGCGGCAGCTCTGGCAGCAGGCTGCGGGTCTCTTCAAGGAAGCTTTCTTCGATCACCACGGGCAGCAGGTCGGGATCAGGGAAGTAGCGGTAGTCATTTGCCTCTTCCTTGCTGCGCATAGAGCGAGTCTGGTCTTTATTCGGGTCATACAGGCGGGTTTCCTGAACAACCTTGCCACCATCTTCGATGAGCTCGATCTGGCGCTGGACCTCGTAGTTGATCGCCTTCTCGATGAAGCGGAAGGAGTTGACGTTCTTGATCTCGGCGCGCGTCCCGAACTCGGCCTGGCCTTTCGGGCGAACCGAAACGTTACAGTCGCAACGCAGCGAGCCTTCATTCATGTTGCCATCACAAATGCCTAGGTAACGCACCAGTGCATGAATAGCCTTTACATAGGCGACGGCCTCCTTGGCGCTGCGGATATCCGGCTCGGAAACAATCTCCAGAAGCGGCGTGCCGGCGCGGTTCAGGTCGATGCCCGTCATGCCCTGGAAGTCCTCGTGCAGGCTCTTGCCGGCGTCTTCTTCCAAGTGTGCACGGGTGATGCCGATGCGCTTGACGGTACCGTCGTCCAACGTAATGTCCAGGTGGCCCTTGCCTACGATAGGCAATTCCATCTGGCTGATCTGATACCCTTTGGGCAGATCAGGGTAAAAGTAATTCTTGCGCGCAAAGACGTTGCGCTGGCCGATATGTGCATCGATCGCCAAGCCAAACTTGACTGCCATGCGCACCGCTTCCTGGTTCACTACTGGCAACACGCCCGGCATGCCTAGATCGATCAGGCTGGCCTGGGTATTGGGTTCGGCACCAAACGTGGTGGAGCTACCAGAAAATATTTTCGAGTTCGTGGAGAGCTGTGCATGGATTTCCAGCCCGATCACGGTTTCCCATTGCATGTGAGTCGTCCTCTGCCTTCTATTTCAGGAACCCAGTCGGGGCTTTCGTGTGCCAATCAGTCGCTTTTTGGAACTGGTGGGCAATATTGAGCAGGCGGCCTTCCTGGAAGTAGGGTGCCAGCAGTTGGACGCCAACGGGGAGGCCGTCGACAAAGCCGGCCGGCATGGAAAGACCTGGAACGCCGGCGAGGTTGGCGGTGATGGTGTAGATATCCATCAGGTACTCGGCGACCGGGTCGTTATTTTTCTCGCCCAGTTTCCACGCCACGCTGGGCGTCGTCGGGCCGAGAATGACATCAACGTCATTGAAGGCTGCTACGAAATCATTCTTGATCAGGCGGCGGATACGCTGGGCCTTCAAGTAGTAGGCATCGTAGTAACCGGCAGAAAGGGCATAGGTACCGACCATGATCCGACGGCGGACCTCATCACCAAAGCCTTCAGCACGCGAGCGCTTGTATAAGTCTGTAAGGTCTTTCGGATCTTCACAGCGGTAACCAAAGCGTACGCCGTCATAGCGAGACAGGTTGGAAGACGCTTCTGCTGGTGCGATGACATAGTAAGCCGGAATCGCATGCTGCATGTTTGGCAGGCTGATGTCCTTGACGGTCGCGCCCAGTTTCTTCAGCTCGTCAACAGCCTTGAGCGTGAGATCGGCAATGCGAGAATCCAGGCCTTCACCAAAGTATTCTTTCGGCAAGCCGATCCGCAACCCTGCAAGAGGCTTTTCCAGACTGGCCAGATAGTCATCGACCGGCTGGTCTACGCTGGTGGAATCCTTGGGGTCGAAGCCTGCCATTGCCTGCAGGAGCAGGGCGCAGTCTTCGGCATTGCGGGCCAGCATGCCGCCTTGGTCAAGACTGGACGCATAGGCAATCATGCCCCAGCGAGAGACGCGCCCATAGGTGGGCTTGAGGCCAGTCAGGTTGGTTAGTGCCGCAGGCTGACGGATCGAGCCGCCGGTATCGGTACCGGTTGCAGCCGGGACGAGGCGAGCCGCTACTGCCGCCGATGAGCCACCTGAAGAACCGCCTGGAATACGAGAGGTATCCCAGGGATTCTTGACCGGGCCGTAGTGGCTGGATTCGTTGGCCGAGCCCATCGCGAACTCGTCCATGTTCAGCTTGCCAAGGCTTACCACGCCGGCATCGGCCAGTTTCTGAACGACGGTAGCGTTATAGGGCGCGATGAAGTTGTCGAGCATCTTCGAACCACAGCTGGTGCGAATGCCCTGGGTGCAGAAGAGGTCTTTGTGTGCGATCGGTGCCCCTAGGAGCGCGCCGGTTTCGCCCGCTGATCGGCGCTGATCGGCGATTTTGGCCTGCTCAATGGCCTGTGTTTCTGTCACGGTGATAAAGCTGTTGAGCTGTGGATCAACCCGGGCGATGCGGTCCAGCAGGGTGCGAGTCAATTCCTCGGCAGAAAATTCCTTTGCCGATAGCGCACGGCTGATTTCGGCCAGGGTCAACGTATGCATAGGGGTGTCCTTCATTACTCAATCACCTTGGGTACCAGGAACAGGCCGTTTTCGACCGCCGGGGCGATAGTCTGGTAGGCGTCACGCTGATTGGTTTCGGTGACTTCGTCGGGTCGCAGGCGTTGTACGGCTTCCAGCGGATGCGCCAGGGGTTCGACGTTATCGGTATTGACGGCCTGCATGCGATCAATCAGGCCGAGGATGTCATTCAACGTCCCGGTGGTCCGTTCAATATCGGCATCGTTAAGGCCTAGTCTGGCCAGGTGAGCGATCTTTTCGACGTCGGAGCGTTCGAGCGCCATCGGATTCTCCAGCAATATCGGGGCTTGACCATGGCGAAAGTCATAAATCGAGAGATTTGCACGGTAGGCGGTCAAGCACCGCGTTAAGAAAGGCCTAAAAGGGCCGCAGAAACGAGCAATCTAGCACATCACCGCCTTGCTCAAAATCCCTGCCGTTGTTAGAGTCTGCCGCAATTTTTCCCACGCGTTTCATCTGCGTGCCTGACGCCACCGCCTAGGGTCACTTCATGTTCAAAAAGTTGCGTGGCATGTTTTCCAGCGATCTGTCGATCGACCTGGGTACAGCCAATACCCTCATTTATGTCCGGGATCGCGGTATTGTCCTTGACGAGCCATCCGTTGTTGCCATTCGTACGCATGGCAATCAGAAGAGTGTAGTTGCCGTCGGTACCGACGCCAAACGCATGCTGGGTCGTACGCCTGGCAATATTTCTGCGATCCGACCGATGAAGGATGGTGTGATTGCAGACTTCAGCGTTTGTGAAAAAATGTTGCAGTACTTCATCAACAAAGTTCACGAGAACAGCTTTCTCCAGCCAAGTCCCCGTGTACTGATCTGCGTACCGTGCAAGTCCACCCAAGTCGAGCGCCGTGCCATTCGCGAATCGGCTCTGGGCGCTGGCGCCCGTGAAGTCTTCCTGATTGAAGAGCCGATGGCAGCTGCCATTGGCGCAGGTCTTCCGGTTGAAGAAGCGCGTGGTTCGATGGTAGTGGACATCGGTGGCGGCACCAGCGAGATCGCCTTGATCTCCCTGAACGGTGTTGTCTATGCCGAGTCCGTACGCGTAGGCGGTGACCGCTTCGATGAAGCGATCGTGACCTATGTCCGCCGCAACTACGGCAGCCTGATCGGTGAATCTACTGCCGAGCGCATCAAGCAGGAAATCGGTACAGCCTACCCGGGCGGTGACCTGCGTGAAATCGACGTCCGCGGCCGCAATCTGGCTGAAGGCGTACCGCGCAGCTTTACGTTGAACTCCAACGAAGTGCTGGAAGCCCTGCAGGAATCGCTGGCAACCATCGTCCAGGCGGTCAAGAGCTGTCTGGAGCAGTCCCCGCCGGAGTTGGCTTCGGATATTGCCGAGCGCGGTCTGGTCCTGACCGGTGGTGGTGCTCTGCTACGTGATCTGGACAAGCTTCTGGCGCAGGAAACCGGCCTGCCGGTGATCGTGGCGGAAGATCCTCTGACGTGTGTTGCCCGCGGTGGCGGCAAGGCGTTGGAGATGATGGACCGTCACGCTATGGATCTTCTTTCCACCGAATAAGTCGCATGCATGAATATCAGGGCCTGCATGGCGGGCCTTGATGTTGTCATGATTGACGCTTCGAGGACGAGACCATCAAGCGTATATTTTCCAAGGGTCCTTCGCTTGGCGTCCGTCTGCTGGCTCTGGCTGTTCTGTCTGTCAGCCTGATGGTGGTAGATGCCCGCTTCGATTATCTGAAGCCGGTGCGCAGCGAAATGGGCCTGGTGCTTACACCATTCTATTGGGCAGCCGATCTCCCGGTTCGTGCCTGGCAAGCCGTGCGCGATCAGTTTTCCAGCCGTACTGAGATCATGGCTGAAAACGAGCGCCTCAAGGCTGAAGCGCTGCTTATGCAGCGTCGCCTGCAAAAGCTGGCGGCCTTGACCGAGCAAAACGTACGCCTTCGGGAATTGCTCAATTCTGCCGCCCTGGTGGACGACAAGGTGCTGGTCAGCGAGCTGATCGGCGTCGATCCGAATCCGTTTACTCACCGTATCCTGATCGACAAAGGCGCGAAGGATGGGGTCTTTATCGGCCAGCCGGTGTTAGACGCCAGTGGGTTGATGGGGCAGGTGGTCGAAGTCATGCCCTATGCCGCCCGTGTCCTGCTGTTGACGGACGTCACCCATAGCATTCCTGTTCAGGTCAACCGCAATGGTTTGCGTGCTATCGCCATGGGAACTGGTAACCCTGAGCGTCTTGAACTGCGCCATGTGGCCGATACCGCCGATATCAAGGAAGGCGATCTACTGGTCAGCTCTGGTTTGGGGCAGCGGTTTCCTGCGGGGTACCCGGTCGCAACCGTGACCGAAGTAGTGCATGACTCAGGGCAACCGTTTGCCATTGTGCGAGCTGTACCCACTGCCAAGCTGAACCGCAGTCGCTATGTGCTATTGGTCTTCAGTGATCCACGTACACCTGAGGAACGGGCCTACGATGCTGCCCGGGCCCAGGAAGAAGCGGATCGCAAAGTGTCCCAGGAGCAGCAGGGAACAACGCCAGCGGCAACCTCGCCCGCCCAGGTTAATAATCCCGCTCAGCCAGCCAGTGGTAATAACAAGACACCGGCGACCAACGCGGCGGCTCCGGCTGCTCAGTCGGCTAAACCCCAGACTCAGCCCGCGAAGCCTGCCGCCAAGCCGCAGGCCAGCCAGGCCCCGGCTGCCTCGACACAACGCGCCCAGGAGGCCCGTTAATGGCCTTTCGGATCGGCCATAACGGCTGGGTTATCTGGCTGACATTGTTGGTGGGGCTGTTGCTTTCGGTTGCGCCAATGCCGGACTTCATGGAAATCGGGCGGCCCTTATGGCTGTCCATGTTCTTGACGTTCTGGACGTTGGCGCTGCCTCACCGGGTAGGCCTGAGTACGGCCTGGGTTTTCGGATTAGCAGAGGACGTGCTGTACGGAAATCTGCTTGGCCAGAATGCCCTGATTCTGAGTCTGGTAGTTTTTCTGGTGCAATCATTACAACAGCGGCTTCGCGTCTTTCCCATTTGGCAGCAGGGCTTTGTGCTGCTGGTCGTCTATGGCATCTCGCAGCTGGTTCAGCTCTGGCTGAACACGTTGACGGGTAATCGTCCACCCACCCTGGTATTTCTTGCACCCTCCCTGGTCAGCGCCTTGCTCTGGCCTTGGGTATATCTGGTGCTACGTGATTTGCGAACGCGTTTCAATGTAAGTTGACGTGGCGTCGGCGGCTGATCTGCTGACGTGAGCGTTTCAAGGAGCCTTCTATGCCACGTCTGTATCTTGCTTCCGGATCTCCACGCCGTCGTGAGTTGCTTGAGCAAATCGGTGTGCCGTTCGAACGTCTTTCGGCCGAAATTGATGAGGCCGTGCTGCCTGGCGAGACGGCAGATGCCTATGTCGAACGTCTTGCCAGAAGCAAGGCACAGGCAGGTCTGGCACTTTTGTCTGGTGACACGGTTGATTGCGTCCTGGGAGCCGACACTAGCGTCGTGTTGGATGGGCATATTCTGGGCAAGCCGGAAAGCCGCGAGCATGGCATGGACATGTTGGTTCGCTTGAGCGGCAAGACGCATACCGTTCTGACCGCAGTTGCCGTAGCCAGTAAAAATCTGTGCCTGGCGCGCGTCGTGTCGAGCGAAGTAACGTTCAGGCCTATCAGTGAAGACGAGCGTCAAGCCTATTGGGCAAGCGGTGAGCCGGCCGACAAGGCAGGCGGTTACGGAATCCAGGGGCTAGGCGCTGTCTTTGTTCAACATATAGCGGGAAGCTATAGCAGCATCGTCGGACTCCCCCTTTGTGAAACAGCGGAGCTGTTATCAACGTTTGGCATACCATGCTGGCAGCCCAATGTACCTCGTTGAAAAGGTTAATACCCTAGATAGCGCCGATACCGATAAGCTGCAAGACACCTCGAATAATGGATAAGTCTATGAGCGAAGAAATCTTGATCAACATCACCCCGATGGAGTCTCGGGTGGCGGTTGTTGAAAACGGCGTTCTGCAAGAGGTTCATATCGAACGCACGATGCGCCGGGGCATTGTAGGCAATCTGTATCAAGGCAAGGTTGTCAGAGTCCTGCCTGGGATGCAGGCGGCCTTTGTGGATATTGGGCTGGCCAGGGCCGCCTTTATTCATGCTGCCGAGATTTCTACCCGCGAGGGCAGTGCTGTCGAAAGCATCAGTGCCCTGGTTCATGAGGGGCAAAGTCTGGTCGTTCAGGTCACGAAGGATCCGATCGGAACCAAGGGGGCGCGCCTGACGACGCACCTTTCAATTCCCTCACGCTATCTGGTGTACATGCCCAAGACCAATCATGTGGGCATCTCGCTGAAAATCGAGGATGAAGCCGAGCGTGAACGGCTCAAGAACATCGTTGAAAAGTGCATCGCCAACGAGTGTATCGAGGAAGCCGGTGGCTTTATTCTTCGTACGGCGGCGGAGGGCGCGCGTGAAGATGAAATCAAGGCGGATATCCGCTACTTGCGGCGGCTGTGGGCTCAGATTCATTCTCAGATGAACAAGGTGCCTGCGCCTACGACCATCTATGAAGACCTTGACCTTCCATTGCGTACCTTGCGGGATCTGGTCAGTCCGCGTAGCGAAAAGATTCGTGTGGACTCGCGGGAAAATTTCCAGCGAATTGGTCAGTTCGTGTCCGAGCTGATGCCTGAAGTATCTGATCGCCTGGAGCATTATCCTGGCGAGCGTCCAATTTTCGACTTGTATGGCGTCGAGGATGAAATCCAGAAGGCGCTTGAGCGAAAGGTCATGCTCAAGTCGGGCGGGTATCTGATCATCGATCAGACCGAGGCGATGACTACGATAGACGTGAATACAGGTGCATTCGTAGGGCACCGTAACCTGGAAGAGACGATCTTCAAGACCAATCTTGAGGCAGCTACGGCAATCGCCCGGCAGTTACGGCTGCGAAACCTGGGCGGCATCATCATTATCGATTTCATCGATATGGAAGATGAAGAACATCAGCGCCAAGTGCTTCGCAATCTGGAGAAGCAGCTGGAGCGCGATCACGCCAAAACCAACATCATTGGTATTACTGAGCTTGGTCTCGTCCAGATGACTCGCAAGCGCACACGTGAGAGCCTGTCGCAGGTCCTGTGTGAGCCTTGTCCGGCGTGCCAGGGACGTAGCATGCTGCGGACGGCTGAAACTATCTGCTACGAAATCTTCCGTGAAATTTTGCGCGAAGCACGCGCTTACCAGGCAAACTCCTATCTCGTGTTGGCCAATCAGAAGGTGGTAGACCGTCTTCTTGATGAGGAGTCAGGCAATGTAGCGGACCTGGAAGCTTTTATCGGTCGAACGATCAAGTTTCAAGTCGAACCTATGTACTCCCAGGAGCAATATGATGTTGTACTGCTGTAAGCCGCTGAGTTTAGGCTGATGGCAGGGTTGGGCCGCTTCATCGGAACACTCCTGCGCCTTGGTTTCGGTCTGTGTGCTCTGATCCTGATCTTGCTGGCGCTTTATGTCAGCGTAGGGCGCCAACTCATGCCGGGCGTTGCCGAGTATAGAGCCGACGTTGAGGTGCGCTTGAGCAGTGCCTTGAAGCAACCTGTGCGCCTGGGCGCCTTAAAGGGAGGCTGGCAAGGACTCAATCCTGTCATTGACCTGCAGGACCTGGAACTGGGTGAGGGCAGCCAACCTCTGCATCTGGAGCGAATCAGGGTTGTGCCGAATATGTTCCAGAGCCTCCTGCACTGGCAGCCCATACTGAGTTATGCCAGCCTCGACGGTGTACGACTCGAGCTGCTGGAAGAAGCGGATGGGCGCTGGCGTATCGCAGGACTGCCCCAGCGTGATGATGAGCAGAAGCCTTTTGATCCCGCACCGCTTCTCAAGTGGCTGCCCTCGCTTGGGCGACTATCAGTACTCAATGGGCAGCTCAGCGTTTTATCCCATGAAGGAAAAGTGTTTACGCTGCGCTATGTCGAGGCAACGCTGTCTACGAGACGTAACGGCGACGTCCGCCTCGATGCGCGTTTGAATCTACCTGACGGGCAGCCCTTGGCCTTGGACGTCCAGGGGCAGGTCGATTCGGCGCATTGGCAGGACAGCCGATTCAAGAGCTATTTGAGTCTGCCCCAGACGGACTGGGCACAGTGGGTGCCACGTACTCTGACGCGGCAGTGGCGGCTGCATGAGTTACATGCAGGAGGAGAGGTCTGGCTTGACTGGGCTCATGGAGTGCCTCAAGACGCAGCCTTGCGACTCAATGCGGCTCGGCTGGTGGCTTCGTATGGTACCCGTGCGCCTGCTGGTCTTGATGACCTCGCCCTGAACCTTGCATTTACCCGCGAGAAAAACGGCTGGCGAGCCATCGGTTCTGATCTTGCGGTAAGCCTTGGGGAGAAGCGCTGGAGTGGTGTGACATTAGCGGTTCAGCGCAATGATGCAGCGGATCGCTGGCAGGTACGTGCCGACCGGCTCGATCTGGCACCATTGACGGCCGCCGTCCAGGCACTTGCGCCTTTACCTGAAAATGTGGCGTCAGCGGTATCGGCACTTAGTCCGCATGGTGCGCTACGTAACATCTCGCTGGACTACCAACCCCAGAAAAGTCTTGCTGATCGTCTGGCGTTTGCAGCCAACCTGGAGAAGGTAGGGTTCTCGGCTTATCACGGTGCGCCGGCTGTCGAGAATGCCAGTGGTAGTGCAACTGGCGGACTGCAGCATGGCGAATTGCGGCTGGATACCACCAACTTCTCGCTGCATCTGGCCACCCTGTTTCCTGAACCGTGGCAGTACCGTACAGCCAAAGCGCGCTTGAATTGGTCTTTAAGCGATGACAGCTTTACCTTGTCGAGTCCGTTGATGCGCGTCTCGGGTGAAGAGGGTGATGCCGCCGGTGACATGTTCATCCGGCTGGCGCGCAAGCCAGGCATTGAAAGCTACATGGACCTGCGTGTTGGGCTGCGCAATGGTGATGCGCGCTATACCGCCAAGTATCTGCCTACCCGGACACCTGCGATGAGTGGCCCTCTGGCTGATTGGCTCAAGACTGCGATCAAGGGTGGCCATATCGATGAAGGTATTTACCAGTATCAGGGTTCCCTGATGCACGATGCACCGCCGGGTGCACGTACCATGAGCCTTTTTTTTCGCGTCCACGACGCATTGCTTGCCTACCAGCCGGGTTGGCCAGAGTTGCGTGAGGCCAGCGGCGATATAGTCATTGAAGATGATGCCGTTCGCATTCAGGTACCGGAGGGGCGAATCCTGGATACCCAGGTCAGCAAGGCAAATGTCACCATCCCGCTGCGACATGATGGCAGTACGGTCCATCTGTATCTGAAAAGTGACTTGGACAGTAGTGTAAAGGACGGGCTCACGATCTTGCAGGAGACGCCGTTACCGACAGCCGAGACATTCAAGGGATGGCGGGGGGAAGGGGCTCTAAAGGGTAAGCTTGACCTGGATTTGCCTTTTGATCATGGGCTACCGCCCAAGGTGATTGTAGATTTCGTGGCTAATGGGGCCCGGTTACAGCTGGCAAATCCCATGCTCGATGTCACCAATATCCGCGGTGCGTTTCGCTATGACACGACACGAGGCTTGAGCGCACCGGATATCAAGGCGCAGGTATTGGGTAGTCAGGCCCACGGCAAGGCGTTCGCCGAAGGGAACCAGACCGATCCCAAGACCCGCCTCGTGGCTGAGGGCAAGGTAGCGTTCAGTCAGCTTACCCAATGGCTGGGTGTTGGAGGCCGGCCCTTGCCAGTGTCAGGCGATATTCCGTATCGCATGAGCCTGACCCTGGCAAACGAGGCCAGCGAAATCGTAGTAGCCTCGAATCTTCAAGGGGTAGCTATTGATCTGCCAGCACCGTTTGGCAAGGATCCGCAGACCGCCCATGACGGTTTTTTCAGTATGACACTCAATGGGCCCGAGCGTCGTTATGAGGCGACATATCAAGGCTTGGCGGATGCCGTTATCGTCGCACCGCCGGATCGCTTGACCGAGGCCCGTGGTGAGGTTGTTCTGGGAAATGGCACAGCCAATCTCCCGAGCGGTCAGGGAGTCCGTGTTCGTGGCGTCCTGGATCGTCTCGTGCTGAGTGAATGGCAGGTCGCTATCGAAAAGTACGTTACGCCTGGTAAGGAACCGGCTACGCGCTCCGGTGGTGGGCCTGCCTCGCCCGACTCCATGCTCTCAATACTTGCGGGCGGGCAGCTCAAGGTAGTGCATTTCGAAGGTTTCGGTCAGACCGTCGAAAACCTCGCTGTTCAGCTGGAACCACAAAGTAATGTCTGGGTGCTTACGCTCGATAGCTCGGTCATTGCCGGCCAGGTACGGTTGCCGGAAGACCGCAAGGTACCCATTACGCTTGCGCTCAAACACTTGGACTTTCCCAGTCATGCTGCTCCGGCAGGGGGCGCCAAGCCCGTCGAAAGTCCTGATCCCCTGGCGAATATCGACCCGCATGGCCTGCCGGCAATGGACGTATCGATTGATACCCTTTCGCTGGGCGGTGAGCCTGTTGGCGCACAGCGACTCAGGATCCGGCCAACGACGGCAGGAGTGCGCTTTTCAGACCTGAACCTCTATCTGAAGGGGCTGAAGGTCGAAGGTACGATGGATTGGGAGGGGTTGCCGGGCACTACGCGTACACGGTATAGCGGTCGTCTCTCGGGTGACAACGTTGCCGATGTATTGCTGGCCTGGAAGTTTGCATCCAGTGTGACCAGTCGCGAGTTTCGTCTTGATGCCAACGTCAGCTGGCCTGGATCGCCAGCCTGGGCGGGGCTGAATCGTCTGTCCGGCACACTGGATGCCAGCCTGCGTAACGGACAGTTGCGTCAGGTTGAAGGCTCTGCATCAGCGCTCCGGGTGTTTGGCCTGCTCAATTTCGAGGCCATACGGCGGCGTCTGCGGCTGGACTTTTCCGATATTTTTGGCCGCGGCCTGAGTTACGACACGATTAGCGGGTTACTGGAGGCGCAAAACGGTGTTTTTCTAACCCGGAAACCCATCATTCTGGATGGTCCTTCTACCGATATGCAGATGCAGGGGACGCTGGACCTGGCTCATGATCAGGTCGATGCCCATTTGCAGGTTGGATTGCCCTTGACCAACTCGCTGCCTATCGCGGCATTGATTGCAGGAGCACCTGCCATAGGCGGAGCCCTGTTCATTGTGGATCGCTTGATTGGTGACAGGGTAACCCGCATGGCCAGTGTGAACTATCACATCCACGGGCCCTGGCAAAATCCACAGATGACACTGGGCAAGAAGTGAACCCTGCGCAAAGAAATGCGACTGTTCTGCCATGACAGAAGAAGTCGGTTGAGCGTAAGCGGATCCTCTGCGTAGCATAGACAAGTCAATACGAGGTGGGCTATGACGTTTGCGGTAATCCAGATGGTCAGCCAAGACGACATAGAGGCCAATCTTGCTACGGCATACCGCCTGCTTGAGCAGGCGGCCAAGGCTGGAGCACAGCTGGCGGTCCTGCCCGAGAATTTCGTTGCGATCGGTCACTCCAATCCAGCCATGATCGGCCAGGCAGAGGCGCTAGGAGCAGGGCCAATCCTGCCTTGGTTAAGCTGTTCTGCTCGTGCATTGGGGCTCTGGATTGTCGCCGGGACATTACCGCTTCCTCCGGATGATCAGCCATATGCCAAGCCAAGGGCGTGCTGCCTGTTGATCAATGATCAAGGGGAGCGAGTAGCTCGTTATGACAAGCTGCATCTCTTCAATGCCCGTGTAGATGATCGGCAGGGTAGCTATAGAGAGGGTGATCACTATGCGGAAGGCCAGGATATCGTAGTGGCGGATACCCCTGTAGGGCGGCTTGGCTTGACGGTTTGCTATGACTTGCGTTTCCCTGAGTTGTACACCTCTCTACGTGAGGCCGGTGCCGAGTTGATTGCTGCGCCTTCGGCATTCACGGCTGTTACGGGAAAGGCTCATTGGGATATCTTGATACGTGCCCGGGCTATCGAAACGCAATGTTATATTCTGGCCGCTGCGCAGGGAGGTCTGCATCCACGAGGTCGGGAAACCTGGGGCCACTCCGCTATTATCGATTCTTGGGGGCGCGTCCTTGAAGAGTCGCCTACAGGGGAAGCTGTCATGATTGGACGGCGTGATATTGGCCAGCAACAAGCATTACGCGAACGGATGCCGATTGCTCAGCATCGTCGCTTTGGTTTTGCAACATCGCCCTTGCCAAGCCACGAATGACCACAATCGACTTGATTGGGCATTTCCATTAAGCACAACGCGCAAGACGCGCTAAGGTCAATAAAGAAGATCTGTGTTGTTTCAACGTGTTGTGCACGCCTTGCATAAGACCTTTCGGCTATTGGAGTAAGCATGAGCCAATACCTGACTTCTGTCAGTCAACATCTTCTCAATCCAGGTGGGCTTGAAATCGACAGCCTGCCAGTGGTTCTTCATCAACTGGCGGGACCAGGAATCGACGCCGCCGATCTGTATTTCCAAAGCATGATTTCCGAGTCTTGGCTGCTTGAGGACGGCATCGTCAAGGAAGGCGGCTTTCATATGGACCAAGGCGTTGGTGTCCGTGCTCAATCAGGTGAAAAGACCGGGTTTGCCTACAGTAACGCCATCACGCTGGATGCCTTGAGCCAGGCTGCCCAGGCTGCACGTTCCATCTCGCGCAGTGGGGATAAAGGCAAGGTTCAGGTATTTAGCCACATCGAGCCGGTACGGCTTTACCCCGAAGAAAACCCACTGGATGTCTTGAGCCGTGCGGAGAAAGTCGAGCTGCTCAAAAATATTGACGTAGCCACGCGGGCTCTGGATCCCCGTATCCAACAGGTTACGGTCAGCCTTTCCGGTGTCTGGGAGCAGGTGCTTGTCGCCGCCAACGATGGAACGCTGGCGGCGGATGTACGTCCTCTGGTGCGCTTCAATGTCAACGTGGTCGTCGAACAGAATGGTCGCCGGGAACGTGGCAATAACGGCGGTGGCGGACGCACGGATTATCGTTACTTCCTGCGTGAAGACCGTGCCATGAGCTACGCGCGTGAAGCGGTGCGGCAGGCCTTGGTAAATCTGGAGGCTGTTGCCGCTCCAGCGGGTACGCTACCGGTTGTGTTGGGCTCGGGATGGTCTGGCGTCCTGTTGCACGAAGCTGTAGGTCATGGCCTGGAAGGTGATTTCAACCGCAAGGGCAGTTCGGCTTATAGCGGACGTATGAACGAGCGTGTAGCTTCATCGCTATGCACCATTGTCGATGATGGCACTCTCCCTGATCGCCGTGGTTCGGTATCGGTCGATGATGAAGGCACGCCAGGTGCCTACAACGTACTTATCGAGAATGGAATCCTCAAGGGATACATGCAGGACAAGCTCAATGCCCGGCTTATGGGAGTGGCACGTACCGGCAACGGGCGCCGTGAATCCTATGCGCACCTGCCCATGCCTCGCATGACCAACACCTATATGTTGGCGGGTGAAAGCGACCCGGCAGAAATCATCGCCTCGGTCGAGCATGGCCTGTATTGCGCCAGCCTGGGGGGCGGTCAGGTCGATATCACCAGCGGTAAATTCGTCTTCACAACCAATGAGGCTTACCTGATCGAGAACGGCAAGGTGACCCGGCCGGTGAAGGGCGCCACGCTGATCGGGAACGGTCCGGAAGTCATGACTCAGGTATCGATGGTTGGCAATGACCTGTCGCTGGACAACGGTGTTGGCACGTGCGGGAAGGAAGGCCAGTCAGTTCCGGTTGGCGTAGGCCAGCCAACTCTGAAAATTGATGCCATCACGGTAGGAGGAACGGGTGCCTGACAGGCAGGCAAGGGCCGCGTATTAACGCAGGCCCCGCTTGGTATCATCCAGTTCACGGATGTACTTGAACAATTTACGTGCCGCTGACGGCGGCTTGTTATGCGCCTGCTCGTGTTGGGCGTGACGGATCAACTGGCGCAGGTGCTGGCGGTCAGCGTCCGGGTAGTCTTCGACAAAAGCCTGCAGGACCTCGTCGCTACCACCCAGCAGGCGATCCCGCCAGCGTTCAAGGGCGTGAAAGCGCTCGTTGTACTGGCGGGTCGAGGAATCGACTTGTTCGATCATGGCCATGATCGCATCAAGATCCTGATCGCGCATCAGTTTGCCCAGGTACTGGGTATGTCGCTTCCGGGCGACGTTGGCTTTGTGCTTGGGAGCCTCGGCCAAAGCGCGGCGCAAAGGCTCGGTCAAGGGGAGGCGGTCAAGCAGATCAGGGCTCATCCCGGCGAGGCGCGCGCCAAGGTCCTGCAGGGCATGCAATTCGCGCTTGATCTGCGATTTGCTCTTCTCTCCGGAGAAGGAGTCGTCGTCAAGAAAATCAGACATGAGGGTGGTCCATAACTAAAGGTCGCCATCATAACGAGTTGAAGGTCGGTTGTCCGGTCCGCCGGGCTGCCAACGCTGTATAGGAGAGAAGCATGAATCAATCCGTGGAAGCTGTCGGCCCGGCTGCCTTACCTGCCTTGCGTGAACAGGTCGAGCACATTTTGGCGGAGGCGCGTCAGCAGGGTGCCACTGCTTGTGAGGTCTCGGTATCTATTGAGCAGGGGTTATCTACAACCGTTCGCAAAGGCGAGGTTGAAACGGTTGAGTTCAATCGTGATGAGGGCTTCGGTATTACCTTGTACGTCGGGCACCGCAAGGGCTCGGCCAGTACGTCCGCAACGGGCGAAAATGCTATCCGTGAGACCGTGGCTGCGGCTCTTGCCATTGCCCAGCACGCTTCCGAAGACGAATATTCAGGCTTGGCCGATCCGGAAAAAATGGCCAAGAGCCTACCTGACCTGGACCTGTTCCATCCCTGGAGCATTACGCCTGACGAGGCGATCGAGAAAGCGCTTATTTGCGAGTCAGCGGCCTTTGCAGCCAATCCCAAAATCACCAATGCTGATGGGACAAGCCTCAACACTCATCAGGGTTGCCGTATCTATGGCAACAGCCATGGCTTTATCGGTGGGTATGCCAGCAGTCGACATAGCCTGAGCTGCGTCATGATTGCGGAAAGTAATGGCCATATGCAGCGCGATTATTTTTACGACGTCAATCGTGTGGCTGAAGAGCTGATGGACCCTGTCTATATTGGTCAGCGCGCAGCAGAACGGGCGGTGAGTCGCTTGGGGGCTCGTCCGGTTCCGACGGCCCAGGTTCCTGTGCTGTTTGCGCCTGAACTGGCCTCAGGATTGTTCAGTAATTTCCTGGCCGCTATTTCTGGCAGCAACCTCTATCGGAAGACGACCTTCCTGGAAGGCGCAATGGGGCAGCAGCTCTTCCCTGAGTGGTTATCCATTGATGAACGACCGCTAATCCCTAGGGCGTTGGGCAGTGCATCGTTCGACAATGAAGGACTGGCGACCTATGCCAAGCCCTTTATCGATAAAGGTGAGTTGGTTTCCTATTTGTTGGGCACCTATTCCGCCCGCAAGCTGGGGATGCAAAGTACAGCCAATGCCGGAGGCGTGCATAACCTGTTTGTCAGTCACGGCAGTGATGACCAGGCGGCCCTGATCCGTCGCATGGGCAAAGGACTTCTTGTAACCGAACTCATGGGGCAGGGGGTCAATCTGGTAACGGGCGACTATTCACGGGGCGCTGCCGGTTATTGGGTCGAAAACGGCGAAATACAGTTTCCGGTGCAGGAAGTCACTATTGCGGGGCGTCTTCAGGATATGTTTCGCAACATCGTTGCGATCGGTTCGGATGTAGATCGTCGCGGTGGTATTCGAACCGGATCGGTGCTGATTGAGTCCATGACTCTGGCCGGACGTTGATTCAAGCTTTTGCGCCTGCTAATCAAACTACTGTAGGCAGGCGTAAAACGTCGCTTTCGTTTGTCGAATCTGTTAGATATGTTATTGATAAAGAATCTCATTTCTTATGAAGTCTGGTTTTATGGGGTGACAGGTCTTTAATTCTGGCCAGTTAACCCATAGCTAATAACTTTCAGCGTCAAGCCTCACTGGCGCGCTTCACTCAGCAGTAAACACGTGAACGTTCGAGCAACACGGGTCTGCCCTTAGGCAGACGATAGTTATCCTCACATCAGGAGACGACATCATGCCTCATACGCTTCCAGCTTTACCCTATGCCTACGATGCACTGGAACCTCACATCGATGCGCAGACAATGGAAATTCACCATACCAAGCATCATCAGACCTACATCAATAATCTGAATGCTGCGCTCGAGGGGACCGGCCTTGAGTCCCTGCCGGTAGAAGAACTGCTGACTCAACTGGACAAGCTGCCTCAAGATAAGCGTGGTGTGGTAGTAAACAACGGCGGCGGACATGCCAACCACTCTCTGTTCTGGACTGTTATGACTCCGCAAGGCGGTGGTAACCCGGAAGGTGAATTGGCTCAGGCGATCGATTCCCAGCTGGGCGGTATGGACTCATTCAAAGAAGCCTTTACCAAGGCTGCGGTGTCTCGCTTTGGCAGTGGCTGGGCATGGTTGAGCGTGACGCCTGAAAAGAAACTGGTTGTTGAAAGTACACTCAACCAGGACAGCCCCATCATGAATGGCAATACGCCTATTCTGGGCCTGGACGTATGGGAGCACGCATACTACCTGCGTTATCAGAACCGTCGTCCGGAATACATTGGTGCCTTTTACAATGTAGTCAATTGGCCTGAAGTTGCTCGTCGCTATCAGGCAGCAATGGCCTAACGGGGTACAAGCGTCGTGATCTTCGCGGTGTAAGAGGTTCTTGCACCGCGTCCTCTGATCTTTTTTTTCGCCTCAGTAGGCCTATGCGTTCGATACAGACGTTTTTATCAAGTTATCTCGGATTGGCGTTGTGTATCGTCTTGCTGTTTATTGGGGGCACTCTTCTTCAGTTCGAAGCCTTACAGGCGCTATTTCAAAGACCTTCCATGCAAAGCGCAGTGAAAGACGGCATGCTCTGTGCGCTAGGCACTGCGCTCGGTGCGCTCCCTGTACTTGCCGTTTCTCGTATTTCTGAGCGTCTGTCCAATATCATGTTGGGCTTTGGTGCAGGCGTCATGCTTGCGGCTACTGCCTTTTCTCTTTTATTGCCTGCATTGGATGCAGGGGGCTCGCTAGGGTATTCCAAGTGGGGCAGTGGAGCGGTAGTCAGCTGTGGAATCATGCTAGGCGTTCTTGGCATGCTAGGGTTGGAACGTGTCATGCCGGAGCAGGAGTTAGAGCAGCGTGATTCTATTTCCGCCGTAGAGCCGCGAATCCTACTGTTCGTTGCAGCCATTATTCTTCATAACATTCCCGAAGGCATGGCTGTCGGTGTAGCCGCAGGTGGTGCTGTTGAAGGGGCAGAGAGCCTGGCGCTTGGAATCGCCCTGCAGGACTTTCCGGAAGGGATGGTGATTGCGCTGGTGTTAGCTGGAGCGGGTGTAAACCGGTATAAAGCGGTGGGCATTGGCGCAGCCTCAGGGCTGGTTGAGCCGCTTTTCGCAGTCATTAGTGCCTGGCTGGTTAATTTCAGTCAGATGATGCTGCCCTGGGGGCTGTCGCTGGCAGCAGGTGCCATGCTGTTTGCCGTAACCCACGAAGTCATTCCTGAGGCGCACCTTAAAAAGGGTCACCGCAGTGCTGCCACCGTAGGGCTCGGCATTGGTTTTTGTCTGATGATGGTAATGGATACCGCGTTAGGGTAGAGGAGCGTAGGCGATCATTCGCCTTCGTCGAACCGGTTGTTGATCAGTTCAATCAATGCTTGCAAGGCTTCTTCGCTCTGTTCGCCTTCTGTTGCCAAGTGAAGCATCGTGCCTTTGCCAGCAGCCAGCATCATGACAGACATGATGCTTTTCCCATCGATTGTGCTTTCAGGGCTTCTACCGACTCTGACTTCGCACGGAAAGCGCCCAGCCACACCGACGAACTTGGCCGCTGCGCGTGCATGCAGCCCTAGCTTATTGATGATGGTGATTTCTTGGGCGGGCATTACGTTGAGTGTCCTTAATCGCTATTGTCCAGGTAGGTCGCGGTGGCGAATCTGGACTTTTTTCAGTTTTGATTTGAGAGCTGTTCCCAGTCGCTGGGCAATGTAAACCGAGCGGTGGTGACCTCCCGTACAGCCAATCGCAATTGTTACATAAGAGCGATTGTTGGCGGCAAAATTGGGCAGCCATTTAGAAAGGTAATTATAGATGTCTTGGTAGAGCTCTTCGACCTCGGTTTGCTCCTCCAGATACTCGATCACGGGTTGATCCAGACCTGAAAGCTCCCTGAGCTCTGCTTTCCAATAGGGATTGGGCAGGAAGCGGATGTCGAAGACCATATCTGCATCAACCGGCAAGCCCCGTTTGAAACCGAACGACTCGATCAGAAACGCAGTGCCAGGCTCAGGTGCATTGAGCAAGCGTAGCTTGATCATATCCTTGAGCTGATAAAGATTCAGATGAGTGGTGTCGATCTTCAGGTCAGCCAGATCGGCAATAGGCATCAGCAGCTGACGTTCATCCTCGATGGCTTCAGCCAGAGAACGATACTCGCTTGTAAGCGGATGACGACGGCGGGTTTCCGAGAATCGTTTGAGCAGTGTCTGATCATCTGCATCCAGATACAGCACATCGCAACGGATATGGCGTGATCTGACTTGCTCAAGCAGCTCGGGAAAGCGTTGTAGCTGGCTGGGCAAGTTGCGGGCGTCGATAGACAGGGCTATCTGAGACTGAGCCCCTTCGGATTCAGTCAGAGCACGCTCGGACAGGTCTGGTAAAAGACCGGCAGGTAGATTATC
Source organism: Pseudomonas sp. MAG002Y (assembly GCF_019400845.1). Classification (NCBI taxonomy): domain Bacteria; kingdom Pseudomonadati; phylum Pseudomonadota; class Gammaproteobacteria; order Pseudomonadales; family Pseudomonadaceae; genus Pseudomonas; species Pseudomonas sp. MAG002Y. Next base: position 166,150 of record NZ_WOEJ01000001.1, on the reverse strand, counting down.
GATGCAATAAAAGCCGTTGTCTTCCAGCACATCTAGTGCTGTGCTTTTGCCAGATCCGGAGCGTCCACTGACGATAATCAGATGCATGTTAATGACCGCTTTGGGCGTCGATAACTATTTGATAGAGCCCATTGCTAGTAGTTGCATGGCGCAGTCGATCGCGGATTTCAGCCTTATCCAGCATGGCTGCAATCTGGCGCAACAACTCCAGATGCTGCTCGGTAGCGGCTTCGGGTACCAGCAGGACGAAAATAAGGTCTACTGGCGCTCCGTCGAGTGAGTCGAAGTCCACCGGCGTTTGCAGGTGGCACAGCACACTAATAGGTTCCTTGGAGCCACTCAGGCGGCAGTGAGGAATAGCTATTCCGTTGCCGAAACCGGTCGACCCTAACTTTTCTCGGGCCATGAGGCTTTCGAAAATTGAGTGAGCGTCTTGCCCTGGCAAGTCAGTCGCAGCAATTTCAGAAATCTGCTGAAGCACGCTTTCTTTACTGACCCCTGGCACGCTCACGTGTGAGCGGCCAGGGGTCAGAATGGTTTCTAATCGAATCATAGGGTGATGTTAAGTCTCAACGGACGCCCAACCCTTGCTGCCTCTCGAGCTGTTTCTCTTTGTGTTTGATCAACTGGCGGTCGAGTTTATCGGTGAGAAGGTCGATGGCAGCGTACATGTCTTCATGTTCGGCATTTGCAACGACAGACGCACCTGCAACATGCAAGGTGGCTTCAACTTTCTGTTTCAGTTTATCGACCTGCATGATTACCTGAGCACTGGTAATGCGATCGAAGTGGCGTTCAAGTCGGGCGAGCTTTTCTCCAACGTAGCTGCGAAGGGAGTCGGTAACATCCAGTTGATGCCCACTGATGTTGACTTGCATACCGCGTTCTCCTTATTGCCGTGGTGTAACAGGCAGGCATTAGGCCTGCCGAAGAAACACTGTTGAGCGATAAGCGCCTCTTTCCCCCGCGCTCGCAGTCCGCTCGTGGCGAGCCGCCTAAGTCTAGACCAGCCTTTTCCGTTCACTCGATGGAGCAATGCCCAGCGACTCACGGTATTTGGCTACAGTCCGACGCGCGACCTGTATGCCTTGTGACTCCAGTAAACCAGCGATCTTGCTGTCGCTCAATGGCTTTTTTGCATTTTCGGCGGCAACAAGTTTTTTGATGATGGCGCGAATGGCGGTTGACGAGCATTCACCGCCCTCGGCTGTGCTTACATGACTGGAGAAGAAGTATTTCAATTCGTATATGCCACGAGGCGTGTGCATATACTTTTGGGTAGTCACACGAGAAATTGTAGACTCGTGCATGCCAACCGCCTCGGCAATATCGTGAAGTACGAGTGGCTTCATGGCTTCTTCTCCATACTCTAGAAAGCCACGCTGATGCTCGACGATTTGCGTCGCAACCTTCATCAGGGTCTCGTTACGGCTCTGCAGACTCTTGATGAACCAGCGAGCTTCCTGCAACTGGTTACGCATGAAAGTGTTATCTGCACTGCTGTCGGCACGTTTCACGAAACCGGCATATTGTGAGTTTACGCGTAGCCGCGGCACCGCCTCCTGGTTCAGCTCAACCAGCCAACGGTCATTGTGTTTGCGCACGATGACATCAGGAACCACGTACTCGGCTTCACCTGATTCGATCTGGGAGCCTGGTCGGGGGTGCAGGCTTTGAATCAGCTCGATTACGTCGCGTAACTCATCTTCCTTGATCTTCATGCGGCGCATGAGCTGGCTGTAATCACGGCTGCCTAGGACGTCCAGATAATCTGTGACCAAGCGCTTGGCTTCCGCCAGCCGTGGTGTTTTGCCTGGAAGCTGATTGAGTTGCAGCAGCAGGCATTCCTTGAGATTACGTGCGCCTACGCCTGCCGGTTCGAACTGTTGAACACGGCGTAAAACTACTTCGACTTCATCAATCTCTACCTCAAGCTCAGGATCTAGCGAGGCGTGTATGTCTTCGAGTGATTCTTCGAGGTAGCCATCATTATTGATGCCGTCGATGATCGACATGGCGACCATGCGATCCACGTCCGACATCGGGGCCAGATTCAGTTGCCAGAGAAGATGGCTCTGCAGACTTTCACCTGTCGATGTTCTGGATGTGAAATCCCATTCATCGTCGTCAGAGCTCGGAAGGCTGCTCGCGCTTGTCTGATAGATATCTTCCCAGGCGGTATCGACGGGAAGCTCATTGGGGATACGGTCACTCCATTCGGACTCGTCCGACTCAGAGGTCTCTATCGAGGGAGCCGTATCCTTGAACGTAACCTCCTGGCTACCAGGATTCGATAGCTCCTCGCCATCGGCAAGCGGGTCGCTGTGATCAAAATCATCGCCTTCTTCTTGCCGCTCGAGCATGGGGTTGGATTCCAGGGCTTCCTGAATTTCCTGCTGGAGATCAAGCGTCGAAAGTTGAAGCAATCGAATGGCCTGTTGCAGCTGAGGAGTCATGGTCAGCTGCTGGCCCATCTTTAAAACTAACGATGGTTTCATGGCTGCGGGCTTAGCACCTTAATCTACAGACGCGAACTGCGCCACGGAGCCCACCAGATAATTTGGTAGGGATGAGCAAATTATATGCCTGGTTTTTACCCTTTTGCCTAGAGGCGGAATTCGTGCCCCAGATAAACTTCCTTAACCAGGTCGTTGGCCAGCACGCTTTCGGCATCGCCTTCAGCAATCAGCTGTCCGTCATTCACAATATAAGCCATCTCACAGATTGTGAGGGTTTCCCGAACATTGTGATCCGTGATCAAAACGCCAATGCCTTTGGCTTTCAAGTGGCGAATGATTTGCTTGATATCACCCACTGAAATAGGGTCGACACCGGCAAAGGGCTCATCCAGCAGAATGAACTTGGGCGCCGTGGCTAGGGCGCGAGCAATCTCGACGCGACGACGTTCCCCACCCGACAGGCTCATGCCTAGGTTGTCACGAATATGGGTGATGTGAAATTCTTGAAGCAGCGACTCGAGCGCCTGGGTGCGTCCGTTTCGGTCCAGGTCCTTGCGTGTTTCAAGGATGGCCATGATGTTGTTGGCCACGGTCAGCTTGCGGAATATCGATGCTTCCTGGGGGAGATAACCGATACCTGCCTGCGCTCTGCCGTGCATAGGCAGGTTGGTGACATCCTGGTTATCGATCAGGACACGGCCATGATCGGCGTTGACCAACCCTACGATCATATAAAAGCATGTCGTCTTGCCCGCACCGTTAGGTCCGAGCAGTCCCACTATCTGGCCGCTTTCGATGGTCAGGCTGACATCCCGGACCACTTGGCGACCCTTATAGCTCTTGGCCAGATGCTGGGCTTTGAGCAGTACTGTCATTGAGCTTGCCCCGGCTGCTGGTCTTTGTTCTTGGGCTGGATGACCATGTCGATACGCGGTCTTGGTGTGGTGATCTTGTTACCGTTTGCACGGCCAGCATTCACGATCTGGCGCTGGGTGTCGTAAACGATCTTTTCGCCTTCGAACGTATTGCCTTGCTGTTCAACGCGTGCCTGGTCGATCAATACGATTCGGTTTTCATCCGCATAGTACTGGATAGTCAGGCCGTAAGCCTTCACCGTATCTTTGTCCGCAGATGGCTTCTGCTCATAGTGAGCCGGCTTGCCAACGGCAGTTGCAACCTTGATGTTGCCGTTGTTGTCCTGGGTGATGGTCACGGTGTTACCCGTGATCTTCATCGTGCCTTGGGTAATGATGACGTCGCCTCGATAAACCGCTACGTTCTGCTTGTCATCGAGTTCGGCGCTGTCGGCCTGTACCCGGATGGGCTGGTTGCGGTCAGAAGGCAGAGCCCAGGCGTTAACGCTTCCGAACGTAGCGCCTAGGGTTAAAAGAAGGGGTAGAGATTTAACGAACCTCATGCTGGCCTCTTACATTGGACAGCAGGAGCATTCTGCCGTCATTCAGGTACGCTTTCATGCCTTTCGCTGTGGTCACGCTATTAGCGGCCTCAATCTTAACGGCTTGCTCAGTCTGCGCATAATTTTTGTCAGGAAAAACAGTCATTCGCGTCGTCGTCATCACGATAGGGCGGCCCTTTTCGTCTGTACGCTCGACTCTTACATCATCGATCAACTCAGCCTGTGTACCTTTTGGCGCCACCTCGGCCCTTGCGCTGCGAACATGCCAGGGCAGGTCAGTACCGCGGTATGCCAGCATATCGGGTTTCGAAACCAGTGTGACATCGGTGGCCTGAACGTGATCAAGCCGTTCGGCTGTCATCTCGTATTGTACCTTTCCATCGGCACGGTACTGGATCGTTTTGACATTTGTTGCATAGGCATCAATGGCATTATCGGTCTGGGCATTGCCTGCCGGGTCATCGATAAACCGTTGCGGCAAGAGGTTCCAGTAACCGATAGCGACTAGCGCCAGGGCAATCAGGACATAAAGTACAGGTTTACGCAGTGTACGGAACATGACAAAAGGCCTGCAAAAGCATTGTAGTCAAACGGCGGCATAAAGCACGGCAAAGGCTCTGTACCATTTGAGACATAAAGCATTTATGAGTGCCATCACTGCCATGCAGCAGCAATGATGGGCTATTTCTCGATATGAGCTGCATTCACATGACGCCTGCGCGAAGCAGGTCGTGCATGTTCAATGCCCCCAGAGGGTAATCTTTCTCGTCGACCACAACCAAGGCGCTAATCTTGTGATCTTCCATGACTTTCAATGCCTCGGCTGCCAGCATCTGTGGGCGTGCCGTACGACCATGCTCCGTCATGACGTGGTCTATGGTTATTGAGCGTACGTCAATTCCACGGTCAAGCGCACGCCGAAGGTCCCCATCAGTAAAAATACCTGCCAGTCGGCCATCAGGCTCCGTGACGATGGTCATGCCAAGTCCTTTTTGGGACATCTCAAGTAATGCACCGCTAAGCGAAGTGCCTCGTGGCACTTGAGGTAATTCCTTCCCGCTATGCATGACATGCTCGACCTTGAGAAGCAGGCGTCGGCCCAGAGCGCCGCCGGGGTGAGAAAAGGCAAAATCTTCAGCCGTGAAGCCTCGTGCATCGAGCAAGGCAATGGCAAGGGCATCCCCCAGAACCAGGCTGGCAGTGGTGGAGGAGGTCGGTGCAAGATTCAGCGGGCAGGCTTCCTTGGCAACGCCTGCGTCCAGGTTGACAGTGGCTGCCTGAGCCAGAGGTGACAGGGGATTGCCTGTCATACTGATCAACGTGATTCCCAGTCGCTTGATAAGTGGCAAGAGCGTCACTATTTCAGGGGTAGAGCCAGAGTTGGACAGGGCCAGCACAATGTCCGCCTGGGTAATCATCCCCATGTCGCCGTGGCTTGCTTCGGCGGGATGGACGAAAAACGCGGGTGTGCCTGTGCTTGCCAGCGTGGCCGCAATCTTATTGCCGATATGTCCGGACTTTCCCATGCCCAGTACAACGATGCGGCCCTTGCAGTCCAGCATCAGTTCACAGGCTTTGACAAAGCGATCATCTATACGCCCACGCAATGCGTTCACGGCTTCCACTTCATAGCTGATGGTACGATTTGCGGATTCGATGAAATTTGCAGCGTGGGTCATTTGTCTACCAGTTTGCTGGGCAGCAGATTGATTGAAAATGCAGAATTATAACGACAATCAATCCCCCCTCCTATGAAAACGATTGAATTATGTTCATGTTGGGGAGGTAGCGCTGAAATGTTATGCTATGTCCTTGTCGAATAGGCCCTTAAAAGTGCCTTGGATGCCATTCGATGCGTCTGCCAGGAGGGCTGTAAGCTAGGAGTTTAGATGAACACCGATAGCGAGTATGCGGTCGAGCTTAAAGGCGTTACCTTCAAGCGAGGCGAGCGTACCATCTACGAGAATGTTGATATCCGCATCCCGCGTGGCAAGGTGACCGGTATTATGGGGCCTTCAGGGAGCGGCAAGACAACGCTGTTACGCTTGATTGCAGCCCAGTTGCGCCCTGAAAAGGGTGAGGTATGGGTTAACAATCTCAATCTTCCCACGCTGTCTCGAAGTGACCTGTTCAATGTGCGTAAGCAGATGGGCGTTCTGTTTCAGAGCGGTGCACTGTTTACAGACCTTGATGTTTTCGAAAACGTGGCCTTTCCTCTCAGGGTCCATACCAAGCTGCCTGAGGAGATGATCCGGGATATCGTCCTGATGAAACTTCAGGCGGTCGGTCTGCGGGGCGCTATCGAGTTGATGCCCGATGAGCTGTCCGGAGGCATGAAACGTCGGGTGGCTCTGGCTCGGGCGATTGCATTGGATCCTCAGATCCTGATGTATGACGAGCCTTTCGTGGGACAGGACCCCATTGCCATGGGCGTACTGGTGCGCCTGATTCGTCTGCTCAATGATGCACTGGGATTGACCAGTATCGTTGTGTCACATGATCTGGCCGAGACGGCAAGTATCGCTGACTATCTTTACATTGTCGGGGATACACAGGTGCTGGGCCAAGGAACCCCCGCAGAGCTCAAGGAGTCGTCTGATCCACGAGTGCTTCAGTTCATAAAAGGTACCCCGGATGGCCCGGTACCGTTCCATTTCGCAGCGCCTGACTATAGCGAAGATCTTTTGGGGAGGCGCTAATGCGTCACATTTCACTGCTTGAGCGCATCCGCTTATTGGGGCGCACAGGCCTGGATGTATTGGCTGCAGCTGGTCGTTCTGTTCTTTTGCTATTGCAATCCTTGTTTGGCCGCTCCGGCGCAGGCAAGGGTGGACAGTTGCTGATCAAGCAGCTCTATTCGGTAGGGGTTTTATCGCTACCCATCATCCTGGTTTCCGGTCTTTTCATCGGTATGGTTATAGCACTTCAGGGCTATAACATTCTGGTTACCTATGGTTCGGAACAGGCGGTTGGGCAGATGGTGGCGCTTACCCTGTTGAGAGAGTTGGGCCCTGTAGTTAGTGCGCTTCTGTTCGCAGGTCGCGCAGGTTCCGCGTTAACGGCTGAAATCGGCAACATGAAGTCGACAGAGCAGTTGTCCAGCCTCGAAATGATCGGTGTTGATCCTCTCAAATATATAGTGGCTCCGCGCCTGTGGGCGGGCTTTATTTCCTTGCCTCTGCTCTCGGCCATCTTCAGTGTTGTAGGTATCTGGGGCGGTGCGATGGTTGCGGTTGACTGGCTCGGCGTCTACGACGGCTCGTTCTGGAGCAACATGCAGAACAGCGTCCAGATGGCGGATGTCATCAATGGCATGATTAAAAGCCTTGTCTTTGCCTTTGTGGTGACCTGGATCGCCGTGTTCCAGGGGTACGACTGCGACGCTACTTCCGAAGGGATCAGCCGCGCGACGACCCGAACAGTTGTCTATGCCTCTCTGGCAGTGCTGGGTCTCGACTTTCTTTTGACTGCTTTGATGTTTGGAGATATCTGATGCAAACCCGCACCCAGGAAATTGGTGTCGGCCTGTTTCTGCTCGCTGGCTTGCTGGCTCTCTTGCTGTTGGCTTTGCGAGTGAGTGGCTTGAGCGTTGGCGAGCACAATGACACCTATAAAGCGTATGCCTATTTTGACAATATCGCCGGTCTGACCGTACGTGCAAAAGTCACGATGTCAGGCGTCACGATTGGCCGAGTCACCGCAATCGATCTGGATCGTGATAGCTACCGTGGTCGAGTGACCATGCAGATCGACCAACAGGTCGATAACATTCCGGTCGATTCCACCGCCTCCATCCTGACAGCAGGTCTGTTGGGTGAAAAATATATTGGTATTAGCGTGGGAGGGGATGAGGAGGTTGTTAAAGATGGCGGAACTATTCGTGATACCCAGTCGTCGCTGGTATTGGAAGATCTGATCGGCAAATTCCTGCTCAACACCGTCAACAAAGATTCGTCTGGCGATAAGTAAGAAGGACACGACATGCTCAAATTATTGCGAAACAGCGTTCTGGCCTTGCTGGCCATAGTGCCATTGCTGGCCTCTGCAGCGCCTTCGGCTCACGATGTCATTCAACAGACTACAGATAAGTTGCTGTCTGATCTGCAAACCAACAAGGAAACGTACCGGAGCAATCCAGATGCTTTCTATAACTCTTTGAACGAGATCCTTGGTCCGGTCGTTGATGCCGAAGGTATCTCCCGCAGCATCATGACCGTAAGGTACAGTCGTCAGGCATCGCCTGAGCAAATGGCTCGCTTCCAGGAGAACTTTAAGCGAAGCCTGATGCAGTTCTATGGTAACGCACTGTTGGAGTACAACAATCAGGGTATCAAGGTTCTGCCAGCAACTGACAATGATCCCGAGCGTACTAGCGTAGGTATGGAAGTACGTGATAGCCGCGGAACTGTCTATCCGGTCTCCTATACTATGGTAAATATCAATGGCAGTTGGAGAGTGCGTAACGTAATCATCAACGGCATTAATATCGGTAAGCTGTTCCGTGATCAGTTTGCCCAGTCCATGCAGGCTAACGGCAATAACCTGGACAAGGTTATCGATAGCTGGGCTAATACCGTGGCGCGTGCCAAAAACTCTCCTGAAGCTCAAAAGGCCCAGGCTGGCTCATGAGTACGCAGGCGCATCTAGGAGAGAAGGTGCCGGGCGTCATGACGCTGTCTGGTCTTCTCGATCATCAGACGACGGTAGCGCTGCGTCAGGAAGGGCAGCGCTATATACAGCAGAGTAATACCGATGTGATCGTGATCGACTGTGCTGGTGTCGAGCGCTCCAACAGTGCAGGGCTTTCCTTGTTGCTGTCCTTTCAGCGTGATGTGTTGCAGGCTGGCAAAAAACTTGAGGTTTGGAATTTGCCTGCAGATATGAAGCAGATCGCAAGTGTGTCCGGTTTGCTGGACATTCTTCCTCTCTCTCATTGAATATCCCATCGCCCTCTATCTGCAACCTTGGGGTTCGCAGTTGGAGGGCTTTTTTGTATTATGTCTGGCTGCGGAATAGGCTGCCAGGAGGTTGAACATGCAGGCTGAAGAAGTTAAACGCTTATTGGAAGCACAACTGCCGGAAACTCAGGTTGAGGTAGAAGGCGAGGGCTGCAACTTCCAATTGAACCTGATTGGCGATGAATTGGCTGCTATGAGCCCAGTAAAGCGCCAGCAGCAAGTCTATTCCCATCTCAATGCATTGATCGCTGATGGCAGCATCCATGCAGTCACTATGAAATTCTATACGCGCGCCGCTTGGGCTGAACGGGCTTGAGTTCGGCGCCGCCGAGATACCTATGGATAAATTGATTATTACCGGTGGCGCCAGCCTAAACGGAGAGATCCGTATTTCAGGCGCAAAAAACTCTGCCTTGCCGATCCTGGCTGCCACCTTGCTTGCGGATACGCCTGTAACTGTTTGCAATCTGCCGCATCTGCATGACATCACTACCATGATCGAATTGTTCGGTCGTATGGGGGTGCAGCCGGTTATCGACGAAAAGCTCAACGTTGAAGTAAATGCTTCGACTATCAAGACGCTTGTAGCGCCCTATGAGCTGGTCAAGACCATGCGAGCCTCTATTCTGGTGCTGGGTCCGATGCTGGCTCGTTTCGGCGAAGCCGAAGTCGCACTGCCCGGCGGATGTGCCATTGGCTCGCGTCCGGTCGATTTGCATCTGCGCGGCCTTGAGGCGATGGGTGCCCAGATTGAAGTCGAGGCAGGCTATATCAAAGCCAAGGCTCCAGCGGGCGGCCTGCGTGGCGCACATTACTTCTTTGATACCGTCAGTGTAACCGGTACTGAAAACGTTCTGATGGCGGCAACGCTGGCCAAAGGACGTAGCGTCATCCAGAATGCTGCACGTGAGCCGGAAGTCGTGGATCTGGCCAATTGCCTGATCGCCATGGGAGCCCATATTGAAGGTGCCGGTACCGATACCATTACGGTAGAAGGTGTCGAGCGTCTGGGTGGCGCCCGTTATTCCGTACTGCCCGACCGTATCGAGACGGGTAGTTATCTGGTTGCGGCGGCGGCTACCCGTGGTCGCGTCAAGCTCAAGGATACTGATCCTTCCATTCTCGAAGCTGTTCTGCTCAAGCTGGAAGAGGCAGGTGCCCACGTTTCTACTGGATCCAACTGGATCGAGCTGGACATGAAAGGGAATCGACCCAAGGCAGTCAATGTGCGTACTGCACCGTACCCTGCATTCCCAACAGATATGCAGGCGCAGTTCATCTCCATGAACGCTGTGGCAGAAGGCACAGGAACGGTCGTTGAAACGATCTTTGAAAACCGCTTCATGCACGTCTATGAAATGACTCGCATGGGTGCTCAGATCGCTGTGGAAGGTAATGCTGCCATCGTAACCGGCATTCCTCACCTGAAGGCTGCCCCCGTAATGGCTACTGACTTGCGTGCATCGGCCAGCCTGGTAATCGCTGCGCTGGTAGCGGAAGGCGATACCCTGATCGACCGCATCTACCATATCGATCGGGGTTATGAGTGCATCGAGGAAAAGCTACAACTTCTGGGTGCTAAAATTCGCCGTGTTCCGGGTTAAGGGCTCATGCTGACTATCGCGCTTTCAAAAGGCCGAATCCTGAACGATACGCTGCCGCTTCTTGCGGCGGCGGGTATCGTCCCAACTGAAGACCCCGATAAAAGCCGCAAGCTGATCATCCCCACAAGTCTGGATGATGTGCGCTTGTTGATCGTACGTGCGACTGACGTGCCGACCTACGTTGAGCAAGGCGCAGCTGACTTGGGTGTTGCGGGAAAGGATGTGCTTATGGAGCACTCTGGCCAAGGACTCTACGAGCCGCTGGATCTGCAGATCGCCAAATGCCGGCTGATGACAGCGGGTGCAGTAAATGCTCCAGAGCCACGTGGCCGCCTCAAGGTAGCGACCAAGTTTGTCAATATCGCCAAACGTTACTATGCCGAGCAGGGACGTCAGGTCGATATCATCAAGCTCTATGGCTCCATGGAGCTTGCACCGCTAGTGGGGCTGGCTGACAAGATCATTGACGTGGTCGATACAGGTAATACCTTGCGCGCCAATGGGCTTGAGCCACAGGAGCTGATTGCCCATGTTAGCTCTCGATTGATTGTCAACAAGGCTTCGATGAAGATGCAGCACGCGCGTATCCAGGCGCTGATCGATGTGCTACGTGCTACGGTCGAAGAGCGACACCAGGCCTGACCTTTCGCACGGCTGATGCCGTGCCTGCCTATCCGTGTCATAGCCAATTTTCTCAGGTACCCGCACGGCAGGGCTGATACTCTAGCGGTGCCTGAGACTAGCCATTGATAAGAGGCTTCGCTATGACCGCACCGATTACGCTTCGCCGACTCGACGCTGCCGATCCTGATTTCGCGCGTCATCTGGATCATCTGTTGAGCTGGGAAAGTGTTTCTGACGCTGGCGTCAATCAGCGAGTCCTGGAGATTATCGAGGCTGTTCGCATCCGAGGGGATGAAGCTCTGGTGGAGTTCACACAGCGCTTTGATGGCGTCCAGGCTAGCTCAATGTCTGATCTGATTCTGCCTCGCGAAAGACTTGAGTTGGCTCTTACGCGCATTACCGATGAGCAGCGAAATGCTCTTGAGCATGCAGCAGATCGTGTTCGCAGCTATCACGAAAAGCAAAAGCAGGACTCCTGGCGTTATACGGAAGCGGATGGCACCGTTCTTGGGCAGCAAGTGACGCCGCTTGATCGGGCTGGGTTATATGTACCTGGCGGCAAAGCTTCCTATCCCTCTTCGGTGTTGATGAACGCCATTCCTGCCAAGGTTGCCGGTGTTGCTGAAGTTGTAATGGTCGTGCCAACGCCTCGCGGTGAAATCAACGAGCTGGTGCTCGCTGCTGCGTGCATTGCAGGCGTGGACCGCGTTTTTACTGTGGGTGGTGCGCAAGCAGTAGCGGCACTGGCTTACGGTACGCAAAGCGTCCCTCGTGTGGACAAGATCGTAGGGCCAGGCAATATCTATGTTGCAACGGCCAAGCGTCATGTCTTCGGACAGGTGGGTATCGACATGATTGCCGGGCCCTCCGAGATTCTAGTGGTCTGTGATGGCCAGACTGATCCAGACTGGATCGCCATGGATCTGTTTTCTCAGGCTGAGCATGATGAAGATGCCCAGTCGATACTTGTCAGCCCTGATGCCGAGTTTCTGGACAGGGTTGCTGAAAGTATCGCTCGTCTTCTGCCGACAATGGAGCGTGCTGAAATCATCCGAACGTCCTTGGAAGGACGAGGTGCTCTGATTCATGTTGCCGATCAGGCTCGGGCCTGCGAGGTCGTCAATCGCATTGCGCCTGAGCATTTGGAGCTCTCTGTAGCTGATCCTGAAGCCTGGTTGCCGGGTATTCGCCACGCGGGCGCGATCTTCATGGGGCGTTATACCGCTGAGGCACTGGGAGATTATTGTGCAGGGCCCAACCATGTTCTACCCACGTCCGGCACTGCACGTTTCTCTTCTCCTTTGGGCGTGTATGACTTCCAGAAGCGCTCGTCCTTGATCTTTTGTTCCGCGGATGGCGCTTCAGTGCTGGGTCGTACCGCCTCGGTGCTTGCGCGTGGGGAGTCCCTGACGGCTCATGCGCGCAGCGCTGAATACCGGATCAAGGAGTGATGTCATGAGTCGATTCTGGAGTCCCTTCGTCGAGAAGCTGGTGCCGTATGTACCTGGCGAGCAGCCCAAGATTGCCAATCTGGTAAAACTCAACACCAACGAAAACCCCTACGGCCCTTCGCCCAAGGTTATTGATGCGATACGGGCCGAACTGGGCGAGGGCTTGCGGCTGTACCCTGATCCCAATGGGGATCGGTTGAAGCAGGCGGTAGCAGAGTATTATTCAATCAATGTCGAGCAAGTGTTTGTAGGCAATGGTTCGGATGAAGTGCTTGCCCATATCTTTCACGGCTTGTTTCAGCACAAGGCGCCCTTGCTGTTCCCGGACATTTCTTACAGCTTCTACCCAGTGTACTGTGGGTTGTATGAAATTCCATTCGAAGCGTTGCCACTGGATGAACACTATCAAATCAATCTGGAAGACTACATCCGGCCTAACGCCGGTATTATTTTCCCCAATCCTAACGCGCCTACAGGGTGTCTGGTAGGGTTGGGGCACATCGAGTCGCTTCTGCAAAAGAACACGGACTCGGTTGTGGTGGTTGATGAAGCCTATGTGGATTTTGGTGGCGAGACTGCTATTTCACTGGTGGGTCGTTATCCAAATCTGCTAGTGACTCAAACGCTCTCCAAGTCTCGCTCCCTGGCAGGCTTGAGGGTTGGGCTGGCAGTAGGTCATCCCGATCTCATCGAAGCATTGGAGCGGGTCAAGAACAGTTTCAATTCATACCCGCTTGATCGGTTGGCGCTGGCAGGCGCCGTCGCAGCCTTTGAAGACAGGGACTATTTCAGTCAAACGTGCGGAGCAGTGATTGAAAGCCGAACGGTGCTGGTAGCCGAATTGGAAGCACTGGGTTTCCATGTGCTGCCCTCTGCTGCAAATTTCGTGTTCGCTCAGCACCCTTCGTATGAGGGGGCTGAATTGGCGGCTGCACTGCGTGAAAGACGCGTCATTGTGCGTCATTTCAATAAGCCTCGAATCGATAAGTTCTTGCGTATCACTATTGGTACGCCAGAACAAAATGCTGTTTTGATCGAGGCGTTGAAGGACTACGTACTCGCCTGATGGAAGAAAAAACGGCGCCTATGGGGCGCCGTTTTTTTGTGTTGACTCATCAGAAGAGGGCTCGGATGACGTGCTGGTATCAATGGGTGGCCTTAAGCCTATAATTCCGGCCAGTTTAAGCGGCTTTCCATTGCGAAGCACTTCTATCGAGATCTTGTCTCCGGGTCTGCTGCGTGCGACCTGATTCATGGACTGGCGACCATCGATCGCAGGTTCGTTGTCCAGCTTAAGCAGAATGTCGCCTGGCTGCAGGCCGGCACGTTGTGCCGGACCGTTGGGGTAAACCCCAGAAACGACAATGCCGTCCTGATTAGGCAGGTTGAACGAGGCGGCAAGCTCTGGGGAAATACGTTCTACCTCAACTCCTAGCCAGCCGCGGATTACCTGGCCGTGGGCAATGATTGATTGCATGACGTCCATGGCCAGTTTGATGGGAATGGCGAAGCCGATACCCTGCGAGCCACCGGATAAAATCGCTGTGTTGATACCAATCAGATTGCCGTTGGCATCTACCAGTGCCCCACCAGAGTTACCCAGGTTGATGGCTGCATCTGTCTGGATGAAATCCTCATAGGTATTTAGCCCCAGCTGGTTACGGCCTGTGGCACTGATAATACCCATGGTCACCGTCTGACCTACGCCGAACGGGTTGCCAATAGCCAGTGCCACATCCCCGATGCGAATGGCTTCCGAATGGCCGATGGAGATGGCCGGAAGACTATCCAGATCAATCTTGAGAACAGCCAGATCCGTATCGGGATCGCTTCCTATCAGATGCGCCACTGTCTGCCGGCCATCCTGTAACGCCACGACAATGGTATCGGCGTCAGAGGTGACATGGTTGTTGGTCAGCAGATAGCCTTCATGGCTCATGATCACTGCCGAACCCAGGCTCAGCTCTTCGTTACTCTTTGGTGGATTCTTATCAAAGTAGGGTTTGAATAAGGGGTCATCCTGAATTGGCGCGCTGGGTTTCTTGGGATGCTTGGTCGAACGTAGTGAAACTACGGCCGGAGCTGCCTTACTGGCGGCATCAGCATAAGAGACCGGGCCTTGAATGCGAGGAGAGGTCTCAGCCGTCTGCTCGAAATGTACCTGCTGCTTGGGCAAGCCTACCCATTCAGGAAATCGAATGACTACCACCGCTGCCAGCAGGATGCCTACCACGATGGGCCAGCCGTAGGAGCGCAAGGCCTTTAACATTATTACCAATCCTTGTTGCGAGGCCTGTGTACGGCCGATAAGGTGCGGCCATTATACGGAGCTGCCTTTGTCTATAAAGACATGCGGGCCGATTGGTAGAGCCTGTTTAATGGAGAATATAACCATGACCATAGCCTTGACGACACTACTGGATGAGGCGAACCGCTATCTTGATGCTGCTGCAATCAAGGATTACTGCCCCAATGGCCTGCAAGTGGAAGGTCGCGCTACGGTGGCTCGTATCGTTAGCGGTGTGACCGCAAGCCAGGCGTTGTTGGATGCCGCGATAGAGGCAGGGGCCGACATGGTGCTTGTGCACCATGGCTACTTCTGGAAAAGCGAGGATCCGCGTGTCATCGGAATGAAGCAGCGTCGACTCAAGACCTTGATCATTAATGACGTGAGCCTGGTGGCTTATCACCTGCCGCTCGATTTGCATCCTGTGGTGGGTAATAACGTTCAGCTGGCCGAGCGCTTGGGTATCACGGTTGAGGGAGGGATCGAGCCAGGTAATCCACGCTCTATCGTTTTGCAAGGGACACTAAGTGAACCGCGTACCGCTGCCGAGTTTGCAGCTCATATCAAGCATGTTCTAGGGCGCGAACCTCTCGTAATCGAGGGTGATCGCCCCATCAAGCGGATCGCCTGGTGTACAGGGGGAGCCCAGGGTTATATCGATCAGGCTATCGCCGCTGGTGTTGATGCCTATCTTACAGGTGAAGTATCGGAGCAGACCGTTCACAGTGCGCGTGAAAATGGCATCAGTTTTTTTGCGGCTGGCCATCATGCGACCGAGCGTTACGGCGTTCAGGCTTTGGGAGAGTATCTTGCAGGACGTTTTGACATAGAGCATATCTTCATCGACAGTTCGAATCCTGCTTGAATATATATATAGAACATTTGGTTCTAAGCAGGCTCCTGAATAGAAGAGTTATGCTGTGGTATCGTGAGTGTTCGTCCACGGCCCGCTGGCCGTCCCTCCGCAATTCCGTGAGTAGCCATGCTCGATAAACTGACTCATTTGAAACAGCTCGAGGCGGAAAGCATCCACATCATTCGTGAGGTGGCCGCCGAATTCGACAACCCTGTGATGCTGTATTCCATCGGTAAAGATTCCGCGGTAATGCTGCATCTGGCGCGCAAAGCCTTTTTTCCCGGCAAGCTGCCGTTTCCTGTTCTGCACGTCGATACAGGCTGGAAATTCAAAGCCATGTACGAGTTTCGTGATCGCATGGTCAAGGAAATGGGGCTGGATCTTCTGATTCACCAAAACCAAGAAGGCGTCGCTCAGGGAATCAATCCCTTTACACATGGTAGCGCCAAGCATACCGATGTGATGAAGACTCAAGGCCTCAAACAGGCATTGGATAAATACGGCTTCGACGCTGCCTTTGGCGGCGCCCGTCGCGATGAAGAAAAGTCTCGTGCCAAGGAGCGCGTCTATTCGTTCCGTGACACCAAGCACCGCTGGGATCCAAAGAACCAGCGCCCGGAGTTGTGGAATATCTACAACGGCAACATCAATAAGGGCGAATCGATTAGGGTCTTCCCACTTTCGAACTGGACCGAGCTGGATATCTGGCAATACATCTATCTGGAAAGTATCCCGATCGTTCCGCTGTACTTTGCGGCAGAGCGGGACGTAATCGAGAAGAATGGCACGCTCATCATGATTGACGACGAGCGCATTCTCGAACACCTTTCCGACGAGGAAAAAGCACGTATTCAGAAGCAGCAGGTCCGCTTCCGTACCTTGGGTTGCTATCCACTTACCGGGGCGGTCGAGTCTTCTGCGGCTACGCTACCCGATATCATTCAGGAAATGCTGCTGACTCGGACCTCCGAGCGTCAGGGTCGAGTCATTGACCATGATGCGGCGGGGTCAATGGAAGAGAAGAAACGTCAGGGGTATTTCTAATATGTCGCATCAATCCGAACTGATTAGTCAGGACATCCTGGCATACCTGGCCCAGCACGAGCGCAAGGAGCTACTTCGCTTCCTGACGTGCGGCAACGTAGATGATGGCAAGAGCACCCTGATCGGTCGTCTGCTGCATGATTCCAAGATGATCTATGAAGATCATCTTGAGGCAATTACTCGCGACTCCAAGAAAGTCGGTACCACAGGCGAGGAAGTGGATCTGGCGCTGCTGGTGGATGGCTTGCAGGCCGAGCGTGAGCAGGGCATCACTATTGATGTGGCGTATCGTTATTTTTCTACGGCCAAGCGCAAGTTCATCATCGCCGATACCCCTGGTCATGAGCAGTACACTCGCAATATGGCGACCGGTGCGTCCACCTGTGACCTTGCGATCATCCTGATCGACGCACGTTACGGTGTGCAAACCCAGACACGTCGCCACAGTTTTATTGCATCGCTGCTCGGCATCAAGCATGTTGTGGTTGCGGTGAACAAGATGGATCTGCTGGGCTTTGACGAAGCGGTTTTCAACCGGATCCGCGAGGACTACCTGAGCTTTGCCGAGCGCATCAATCTGGGCGCCAAGGACATACACTTTGTCCCGATGTCAGCGCTCAAGGGCGATAACGTGGTCAATCGCAGCGAGCAAACGCCCTGGTATACCGGCAAGCCGCTGATGGAAATTCTGGAAACCGTTGAGATCGCAGCCGATCGCAATGTCACCGACATGCGCTTTCCGGTCCAGTACGTAAACCGTCCAAACCTGAACTTCCGCGGATTTGCCGGTACTCTGGCCTCTGGCGTGGTGCATAAGGGTGATAAGGTTGTTGTGCTGCCGTCAGGCAAGGGTAGCTGCGTGAAATCCATCGTCACGTTCGAAGGCGAGCTGGAGCAGGCTATTCCTGGTCAGGCCGTTACGCTGACGCTTGAAGATGAAATCGATATCTCCCGTGGAGATCTGCTGGTTCATCCAGATAACTGCCCGCAGGTGACTGACAATTTCGAAGCCATGCTGGTCTGGATGGCTGAAGAGCCCATGCTGCCCGGCAAGAAATACGATATCAAGCGTGCAACCAGCTATGTCCCTGGCTCTCTGCCCAGCATCGTGCATACGGTTGATGTGAACACGCTGGAAAAAGGTCAGGCCAGCCAGCTCAAGCTGAACGAGATTGCGCGGGTCAAGGTCAGCCTGGATGCCCCTATCGCTCTAGACAGTTACGAGCGCAACCGTACCACGGGTGCCTTCATCGTTATCGATCGGCTTACCAATGGTACGGTCGGCGCAGGCATGATCATCGCGGATCCCAAGGTGGGCGGTACTGCCGATCAGCATGGCCATCAGCTACATGTCTCCACTGAGGAGCGCGCGGCTCGGTTCGGTCAGCAGCCTGCTACGGTGCTCTTTACAGGTCTTTCCGGCGCAGGCAAGAGCACGCTGGCGTACGCAGTCGAGCGCAAGCTGTTCGATGCCGGACGTGCGGTGTATGTACTGGATGGGCAGAACCTGCGTCATGACCTTAACAAGGGGCTTCCGCAGGATCGTGCAGGGCGCCGTGAAAATTGGCTTCGGGCGGCCCATGTGGCCCGTCAGTTCAATGAAGCCGGCCTATTGACCCTTGCCGCATTCGTAGCGCCGGACGCCGAAGGGCGTGAGCAGGCCAAGACGCTGATCGGTCCTGAGCGGGTCATTACAGTGTACGTTCAGGCCTCTCCGCAGGCATGTCGTGAACGCGATCCTCAGGGGCTATATGCGGCTGAGGGTGACAATATCCCGGGTGAGTCCTTCCCCTACGATGTGCCGCTAAACGCCGACCTGATAATCGATACGCAAAGCCTTTCCATTGAGGAAGGAGCCAGGCAGGTAATCGCCTTGCTGCGGGCCAGAGGTCATATCTAGGTGTTAATAAAAAGCCCGGCTATTGCCGGGCTTTTTATTTATCTTTTCAACGATGATTCTTAAGGCCGTAGGCCTCATCCAGCCCGCTGTCAGTATCGCCCTTTGGCGCGTAGTCCTTGGGCGCCTCTGCAGGACCGTCCAGACGGTCGCGTGGTGATGGGTAGTTGTCATGGCTATGCAGGGCCGCTTGTAGGCGCTGGCGTGTCAACTCGTCCAGAGCCAGGCGATCCGCACCTTCGGAAAGGTGACGCTGTACATCCTGGTAATTCTGGGTGAGTTTTTTCACAAGTCCTGCCGTTGTGCTGAAGTGGCTAGTGACCTCATGTTGATAACTGTCAAAGCGCTGCTGAAGCTCGTCAAGCTGGCGTTGTACTCGGTTGGGCGCGGTGCCAGGCATCAGGCGCGCAATCAGAAAGCCGATGCCTATACCAACGAGCAGGGCAATAACAGGCATTAGCCAAATAGTCAGGGACTGGTCCACGAATCTTCCTCTCTGAACGTCTTTTGCATTACGGTAACGGCTTCTTGCTGCGCTTGTACACTGTCCCATGTTAAATAGTGAGCGCAGTCAACGAGCTAGACGAGTCGACCCGATAGAGGGTCACGGAGTTCAGGTGTGTCTACACGAGAAAATCCAGTTTCGATCGAAGGGCCTTCAGGGCCACTCGAAGCCTTGCATCTTGATCAGCCTGACGCCCATGGCGTAGCGATCATCTGCCATCCGCATCCCCTGTTTGACGGGACTATGCACAATAAAGTCATTTCTACGCTGCAACGTACTGTAAGGGATGCAGGCTTTTCCACGCTACGTTTCAACTTTCGAGGCGTAGGACAAAGCGCTGGAAGCTACGGTGAGGGAGCAGGTGAGATTGATGATGCCTATGCGGCTGCACAGTGGTTGATAAGGCAGCACCCAGGGGTACCTTTAACCGTCATGGGGTTTTCATTCGGTGCCTGTGTGGCGGGATGCCTGGCAGGGCGTCTGGAAGGAGACGGGCAGGCATTGACTCGTCTGTTCATGCTGGCTCCTTCTGTCGAACGCTTCGATATTGAAGGTAAGCTACCGCTGCGCTGTCCTTTGACGGTCATTCAGCCCGAGGCCGATGAAGTCGTTACGCCGGAAAAGGTCTATGCCTGGTCTGAAGCGTTGCAGCAGCGCCATGAGTTGATCAAAGTCCCTGAGTGCAGCCATTTCTTTCATGGCAAACTGACTGACCTCAAAGCGCTGGTCCAGCCTCGACTGGACTGATTAAGCCGTTGCGTCCGAAGACGCCGTAATTGGCGGCCATGCCTGATACTGGCCGCCCTAGATGAGAATGCACCATACGCCATGACCACACGTATTCTGACCGGTATTACCACAACCGGTACTCCTCACCTTGGTAATTATGCAGGCGCTATCCGTCCTGCCATTGTAGCCAGTCGCTCGGCCGATACCGACTCGTTTTATTTCCTGGCGGATTATCACGCCTTGATCAAGTGCGATGATCCGTTGCGTATTCAACGCTCTCGCCTTGAAATTGCTGCTACATGGCTGGCGTGTGGTCTTGATCCTGAAAGGGTCACGTTCTATCGCCAATCCGATATTCCAGAAATACCGGAGTTGACATGGCTGTTAACCTGCGTCACCGCCAAAGGCTTGCTCAACCGCGCTCATGCTTACAAGGCTTCCGTTGACAAGAACGTCGCTGCTGGCGAAGACCCGGATGCTGGCGTCACGATGGGGCTATACAGCTATCCGGTCCTGATGGCAGCAGACATCCTGATGTTTAACGCTCATCAAGTACCGGTAGGTCGGGACCAAATCCAGCACGTTGAAATGGCACGTGACATCGCTCAACGCTTCAATCATCTGTTTGGTGCCGGCAAGGATTTCTTTGAGCTGCCTGAAGCGCTTATTGAGGAGACGGTTGCTACGCTGCCGGGGCTGGATGGTCGCAAGATGTCCAAAAGCTACGATAACACGATCCCACTTTTTGGGACCGCCAAGCAGCTCAAGGAGGCGATTGCCCGTATCGTCACTGATTCGCGAGAGCCGGGCGAACCCAAAGATCCGGACAGCGCTCATTTGTTTACGCTTTATCAGGCATTTGCTACAGCCGAGCAGACGGCCGAGTTCCGTCATGATCTGCAGGGTGGTCTGGCTTGGGGGGAGGCCAAGCAGCGTCTGTTCCAGCTTTTAGAGGCAGAGCTGGGCGAGGCAAGAGAGCATTACAATGCATTGATTGCCAAACCAGACGACATTGAAGACGTTCTTCTAGCCGGTGCTGCCAAGGCGCGTAAGATAGCTACACCGTTCCTGGGTGAGTTGCGCGAGGCTGTGGGGCTTCGCTCCCTGAATGCCCAGGTCAAGACTGAAAAGACCAAGAAAAAGGCCGCGAAGCGGGCGCGTTTCGTTAGCTTCCGCGAACATGATGGTACTTTCCGCTTCAGACTGCTGGCCGCCGATGGCTCTCAACTGCTGCTTTCTCGCGCCTTTGCGGATCCAAAAACCGCTGGGCAGATGACGCAGCGCCTCCAGAGCGAGGTTGGGCAGCTGGAAGTCAAGGCAGAAGAGCTACGCTTCACGGTATGGCTGGCTGGCGAGCCTGTGGCGGAAAGCCCGGACTTCGCTAATGCCGATGAGCGTCAACACGCTGTTGATGCCTTGCGTGAAGCACTGGTGGAAATGACTGCCGAGTAATGGCGCCTATCGCCGAGGCGGGCAGCTTAAGCCGCTTGCCTCGTTAATTGTCAACTTGGAAGCTCGCCGCTAAAGTGAGCTCCCCTTCGAATCTATGCAGCCTGTCATGACACCCTTAGAGCGCTACAAGGCCGATCTGGAACGTCCCGACTTTTTTCATGACCCTGCTCAGGAGCAGGCGGTAAAGCATCTTCAGCGGCTTTATGATGACCTGGTTAGCCAGGCAGACAGCAAACCTGGGTTGCTAGGCCGTCTTTTGGGTAAAAAGCCCGCCGGCCCTGTAAAGGGGCTTTATTTCTGGGGCGGAGTAGGGCGCGGCAAGACCTATCTGGTTGACACCTTTTATGACTCACTTCCCTTCGACAAGAAGATGCGTACCCACTTTCATCGGTTCATGAAGAGGGTGCATGAGGAGTTGAAGACACTAAAAGGTGAGAAGAACCCATTGACCATCATTGGTCGGCGCTTTGCGGACGAAGCTCGTGTCATCTGCTTTGACGAGTTTTTCGTATCGGACATTACCGACGCCATGATTCTGGCAACGCTGCTGGATGAGCTGTTCAAAAACGGCGTATCGCTAGTGGCAACTTCCAATATCGTCCCTGATGGGCTTTACAAGGATGGATTGCAGCGCGCCCGCTTCCTGCCTGCGATTGAATTGCTGAAGCAGCACACCGAAATCGTCAATGTCGATAGCGGTGTGGATTATCGTTTGCGTGCGCTGGAGCAGGCTGAGCTTTATCACTGGCCGTTAACGGAGCAGGCCGAGACGGAAATGGCCAAAAGCTTCAAGGCGCTTACGGTGGAGTGCGGTAGTGCATCAACTGGTGAGCCGTTGGTTATCGAGAACCGGGAGATCAAACCACGCAAGACGTGCGACGATGTAGCCTGGTTCGAGTTTCGAGAGCTCTGTGACGGTCCTCGTAGCCAGAACGACTACATTGAGCTGGGTAAGATCTTCCAGGCGGTACTGGTTTCCAACGTCGAACAGATGAATGCAACGAAAGACGATATGGCGCGTCGCTTCATCAACCTGGTCGATGAGTTCTACGACCGTAACGTTAAATTGATCCTGTCGGCAGAAGTTGAGCTTAAGGATCTGTATGCAGGTGGACGGCTCGAGTTTGAATTTCAGCGTACGCTGAGCCGTTTGCTGGAAATGCAATCCCACGAATATCTGTCGAGAGCGCATAAGCCATAAGATTCAGGGGCCGCAAGTGTGGCCCTGCTGCTATCTGGAACTGGCTGCATTCAATCCGGTTCGAATACCGTAATGGTAACGACAGGAGTCAATGTGGCTACATCACCTTTCAATGAGTGGGACGGCACGCCCGCCGCTGCGCGCAAACAGCAGATTGAGCTGGCCAAGCAGGTCAGACTGGAGGATGACTTTCCTTCGCTGCGTCTGATTGCTGGCGTGGATGTAGGCTTTGAGGAGGAGGGTGCCGTGACCCGTGCTGCGGCCATCCTGCTCAATGCTGAAACATTGGATCCCATTGCTCAGGCGGTAGCTCGTATCCCCACCAATATGCCCTACATTCCAGGGTTGCTTTCCTTTCGGGAGCTGCCTGCGGTTCTGCAGGCCTTATCGGAGCTGCCTGAAACCCCGGACCTGATCTTTTGCGATGGTCACGGGATTGCTCACCCAAGGCGCTTGGGTATCGCTGCCCACTTGGGGGTCGTTACAGGACTGCCAACGATAGGGGTTGCGAAAAAAATCCTGACGGGAAGCCATGAGCCTTTGGCAGAAACGCGGGGCTCTCAAGTGGGCCTGCTTGCCAAGGGAGAGTTGATTGGCACTGTTTTACGCAGCAAGGACAAGGTAAAGCCTCTGATCGTGTCGCCCGGTAATCGGGTCAGTTTGAAAACAGCACCGGAACTGGTTATGGCGTGCGTGCGTAAACACCGTCTGCCTGAGCCGACCCGATTGGCTGATCGACTGGCTTCTCGGCGAGACAAGTCTTCTCAGACATCAGGTCAGCTTGAGGATCAGAGTGATTTATTCTCGTAGCGTAAGCGCTTTCTTGAGGGAAAGCGCTTTTCCGTTAGGGTGCTGGATTGGGTTGGATTTTATGAATGGCCTCAATGCCTGCGACCACTTCCTCCGATAGCGTCAGGTTTGTGCTGTCGAGATTGCTTTGAAGCTGCTCTAGAGAGGTCGCTCCAATGATATTGCTGGTAACAAATGGACGGCTGGTAACGTAAGCCAGTGCCATTTGTGCAGGATCAAGGCCGTGCTGCTTGGCTAGCTGAACGTATTGTTCGGTAGCTCGCATCGTTTCAGGGTTGTTGTAGCGAGTGAAGCGGCTGAACAGTGTCAGGCGTGCGTGTTCTGGCCTTGCGCCGTTGGCATACTTTCCGGTCAGCATGCCAAATGCCAGTGGCGAATAGGCCAGGAGCCCGCATTGCTCGCGGATAGCGATTTCCGCCAAACCTACTTCAAAGGATCGGTTCAGTAGGTTGTAGGGGTTCTGAATGGTGACCGCACGTGGCCAGCCGCGCTCTTCCGCCAGTTGAAGAAAGCGCATCGTGCCCCATGGTGTCTCATTGGAAAGTCCGATATGGCGAATCTTTCCCGCCTGGACCTGCTCATTCAAGACTTCAAGCGTTTCCTCAAGCGGCGTAAACGTCTTGTCGTTATGGACATAGCCCAGCTTGCCGAAAAAATTGGTTTCTCGGTCCGGCCAATGCAATTGATAAAGGTCGATGTAATCCGTTTGCAGACGTTCAAGGCTACCTTCCAGCGCCGCGACAATGTGCTGCCGGTTGTGCTTTAGGTTGCCGTCACGGATGTGGGAAATGTTATTGCCCGGCCCGGCAACCTTACTGGTCAAGATCCATTGGTCACGGTTGCCTCGTTTCTTGAAGTAATTTCCGATAATGCGCTCTGTTTGGCCATAGGTCTCTGGTCGCGGCGGGACAGGGTACATCTCGGCGGCATCCATGAAATTGATGCCATGTTCTGCTGCCCGGTCTATTTGAGCGAAAGCTTCATCCTGAGTGTTCTGCTCTCCCCAGGTCATGGTGCCCAGGCAGAGTTCGCTGACGCTGATAGTGGTTCGTCCAAGGCTACGATGCTTCATTTAATTTCCTTTCTTGATGTGATAACAGTTGATATTTTCACAGTAATCGTCATAATTCCGCAGCTTTATTGACAGGGGATGCCTAGCCTGTCGATTTTCGCCGTAGCGGACGCGCTGACCCGAGCCCCCGATTAGCGTCTGTTTCCGGCTGCCCTTGACTTGTCAAGGATCGTACTGTTCTGTAAGATTTGCCGTCTTTTTTCAGGCGGCCCTGAGGCCATAACGAATGAAAACCTTCACAGCAAAACCGGAAACTGTTAAGCGCGACTGGTATGTCGTCGACGCTGCCGGCCAGACCCTGGGTCGTCTGGCTACTGAAATTGCTAGCCGTCTGCGTGGCAAGCATAAGCCGGAATACACTCCTCATGTTGATACTGGCGACTATATCGTTGTTATCAATGCCGAGCAGGTTCGTGTAACTGGCGCCAAAACTACCGACAAGATGTACTACCACCATTCCGGCTTCCCGGGTGGTATCAAGTCGATCAACTTCGAAAAGCTGATCGCTCGTGCTCCTGAGCGCGTTATCGAAACCGCAGTCAAAGGTATGCTGCCGAAGAACCCACTGGGTCGCGACATGTATCGTAAGCTGAAGGTTTACAAAGGTAGCGTTCATCCGCATACCGCTCAGCAGCCTCAAGAACTGAAGATTTAAACGGGATAGTACATAATGTCGGCGACTCAAAATTACGGTACTGGCCGTCGTAAGACAGCTACCGCTCGCGTTTTCCTGCGTCCGGGCACTGGCCAAATTTCCATCAATAATCGTAACATCGACGTATTCTTCGGTCGTGAAACAGCTCGCATGGTGGTTCGTCAGCCGCTTGAGCTGACTGAAACCCTCGAGAAGTTCGACGTGTACGTAACTGTTGCGGGTGGCGGTGTTAGCGGCCAGGCCGGTGCTATTCGTCACGGTATCACTCGTGCTCTGATCGAATACGACGAAACCTACCGCAGCTCTCTGCGCAAGGCGGGTTATGTCACTCGTGACGCGCGTGAAGTTGAGCGTAAGAAAGTCGGTCTGCGTAAAGCGCGTAAGCGTCCGCAGTACTCCAAGCGTTAAGCTCCAGCAGCTTCGCTTGCAAAACCCAGTCTCTTTCGAGACTGGGTTTTTTTTGCCCTGCGTCTGTTGCCTAGCTATGTTTGGGCAGGTTTGGCTAAAGCAGATGAATAGGTTCTCTCGTTGAATTTAAGTATCCTCTGCCTTCGCGTGACATGGCTTGGTTGGTGGTGGCCGAAGGGGCTTTGAATGAGTGATGGGGGTGTCAATCAGGGGCGTCGCCGACTATTGGTGGCGGCAACCTCGGTAATCGGCGCAGTGGGGGTCGCTGGCGCCGCTATCCCGTTTATTAAATCATGGTCTCCAAGTGCCAAGGCGAAAGCCGCTGGCGCTCCGATAAGGGTCAATATTTCCAAGTTGGAGCCGGGGCGGCAAATTGTTATTGAATGGCGTGGTCAGCCTGTTTTTGTACTCAGGCGTGGCGCAGATGCATTGGAGCGCCTGTCGAGGTTGGAAAATCAGCTGGCTGACCCTGATTCTCATGACTCAATACAGCCCGATTATGTAAACAGTCGCTTGCGTTCAATCAGGCCGGATGTGCTGGTCGTGGTAGGTGTTTGCACTCATTTGGGCTGCTCCCCGATCTTTAGGCCGGAAGTTGCTCCTGCTGACCTAGGAACGGAGTGGTTGGGAGGATATTTCTGCCCGTGTCATGGCTCACGCTATGATCTGGCTGGAAGGGTATACAAGGCGCAGCCTGCGCCGCTCAACCTAGTGGTCCCGCCTTACGCTTACGAGTCTGAGCATATTATTGTGATAGGCATGAGTCAAAAGGAGGCGGGATGAGCAGATTGAAGGCTTGGTTAAATGCTCGGTTTCCTGCTTCGCGTTTATGGAGCGAGCACCTAAGCCACTATTACGCACCCAAGAACTTTAATGTCCTTTATTTTTTTGGATCCCTGGCCTTGCTTGTCCTGTTCAACCAATTGGTAACAGGCATTTGGTTGGCGATGAGCTATACCCCCACGGCAGCAGGTGCCTTTGCTTCAATTGAATACATCATGCGCGATGTCGATTACGGCTGGCTCATTCGTTATCTGCATTCAACAGGCGCCTCAGCTGTTTTTATTGTTGTCTACCTGCATATGTTTCGAAGCCTGCTCTATGGGTCTTACCAAAAGCCGCGCGAGTTAGTCTGGGTCTTTGGCATGTTGCTGTATCTTCTACTCATGGCCGAGGCGTTCATGGGATACCTGCTGCCTTGGGGGCAGATGTCTTATTGGGGGGCTCAGGTAATCATCGCTCTGTTTGGCGCCATTCCTGTGGTGGGCGAAGACCTGGCGCAATGGATACGCGGCGATTACCTAATTTCAGGTATTACGCTCAATCGCTTCTTTGCGCTGCATGTTATCGCGCTGCCACTACTGCTGGTCGGATTGGTGGTGCTGCATATTCTTGCCCTGCACGAAGTGGGTTCCAATAATCCGCTGGGGGTGGATATCAGAAAAAGCCTTGATGAAACGGGTAGGCCGCTTGATGGTATTCCCTTTCATCCGTATTACACCGTCAAAGACCTAATGGGTGTGGCGGTCTTTCTCTTTATCTTCTGTAGCGTGGTTTTCTTCTTTCCTGAAGGTGGTGGTTATTTTCTAGAGAGATCGAATTTTGAAATTGCCGATCCGCTGAAGACGCCTGAGCATATCGCTCCAGTTTGGTATTTCACGCCTTTTTACGCGATGCTTCGAGCTGTGCCTGACAAGCTGGCCGGCATCATGATTATGGGAGCAGCTGTTGCCGTCCTATTCGTAGTGCCCTGGCTAGATCGCAGTCCTGTAAAATCGATGCGCTTCAAAGGATGGATGAGTCGATTGGCGCTGTTGCTCTTTTGTATGGCCTTTGTAGCGCTTGGCGTACTAGGGGTTCTTCCCCCTACGTCTGAACGGATTTTTCTATCTCGCTTGGCTACTGTGCTGTACTTTGGCTATTTCGTCTTCATGCCGTTTTACACCCGTGTCGAGCGGGTAGGTCTGGTACCTGAGAGGGTAGTAAGGTGATGCTGTTCAGGCTAATGGCATTGCTGGTGCTCACGTGTATGCCATTAGCCCTGAAGGGGGCGGAAAATGTTCCGTTTGAGAAGGTTCGCGTTGACCTTTCTGACAAGGCCGCCCTTCAGGAAGGGGCGCGCACCTTTGTTAATTTTTGTATGGGGTGTCATGGCGCCCAGTATCAGCGTTATGAGCATGTAGCTAGGGACCTTTCCATTCCTGAGGATGTTCTACAAAAAACACTGATTTTTACTGAGGCCAAGCCAGGCGATCACATGACTTCAAGTATGCGTGCTGAGGATGCAATGGGCTGGTTTGGCGCCGTACCTCCTGATTTGACGCTGGTGGCTCGCGTTCGAGGGGAAGACTGGCTGTATCACTATCTCAAAGGATTTTATGAAGATCCCTCCAGGCCCTGGGGCGTGAACAACCTCGTATACCCCAATGTAGCCATGCCAAATGTCCTGGGCGCTTTGCAGGGCCGTCAGGCCTGTCTGCCTGTAGAAGAGAATAGCGCAGGCAGTTGCAGGGAGCTTGTTGTCATTTCAGGGACAGGATCGCAAACCGCTGAGCAGTTTGACCAAACGGTTCGCCATCTTGTGGCTTTTCTAGCGTATTCAGCGGACCCGAATAAAGAAAAGGCTGAGCGGATTGGCGTTTATGTTCTGGCGTATCTGGCAATTCTTTTTGTATTTGCCTACCTGCTCAAGCGAGAATATTGGAAAGACGTCCAATGATGTCTGTTTTTAGTGGGATCTGTGCCGTGAGGTGCGATCGTTTGCCCTGTTTGGGGCTGCACAGCGAAGAAGTGTATGGCTAATGTAACGCGTCTCACCTGTTTTTCTGACTCTAGGGATCCGTACTCGCATCGTGTTCGCCTTGTGCTTGCCGAGAAGCAGGTCGATGTGGAGGTTAAAGATATCGATCCTGCCAGGTATCCGGCAGCACTGGCTGATGCGAATCCCTACAGAACGCTACCTGTTCTGCAGGATCGTGATCTTGTGTTATATGACTCGACCATCGTGCTGGAGTATTTGGAGGAGCGTTATCCCCATCCTCCGCTATTGCCGGCTTACCCTGTTGCTCGAGCACAGATGCGATTGCTCATGCATCGCATCCAGAAGGATTGGTGCGACAACGCTGATCTCATCATGAGTCAGCAAAAGGGAAGTGGTGATGTTCAGCAGGTCCGCCGGCAGCTCGCCAGCAGTCTTACTTCGGTTGCTCCTCTTTTTGCAGACAAGAAATTCTTCTTAAATGAGGAAATGAGCTTGGTTGACTGCTATTTATTGCCTTTGCTCTGGCGTTTACCTGGCCTGGGTGTTGAGTTGCCGCGACAAGCCAAGCCGATTTTTGATTATATGGATCGCCATTTCGTCCGCGATACCTTTCAGGCGAGCTTGTCGCCAGTTGAGCGCGAGATGCGCTGATAGGAGGAACATAATGAATTCAAGCCGTCCCTATTTGATTCGGGCGCTGTATGAGTGGATCGTGGATAACGATTGCACACCGCATATCCTGGTCAATGCGGACTATCCGAATGTGCTGGTTCCGCCGGGCTATGCCAGTGACGGTCAGATTGTTCTCAACGTTGCGCCAGGAGCTATTCGCCAATTGCACATGGATAACGAAGCCGTGAGTTTCGATGGGCGGTTTGGTGGTGTAGCCCATAGTCTCTATGTGCCCACCCAAGCTGTTCTGGCTATCTATGCGCGCGAAAATGGGCAGGGGATGGTGTTTGATCTGGAGCCTTCTTCTCCAGATGATGATCCCAAGGGTAAGCCGGAAGGTTCTGCGCCTAAGTCGGCGCCAAGCAAGCCGCAAGGGAGGCCTAGCCTGAAAGTAGTTAAGTAAAACGAAACCGCCCACATCAGTGGGCGGTTTTCATTCAGCGCTTCAGTGAGGCGGGTAGGTGAGGTTGCAGCGTAGTCAACAGTGCCTTGAAGCACTTGGTGTTGCCTGCTACTACATGGCCTTTTTCAAGGTAGTCATGGCCGCCATTGAAGTCGCTGACCAGACCACCAGCTTCCTGAATCAGTAGCGCACCTGCTGCCATATCCCACTCGGATAGCCCCATTTCCCAGAAGGCGTCGAATCGACCGGCGGCCACATAAGCTAGATCCAATGCAGCAGATCCCGCGCGGCGAATACCTGCGGTTTGGGTGCTCAGGGTGCGGAACATGCCTAGATAATTATCCAGGTAGTCCATATTGCTGGAGCGATACGGGAAGCCAGTGCCGATCAAGGCACCCTCAAGGCTTTTACGAGTGCTGACACGCAAGCGTCGGCCATTGAGAGCGGCGCCACGTCCGCGACTGGCGGTAAATTCTTCCTGACGAACCGGGTCCAATACAACGGCATGCTCGATGCGGCCGCGATACTTGCACGCGATGCTGACAGAGAAGTGCGGGACGCCATGAATGAAGTTGGTGGTTCCATCCAGCGGATCGACGACCCACAGATAATCAGCGCCATCACCCTGGCCTTCGATGAGTCCGGACTCCTCGCCTAGAAAGCCGTGGTTGGGGTAAGCCTTGCGTAAAACGTTGAAAATAGCTTGTTCGGCGGCCCGGTCGACCTCGGTCACGAAATCGTTGGCGCCTTTTTCGTCGATAGCGATGAGGTCCAGGCGCTCGATTGAGCGAAAGATCAATTCACCGGCACTACGAGCTGCGCGCAGCGCAATGTTCAGCATGGGCTGCATGAGAAACCACCTGGTTGTAAAAGAAAGCCGGTTATTCTAGCAGAAAAGAATGCAGAGAGCGGTTGCCTTGTCGGCATGAATGGTTTTGCGCAAAGGGGTCCGGTAAGATTCGCACCTTTAAAGAGGGGGTGCTACTTGCTCGAGAACATACGCGTTGTCCTAGTTAACACAAGCCATCCTGGCAATATTGGCGGTGCGGCTCGCGCCATGAAGAACATGGGATTGAAGCGGCTGTATCTGGTGCAGCCTGAGCAGTTCCCCCATGGCGATGCCGTAGCGCGCGCATCCGGTGCCACGGATGTGCTGGATAATGCTTGTGTTGTCGAAACGCTGGAAGATGCGCTGACAGGGTGCAGCGTTGTTCTGGGAACCAGCGCAAGGGATCGCCGTATCCCCTGGCCGCTGCTCGATCCCCGTGAGTGCGCACAAACGTCGCTGCAGCATGCCGAGGTGGGTGGGGAGGTGGCGCTGGTATTTGGTCGCGAATATGCAGGTCTGACGAATGAAGAGCTTCAGCGCTGCAATTTTCATGTTCATATTCCTTCTGATCCGGAATTTGGCTCTCTGAATCTTGCGGCTGCGGTACAGGTGCTCGTCTACGAGGTACGCATGGCATGGTTGGCCCTTCAAGGGCAGCCCACCAAGATGAACAAGGTCGAAAGTACGGCCATGCTCAATACCCAGCTGGTCACTGTTGAGGAGTTGGAGCTGTTCTATCGCCATCTCGAGGAAACGCTTATCGATATTCGTTTTCTCGATCCCGAGAAGCCTCGCCATCTCATGTCTCGCCTACGCAGGCTTTATGGGCGCAGTGCAATCACCAAGCTGGAGATGAATATCCTTCGTGGTGTTCTGACCGAGACGCAAAAGGTTGTTCGTGGCGAAAAATGCAAAACTGATGATGTCTGAAGGCCAGTTTTAGCCGAGTGCGCCAACGCCTCTGGTCGGCTTTAATGGTTGACTGAATCGATAGGACTTATAGTTGACTTAAATAGTCAGGAATTGCATACTTGACCTATCTAAAGTACATCCTGGTTTTGCCATGAGACTGACAACCAAAGGACGATACGCCGTCACCGCCATGCTTGATCTGGCGCTGCATGCGCAGCGTGGACCGGTCTCCCTGGCTGACATCTCTGAGCGCCAAGGTATATCGCTTTCCTATCTTGAGCAGCTGTTTGCCAAGTTGCGCCGTGGCACTTTGGTAACCAGTGTGCGTGGACCGGGCGGTGGTTATCAACTGTCGCGCGATATGCAGGACATTCATGTCGCTCAGGTCATCGATGCCGTAAACGAGTCTGTCGATGCTACCCGCTGTCAGGGGCAGGGCGATTGCCACTCCGGTGACATATGCCTGACGCATCACTTGTGGTGCGATCTGAGCGAGCAGATTCATACGTTTCTCAGCGGTATTACGCTAGCGGATCTAGTCGCGCGTAATGAGATACAAGCTGTAGCGAACCGTCAGGACAAGCGAGTGTGCAATAGCCGAACTCGTGCCTCGGACATTGAAAAGATTGAAGCGTCCGCTATTGAGTGAGCCGGCCGCCAGCCTGATATAGGAGTTACCGATGAAATTACCGATTTATCTTGATTACTCTGCAACTACTCCAGTCGATCCACGTGTCGCTCAGAAAATGAGCGAGTGTCTCTTGGTAGATGGTAACTTTGGTAATCCAGCCTCGCGCTCGCACATGTTTGGCTGGAAGGCTGAAGAAGCGGTCGAGAATGCTCGCCGTCAGGTTGCCGAGCTAGTGAATGCCGATCCACGTGAAATCGTTTGGACATCCGGTGCGACCGAATCGGATAACCTGGCGATCAAAGGTGTGGCTCACTTCTATCAGAGCAAGGGCAAGCACATCATTACGTCGAAGATCGAGCACAAGGCCGTATTGGATACGACTCGCCAGCTCGAGCGCGAAGGTTTTGAGGTGACTTACCTAGAGCCGGGCGAAGATGGCCTGATCACGCCGGATATGGTTGAAGCAGTATTGCGTGAGGACACCATTCTGGTTTCCCTGATGCACGTCAATAACGAGATCGGCACCATCAATGACATCGCTGCGCTGGGCGAGCTTACGCGTGCCCGTGGCATCCTGTTCCATGTGGATGCTGCTCAGTCAACCGGTAAGGTTGAGATCGACCTTGAGACGCTGAAAGTTGACCTCATGTCCTTCTCGGCACACAAGACCTATGGTCCGAAAGGTATTGGTGCGCTTTATGTTCGTCGTAAGCCGCGCGTTCGTCTTGAGGCGCAGACCCATGGCGGCGGTCACGAGCGTGGTATGCGTTCCGGTACGCTGGCGACTCACCAGATCGTCGGGATGGGCGAGGCCTTCCGAATTGCCAAGGAAGAGATGGCGCAGGAAAACGTTCGTATCAAGGCGCTGAGCGATCGTTTCTACAGCAAGCTTCAGGATATGGAAGAGCTGTATGTAAACGGCAGTCTGGTTTCACGCGTACCGCATAACCTGAACTTGAGCTTCAACTATGTAGAGGGTGAATCCCTGATCATGGCGCTCAAGGATCTGGCGGTATCGTCGGGTTCGGCCTGTACTTCGGCCTCGCTTGAGCCTTCCTATGTGCTGCGCGCGTTAGGCCGTAACGATGAACTGGCTCATAGCTCCATTCGTTTCACCTTTGGCCGTTTCACGACCGAAGAAGAAGTTGATTACGCCGCCGAGAAAGTGCGTGATGCAGTAACCAAGCTGCGTGAACTTTCTCCGTTGTGGGATATGTACAAAGAGGGCGTTGACCTGACCACAGTTGAATGGCAGGCACACTAAACCGCTCCTGATGAGTGAGGATTGAGAAATGGCTTACAGCGATAAAGTAATCGATCACTACGAAAACCCGCGTAACGTTGGCAAATTCGATGCCGAAGATCCTGACGTCGGAACAGGCATGGTTGGTGCGCCGGCGTGTGGTGATGTCATGCGTCTGCAGATCAAGGTCAACGATCAGGGCGTCATCGAAGATGCACGCTTCAAGACCTATGGCTGTGGCTCTGCCATCGCTTCCAGCTCGCTCGCTACCGAGTGGATGAAGGGCAAGACCATCGATGAGGCAGAGGCGATCAAGAACTCCATGATTGCTGAAGAGCTAGCTTTGCCTCCGGTCAAGATTCACTGCTCGGTTCTGGCCGAAGACGCCATCAAGGCGGCGGTGCAGGACTATAAGCAGAAGAAAGGTTTGGCTTGAGGAGGCACTGATGGCCATTAGCATGACTGAATCTGCTGCACGTCACGTGCAGCGTTCTCTGGAAGGACGCGGCAAAGGCGAAGGTATCCGTCTGGGCGTACGTACCACCGGATGTTCGGGCTTGGCCTATGTGCTGGAATTCGTTGATACGCTGGCTGAAGAAGATCAGGTGTTCGAAAGCCATGGCGTCAAGGTCATCATTGATCCGAAGAGCCTTGTCTACCTTGACGGTACCGAGCTGGACTTCGTCAAGGAAGGACTCAACGAGGGATTCAAGTTCAATAACCCTAACGTGCGCGGTGAGTGTGGCTGCGGCGAAAGCTTCAACGTTTGAGGTCGCCCGTGGGAACGCCTTGTCACTTTGCCTTGTTCGATCTCAAGCCGTCTTTTGCGCTTGATCTCGAGCAGCTTTCGAGTCGCTATCGTGAGCTTGCGCGTACAGTGCATCCTGATCGCTTTGCCGATGCCCCCGAGCGGGAGCGGCGACAGGCACTGGAGCGTGCGGCGCAGTTGAACGAGGCGTATCACGTTCTCAAGACTCCCTCGCGGCGAGCCCGTTACCTGCTGTCGCTTCAAGGGCATGAAATGCCTGTTGAGGCGACTATCCAGGATCCCGACTTTCTCCTTCAGCAGATGCAGTGGCGTGAAGAGTTGGAAGAACTGCAGGATGAGGGGGACGTTGATGGTATCGCGCCCTTCAAGCAGCGTTTGAAGAAATCCCAGGCTGAACTCGAGCATGAGTTCGATTCGTGTTGGGAGAACGCTTCGAAACAGGAAACTGCAGAACGGCTTGTTCGCCGCATGCAGTTTCTCGACAAGCTGAGCAGCGAAGTGCGTCAGTTGGAAGAGCGCCTCGACGATTAATCTGGCGCCTGCTTAAAGGCGCCCCTAGCACAAGCTGAATAGCAATGGCTTTATTGCAAATTGCCGAACCTGGAATGGCTCCCAAGCCGCATCAACGCAAGTTGGCGGTAGGGATTGATCTGGGCACTACGAATTCTCTTGTCGCTGCCGTGCGCAGCGGCGTCTCTGAGCCGCTTCCTGATGAGCAGGGCGGTGTCATTCTTCCCTCAGCCGTTCGCTATTTGGAAAAGGATATTGAAGTAGGGGATGTAGCCAAGCAAAGTGCTGCACAAGACCCTTTCAATACGATTCTTTCCGTAAAGCGCTTCATGGGTCGCGGTCTGGCTGATATCAAGCAATTGGGCGAGCAGTTACCCTATCGATTCGCTGAAGGCGAGTCCCACATGCCTTTCATTGAGACGATACAAGGGCTCAAGAGCCCTGTTGAGGTCTCAGCCGAAATCCTTCGTGTACTGCGTTCGCGTGCAGAAAAGACCCTGGGTGGTGAATTGGTTGGCGCGGTAATAACCGTTCCGGCTTACTTTGATGACGCGCAGCGCCAAGCGACCAAGGACGCTGCCAAGCTGGCCGGTTTGAATGTGTTGCGGCTGCTTAACGAGCCCACCGCAGCGGCAGTGGCCTATGGGTTGGATCGTGGTGCGGAGGGCCTCATTGCGATCTATGACCTGGGTGGCGGCACATTTGATATTTCCATCTTGCGTTTGAGCAAAGGGGTTTTCGAAGTCCTGGCTACCGGAGGTGATAGTGCCTTGGGTGGTGATGATTTTGACCATGCCATTGCGACCTGGGTAATCGAACAGGCGGGGCTGTCTACTAATCTGTCGCCCTCGGAGCAACGTCAGTTACTGCAATTAGGCTGCATGGCCAAAGAGCAATTGTCGGCGCAACCTACTGTTACGCTCAGTTACGGTACCTGGCAGGGCGAGCTTACTCGCGAGCACTTTGAAACACTGATCGAGCCGTTGATCGCGCGAAGCCTGAAAGCTTGCCGTCGCGCAGTGCGTGACTCTGGTTGCGAGCTTGAGGAAGTCAAGGCGGTAGTCATGGTGGGTGGCTCCACTCGCGTGCCGCAAGTCCGATCCGCAGTGGCCAGACTGTTCGGTCGCGAGCCACTGACGGACATTGATCCGGATAAGGTTGTTGCCATCGGTGCGGCCATTCAGGCTGATACCCTGGCGGGTAACCGTGGTGGCGAAGAACTCTTGCTGCTGGATGTCATTCCGCTCTCCCTTGGGCTTGAAACCATGGGCGGTTTGATGGAAAAGATTATCCCGCGTAACACGACCATACCTGTGGCACGTGCCCAGGATTTCACAACGTATAAAGATGGCCAGTCAGCCATGATGATTCATGTGCTGCAGGGTGAGCGAGAGCTGGTGAAAGATGCTCGTTCGCTGGCTCGTTTCGAGCTGCGCGGCATTCCGCCTATGGTGGCTGGCGCTGCCAAGATCCGTGTGACTTTTCAGGTAGATGCGGACGGCTTGCTGAGCGTCTCTGCGCGAGAGCTCTCCAGTGGTGTGGAAGCCAGTATCCAGGTCAAGCCATCCTATGGTCTGACGGATGGTGAAATCGCGCGTATGCTGCAGGATTCTTTCCAGAATGCCGGCGATGACATGAACGCTCGCGTGCTACGTGAGCAGCAAGTCGAGGCGCAACGTCTTCTAGAGGCGGTCCAGGCGGCTGTCGCTGAGGACGGCGATCGTTTGCTGGACGCTGAAGAGCGTGAAGTTATAGAGGCCGAGATCGACAAGCTAAAGAGTCTTGTCGACCATTCAGATGCCTCTGCTATTGAAGTACAAACCAAGCGTCTTTCCCAAGTGACCGATGCATTCGCGGCTCGCCGGATGGATGCATCGATCAAGGCGGCCCTGGCGGGTCGTCGTCTTAACGAAATCCAGGAGTAAGTTCACCATGCCGCAGATCGTTTTTCTGCCCCACCCAGAGCATTGCCCCGAGGGCGCGGTGATCCAGGCCGAAGAAGGTGAAACCATTATCGATGCAGCGTTGCGCAACGGTATTGAAGTCGAGCATGCCTGTGAAATGTCTTGTGCCTGTACGACCTGCCATGTCGTCGTTCGTGAAGGCTTTGGCTCCATGGAGCCGTCTGACGAGCTTGAAGATGACATGCTGGACAAGGCATGGGGACTGGAGCCGGAGTCCCGGCTGTCCTGTCAGGCAAAGGTTGGCACTGCCGACTTGGTCGTTGAAATTCCCCGCTACACCATCAATCAGGTATCGGAACGTCACTAAGGAAGATCATCATGGCGATGAAATGGGTCGATGTGCTGGATATCGCAATCGCTCTTTCCGAAGCTCACCCGGATGTGGATCCCCGCTATGTAAATTTCGTGAATTTGCGTAACTAGGTCACCGCACTGCCCGGGTTTGACGATGACCCCCAGCGGGGTGGCGAGAAGGTACTCGAAGCCATCCAAGCTGCGTGGATTGAAGAAGCGGACTAACCTATTCTTCGTTAGCCTACGCTTTTGACCGAAGCCCGCGTATAATCCGCGGGTTTCGTTTTTGCTAAATGCCCAACTTTGGAGTTGTCATGTCTGTTCAACGCACCCTTTCTATCATCAAGCCGGACGCTGTAGCCAAGAACGTCGTTGGTGAAATCATCACTCGCTTCGAAAAGGCTGGCCTGCGCGTTGTGGCCGCGAAGATGGTTCAGCTCTCCGAGCGCGAAGCCGGTGGCTTCTATGCTGAGCACAAAGAGCGTCCTTTCTTCAAGGATCTGGTGTCCTTCATGACTTCCGGTCCGGTCGTTGTTCAGGTTCTGGAAGGCGAAAACGCCATTGCCAAGAACCGTGAGCTGATGGGCGCTACCGATCCCAAGAAAGCAGACGCCGGTACCATCCGCGCTGATTTCGCTGTTTCCATCGATGAAAACGCTGTTCACGGTTCTGATTCCGAAGCATCGGCTGCCCGTGAAATTGCTTACTTCTTCGCTGCAACTGAAGTTTGCGAGCGCACTCGCTGATCCACAGGTGAATCCATGAGTAATACAGTCGGCAAGACTAACCTGCTGGGGCTTACCCAGCCACAAATGGAGCAGTTCTTCGAGTCCATCGGAGAGAAGCGCTTTCGTGCCGGCCAAGTGATGAAATGGATTCACCACTTTGGCGTTGATGATTTTGACGCCATGAGTAATCTCGGCAAGGCCTTGCGCGAAAAGCTCAAGGCCTGCGCCGAGATTCGTGGCCCCGAAGTAGTAAGTGAAGATATTTCGGCGGATGGCACCCGCAAGTGGGTCATTCGTGTGGCTTCCGGTAGCTGCGTTGAGACGGTTTACATTCCTCAGGACAAGCGTGGCACGCTGTGTGTTTCGTCACAGGCAGGCTGTGCACTTGACTGCAGTTTCTGTTCGACCGGAAAGCAAGGTTTCAATAGCAATCTCACGGCTGCCGAAGTCATCGGCCAAGTGTGGGTTGCCAACAAGTCATTTGGTACTGTGCCGGCCAAGATCGACCGTGCCATTACGAACGTCGTGATGATGGGCATGGGTGAGCCGCTGCTCAATTTCGACAATGTCGTAGCTGCCATGCAAATCATGATGGATGACTTGGGTTATGGAATATCCAAGCGCAAGGTAACGCTATCCACGTCAGGGGTAGTGCCCATGATTGAGGAGCTGGCCAAGCACGTCGATGTGTCTCTGGCGCTGTCGCTGCATGCGCCCAACGACGCCTTGCGCAACGAGCTGGTACCGATCAATCGCAAGTATCCTCTGGCCATGCTGCTGGATGCCTGTCAGCGGTACATTGGTCAGCTGGGTGAAAAACGTGTTCTGACCATTGAGTACACTCTACTCAAGGACGTCAACGACCAGCCCGAGCATGCTGTGCAGATGATTGAATTGCTGCGCAACGTGCCCTGCAAGATCAATCTGATTCCTTTTAATCCTTTCCCTCATTCCGGTTACGAGCGCCCCAGCAAGAATGCGGTGCGTCGCTTCCAGGAACTCCTGCAGCAGGCCGGTTTCAATGTCACCGTGCGTACTACGCGTGGCGATGATATCGATGCAGCCTGTGGGCAGCTGGTAGGAAAGGTTATGGACCGTACTCGACGAAGCGAGCGGTACATTGCTGTACGCCAGTTGAATAATGAGAACGATGCGGCTTTGGGTGTTCGCCAGAATTAATTAAAAGGAGAGGGTTAGTGATGTTGCGTGCAGTATTGGCTTTGGCAGTTGCAGGACTTTTAACCGGCTGCGTCACTACTGGCTCTACTGACCCTCTGAGTACGGAAAAAGGTCGTGATCATGCCCGGGACGCCTACATTCAGTTGGGTCTGGGCTATCTGCAGGAAGGAAACACCGAGCAGGCCAAGATCCCGCTGAAACAGGCCCTGCAGCTTGACGCCTCGAGCGCCGATGCCCATGCCGCGCTGGCATTGGTGTTCCAGACCGAGATGGAGCCCAAACTGGCTGACGAAGAATACCGCAAGGCCATGTCAGCACGCCGTAACGATTCCCGTATTCTCAATAATTACGGAAGCTTTCTTTTTGAGCAGAAGCGATACAGCGAAGCCTACGATCGTTTCATAGAGGCCTCGCAGGATCCTTTGTACCCTGAACGCTCGCGAGTCTTTGAAAACCTCGGTTTAACTGCGTTAAGGTTGAATAAGCCCGAATTGGCACGCCAGTATTTGGAGAAGTCGCTGAGACTGAACAGCAACCAACCCAAGGCTTTGCTGGAAATGGCGCAGCTCTCTTATGCGGCTCGTGAGTATGTACCTGCACGTGGGTATTACGAAGCATTTAGCCGTATTTCGCCCCAGGATGCGCGTAGCCTTTTACTGGGCATCCGTCTGGCCGAAGTATTCAACGATCGCGATACGGCTGCCAGTTATACCTTGCAATTGAAGCGGCTTTATCCCGCTTCTGAAGAATATAAACAACTTCAGTCGGAGCAACGATGAGTAATGTGCAACCTGAGGCTGTAATGTCAGCTCGTGGTAATCCAGGCGACATACTGCGCCAGGCTCGCATTTCCAATGGGTGGAGCATCGCTCAAGTGGCTGCTCAGATGAATCTGAGTGGGCATGTCATCGAGTTGCTGGAAGCTGGGGACTATCAAAAGCTGCCAGGGCATACGTTTGCCCGCGGTTATGTCCGCTCCTATGGGAAGCTGCTGGGGCTTGATCAGGCTGAGCTTGTAAAGGTCTTCGATCAGTACACAGGGACCGATGCCAAAGGCAGTACGGTTCACACCATAAACCGTGTTGAAGAACCGGTGCGCTTGTCGCGTAATGTCCTGCGTATCGTCAGCTTTATTCTGGTCGTTGTTATCATTGGGCTTGGCCTGTTCTGGTGGCAGGAGCGCTCCGGGCTTGGTATGGGCGGTAATGGCCTTAGCCTTGAGCATGTCGAAGTAGAAAGCGCAGACGGCACTACTGAAATTCATACGCTTGATGAGCCTGAAGATCAGGCGGTGGCGGAAGCTCAAAAGGCTGAGGTGCCCGCTGCATCAGAGCCAGGTGTGCCCGCTACACCGACTGCTCCCGCTGCCAATGCTGTTGCGCAAACGCCTGTGCCTGTAGCGAATACCGCTTCCGGTGCGGCAGCCAATGGCGCTGCGAATGCTGCTCCTGCTGCGGCCGCTACACCGACTACTCCGGTTGTATCGACCGATGCTGCGCTTGCGCCTACCACGCCGCCAGCCGGCGAGACTGCGCCAGCGGCAGGGCAGGGAGGCTTGAGCATTCAGCTGGTAGCGGACTGCTGGATGCAGATCACAGATGCGTCGGGGAAAGTTATTTACAGTGGCCTCAAACGAAAGGGTGATACCCTGCAGTTTGAAACGGTAAAAGCTCCTGTGGAGATTCGTTTAGGCTACGCACGAGGTGCGCAAATTACCTATAACGGCCAGCCGGTAGACATCAAGCCCTATGTACGTGGGGAAACTGCTCGCTTCAAAGTAGGGCAGGCGTCTCAGTAACCAGAATTGCAGTACGATCAAAGCGGCATCATTCTGCCGCTTTGATTTTATTATCGGATCATATTTTATAGTTCTCTGGTTTTAACCAGTCTCCGTAAGGATCTGGTATTTATCAGGAAGAAGAGTCCTGTCATGCATAGCGAATCGCCGATCAAACGTCGCCCTTCTCGAAAGATCTGGGTAGGCTCCGTGCCGGTAGGAGGCGATGCTCCTATCGCGGTACAGAGCATGACGAACACCGAAACCTGTGATGTTGCCGCAACAGTTGCGCAAATCCGTCGTCTGGAAGATGCAGGCGCTGATATCGTTCGGGTTTCAGTTCCCGACATGGATGCTGCAGAAGCATTCGGTCAAATCAAGCAGCAGGTGAATGTTCCTCTGGTTGCAGACATTCATTTTGATTACAGAATTGCCCTTCGGGTAGCTGAACTCGGTGTGGATTGTCTGCGTATCAACCCTGGCAACATCGGGCGTGAAGACCGGGTCAGGGCGGTAGTCGATGCGGCGCGTGACAAGAACATTCCGATTCGTATCGGCGTGAATGCGGGCTCTCTGGAAAAGGATCTGCAGAAAAAATATGGTGAGCCTACCCCTGAAGCGCTACTGGAATCAGCCATGCGTCATGTCGATTACCTCGACAAACTGGATTTCCAGAACTTCAAGGTCAGTGTGAAGGCGAGTGACGTCTTCATGGCCGTATCGGCTTATCGCTTGCTGGCGAAGCAGATCGAGCAGCCGCTACACCTGGGCATCACCGAGGCAGGTGGTTTGCGTTCCGGCACCGTAAAATCTGCGGTTGGCCTGGGCATGCTGCTGGCCGAAGGCATTGGCGATACCATTCGTATCTCCCTGGCGGCGGATCCGGTCGAAGAGATCAAGGTGGGTTTCGATATCCTGAAGTCGTTGCGCTTACGGTCACGCGGCATCAACTTCATTGCCTGTCCAAGCTGCTCTCGCCAGAACTTTGATGTGGTCAAGACCATGAATGATCTGGAAGGGCGCCTGGAAGATCTTCTGGTTCCCTTAGATGTGGCCGTTATCGGCTGTGTGGTCAATGGGCCGGGAGAGGCCAAAGAGGCTCACGTAGGGTTGACTGGCGGCACGCCTAATAACCTAGTGTATATCGATGGCAAGCCTGCACAAAAGCTGACCAATGAGAATCTGGTGGATGAGCTGGAGCAGCTGATTCGCCGCAAAGCGGCTGAAAAAATGGAAGCGGATGCGGCTGTTATTGCCCGTAGCTGAATGCCGTTAGAGAATTGAATTAAGGACTCCTCGTGAGCAAGTCTTTGCAAGCCATTCGTGGCATGAACGACATACTGCCAGAGCAGACGCCAGCCTGGCGCTATCTGGAAACAACTTTCGCTACCTTGCTGGATGGGTACGGCTACAAGGAAATCCGACTGCCTATCCTCGAATTCACCGAGCTGTTCGCTCGGGGTATCGGCGAGGGCACCGATGTGGTCGACAAGGAAATGTATACTTTTCTCGACCGTAACGGTGAGTCGCTGACGCTGCGTCCGGAAGGCACAGCAGGGTGTGTCCGCGCCGTGCTGGAGCACGGCCTTACAGGCGGTGGCCAGGTTCAGAAACTCTGGTATACGGGACCCATGTTCCGCTACGAGAAGCCGCAAAAAGGACGCTATCGCCAGTTCCATCAGATTGGCGTAGAGGTCTTTAACTTGCCTGGGCCGGATATCGATGCTGAGCTGATCATCATGACGGCGCGCCTGTGGAGGCAGCTGGGTATTAATGATGCCGTTACACTGCAGCTGAACAGCTTGGGTTCAAGCGAAGCGCGTGCAGCCTATCGGGATGCCTTGGTTGATTACCTCAAGCAGCATTTCGATCAGCTGGATGAAGA
Source organism: Pseudomonas sp. MAG002Y (assembly GCF_019400845.1). Lineage (NCBI taxonomy): Bacteria > Pseudomonadati > Pseudomonadota > Gammaproteobacteria > Pseudomonadales > Pseudomonadaceae > Pseudomonas > Pseudomonas sp. MAG002Y. Next base: position 124,164 of record NZ_WOEJ01000001.1, on the reverse strand, counting down.
CAGTCAGCGTCGTTTGACGACTAATCCCCTGCGTATTCTGGACAGCAAGAATGCCCAGACACAGGCCTTGCTGACCGATGCTCCCACGTTGTCGGATTATCTAGATGAAGAGTCTCGTGCCCATTTTGAAGGCTTGAAGGCACGCCTTGAGGCAGCAGGCATCGAGTACACGATCAATCCGAAGCTTGTACGGGGTCTGGACTACTACGGTCGTACCGTATTCGAGTGGGTAACCGATAAGCTGGGCGCACAAGGTACGGTGTGCGCTGGCGGACGCTACGATGGTCTGATCACTCAGTTTGGTGGAAAGCCTACGCCAGGCGTTGGTTTTGCTATGGGTGTCGAGCGTCTGGTGCTGATGCTTGAGACGCTGAACAAGATTCCCGCCGAGCTTAGCCGTCCGATGGACATCTACCTATGCACCTTTGGTGAAGCGGCAGAACTGGCCGGTCTGGCCTTGGCCGAGCAGCTGCGTACGGCCTTGCCGTCCTTGCGTCTGGCGGTTAATGCTGGCGGCGGAAGTTTCAAGAGTCAGTTCAAGAAGGCAGACAAGAGCGGTGCATGGTTTGCTCTGATTCTGGGCGAGGATGAGCTGGCGCAGCGCCAGGTTGGCCTCAAGCCCTTGCGTAATGATAGTGCCCAGGAGATGGTCGCCTGGGATCAGTTGTCCGCACGCCTGCACGATAGCTTGCAGCAGCAGACGTCCGCACACAGCGAAAGCGAATAGGAGTGACCGGTGAGTTCGCAGAATGAAGATCCAAATGTCGCCCACCTTCAGGATTGGTGGCAGCGTAACGGCAAGCCGCTGCTCACCGGTGGCGTTGTGGCCCTGGTGGCCGTGCTGGGCTGGCAATGGTGGGAGCGTAATCAGACCAATCAGTCTCAGGCTGCGTCCATCGTATATCAGGAGCTGGTTCAGGCAGCGCTGGATCCCAGCGGCAAACCGGATACCGCTCGGGTAACGGACCTGTCCAACCAGCTCAAGCAGGAGTATTCAGGTACTACCTATTCCCAATACGGTAGTCTTTTCGTGGCCAAGGTTGCTGTTGAGAGTGGCAAGCTGGATGACGCAGCCAACGAGCTGAAGGCGATTGTCGATAAGCCGGCGGATGATACTGTGGGCGAACTGGCACGCCAGCGTCTGGCGCGTGTGCTGGCTGCGCAGGGCAAGGCTGAAGATGGCCTGAAACTACTGGAAGGCAAGGTTGCAGAGCCTTATGTCGCCAACCGCGAAGAGTTACGTGGTGATCTGTTGGTCAGTCTGGGCCGTGTCGACGATGCCCGTGCCGCTTATGAAAAAGCCAAGTCCGAATTGCCTGCCGATGCCGCCGAAGGCACGCTGCAGATGAAGCTGGATGACCTGGCAAAAGGAGATGCCTGATGCTGCGTTGGAAACATGTTGCGCTACTGGCCTTGGCCCTGACTGCTGTCGGGTGCAGCAGTAACAGCAAAAAAGAGCTGCCGCCTGCTGAATTGCAGGACTTCAAGGCCGATGTTCAGTTGCAGGAGCAATGGAGCCGCTCGGTAGGGGAAGGGCAGGGTGATACCTACAACCTGTTGACGCCTGCCATTGACGGTCAGTCCCTGTACGTGACTGATAACGAAGGCCTGGTCATGGCGTTGAACCGTGAAAACGGTGACATCATTTGGAAGAAAAAGCTGGACCTGCCTGTTTCAGGTGGCGTTGGCGCTGCCTACGGGCTGGTTCTGGTTGGTACGTTGAGAGGGGATGTCGTTGCCCTGGACGCAACCTCGGGCGATGAAAAATGGCGCGCCAGGGTTTCCAGTGAAGTACTGGCTCCGCCGGTCAGCAACGGTGACATCGTGGCTGTCCAGACTCAGGACGACAAGCTTTATGCCCTTGATGCCGAGACGGGTGACCGTCGCTGGCTCTATGAGGAGAGCATGCCTGTTCTGACCCTGCGTGGCACAGGTGCTCCGGTCGTAACCAATCGCTATGTTGTCGCCGGCCTGGCCAGCGGAAAGGTGATTGCGCTGGATGAACAGCGTGGCTTGCCGATCTGGGAGCAGCAGGTTGCCATCCCACAGGGGCGCTCCGAGCTGGATCGTATGGTTGATATCAACGGCGGACTGCTGCTTTCAGGTACTACGCTGTATGTGGCCACGTACCACGGCCGGGTTGCCGGACTGGATCTTGAGAGCGGTCGTGTGCTCTGGCAACGTGATGCATCCAGCTATACCGGTGTCGCTGAAGGTTTCGGTAACGTATATGTAAGCCTGGAAAATGGCACCGTTGAAGCAGTAGATCAAAATTCGGCTTCAGCGCTGTGGAGCAATGATTCCCTGGCGCGTCGTATGTTGTCCGCCCCGGCTGTGCTGTCGAACTACGTCGCTGTAGGTGATTATGAAGGCTATATTCACCTGCTAAGCCAGACGGATGGTCATATGGCCGGTCGTCAGAAGCTGGGTAACGGCGGCGTTCGGGTTCGCCCGTTAGTGGATGGCGACTGGATGTATGTGTACGGCAACGGCGGTAAGCTGGCTGCCTACACCATTCGCTAAGCTGTCCTGTATGTGTATGGCCGCTATCGCCCTCACGGTAGCGGCCTTTGTGTTTTCTGTATTCCTGTGGAGAGCCGTATGGTTCCCGTTATTGCTCTGGTAGGACGCCCTAATGTAGGCAAGTCCACCTTGTTTAATCGACTTACCAAAACCCGTGATGCCATTGTGGCCGATATCGCGGGCCTGACCCGCGACCGCAAGTATGGCGAGGCGCGTTGGCAGGGGCGGACGTACATCGTTGTCGACACCGGAGGTATCTCCGGCGACGAAGAAGGCATCGATATGAAAATGGCCGAGCAGTCGCTTCAGGCCATTGAAGAAGCCGACGCCGTTCTGTTCATGGTGGATTCCCGTGCCGGGATGACGGCCGGCGATCAGATGATCGCCGAGCACCTGCGTACGCGTAACAAGCGCTGCTTTTTGATCGCCAACAAGGTTGACGCGGTTGATCCAGACATTGCCCGGGCTGAATTCAGCCCAATGGGTCTGGGTGATGCGCTGACCATTGCGGCTGCGCATGGCCGCGGTATCAACGGCATGCTTGAGCAGGTGCTGGGCTCCTTCCCTAAGGATGAGGAAGAAGAGTTCATTGTTGATGCGGAAGACGAAGAGGGCGATCAGGCTTCGGATGAGAGTGTCATCGAGAAGCGTATTCCGGGACCGGATGAAAAGGCCGGGATCAAGATCGCCATCATTGGCCGTCCCAACGTGGGCAAGTCCACGCTGGTCAACCGTATGCTTGGCGAAGAGCGGGTCATCGTATATGACCAGGCTGGCACCACTCGCGACAGTATCTACATTCCCTTCGAGCGCAACGAAGAGAAATACACGCTGATCGACACCGCCGGTGTGCGTCGCCGCGGCAAGATCTTCGAAGCGGTAGAAAAGTTTTCTGTTGTGAAGACGCTTCAGGCCATTCAGGACGCCAACGTCGTTATCTTTGTGATGGACGCCCGTGAAGGGGTAGTCGAGCATGATCTGAACCTGTTGGGCTTTGTCCTGGAAACCGGTCGCGCCCTGGTGATTGCGCTCAACAAGTGGGACGGCATGGAGTCCAGTGAGCGCGATTACGTGAAGACCGAACTCGAACGCCGCCTGATGTTTGCCAATTTCGCAGATATTCATTTCATTTCCGCATTGCATGGCACCGGTGTGGGACATCTGTACAAGTCGGTGCAGCAGGCATTCGCTTCGGCCGTTACCCGCTGGCCTACCAGTCGTCTGACCAAGATCCTTGAGGATGCGGTTCAGGAGCACCAGCCGCCGCTGGTCAATGGTCGTCGAATCAAGCTGCGTTATGCGCACATGGGCGGAGCCAACCCCCCGCTGTTGGTTATCCATGGTAACCAAGTGGATGCGGTCCCGCGCGCCTATGTCCGCTACTTGGAAAACACCTATCGCCGTGTATTGAAGCTGATAGGTACGCCTATTCGCATTGAGTTCAAGTCAGGTGAAAACCCCTTCGCCGACAAGAAGAACACGCTGACCGAGCGGCAGGTGAACAAGAAGCGCCGCTTGATGAGCCATCACAAGAAAGCGGAGAAGAAGCGCAAGGATAAGCGTCGCTAGTCGCTTCTCTGTTGTAACAGGCCAGCGCTGCCTGGCCCGTTCGAATACCAGGCCGCTCGGGCACCTTCCGAGTGGCCAGTCTTAAGTCATGATAGCGGTGCATAGTGCTTCGCTGAGCCGTCGACGGCATCGAAGCCGACCGCCTTGTTGTCGGAGCGTTCGATGATCCAGAGCAAGTTGCCTTCCCTCGGTGTGACTATCTTTACCCGCATGTCCCAGCTGGCTATGGAAACGGGTGCAATCAACCTGTCTCAGGGTTTCCCGGATTTCGACGGCCCGGATGCCTTGCGCGAGGCGGTAAGTCGGCACGTCATGGCCGGTCATAACCAGTATGCGCCCATGACAGGATTGCCCGCCTTGCGTGAGCAAGTGGCCCGCAAAGTGGCTACGCTCTATGGGCGCACGGTTGATGCCGAACAGGAAGTCACCATTACGCCCGGTGCGACGCAGGCCATCTTTTGCGCCATTCAGTCCGTGGTTCGCAGCGGTGACGAAGTGATTGTATTCGATCCCTGCTACGATTCTTATGCACCCTCGGTTGAACTGGCCGGTGGGCGCTGCATCCACCTACCCTTGGCACTGCCGGATTTTGGGATCGACTGGGATCGTTTGCAGGCAGCCCTGACGTCGCGCACACGGGCTATCGTGCTGAACACGCCCCATAACCCGAGCGGCTCGCTGGTTGGTCGCGACGCGCTGGACCGTCTCGCTGCATTGATTCGCGATCGGGATATCTACCTGATCAGTGATGAGGTATATGAGCACTTGGTTTTCGACGGAGCAGAGCATGCCAGTGTACTCACCCATGATGAGCTCTACGCCCGTGCGTTCGTTATCAGCTCCTTTGGCAAAACATATCATGTGACAGGTTGGAAGACCGGGTATGTGATTGCTCCGCGCGAGCTTTCAAGCGAACTGCGCAAGATTCACCAGTATGTAAGCTTTTGCGGGGTGACGCCTTTGCAATGGGCACTGGCGGATTTCATGGAAGCGCATCCCGAGCATGTAACCGAACTCCCAGCGTTTTATCAGGCCAAACGAGATCTGTTCTGTGATTTGTTGGGTTCGTCTAAATTGGCGTTTACACGTGCAGCAGGGACCTATTTCCAGCTGGCGGACTATTCCGCTATTCGGGATGACGTAAGCGATGTCGAAATGGCCGAGTGGTTGACGCGTGAGCACGGTGTGGCTGCCATTCCGATCTCCGTGTTTTATCAGGAAGCTCCAAAGGACTTGCGTCTGGTACGTTTCTGCTTCGCTAAACGAGAGGAGACGCTGCGGCTAGCAGCGGAAAAACTGTGCGCGATCTAAGCCTGAGACCTGATTTGAAACTGGCACTCATCCAGACTGAACTGTTCTGGCATGATGCTTCGGCCAACCGCGACCGGTTCACTGCCTTGCTGCAACAGGCGAAAGGCGCGGATCTGATTGTACTGCCTGAGATGTTCACTACCGGCTTTTCGATGGAATCAGCCCTGCTGGCTGAGGATGAAGGCGGACGTACCCATGCGTGGATGCGCGAGCAGGCGGCATCGCTCAATGCTGTGGTAACGGGCAGTCTGATCGTTCGTGATGCCCAAGGGCAGTACCGTAATCGACTCCTGTGGGCGCGGCCTGACGGCACGATGTCCCATTATGACAAACGTCACCTGTTTCGCATGGCCGGAGAGCACGAACATTACACCGCAGGTGAAGCGCAAGCGGTGTTCGAGCTTAACGGCTGGCGCATTCGTCCCTTGATCTGTTACGACTTGCGGTTTCCGGTGTGGAGCCGTGATCCAGTCAAGACTGATCTGTTGCTCTATACCGCCAACTGGCCAGCCGCACGGCGTAACCACTGGAATCGGCTGCTTCCCGCTCGGGCCATTGAAAACCTCTGTTATGTCGCGGCCGTGAATCGCATTGGCGAAGACGGAAAAGGAATCGCCTATAGCGGCGACAGCCAGGTATTGGACTACCAGGGCGAGCCGCTCCTAGACGCCAAGGACAGCGCAGGAGTGTTTACGGTGTCGCTGTCTGCCGACACGCTGTCGCGCTACCGCGATGCGTTCCCCGCGTATCGGGATGTGGACGACTTCGAACTGCTTTGATCGCTCGCTACTCTTCCCTAACGCCCCGTCTGCCATGCTGGCGATGGGGCGTTGTTGTTTCCGGCGCTTGCCCTTTGCCTTGGGACGATTGCAGACTGGCCCTTCGACAGGCTATTCAGGACAACAACAATGCAAACGCCTCGAATCGCAATTATTGGCGCCGGCCTCATGGGTGTCGGGATTGCCACTCATTTTGCTCGTCACGGACATTCGGTTCTGCTGCGAGACGTTTCCGCCGAGCGTTTGAGCGATGTGCCCGCCATTGCCAAAAGTGTTCTGGAAGAGCTATCAGCGGCTGCGCTGTTTGAATCCAGTCAGACCCATGCAGTGCTGAGCAGGATCACGACAACCGATGCGCTGGCCGATTTGGCTGATGCCACGCTACTGATCGAGGCTGTACCTGAGCGGCTGGCGCTCAAGCATGCGTTGTATGCGGAGCTTGAGTCAGTCATTTCGCCAGAGGCCATCATTGCCAGTAACACAAGCGGCTTTCCTCCCGATCAACTGGCTCAGGGAATGGCATATCCCGAACGGTTGCTCATTGCTCATTTCTGGAACCCGCCTCATCTGATTCCACTGGTCGAACTGGTGCCGGGAGAAAAGACCAACCCAGCCTGTTTGGAGAGGGTGCGGGATGTATTGCAAGTCATGGACCTGGAAGTTGTTTTGCTCATGCGGGCGATTCCGGGCTTTATTGGCAACCGCCTGCAGTTTGCCGTGCTACGTGAGGCCCTGCATATCGTACAAAGCGGTGCGGCGTCGCCTGAAGATGTGGACCGGGTCATGCGAGCTTCTCTGGGTAGGCGCTATGGCATGGTGGGACCACTGGAAGCGGCAGACATGGGTGGCCTCGATACCTTTCTGGATATCGCCAGCCACCTGATGCCGACCTTGGCCAAGGATGAGGAGGTGCTGGAGGTTTTGCGTGAACGCGTCGGGCAGGGAAGAACAGGCCTACGCAGCGGCAATGGGTTTTATGAGTGGAGCGAGGAGCGCAAGGCGCGGATAGCCGAGCGGCGTGCCCATCAGCTACAGCATGCCTTGCGGCCATGAATCGCTATACAGGTGTCGATATGGCGACCGCCAATGACCTGAGCGACTATCAGCAGATTAGTCTGCGGGCGATTCGCTCGCTATTTGAAAGCATCGAGCAGAGCAGCGAAGGCACCGTGATTGTGGACCGTGACCTCCGTATCGTCTGGATGAATGAGCGTTATGCCCGGCGCTTTGGCTTGCCCAGCGCAAAGTCGGCGATCGGGCAGGTGTGTGAGCAGGTGATTCCGGGAAGCTTGTTGCGGGAGGTGGTCAACACGGGCCAGCCCATCCTGCTGGATCTGCTTGATACACCCAAAGGACCAATGGTGGTGATGCGTTTGCCCATTCATGACGATACCGGTCAGGTAATCGGTGCCATTGGCTTTGCCTTGTTCGATGAGTTACGGACGTTGGCCCCCTTGGTGACGCGGTTCTTACGGATTCAGGAGGAATTGGCTTCGACGCGGCGGTCGCTGCAGAACGCCCGGCAGGCCAAATACAGTTTTGCCCACTTCGTAGGCAGCGGCCCGGCCAGTCAGGAGGTCAAGCGACGTGCGAGACGTGCAGCTACGGTAGAGACCTCTGTCTTGCTGTTGGGCGAGACCGGCACAGGAAAAGAGTTGTTGGCGCATGCCATTCATGCGGCATCCCCTCGGGCCAATAAGTCGTTTGTCAGTGTGAATGCGGCTGCCATCCCTGAAAATCTGTTGGAAGCTGAGTTCTTCGGCACGGCGCCTGGTGCCTTTACAGGCGCGGACCGCAAGGCGCGGGCAGGAAAACTGCAGATTGCGCAGGGCGGAACGCTATTTCTGGACGAAATCGGCGACATGCCCCTGAGCTTACAGGCAAAACTTTTGAGGGTACTTCAGGAAAAGGAATTCGAGCCGCTGGGGTCCAACGAGGTGCTGCGCTGCGACGTTCGGCTGATTGCGGCAACCTCACGCAATCTGGATGCGCTGGTAGCTGAAGGCTTATTTCGGGCGGATCTGTACTACCGCTTGAACGTACTGCCCATTGTGGTTCCGCCGCTGCGTGAACGGCGAGAAGACCTGCCGGCGTTATGCGAAGCCATCCTGGACAGTTTGCTGGCGGAAGGACATGCGCCTCGGGAGCTGGATGAGGAAGCACTGGCTTTGCTCGCCTGCTACGATTGGCCTGGCAACGTACGTGAGCTGCGCAATGTTCTAGAGCGCGCATCGCTGTTGAGTGATGAGGCCGTTATTGGCGCGCTCAGCATTGGCTCGGCATTAGGAAAACCCTTGCCACCCAAAGCGATTGAGCTGGTGTCCATTAGCACTACCAGTACGCCTAGTAACAACATGACGTATGAAGAGGCGAAGCGCCAATTCGAGCATGAGCTCATTACCCAGGCCTTGTCATCGTGCTCAGGCAGGGTCGAGGAGGCTGCCAAACGCTTGGGCCTCGGACGCTCCACCCTTTATAAGAAAATGGCTGCCCTAGGGCTCTTGTCTTGAAATAGAGACTATTCTCAAGTTGGAGACAAAATCGATGCGAAGTTGTCTCCAATTGGAGAAATCAATGAATTGAAGGAGCAATTAGTTAAGTAATTCAAGGTGTTAGTGTCTGGCATGGATCTCGCTAACAAAGCCTTGCTGTCTCCACAGCTACAACAATAACTAGCCGCTGCGTTCGGTGCTGACCGGCCAGCGAGGAGAAAACATGAGCGTATTGATTGCTCTGGCGGCGCTGGGTCTGCTGATGCTGGCGGCGTACCGTGGTTATAGCGTTATCCTGTTTGCACCGATTGCAGCCCTTGCGGCGGTGCTGCTGACCGATCCTTCCGCTGTGGCTCCGGCATTTACCGGTGTGTTCATGGACAAGATGGTCGGCTTCATCAAGCTGTACTTTCCTGTCTTTCTGCTGGGTGCAGTCTTCGGCAAGCTGATCGAGCTTTCCGGTTTTTCCCGTTCCATTGTGGCTGCTGCGATTCGTCTGCTGGGCACACGGCAGGCCATGCTGGTCATCGTGCTGGTTTGCGCCTTGCTGACCTATGGTGGCGTCTCGCTGTTCGTTGTCGTGTTTGCGGTGTACCCATTCGCAGCCGAGATGTTTCGTCAGAGCAACATTCCCAAACGTTTGATTCCAGCCACCATTGCACTGGGTGCGTTTTCATTCACCATGGATGCCTTGCCGGGTACGCCTCAAATACAGAACATCATTCCTACGACATTCTTCAACACGACGGCCTGGGCCGCCCCGTGGCTGGGGTTGATCGGCTCGTTGTTTGTCATCGCGGTCGGGTTGACCTATCTGGGGCGGCAGCGTCGTAAAGCGATGGCGCGTGGAGAAGGGTACGGCACCGAGTTGCGCAACGAGCCGGAAACACCGGACAACATCAACTTGCCGAACCCGCTTCTGGCGCTGTCGCCACTTATCCTGGTCGGCGTCATGAATCTGCTATTTACCCACTGGATTCCTCAGTGGTACGGCAAGACGCACACGCTAACGCTACCGGGGCTGGCAACGCCTGTTACCAGCGAAGTCAGTAAGCTAACGGCAATCTGGGCCGTCGAGGCTGCCTTGTTAATCGGCATTTTGCTGGTGCTTGTGGCTGCGTTTAAAACCATCCGTACCCGCTTGGCCGAGGGCACTAAAACCGCAGTAGGCGGGGCTTTGCTGGCCGCCATGAATACTGCGTCTGAATATGGGTTTGGTGCAGTAATCGCTTCGCTGCCGGGTTTTCTGGTCTTGGCAGACGCGCTCAAGACCATTCCCAACCCACTCATCAACGAAGCCATTACCGTAACGCTTCTGGCCGGTATCACTGGCTCGGCTTCAGGCGGCATGAGTATTGCGCTGGCGGCCATGTCGGACAGCTTTATCGCCGCAGCCAATGCCGCACAGATCCCCCTTGAGGTGCTGCACCGGGTGGCGGCCATGGCTAGCGGTGGCATGGATACCCTGCCGCACAATGGCGCCGTCATCACCTTGCTGGCAGTAACTGGACTGACGCACCGGGAAGCTTACAAAGACGTATTTGGTATCACGCTGATCAAGACGTTGGCAGTGTTCGTGGTCATCGGCGTGTTCTATGCCACTGGCATCGTGTAGAGGAGAACGTTATGGACTTGAAAGGCAAAACCGCCCTGGTAACCGGTTCGACCAGTGGAATCGGTCTGGGTATCGCCACGCGACTGGCCGAAGCGGGTGCCGATGTGATCCTCAATGGCTTTGGTGACAGCGAGAAGGCTAAAGCCGACCTAAGCCGTTTGGGTGGGCGGGTGGGCTATCACGGGGCGGACTTGTCCCGGCCTGAGCAGATTTCTGATCTTTTCGCCTATGCTGAACATGAGTTCAGTGGTGTGGATATTCTGGTCAACAATGCTGGCATCCAGCATGTGGCATCGGTCGAGACGTTTCCGATCGAGAAGTGGGACGCGATCATTGCAATCAATCTGTCCTCGGTATTTCACGCGACTCGTCTGGCATTGCCGGGTATGAGGCAGCGCGGCTGGGGAAGGATTGTGAACATCGCGTCCGTGCATGGATTGGTAGGGTCGGCACAGAAATCCGCTTATGTGGCTGCCAAGCATGGCGTGGTCGGACTGACCAAGGTGGTTGCACTGGAAACGGCCGATTGTAATGTGACCTGTAATGCGCTCTGCCCGGGCTGGGTGCTGACACCTCTGGTGCAGCAGCAGATCGATGCACGCGCCGCTACAGATGGCGATGCAGAGCGCGCACGGCGGGAGCTTCTGGAGGAGAAGCAGCCGTCACTTGAATTCGTCACGCCTGCCCAACTGGGCGAGCTGACACTGTTTCTTTGCAGCGATGCGGCCGCCCAGGTACGGGGCGCCGCGTGGAATGTCGATGGGGGCTGGTTGGCCCGTTAACAACAATAACGACACGAGGTAAACCATGAACAAGCTTTATCCCAATGCCGCCCATGCCTTGGAAGGGGTCGTGGAAGACGGCATGACGCTGGCGGTCGGCGGTTTCGGTCTGTGCGGGATCCCCGAAGCGCTGATCCTGGCATTGCGCGAGACCGGCAAGCGCGAGCTGACCGTGATCAGTAATAACGCCGGAGTAGACGGGTTTGGCCTGGGCGTACTGCTCGAGTCCCGGCAAATCAAGAAAATGATTTCCTCCTACGTAGGCGAGAACAAGGAGTTCGAGCGGCAGTACCTTTCCGGTGAGCTGGAATTGGAATTCACCCCCCAAGGCACGCTTGCGGAAAAATTGCGTGCCGGTGGTTCAGGCATCCCGGCGTTCTTTACGCGTACCGGCTATGGCACGCTGGTGGCCGAAGGCAAGGAAACCCGTGAGTTCGATGGTGAGCAGTATGTGATGGAGCGGTCGCTGGTGGCGGATGTGGCACTGGTCAAAGCGATCAAGGCTGACAAGGCAGGCAATCTGGTCTTCAACAAGACTGCACGTAACTTCAACCCTCTGGCAGCAATGGCGGGCAAGCTATGTATTGCCGAGGTGGAACAGCTGGTGGAAACGGGTGAGCTAGACCCTGATGAGGTCCATCTGCCGGGTATCTTTGTGCAGCGCATCGTTGTGAATGCCAACCCCGAGAAGCGCATCGAGAAACGCACCCTGTCGGAGGGCAACTAACATGGCCTGGACTCGTGAACAAATGGCGCAGCGCGCCGCCAAGGAATTGCAGGACGGCTTCTATGTCAACCTGGGCATTGGCCTGCCCACTCTGGTCGCCAACTATATCCCTGAAGGAATAGATGTGTGGCTGCAGTCTGAAAACGGACTCCTGGGTATCGGCCCGTTTCCGACAGAAGAGACCATTGACCCGGACCTGATCAACGCCGGCAAGCAAACTGTTACTGCCCTGCCGGGCAGCAGTTACTTCGACAGTGCCTTGAGTTTTGCCATGATCCGGGGCGGTCATATCAACCTCGCCATTCTGGGCGCTATGCAGGTGTCGGAAAAGGGAGACCTCGCCAACTGGATGATTCCCGGCAAGATGGTAAAGGGCATGGGCGGGGCAATGGACCTTGTTGCCGGTGTAAAACGCGTGGTAGTGCTGATGGAGCACACCGCCAAAGGCGCTCACAAGATCCTGCCGGTCTGTGACCTGCCACTGACCGGAGTAGGGGTGGTCAACCGGATCATTACCGACCTGGGGGTGCTGGATGTGACCCCAGAAGGATTGAAGCTGGTCGAGCTGGCTGAAGGCGTCACCTTCGAAGCGTTGCAGGAAGCCACCGGCTGTTCAGTAATGGCATAGGCATGGTGCGCCTGTTGATCAGCGCAGGACGTACGCGACGGGATCCAGACGAATGCTGCAGGCGAACCGCCTTGTGCTGATGCCGGGCGCATGGCCATCTTATTTCAGGAGAACAGTAATGCGAGACGTTGCTATCGTGGCCGCTACGCGGACGGCCATTGGCAGCTTTCAAGGTGCGCTGGCCAATGTGTCGGCCGTGGAGCTGGGGGCTGCAGTCATCAGGGCCGTGATCGAAAAAACCGGTATCGCACCGGAACAGGTCGATGAAGTCATCATGGGCCACGTATTGACGGCAGGTCTTGGACAGAACACGGCGCGTCAGGCCTCCATCAAGGCGGGATTGCCGCCTACGGTGCCAGCGATGGCGCTTAACAAGGTGTGCGGCTCGGGCCTCAAGGCGCTGCATCTGGCCACCCAGGCCATTCGCTGTGGTGATGCCGACATCATCGTGGCCGGTGGCATGGAAAGCATGAGCCTTGCGCCTTACGTTCTGCCCAAGGCGCGTACCGGTCTACGAATGGGAAATGCCGAGCTGGTCGATTCGATGATTCAGGACGGTTTGTGGGACGCGTTTAACGATTACCACATGGGGATTACTGCCGAGAATCTGGTCGAGAAATATGGCATCAGCCGCCAGGCGCAGGACGAGTACGCCGCGGCCTCCCAGCAGAAGGCTCTCGCGGCTATCGAGGCGGGCCGCTTCAAGGACCAGATTACCCCTATCGTGATCCCTCAGCGCAAGGGTGATCCGGTGGTGTTCGATACCGATGAGCAGCCGCGTGCAGGCACGACAGCCGAAGCCTTGGCCAAGCTCAAGCCAGCATTCAAGCCCGACGGTACGGTCACGGCCGGTAATGCTTCCAGCATCAATGATGGGGCCGCTGCGCTCATTCTCATGAGTGCGGAAAAGGCCGACGCGCTGGGCCTGCCGGTGCTGGCCCGCATCAAGGCCTATGCCAATGCAGGGGTTGATCCTTCCATCATGGGAATCGGACCCGTGTCAGCGACGCGCCGTTGTCTGGACAAGGCAGGATGGGATCTGGGCGAGCTGGACCTGATCGAAGCCAACGAAGCCTTTGCTGCCCAGGCATTGTCGGTAGGGCAGGAGCTGGGATGGGACTGGGACAAGGTCAATGTGAATGGAGGGGCTATCGCGCTGGGTCATCCGATTGGCGCGTCGGGCGGACGGGTCGTGATCAATCTCCTGTACGAGATGATCCGGCGTGACGCGCACAAGGGGCTGGCGACCTTGTGTATTGGTGGTGGCCAGGGTGTCGCGCTGGCTATCGAGCGATAAGCCAAGGGCTACACGCTTTGTAATGCTACAGGTGTGTAGCCACTGAATTTTCGATGCGTATGTGGTCGTTATGCAAAGACCCTTTTCTTGCTGGGAGTCATAACGATGTCTATTTTACGCATGCTGAAAGCCGGTGCCTTGAGCGGGCTCATGGCGATTGCGGGAGGCGTGATGGCCGCTGACGCGGATAATCCTTTGACCCAGGAGCGTTGGAAGACGCGTCCCCTTGTTGTCCTGGCGGCTTCGGCGGATGATCCGGTGCTCAAACAGTTGACCACCTCCCTTGAAGAGCCACGCAACCGTGAGGCTTTTATCGAGCGGGATATGGTGCTTTATACCGTAGTCGGTGATCGTGGCCAGCGTAATGGTGAGCCGCTGAGCGAACATCAGACCCAGGCGTTGGTCAGTGCGCTTGATGAGCAGCCGAGCGGCGGGGCAACGGTCATCCTGGTGGGCAAGGACGGCGGGAAGAAAATCGTACAACAAGGCCAGATCGATCCTGCTGCGATCTTTGCCACCATCGACAAGATGCCCATGCGCCAGCATTAACCCTGGGCGGCATAGTCATAGGGGCCACCTTTCTCCAGGGCGCGTTGATACGCCGGTCGCGCATGAATACGCTCCAGAAAGGCCTTGAGCTTGGGGCGGCCCTGCGTCAAGCCTGCGCGACAGGCAGCCGCTTCCAGCGGGAAACTCATCTGTATATCGGCTGCTGTAAAGGCGTCACCTGCAAACCACTCGTACTTGCTCAACTCACTTTCCAGATAATCGAAGTGCAGGTTCAGCTGCGGCTGAATGAAGACTCGGGTGACCTGGTCACTGATAGCGCGCGCGATAGGGCGGGCGAAAAAAGGCATCGGACCGGTGCGGACACGGTCGAACACCAGCTTGAGAAGCAGGGGTGGCATGGCTGAGCCTTCGGCATAGTGCAGCCAGTAGGTATAGCGTGCACGCTCGGGGGCGTCGGCGGGGGGAACGAGTGATTGCCCGTAGCGGTGGGCCAGATAATCGATGATGGCGCCTGACTCCGCCAAGGTCATCGAGTCATCGGTAATAACCGGCGACTTGCCCAATGGGTGAACATCACGCAGCTCCTTTGGCGCCAGCAATGTCTGCGGATCACGCTCATAACGTTTGATCTGATACTCGAGCCCCAACTCCTCAAGCAGCCAGAGGACACGTTGCGAGCGGGAGTTGTTGAGGTGATGAACCGTGATCATGGGCGCTCCATAGGCTGAGTAGATACATAGCCTAGCGTACTGTGCGTCTCGCCAAGCAATAAGCGGAACCAAATAAAAAAGGCGCCGTGTAACGGGCGCCTTTTTGGACAGCGAAAACTCAGCGACGCTTCAGCCAGGCCGCATAGGGCGGTGGCAGCAGGTCCTGAGGATTCTCGCGACTCAATTCGATAGCCGCATGGTAAGGCCAGAAGGGATCACCCAGTACAGCCTTGCCCAGCATGATCAGGTCGGTCTGGCCGCTTTCGATGAGTTCATTGGCGTCCTTGGGCTCGCGAATGGACCAGCTGATGGAGGTCAACACATCGACCGCATCGGTGATCTGCTTTGCCTTGTCGCCCATGAAGCCTGGCTTGCCCCATGGAACATTGGACACATCAGGCGTGTTGAAGCCCATGCTGACGTCGATCAGGTCCATACCGCCTTCCTTGAAGCGGCGAACCAGTTCGATGGACTCTTCCATACCCTGATCGCCTTCAACGAAGTCGGTCACGCCTAGGCGTACGATCAGCGGCAGGTTCTGGGGCCATACCTCGCGTACGGCATGGAAGGTTTCCAGCAGGAAGCGTGCACGGCCTTCGAAGTCGCCACCGTATTCATCAGTACGCTTGTTGGCCAGCGGCGAGAAGAAGCTTTGCGCCAGGTAACCATGGGCGAAGTGTAGCTCAAGCAGTTCAAAGCCCGCCGCAAGAGCGCGCTTGGCAGCAGCTACGAAATCAGCTGTAACGCGATGGATGTCCTCAACCGTCATCTGCTTGGGGGCACGGGGCAGGTGGGCACCAAAGGCATTATCGGAGGGGCCAATGGTTTCCCAGGCCAGCGGATGGTCTTCCGGCAGGTGATCATCGCCTTCCCAGGGACGGTTGGCGCTGGCTTTGCGGCCGGCGTGAGCAATCTGGATACCGGCTACGGCACCGGTGGATTTGATGAAGTTGACGATAGGCTTGTAGGCTTCGGCCTGTTCATCGTTCCAGATCCCCAGGTCAGCAGGGGTAATACGGCCTTCAGGGGAGACGGCGCTTGCCTCTACAACAATAAGACCTGCACCGCCTGCCGCACGCGAGGCATAATTCTGGAAGTGCCACTCGTTGGGCATGCCGTCTTTTGCCATGTACTGGCACATGGGGGAGACGGCAATACGGTTACGCAGGGTGACGTCTTTGATTTTCAGTTCGCTAAACAGATCAGCCATTGGGCATGTTCTCCAAGAGTAGGTAGCATCTGGCAGTTAGAGGCTTACCGATATATTGTGTTCAATATAATTGCGTGAAATGTAAACAAGCAAGAGGCTCGGCGTCGCAGGATGTTCGCTTTGGTCTCGACGAGGTCGTCATGTCTGATTCGATAAAAGAGACGCCAAATCGCTCCGTGTGCGAGCTTTCACTCGACGAGCAGTTATGTTTTCCGCTCTACGCAGCGGCAAATGCCACCGTTCGCGCCTATCGGCCACTGCTTGAGCCGCTGGGCCTTACGTATCCGCAATACCTGGTCATGCTTGTGCTCTGGGAGCGGGACGGGCTCAAGGTCACTGAGATCGGCAGGCGCCTGCATCTGGATACCGGAACCCTTACCCCGCTGGTCAAGCGCCTCGAAGTCGCCGGTCTGGTCCAACGGTCTCGCCTGGTTGAGGACGAGCGTTGTGTGGCGGTAACGCTGACCCAGGATGGGCGAGCCCTGCAGGAGGCCGCACGTGGCATTCCCGGTACGATGAAACAAACGCTTCCTCTGGACGCCGACACGGTGGCGGCTCTGAAGGCAGGTCTTTCACGCCTGATCGAAGTCAGTGAAACATTGAACGGACGCGATTAGGCCTGGATTGAAACTATAAGGCGCCACGCTTTCCTAACCCTCTGAGACAGTACATTCGATAGGGTGCTGCCATGGCAAAGGCGCATGCACTCAAAGCGCCATGATAGAGACAACAGGTTAAGGATTCTTGAATGCGCGTGTTTAGAACGCTGGGACTGCTGGGGCTGATTTCACTGCTGGCTGCCTGTGCGACACCGTTCGGACCGCCGACCACGCTGGACGGCAAACTCAGGCGACTGGGCTATAGCCAAGGCGAGCCAATCCGTACAATCCTTGGGTTCGACTTGTCTGGATGGAGTTATCTGGATCGCAGCCACATTGCGCTGGGAACTGGCCTGGGACGGGCCTATCTGGTTGAGTTTGCGCAGCCTTGCGGCAACCTGCAGGCAGGTAACCGTATCGGCTACAGCTCAAGAGCGGCCGGTTTGCGGCCTGGAGATCTGATCATTTCCAATGCGCCAGCCGGCGATGCGGAGCGGTGCACCATAGGTGAACTGTACAAGCTGATTCCCCTGGACCGCTGATCGCTGCACCGCAGGAGTGGTACTTTAAACAGCAACTCTACCCATTTTCTCCCAAGGAGTTTTCGCGTGAGGCGTCTGATTCCGTTTGCCGCTTTTTTCCTTTTTCCGTTGCTGGCCCAGGGCGAGACCATCAACTGCCGTGTGGTAGGTGTGCACGATGGCGATACGCTAACCTGCCTGATGCCACAGAAAAAGCAGCTCAAGGTTCGATTGGCCGAGATCGATACGCCTGAGTCCAAGCAGCCCTATGGGACTCGTGCGCAGCAGTCCCTCTCCAGCATGGTTTTTGGCAAGGATGTGCGGCTTGAGGTACAGGATACCGACCGCTACGGCCGCAAGGTGGCGCGCGTTTACCAGGACAGGACAGATGTGAATGCCGAGCAGGTCAAGTCCGGCTCGGCTTGGGTGTACCGGCAGTATTTGAAAGACAAGTCGCTGCTGGATCTTGAGGCCGAAGCCAAGGCGGCCAAGCGCGGTCTTTGGGCGCTACCGGAGTCGGAACGCATGCCACCGTGGGAGTGGCGCAAGGCCGACCGTGATAAGCGTCAGGATAAGCGGCAGGGATCAGCCACCTACACGCCGCCGGTCAAGTCGGCAAGCGAGGAAGGCGGCGAGTTCAACTGCTCGACGCTCAAACGCTGTAATGCCATGTCCAGCTGCGCCGAGGCGAAATTTCAACTGCAGCAATGTGGCAACACTCAGATTGATGGAAATCACGACGGGGTGCCCTGCGAGGCGCTTTGCAAGCGGTAGGATTGTTATACCCGTAAGCCTTGCGGGCTTACGGGCTTTCATTGACCCCGTCAGGGTGTATAGGCGTTGATGAAGATGGCGGGATCGACCCGTGCATCGTTCAGGCTGACATTCCAGTGCATATGCGGCCCGGTGGCTCTACCCGTCGACCCCACGAAGCCCACCACGCCACCTCTGGGTACTTCCTGCCCCAGCTTTACGTTCACTTTGGACATATGGCAGAACATGCTGATAAAGCCCTGTCCGTGGTCGACGAATACCGTACGGCCATTAAAGAAATAATCGCCAATCAGAATGACCTTGCCTGCGGCTGGCGCCTTGATCGGTGTACCGGCTGGAACGGCAAAATCGAGGCCTGAATGTGGGTTGCGCTCCTGGCCATTGAAAAAGCGCCGCAAGCCGAACGGGCTGGAAAGGCGTCCATCGACGGGGCGGTCCAGCAGCAGGTTACTGGGAGTACCGGGGGAAAAGATCTGATAGGCCTTAGTCTGCTCAGCCAGCTCACGCTCGATTCGCTTGAGATCCGACGGATTGGGGTTTACCTGCCGATCATTTTTCAGCGTGATGTGCTGCTCCTTATAGTGGCGACTGCGCACGGCAAAGGTTTCCGTGCGGCTACCATTGACCGTCAACGTCTGCTGACCGGGTTTGATCGTGAGTGGAATACCGACGATAGCGATCCAGCGCTGGCCCTCTTCATGGACCACCATGACCGGCTTCCCTTGATAGGTCGCTTTGGGAGCCGTCGGGCCGTTGCCCAATGGAACAACCGCTACACCCCCTGGAACAGGTTTATCCAGCAGGCGGGTGATGAAGCCTTCAGCATGGGCGCAAAAGGTAAAACACAGGGTAATCAGTAGCAGAAGAAAGCGAGGCATAGGAAAACAATCAAGGCGATGTGATCCAGTCATCCTCGTTCATGTCTTGGCTTCTGGCAAATCGCTCGTGGCTGAACCCGGGCGAGTTCACACCGGTCACTGCATGAGGACCTCAAGGAGAAGCCTTATGAAGCTCTACTACTACGAACACTGTCCCTTCAGTACCAAGGCGCGTATGGCGCTAGGCCTCAAGCAACTCGATGCAACGCTTCAGGTGCTGTTGTATGACGATGCAGCTACCCCTGAGCGTTTGGTAGGCAAGAAGACTGTCCCGATCCTAGTAAAGGACGACGGGACCGCCATGACGGAAAGTCTGGCGATTGTTCACTATCTTGATCATCTCGATGACAGACCAATGATCGAACAGGCCCATTCACAAGCTGTAACCGCCTGGATTGAATCTGCCCTGCCGTCGTTTCAGCAGCTGGGCTATCCGCGCTGGGCACAGATCGGCCTCAAGGAGATGGGCTCGCGTGAGGCGCACGCACTGTTTGTCGAGAAGAAAAGCCAGATCATCGGAGATTTCAATGCGGCCCTGTCAAACAGCCAGCAGGCCATTGAAGACATCAACCACCGCTTGACGCTATTAGTTGAGATGTACGGCCTTGACCCGGTACGTCCGCAGCTCCTGCTGGATGACTTCAACCTGTTTCCAATTCTGCGAGGCCTGAGCGTCACGGCTGGGCTAGAGTGGCCTGACTCGGTGCGCCGCTATGTCGACGAGCTGAGCGCACGTGTTCAGGTAGAAACGTTTTTCAGTCGCGCCTGCTAATGGTCAGTCCAGTAGGGAGAGCGTCGTTGGTTCCCGATGATTGTCTTCCACCCGAACATCCAGCTCGCCTTCAGCCAGGCGGGCTTTGAGGCGCTGGCCATTACGCGTTTGATCGGCGGATCGGATGGCGTGGCCGCGTTCGTCGAGCAGAATGCTGTAACCACGACCCAGAGTGGCAAGCGGGCTGACGATATGTAGCGTTTGAACCTGGGCGGCCAAGCGCTGACGACGCTCCTTGAGCTGACGTTCCATGCAGCGCGGAAGCTGCTGGGCCAGTTGATCCAGACGCTGACGTAGCAAAGCAAGTTGACGGCCCGGATGCTGGCCGGCCAGTCGCGTCTCGACATGGGCAAGGCGGTCCCGCCGTCGGTTCATGTCGATGACAAAGGCGCGGCGCAGGCGCATGTCCAGATCATCGATACGCTGTGCTTGCTGGCGCAGCCGCTCGCCCGGATGCTTGAGCCGACGCGTCATGTTTTCCAAGCGCAACTGCTCACGGCTAAGCCGCTCACCCATGCGGACAACCAGGCGCCGATACAGCGCGTCCAGGCGGTTTTTAAGGTCCCCGCTGTGAGGGGCCAATAGTTCGGCTGCAGCTGAGGGGGTAGGGGCGCGTACGTCGGCCACGAAGTCGGCAATCGACACATCCGTCTCATGCCCGACCGCACTCACGATAGGCGTTTGAACGGCTGCAACAGCGCGGGCAACCTGCTCTTCGTTAAAGCACCATAGATCCTCAAGGGAGCCGCCGCCCCGGGCCAGAATGATCGCGTCGAAACCCTGCACGTCTGCCGTTTGCAACGCACGAACGATCTGTCCGGTGGCCTCACGCCCTTGTACTGCCGTAGGTATCAGGACCAGCTCGACCTGTGGCGCACGGCGCTTGAAAACGCTGACGATATCGCGGATGACCGCTCCAGTCGGTGAGGTCACGATTCCGATACGGCACGGATGGCCCGGCAGCGGTTTCTTTCGCTCTTGCGCGAACAAGCCTTCGTCCAGCAGTTTCTGCTTCAGGGCTTCGAATGCCTGTCGCAAGAGCCCGTCACCTGCTGGCTCCAGGGTTTCCAGAATCAGCTGATAATCACCACGGCCTTCGAACAGGGAGACCTTGCCGCGAACCTTCACCGCCATGCCATCCTTGAGCAGGTTCCTGACACGCACGGCGTTCTGCCGGAAGAGGGCGCACCGTACCTGGGCCTCCTTATCCTTCAAGGTAAAGTAGATATGGCCGGAGGCGGGGCGGGCAAGGTTGGAGATCTCGCCTTCTACCCAGACCTGAGAAAAGACGTCTTCCAGCAGAACACGGGCGCGGCCGTTGAGCTGGCTGACGGTTAGGACCTCACGGTCGAGGCCGAGACGTTGAAAAGGATCGTTAAGCATGGCGGGCATCATAAGCCCGCCATCGGCTGGATGCTAGCGACCCAGCACGTCCAGGTTCGCGACATTCTCCGGCTCGCCCGCAAAAAAGGCGATCAGATTGGCAAACGCTTCGCCAAAGTAGAGTTCGTAGCTGTGCTTTTCCACGTAGCCCAGGTGAGGGGTGCACAGGATGTTGGGGTGGGAAAGGAGGGGATGGCCGGCCGGTACGGGCTCCTCTTCATACACGTCTACCGCGGCATAACCTGGGCGACCTGCCTCGACAGCTTCAAGCAGTGCGCCCGGCTCGATCAGACCTGCACGGGCAGCATTCACCAAAAGGGCTGACTTCTTCATCAACGCTAAGTCCTCACGACGGACGATATGACGGGTCTTGTCTGAAAATCGCAGGTTCAGGCTCAGTACATCCGACTCGGCAAAGAAGGTTTCCTGGCTGTCGGCGGCGCGATGACCGTCCGCCAGTGCAGCCTGCCTCGAGGTCTCGCTGCCCCACACCAGAACAGGCATGCCAAAGGCCTGACCATATCGGGCGAGCAGCTTGCCAATCTTGCCGTAGCCCCAGATACCCAAAATTTGGCCGTTCACGCGTTCGCCCAGATTGACCTGCCAGCCACCGGCATAAAAGGCATCAATGGCTGGTTTGAGCTTGCGCCGCGCCATGAGAATCAGCGCCCAGGTCAGTTCGGCAGCGGCGATGGGCGAGCCGGTGCCTTCCACCACCGCAATTCCGCGATGAGTACAGGCTGCGACATCCAGATGACCGGTCGCCTTGCCGGTCTGGCTGATCAGCTTGAGGCGGGGTAGATGGGACAGCAGCGCCTCGTCGACATGTGTTCGCTCACGGGTCAGCACCAGCGCATCGGCTTCTCGAAAGCGCTCGATCAGAACGGCTGGGTCACGCTCGGCATCATGATAGACCGTGACGGTATGCCCGGCACGTTCGAGCAGGGTAAAGCAGTCCAGGGTTTCGACAACGTGTTGATAGTCATCCGGGATGACGATGTGCATGGCGGCGCTCCGTTGTGTTCTTGTGCCGACAGTTGAGCATAAGAACAGAGAGCCGCCTAGGTGGGATGGGCCGTCTGGGCAGGGTGCCCAGACGGATAATCTGATGCCCTCAGAAGGTCACGCTGGCACTCAGGCGCGCCGTACGAGGCTCGCCCACATTGACCTGCAATGCGCTACCGGTGCTGGAGGGGTAGTAATGCTTGTCAAACAGATTGTCGACGTTGAGTTGCAGCTTGGCTTTATAGCCATGCACAGGCAAGTCCCAGCGCAGGAAGGCGTCAGCGACGGTATAGCTGCTCATATAAAAGCTATTCTCGTCGTCACCTGCACGTTCCCCTACATAGCGCGCACCTGCACCGGTATGCCAGTCACCCAGGTTGGACGGCACCTGCAAATGATGGGTGAGGTACAGGCTGGCCGTATGTTTAGGTGCCTGATTGAGGCGGTTGCCTTCCCAGGTGGGATTGCTGTTATTTTCCAGAATGCGCGTGCGGGTATAGGCATAGGTGCCGATGATGTTCCAACGCTCGGACAGCCGCCCGGTTACGTCCAGTTCCAGCCCGCGAGCACTCACTTTGCCTGCACTGCCTATCGACTTTCCGTTGACCATGCGAGTGCTCACTACATTGTCTTTTTCGATATCGAACACGGCCGCGTTCAGATTCAGGCCCGGCGCCAGAGTGTATTTGGCACCCAGTTCATAGCTGCGTCCTTTTTCCGGATCAAATGTCTGATTGAGATCGTCCACGGTGGTGTTGGGAACAAAGGAGCGGCTGTAGTTTCCGTAGAGCGACAGGGCGTCGGTTGCTTGAAAAACCAGACCAACAAACGGGATAACTACCTGATCGTCCCTATCCAGAATGGTTTTTCGGTTTGCTCCCAAACCTTGGGCGGCATATTGCTCGAATTGCTGATAGCGACCTCCCAAGACCAAAATCCAACGATCATCTAGATGCCAGTTATCTTTAAAATAAAGTGAGGTGGACTCAAGCTCATTGCGGGCATTGCTTTGTGTAGGACTGACCTGACTGGGCTCGGCAAGCGTGCCGTAGGCAGGCGAATAGATATTGATGTTACGGCGAGAGCCAGTGCTATTGCGGTAGGTCTTGCCACGGTACTGATCATTCATTTCATGATCGATACCGATCAATAAATCATGGCGCTGGCCCAGGAAGTCCTGTTTCCCAATAAAGTCCCAGCTGGTGTAGGTGGTCTCGTAATCATAATGACCGCCATTGGCTGTTCGCAGAAGTTCGCCACTGGACGTAACCGAGACCGGCTGAGCGATGGCGAGGCTATAGCGGTCGTTATTCCAACCGTAGGTCAGACGCGTCTTCCACTCGTCGCTAAGCTGATACTCGAATCGAGCCGTTGCAGTCTCGCTGATGCCGGTTGTGTTGGCCCATTTCTCATCCAGACGCTTATCGTAGCTGATACTGGCCGGATGGCCATCGACAAACACCGTGCCGCGGTCAAACGGGCTCGTATAGTCGTTGTATTCATAGGCCAGCGTCACGCTGGCGCGTTCGCCAGTCCAACTCAGCGAAGGAGCGATGAGGGTGTGCTGATTGACACCATAGTTGCGCCAATAGTCCTCGCTTTGCCGCTCGGCGATCAGGCGATACGCAAAACCGGTATCTTTTACAGGCCCGGTAGTATCGACACTCAGGCTACCGCCCCCTTCGCTGAAGGCCGAGCCGCCAAGGGTGGTACTCTGCACATACTGAGGCTGTTTGCTGACTACGTTAATCAGACCGCCTGGCTCAAGTGCTCCGTAAAGAAGAGAAGCCGGGCCCTTGAGAACTTCGACCCGCTCACTGGTAGGACCAAAGTTGCGGGACAGGTTCGAGCGTACGCCATCGCGAAAGATCGAACCGTCGGCATTCGTACCAAATCCCCGCTTGACCAATGAATCCTTGGTGTTCCCCAAGGTATTGCCCTGGCTGACGCCGCTGACAAACTTCATTGCATCATCCAGCGACTGAACGTCGTAGTCCTGAATGATTTCAGGCGTTACGACCTCAATAGACTGTGCTTCCTCCTTGACTGGCACATCACTCTTGCTGGCTGTACCTGCCTGTACGGCTGTATACCCGTCTTCTACCTGAGGCATATCTGCCTGAATTTCCATGGTAGACAGGTCGACGCGGTCTTCCGCCTGGGCGGGTAGGGTGTACGCAGCGATGCAACCGGCAAGCAGGGAAAGAAGAAAAGGTATTTGCCGGACATGGCCGAAGGGGCGTGGCGAGGCTTTCAAGATAGGCACTCATTATTTGGTAATGATAATTATTCTAATTTGATATTGTTTCCCATGTAAACGGAGCGGCAACTTTCATGCCTACGTTGAGGCTTTCCTCTAGGACAGGTATAATGTCGCGCTTCTTATTTTTCCCGCCCGGGAGCCCCTGCCATGCTGCGCATCAGCCAAGAAGCCCTGACTTTCGACGACGTTCTCCTGATTCCCGGTTATTCCGATGTCTTGCCAAAAGACGTTAGCCTGAAGACCCGCCTCACGCGCGGTATCGAGTTGAACATTCCCTTGGTATCCGCTGCGATGGATACCGTAACCGAGTCCCGTCTCGCCATTGCCATGGCCCAGGAAGGCGGTATCGGAATCATCCACAAGAACATGACAATCGAGCAGCAAGCTGCTGAAGTCCGCAAGGTCAAGCGCTTCGAGGCCGGCGTTGTAAAGGACCCGATCACGATCGATGCCAGCGCAACCGTCCGCGACCTGTTCGACCTGACGCGTCAGCACAACATCTCGGGTGTACCGGTCCTGGCCAACGGTGATCTGGTCGGTATCGTCACCTCCCGTGATGTGCGCTTTGAAAACCGCCTCGATATTCCGGTGCGCGATGTGATGACTCCCAAGGAGCGTCTCGTTACCGTTCGCGAGGGTGCCAACAAGCAGGAAGTGCGCGAGCTCTTGCACAAGCACCGTCTGGAAAAGGTCCTGATCGTCGATGAGGCCTTCAACCTGAAAGGCATGATGACCGTCAAGGACATCGAAAAAGCCAAGGCCTACCCGAACGCCAGTAAGGACGAAGCGGGCAGCCTGCGTGTCGGTGCTGCCGTCGGTACCGGCGCCGAGACGCCTGAGCGTGTGGCTGCGCTGGTTGCTGCCGGTGTTGACGTCATCGTGGTCGATACCGCTCACGGTCACTCCAAGGGTGTGATCGAGCGTGTGCGCTGGGTCAAGGAAACCTATCCGCAGGTACAGGTCATTGGTGGCAACATCGCGACCGGCGAAGCGGCCAAGGCATTGGCTGATGCAGGCGCCGATGCCGTCAAGGTCGGTATCGGCCCGGGCTCCATCTGCACCACGCGTATCGTAGCCGGTGTAGGTGTTCCGCAGATCTCCGCCATTGCCAACGTTGCCGCTGCGCTGGAAGGTACAGGTGTTCCATTGATCGCTGACGGTGGCATCCGTTTCTCCGGTGACCTGTCCAAGGCCATCGTGGCGGGCGGTTACTGTGTGATGATGGGTTCCATGTTTGCCGGTACCGAAGAAGCACCGGGCGAGGTCGAGCTGTTCCAGGGTCGCTCCTATAAATCCTACCGTGGCATGGGCTCGCTGGGTGCGATGTCGCAGAGCCAGGGCTCCAGCGACCGTTATTTCCAGGACTCCGCGTCCGGTGCTGAAAAGCTGGTACCGGAAGGCATTGAAGGTCGCGTACCGTACAAAGGCCCGTTAGCCGCTATCATTCACCAATTGATGGGTGGCCTGCGTGCCTCCATGGGTTACACCGGCTGCGCCACAATCGAGGAGATGCGTACCAAACCTCAATTCGTTCGCATCACCGGCGCCGGCATGGCGGAATCCCATGTACACGATGTGCAAATTACGAAAGAAGCGCCCAACTACCGCGTAGGCTGATTGCCGCGACGATAGGTTCGCTGGGTGTTTTATGTTGAGATTCGGGGCTGTCATGGACGGCCCCGAATCGTCTGTTCTTACCGCTCATGAGAAATGGCCATGTCCCAAGACATCCACGCTCACCGTATTCTGATTCTCGACTTCGGTTCCCAGTACACCCAGTTGATCGCACGCCGTGTGCGTGAGCTCGGTGTTTACTGCGAACTCCATCCCTTCGATATGGATGACGCCGACATCCGTGCCTTTGCCCCTCGCGGTATCATCCTTGCCGGCGGACCGGAATCGGTACATGAAGCCAACAGCCCTCGCGCACCCAAGGCCGTATTCGAGCTGGGCGTTCCGCTGCTAGGCATCTGCTATGGCATGCAAACCATGGCCGAGCAGCTGGGCGGCAGAGTCGAAGGCTCCAACGTTCGCGAATTTGGTTATGCCAAAGTCGATGTAGTCGGCAAGAGCCGCTTGCTTGACGGTATCGAAGACTATATCGACGACGATGGCGTCCTCGGTCTGGATGTTTGGATGAGCCATGGCGACAAGGTGTCCAACCTGCCGGAAGGTTTCCATATCGTTGCCAGCACTCCAAGCTGCGCCATTGCAGCCATGGGTGACGAAAAGCGCGGCTGGTATGGCGTGCAGTTCCATCCGGAAGTGACTCATACCAAGCAGGGCGGCCGTATCCTGTCGCGCTTCCTGTTGGATATTTGCCAGTGCAAAGCACTGTGGACACCCTCCAATATCGTTGAAGACGCCATTGCCCAGGTTCGTGCCCAGGTTGGTAGCGCCAACGTGCTGCTCGGGCTGTCCGGTGGTGTGGACTCTTCCGTGGTCGCTGCGCTGTTGCACAAGGCCATCGGTGATCAGCTGACCTGTGTCTTCGTCGATAACGGTCTGCTGCGTCTGCATGAGGGCGATCAGGTCATGGCCATGTTTGCCGAGAACATGGGCGTGAAGGTCATTCGTGCCGATGCCGAGCACCGCTTCCTGACCAATCTGGAAGGCGAAGCCGACCCAGAGAAGAAGCGCAAGATCATTGGCCGCACCTTTATCGACGTGTTCGATGCAGAAGCTAGCAAGCTGCCAAACATCAAGTTCCTGGCACAGGGCACTATCTATCCGGACGTGATCGAGTCTGCTGGCGCCAAGACGGGCAAGGCGCACGTGATCAAGTCCCACCACAACGTGGGTGGTCTGCCGGAAGAGATGAACCTGAAGCTTGTCGAGCCGCTGCGTGAGCTGTTCAAGGATGAGGTCCGCAAGATTGGTCTGGAGCTGGGTCTGCCCTATGACATGGTGTACCGCCATCCTTTCCCGGGCCCG
Source organism: Pseudomonas sp. MAG002Y (assembly GCF_019400845.1). NCBI lineage: Bacteria > Pseudomonadati > Pseudomonadota > Gammaproteobacteria > Pseudomonadales > Pseudomonadaceae > Pseudomonas > Pseudomonas sp. MAG002Y. The sequence continues at coordinate 96,882 of NZ_WOEJ01000001.1, read as the reverse complement.
GGTCTGGGCGTGCGTATCCTAGGTGAAGTGAAAAAGGAATACGCCGACCTGCTGCGTCGCGCGGATGACATTTTCATCACCGAACTGCGCAAGGCTGATTGGTATCACAAAGTCAGCCAGGCTTTCGTAGTATTCCAGCCGGTCAAGTCGGTTGGTGTGGTTGGCGATGGCCGCCGTTACGCCTGGGTCGTGGCCCTGCGTGCTGTGGAAACGATCGACTTCATGACCGCGCGTTGGGCTCACTTGCCTTATGAGCTCTTGGAAAAGGTTTCCAACCGCATCATCAACGAGATTGACGGCATTTCCCGCGTGACCTACGACGTGTCGAGCAAGCCGCCGGCAACGATCGAGTGGGAATGATCTGACGCATTAAGCACAAAGGCCGCCTAGAAAGGTGGCCTTTGTGCTTTTAGCCGATCCGTTTTAGCCCCAGCCACCGTCGACAGGAAACTCGTGCCCTGTCAGTTGGGCACTGTCATCCGCCGCGAGGAACAACACACTAGGGGCAACGTGCTCAGGAAGCAGGCGCAGTTTGAGGCACTGGTGTTCCTGAATACGGGCTTCGTCTTCCGGCGTGATCCATTTCTCCAGTTGACGCTCGGTCATGATGCAGCCTGGCACAACCGTATTGACACGAATAGCATCGACACCTAGATCCCGCGCAAAGGTTCGTGTCAGCCCATGTACCGCTGCTTTGGCACTGACATAGGCTGCCAGCCCGCCAAGCGCAAGCTGGACGCTGATAGAGCCAAAGTTGATGATCGATCCGCCGCCAGCCTGGATCATCTGTGGCGCAGCGGCCTGGATAGCAAAAAATAGGGGGCGCAGGTTGATGGCCATGCGGTTGTCCCAGTATTGGATATCCACTTCGCGCCAATCGTGACGATCATCGTTGGCAGCGTTGTTAACCAAAACACGGATAGGTCCCAACGCTTGTCCTGCGTCCCTTATGGCTTCCTGAAGACTATCGATGTCTCGGATATCACAGCGGCGAAACCAGGGGGCTTGGCCGGTTTCGGTCTCCAGCTCAGTTATCAGGCGCTGACTGGCCTGCTCGTCGATATCGATAAAGGCGACGTGTGCGCCTTGTGTGTGAAAGGCGCGAGTCAGGGCACCACCGATGCCGCTGCCGCCACCCGTAATGAAAACGGTGCGGTCCTTGAGGCTAGGGTACTGTGCAGTTGCTTGAGTCATTTAGATTTCTCTGTATGGACAAGAATTAGGCGCGCTCGGCGACCAAGTCGGATGCTGAAGGCGTCCGAGGTGACCAGGCAGCATTCATTTCTTCCAGGGTTTTGTTTTTTGTCTCTGGGACCCAACGCCAGACAAATACAGCGGCCAGCAGGCCCATAGCGCCATATACCCAATAGGCGAAGCCGTGGTTGAAAAGGTCGTTCAACCAGGCATTGCTGTTCATCATGGGGAACGTCCAGGACACCAGTAGATTGGCTAACCATTGAGTAGCGACAGCAATGGAAAGGGCGCCTCGAATGCTGTTAGGAAAGATCTCTGAAAGCAGAACCCACACCACAGGCCCCCAGGAAACTGCAAAGGCGGCTACGTACACCAGCATCATCAACAGGGCAGTAATGCCTAGGCTTTGGAGGTAGAACGCTGTACCTAGCCCCAGCATGCTAACGGCCATTCCAAGCGCGCCGATGATCATCAGGGGTTTACGCCCAACACGATCTACTAAAACGATGGCAACAACCGTGAAGATCAGATTGACTGCACCAACAATGATGGTCTGGATCAACGAGACGTCTGCTTGGCTACCCATGTTCTTGAAGATTTCCGGCGCGTAGTACAGCACCACATTGATGCCCACAAACTGTTGGAAGATGGACAGCAGCATGGCAATCAGGATGAGGGTGCCGCCATAAGAGAGCCAGGGCGCTTCACGGTGGCTCTGCTGGAAGGACAGACGAATCTCATTAAGAATGGTTTGTGCTGCGGCAGAGCCGTTGATTTGTTCAAGTACCTCCATGGCACGGCCCGTTTGGCCTTTCATGACGAGATAACGGGGTGTTTCAGGCGTCTTGAGAAGAAGCGCCATAAAGGCGAAAGCCGGTACGATCTCTGAGCCCAGCATCCATCGCCAGCCGTATTGGCTCAGCCATTCCGTAGTTTGGCCGCGGGCAATGAAGTAATTGACGAAATACACCAATAACATGCCAAAAATGATGCAGAACTGGTTGCACGACACCAGGCGACCACGCATGTGGCTGGGCGCAATTTCAGCGATGTACATAGGCGAAAGCATGGAGGCAATACCAACCCCTATTCCGCCTATGATCCTATATAGGTTAAAGGCGCTGATGTGCTCAATACCAAATACGTTGACGACTTCAGGCAAGGCGGAGCCGATAGCCGATACGATAAAAAGCAAGGCGGCTAGGATCAGCCCGTTGCGACGGCCTAGACGCTGGCTGATATAGCCCGCAAAAAAGCCCCCGATTACGCAGCCTAGCAGGGCTGATGCAATGGTAAATCCAGTAATAGAGTTGGCGAGATTAGGCGTGATTTCATCAGGAAGAATGAAAACTTGCCTGTAGAACAGCCAGCCCGTAATAGCGGAAACAATCGCAGCAAATACTAAGCCACGCATGCGTCCGTAAAGCCGCATGAAGTAATAGATACTTAAGGCAAGCACAAGCAGGGTACTGAGCAAAAGCGTGTTCTTGAACTCAATGACGACCCGACTGGCCTGCATCGGGTCTTGAAACAACGGGTCAATAAAGTGCATCCGTATCGGTTCTACAGCACCGGAAATCACGGCAGTGTCGTAGCCGAACAGCAAGCCGCCGAATGCTGCGGCAATAGTGACGAATACCAAGAATCCAGAGGATTTGGCACGGTTCATGTTGTCTCCTAGGCTGTGGAGGCAGCCGGTTTTTGTATTTGTTAGCGATTCCCTGGAGTACAACGATCCGCCTCCTTGCGAATCAGAAAACTGTGCTGAGTAATGAGGCAGGTTCAGCCTGGAGCAGTCAGGCTGAACAGTTCAGGTAAATACAGGGCGGCTGATGGATCACTGCAGAGGAACAACGCTCAAAGGCAGGCCGCGGCGCTGAAGATTGTCCATTAGTGAGCGAATGCCAAAGGACCACGGGGCAGCTTGGTCGCTGGTGGTGACCCGGTTGCTCAGCGTGCCCAAACGCGATGTGCTGATCATGACCACATCGCCCAGCTTGTGAGTGAAGCCACCGCCGGGTTGATCGCGATCCTGGCGTGGAGCGAATAGGGTACCGAGAAACAGGACAAACCCATCCGGGTACTGGTGGTTGGCATTAAGCGTCTGCGCGACCAGATCGAGTGGGTCTCGGCTGATCTGGCGCATGGAGCTGTGGCCTTCCAGCAGATAGCCGTCTTCGCCGTGAATGCGCAAGTCAACCTCTGCCGAGCGCACATCGTCGATGCCGTAACTTTCATCGAAAAGACGAATGAAAGGGCCGATGGCTGTTGAAGCATTATTGTCCTTGGCTTTGGACAGCAGCAGAGCGCTACGACCTTCAAAATCCCTGAGGTTTACATCGTTACCCAAGGTCGCGCCCTGAACTTTGCCCGTACTGGAGACCACCAGCACAATCTCAGGCTCTGGGTTGTTCCAGGTGGATTTGGGGTGAATACCAATGTCTGAGCCGTAACCTACCGCTGAAAGAGGCTGGGCCTTGGTAAACACTTCGGCGTCCGGCCCTATACCTACTTCCAGATATTGAGACCATAGGCCCTGCTCGATGAGTACCTTTCGTAGCGCTTCTGCCTGATCTGATCCTGGCACGATGTCGGATAGATCAACGCCGATGCGCTCAGTCAATGAGGCGCGGATGTCAGCCGCCTTGCCCGGATCGCCCTTGGCCTGTTCTTCGACGACGCGCTCCAGCAGGCTGGCCGCGAAGGTGACACCGGCTGCCTTGATAGCCTGTAGATCGATTGGTGCGAGAAGCCAGGGCTTGCTCTCATCACGCTCGCGGCTGTCGCTATTGGCGAGCAGACCTGGCAGGTCTATCAGGGGAGCTGGCAATGGCAGCTCACGAAGATAGGCAGCAGGGTTGTCCAGTTCCATCAGCGCGGATACGGTCGAAACCGAGGTGCTGATGTCATACACTGCCTGCTCTTTGACGAGCACCACGGCAGGGCCGGCGGTGGAGCCGGGTAGCCAGACACGGCCGACCCAGGTACCAGCGGCCATGTCGTCAGGCGCTTGATAGGCCGCCGTCAGGGGATGTGAAGGCGTGTAGGAAGACATGCGGTTCTCCTTGCTCAATGGGAGTGGCGAGGGGCACCGTTTTCGGTGATCACTCGCATATACAGGGTGGCTGGCTCCAGGCAGCCGCCAGTCGATAACTGCCCGACCAGTTTGCGGTAGAGCTCCTGCCAGGGGGTCTGAGAGGTCGGAATGCTGGGCAAGGCTTCGCCGCGCCGACGCTCCAGTTCATCCTCGTCGATCAGCAGTTCGACCCGTCGTGCATTAAGGTCGACCCTCAGGCGGTCCCCTGTCCTGAGCAGGGCAAGTCCGCCGCCTATAGCTGCTTCGGGTGACATGTTGAGAATAGACGGGCTGGCTGAGGTGCCGCTCTGGCGTCCGTCACCCATGCAGGGCAGTGAATCGATGCCTCGACGGATCAGTTCTGAAGGTGGCGCCATGTTGACCACCTCGGCGCTGCCGGGGTATCCCACTGTGCCGCAACCGCGAATGACCAGGATGCAGTGCTCATCGATTTCCAGGCTGGGATCGTTGATACGGGCGTGATAATCCTCAGGCCCCTCGAAGACAATCGCACGCGTCTCGAAGGTGTTCTCCTTGCCTGGCTCGGCCAGATAGGTCTGACGGAACGCTTCACCAATAACCGAGACCTTCATGATGGCGCTATCGAAAAAATTGCCGCTCAGGACGATAAACCCGGCGCGATGCTTGAGGGGCGATTCACAGGGGCGAATCACATCGTTATCCAGCGTCTGATGCTGCGTGATGATCTCGCCAATGGTTTTGCCGGAGACGGTGTTGCAGTGCCGATGGATCAAACCGGCCTTATCGAGTTCGTGAAGCACGGCCGGTACACCGCCCGCGCGGTGAAAGCTTTCACCCAGGTATTCACCCGCCGGCATGCAATTGACCAGCAGCGGGACGTCCTCGCCCAGGCGCTGCCAATCTTCCAGGCTCAGATCAATACCCATATGGCGGGCAATCGCGATCAGATGTGGAGGGCAGTTGCTGGAAGCCCCTAGGGCCGAAGCCAGCACGATGGCATTTTCGAATGCCTCTCGCGTCATGATCTGCGAGGGACGAATTTCTTCTTTCACCAGGTCGACAATGCGCTTGCCTGTGACGTAGGCCATCTGGCCACGCTCGCGGTAGGCAGCCGGAATACTGGCGCACCCAGGCAGCGACATGCCGAGCGCCTCGGCCAGTGAGTTCATGGAGAGGGCTGTGCCCATGGTGTTGCAGTGGCCGATGGACGGGGAGGCCGCCGTGGTCATTTCCATGAAGCCTTCGTAGTCGATCGTCCCGGCAGACAACAGGTTGCGTGCATGCCAAAGCACGGTTCCGGAGCCGATACGCTTGCCGTTATGCCAGCCGTCCAGCATGGGACCGCCGGAAAGCACGATGGCAGGAAGATCTGTCGTGGCGGCTGCCATCAGACAGGCCGGGGTGGTTTTGTCGCAGCCTGTAGTCAACACCACGCCATCGAGCGGATAGCCGTGCAGAATCTCCACAAGCCCGAGATAAGCCAGGTTTCGATCCAGCGCAGCGGTAGGCCGCCGGCTCTGCTCAGCGAGCGGGTGCACCGGAAACTCCATGGGAATTCCGCCTGCGTCGCGAATGCCGGCCTTGACGCGTTGGGCAAGTTCCAAATGGTGGCGGTTGCAGGGGGCCAGGTCGCTACCTGTCTGGGCGATCCCGATAATAGGTCGACCCGATTGCAATTCATCACGGGTCAGTCCGTAGTTCATATAGCGCTCGACATAAAGTGCGGTCATGTCGGCATGGGCAGGATCATCAAACCATTGCTGGCTGCGTAGTCGGCGTTGTGTGGGTTCGCTCATGCTTTGTTGTTCTTCAGATCAGAGGTGAAGGGGCGCAGCGAGCGCTCCGGAGCGATGACAGGTATCAGACGCTGTGCTGGAAAAGAACGTGTGAGGGGCAAGGACATGATGCGTTCACCACTATTGTTTTTATCAAGCGAATGTTAGCGCCTACATTTCGATGTTAGCGCCTACATTTTGTTTGTAAAGACCTCTTTTGACGCTAAAATCAGCTGTGCTTATAACGGTATGGATGATGAGAAACCGGAAACCGGCTCGTAGAAGAGTCACGATGCAGGACATAGCGGAACACGTCGGCGTGAGTTCGATTACGGTTTCCCGAGCGCTCAAGACGCCGGAAAAGGTCGCCGTGCCGGTGCGTGACAAGATCCTCGAAGCATGCAGCCAGCTGGGCTACGTCCCCAACCAAGCCGCTATGGCCTTGGCGTCGGCACGTTCCCAGAATATTGTCGTGTTGATCCCCTCGCTTACCAATAGCGTGTTCGTCGACATCCTGGTCGGCATCAAGGAGCGGCTCGACTGGCATGGTTATAACCTGCTCATCGGCATAACCGGCTACTCGCTCGAACAGGAGGAACACCTGCTGCGTACCTATCTGCAGCATTCCCCGGATGGGGTGATCCTGACGGGTATCGACCATACGCCCGGGCTATGGGCATTGCTGGAACAACAGCAGATTCCAACGGTGCATACCATCGAAACTCTGACGCGGGACGATTGTTGGAGCGTAGGGTTTTCCCAGTTTGCCGCTGGGTATGCCGCGGCCCGTCATCTGATCGAGTGCGGCTATCGACGTATCGGCATCATTGGCGCGCAGGGCGATCCACGCACGCTGCGGCGTCGGGATGGGTGCCGCCAGGCGCTTGAGGAAGCCGGCTTATATGATCCACAGCGGGAGCTGTTTGTGACCAGCAACTCTTCCCTGGCGCTGGGGGCAGAGCTGTTTGAGCGGATGCACCGTGCACATCCCGATTGTGAGGCGCTGTTCTTTTGCAATGATGACTTGGCGCAGGGCGCTGTTTTCAAATGCGGCCGCCTGGGTATTGCCGTTCCCGACCGCATGGCCATCATGGGCTTCCATGACCTAAACGGGTCGGCCTGGACGTCTCCGCCGCTCACGACTGTGGCAACACCACGCTATCGCATCGGTTGTGAGGCCGCAGAGCTGCTTGTCGCTCATCTGGCGGGGCAGGACAGGCCGGGGCGTCATGTAGACCTGGGATTTGAAATCGTTCACCGCGAAACGACACGGCTTGATCCCAGGGCCTAGGTCGCTCATCTCCCATCAGTCTGAAAGCGTGCGTCTCCGCTTACTTAATTGAGAGTGCTTCTTATCTTTGAGTGAAATCGGGTGTATTGTGCGCTCCTCCAATTTCCCGAGGGACTGTATTTCATGTCTTTCACGCGGCGCCAGGTGCTCGGCGGTTTGACCGGTCTGGTTGTGGTAGGGGTAGGCGCTGGCGGCGCTCGCTGGTGGCTGGGGCGGCCACAGGTGGCCAAAGCATATGACTACGAGCTGATCGCGGCGCCGCTGGATGTCGAGTTGGTGCCAGGGCATATTACGCCTGCGCTGGCCTATGGCGGCCAATTTCCAGGCAAGGAAATTCGGGCGCGGCAAGGCGAATGGTTGCGTGTCCGCTTCACTAATCATCTCGATCAGCCCACCACGATTCACTGGCATGGCATTCGTCTGCCCATCGAGATGGATGGCGTACCGTATATCTCGCAGGCACCAGTGCTGCCGGGCGAGAGTTTCGTCTATCAGTTCAAGACGCCGGACGCCGGAACCTATTGGTATCACCCGCATGTCGCCAGTAGTGAGCAACTAGGGCGAGGCTTGGAAGGACCGCTCATTGTCGAAGAACGTGAGCCGACCGGCTTTGCGCACGACATGACGTTGTGCCTGAAGAACTGGCATGTGGATGATCAAGGAGCCTTTACAGCGTTCAGCATTCCTCGAGAGGCGGCTCGCGTAGGCACGCTGGGTCGGCTGACCACGGTAAATGGAAAGCACGTTCCCACTATTGATCTGCCCGCGGGCGCAGTGGTGCGTTTGCGCATTCTGAATGTGGATAACACGGCAACCTACCGATTGAACCTGACGGATGTCGAGGCGCGTATTTACGCGCTGGACGGCCATCCTATCGAGCCTCGGGCGTTTGGCGATGAGTACCTGCTAGGCCCTGGTATGCGTATCGATCTGGCATATAGGGTACCGGCAGCCGGGACAGAGGTGTCCCTGCGTAACGGCCCGCTGCGATTGGCCACCCTGGGGTCTACCGATCAGGGCGCCCAGCCTGGAGAATGGCCGCGGCCCTTGCCGCCAAACCCTGTCAGCGAGCCGGACCTTGAACGCGCGGAAACTGTAAGCTTTCGCTTCGAATGGGTAGCGACTCTGGCCAGCGACCCGGCGTACTGCGGCAAGGCGATGTACTGGCAGATCAACGGCCAGGCCGGTGGCGAGCACAAGGAAGGGGACCCGCATCCAGCGTTGGCGAAGCTCAAGCTTGGGCAGAGTTATATCCTTGAGTTTCGTAACATGGCCCAGTATTTCCATCCTGTGCATCTGCATGGGCTGACCTTCAAGGTCTTGAGCTCGGACCGGCATCCCGTGACGCCGTACTACACCGACACCTACCTGCTCGGCAAGAACGAGACAGCTCGGGTAGCGCTGGTGGCCGATAATCCGGGACAATGGATGCTTCACTGCCATGTGATCGACCACATGGAAACCGGCCTCATGGGGACCATTGAGGTCAGCTGACGTTTGAGCTTGTCATGAATCGTATGCGCCGTTTCCCTCCCATTATCGACCGTAGTCAGGATGAGCTTTTCATGCGAGAGGCGCTGGCGCTGGCAGCTGAAGGCGCATCCCTGGGTGAGGTGCCTGTCGGTGCGGTACTGGTTCATGACGGACGGATCATCGGACGCGGCTTCAATCAGCCCATTACTGGCCATGACCCCAGCGCCCATGCAGAAATGCAGGCCATTCGTGCAGCGGCCTTGGCGCTGGAAAACTATCGTCTGCCGGACACTACCTTGTATGTAACCCTTGAGCCGTGCAGCATGTGTTCAGGGCTTCTGGTGCACGCCCGGATCCAGCGTCTGGTGTATGGTGCACGTGAACCGCGTGCCGGTGCGGTAGAAAGCCGTGGGCAGTTTTTCAAGCAGGATTTCCTGAACCATCGCGTTATCGTTGAGGGCGGTCTTCTGGCTGAAGAGTGTGGCGCCTTGCTGACCGATTTCTTCCGGGCGCGTCGGAGTAGATCCTAAGGCGCATTGGCCTTTTTCTTTCGCTTCGGCTTGGCCTCCTCGCCAATCAGGCTTAGATCCCATTTGCCCAGGCTTTCCTTCAGGCCTAGCGCCACTGTGAGCCGGTCGGCATCGAACGGCGCGTGGACATTGGCATCATTATCAAAATAGCAATAGATGTCTCGGCTCTCCTGTGTGGGCAACCGATGTGCCTGGTCAATCAGCTGGGCATCGTCCGGCTCTCCACCTTGCGCCCAAGCCTGAATGCGAGACGTCCAATAGTGCAGCGCTTCATCCGAGTAGCGGCTTGAATAGAGCTGCTCGTGACCGTGCAGGCGTATATAAAGAAAGTCTGCCGTGACATCCTCCCGGTACAGCCACTTGCCCGCTGTGTCGGCAATTACCAGCGCCACGTTATAGCGCCGCAGTAGCTCGACAAAAGCGGGGTCGATAAAGCTCTCATGCCGGATCTCGACGGCATGGCGCAAGGGGCGATTGGCATCGATACTCAGGCTGCAGCGGCCCTCCATGCGCGCCTCACAATGCAGGGCGAGCGCCTGGGCGGTCTGGGTGTCCTGAGGCAGGAGCTTTAGAAATGCCTCAAACCGCTCAGGCTCGAACTTCAAATTAGCTGGAAACTGCCAGAGGATAGGTCCCAGTTTCTCCTTGAGCTCAAAGATGCCGGAGGCCAGAAAATTGGCCATCGCTTTTTCGATATCTTTTAGGCGCAGGATATGCGTGATGTAGCGCGGACCTTTGACGCTGAAAAGAAAGTTTTCACCGGTTTCTGCATACCAGCTGGCGTAGCTCTGAGGGCGCTGAAGCGAATAGAAGGAGCCATTGATCTCGATTGTAGACAGCGCCCGTGAGGCAAAGCGCAGCTCCTTGTTTTGAGTCAGCCCTTCAGGATAGAAAACACCCCGCCAAGGCACGTAGCGCCAGCCGGAAATACCAATACGGATCTGCGCAGCCATAGAAAACTCCTCAACTCGTCTCTTCTTCGGACTGCGCGGAGGGGAGTGGGGTTCGGCTAGGCTTCAGCCAGCGTTCGCATGCGTTCGACTACCGCACGTAGGCCATTGCCACGAGAGGCGGAGAGTTGCCGCTCCAGCCCTAGTTGGCCCAGCCAGTCATGAATATCCAGCACGGCCAGTTCTTCCTGGGTCAGTCCATTGGCTCGGACCAAGAGTACAGCCAGCAGGCCACGGAGAATGCGAGAATCGCTGCCCGCTCGAAAGAAGTGCTGCTCTCCATCCTGCTTGTGAGTGACCCAGACCTGACTTTCACAGCCATAGACCCGATCTTCGTCTCGTCGGGTCTCAACATCGGGCAAGCGTGTCGCCCACTGCAGCAAGAGGCGTGAACGAGCTTCCCACCCGTTGGCGGAAGAGAAGGCATCCAGCGCAGCCTGCGCCTCAGTCGTCAAACCTGTCATCGTAGTAGCTCCAAGGCATTATCCAGCGCCATGAAGAAGCGCTCCAGATCCGTTGAGTCACTATACAGACCAAGCGAAATACGCAGCGAGCCTGCCTCGCCCAGGCGCTTGAACAGCGGCATGGCGCAATGATTGCCCGCCCGCACGGCAATGCCTTGCTCGCCCAACATATGGGAAAGATCAGCCACATGTATGCCATCAACCACTACGCTGGCCAGGGCAATCTGCGGCTCGCCCAATACACGAACGCCCTCGCGAGCCGCCAGTCCGGCCTGTAGTTTCACGCACAACGCCTGCTCATGACCAAAAATGGATGACTCGTCTTGTGCGCTGAGCCAATCCAATGCTGCTCCCAAGCCAATGGCTGCACCAACAGGCGGTGTCCCGGCCTCCAGCCCCATGGGAGCAGAATGAAACTCAGCGTGTTGATAATCGGCGTTACGCACCATCTCGCCACCAAACTGCCAAGGCGCAAGAGCTGCCAGGGCCTCGGCATGTCCCCAGAGTACCCCTATGGCCTCTGGTGCGTAGAGCTTATGGCCGGAAAATACATAGAAATCCGCGCCCAGGTCCTTGGGACTGTGGCGGCCATGAACCACGCCTTGAGCGCCATCCACAACGAACCAGGCGCCTTGATCGTGGGCCAGACGGGAGAGCTCGGCCAGCGGCTGCCAGGTTCCCAATACGTTCGACAGCTGGCTGATGGCAACCAGACGCGTGCGTGGGCCGATCAGTTCACTGGCTCGATTGAGGTCGATATGGCCCGAGTCTGTAAGCGGCAATACGATCAACTCTACCCCCTGGCGCCGAGCCAACTGCTGCCAGGGCAGAAGGTTGGCATGATGCTCCAGGGCACTGACCACAATTTCATCGCCGGGCTTGAAATGATGCTCAAGCCCGTAGGCTATCAGATTGAGCCCTTCCGTCGTGCCGCGCGTAAACACGACTTCCCTAGAACTGGAAGCGCCTAGCCAGCGGGCCACCTTGTCGCGTACGGACTCATAGGCCTGGGTGGCGCGCTCGCCAGGGCGGTGCTGAGCGCGATGAACATTGGCGGCGCCGCGGGCATAGTACGCTGTGAGCGCATCCAGTACAGCCTTGGGCTTTTGCGCTGTGGCCGCAGTGTCCAGATAGGTGATGCCGTCTTCTTCAAAGGCAGCAAGGGCCGGAAAGTCGGTGCGCCAGGGGGAGGGCAATGTCATGGCTTCAACTTTTGGAAACGGATGAAAAAAAGCCGCCCGGCCGTGAGCCGGCGGGCGGCCTACTTACAGGTCTGGACCCGGTACCAAGGTACCGGGTTCCATGACTCAGTTATGCGCGTGCAGGGCTTCGTTCAGCTCGATTGCACTCTTGTTGGTTTTGCACTCGACCGCGCCGGTCTGGGAGTTGCGGCGGAACAGAAGATCATTCTGGCCTGCCAGATCGCGCGCCTTGACCACCTGTACCTGCTGGTTCTGATCATCCAGCACAATCACCTTGGTGCCCGCTGTTACATACAGGCCGGACTCCACTGTGCAGCGATCACCCAGCGGAATGCCGATGCCCGCGTTGGCACCGATCAGGCAGCCCTCGCCAACGCTGATCACAATATTGCCACCGCCAGACAAAGTACCCATGGTGGAGCAGCCGCCGCCCAGATCCGAACCCTTGCCGACGAATACACCCGCCGAGACGCGGCCTTCGACCATATTCGGGCCCGCCGTACCGGCATTGAAGTTTACGAAGCCCTCATGCATGACGGTTGTGCCTTCACCGATATAAGCGCCCAGACGAACACGGGCGGTATCGGCGATGCGCACGCCACTGGGAACGACATAGTCGGTCATCTTGGGGAATTTATCGACGGAGAACACTTCCAGCAATTTGCCGCGCAGACGGGCTTCCAGTTGCTCGGAAGGCAGTTCTGCCAGGTCGATGGCACCCTGATTGGTCCAGGCAACATTCGGCAGCAGGGCAAAGATGCCGCTCAGGTTGACGCCGTGCGGCTTGACCAGGCGATGCGACAGCAAATGCAGCTTCAGGTACGCCTCAGGCGTTGAGGAGGGCGCAGCGTCTTCCGCCAGAATCGTGGCAACCAGCGGCTTGGCGCTTTCAGCCAGACGGGTTAGCAGGGCCATCTGAGTCTGAGCGTTCTCTACGCCACGCAAGGCATCGGCCAGAGAGCGCGCCTGAGACGGCGTAAAGGCGATGGTTTGGTTCCCGCCTGCATAATTGAGAACCGGCGTGATGGCCGCAATCAGTTCTGCCGAGGGGTTCAGCAGGGGCTGGGCATAGAAGACTTCGAGCCAGGCGCCGTCGCGATTTTGCGTGCCGACACCAAAGGCCAGGCTGAACACATTCTGAGACATGAAACTTTCCTTCTAAACAAATAAGGTCAGGCCGGACGCCGGCTGAGAAGTAATCCCACACCGGCACTACCCAGAAGGGCGGCACAACCACGGTTGAACAGACGCTTGGCACGCTCACCAGCCAACAGGCGGCCGAGACGTGCTCCGGCGAAGGCGTAAATTGCGATGGCGAAGCATTCCATGATCAGAAACGCTGCGCCCAATTGAGTAAACTGCTGCCCAAGCGGCTCACCCACCACTACAAACTGCGGAAGAAACGCGGTAAACAGCAAAATAGCTTTGGGGTTGCCTGCAGCGATCAGAAACTCCTGACGCATCAACTTCCAGAGGTCTGCCTTGATGACTTCGTCAGGAGATGGAGCGTCCGTCGAGGTGTTGGCAGTCCATAAGCGGATGGCAGTCCAGATGAGGTACATCGCACCTACAAGCTTGATCGCAGTAAAGAGCCAGGCCGACGTTAACAATACGAGCGCCAGGCCTGAGCCCGCCAGCGCGATCATGCCGGCAAAGGCAATCAGTCGGCCCAAGGTGCCGATACAGGCCGCTGCAAAGCCGAAGCGGGCAGCATTATTGACGGACAGCAGATTGTTCGGCCCAGGCGCCATGTTCAATGCGAAACAGGAAGGTATGAATAGTGCCCAGGCAATCGACATGTCAGCGGTCCAGTTCAGCCGAATAGAGTTCCGGCTTGAAGCCTAGTACGCGACGCTCTCCCAGGTCCAGTACAGGACGCTTGATCATGGAGGGCTGCGCCAACATGAGCTCGATGGCACGGGTCTCGTCAAGATCTGCCTTTTGTTCGTCAGGCAGTTTTCTGAACGTAGTGCCGGCGCGGTTCAGCACCTTTTCCCAACCAAGCTCACGGCACCAGGTTGAAAGGGTTTCCCGGTTGATGCCGCTGACCTTGTAGTCGTGAAAATGATAGGTCACGCCATGTTCGTCGAGCCATGTGCGCGCCTTTTTCATGGTGTCGCAGGCCTTTATGCCATACAAACTCAATGTGCCGTTCGTGTCGGGCATTCCTGGCCTCCCACCCTTGTAAAGTAATCGCCAAATAGGAATGTCAGAGTATGCCATGTAGAGGTGGGCTGTGCGCCTATCGACGCAATCTATAACAAGGCGACAAGGCATTGCCTAAGCTCTCTACGCACTCTATACGATAGGAATATGAAGAAATGGCGATCGACCTGAACCACAGACCCAGACTGAGCGATATGCGCCGACTCGCACCGCAGGAGGCAGCGCCTGCGGTTGATCTTGAGGCCAGGCAGCAGGGCCCTCGTATCACTGATGCCGAGTCGCTGTCCGGGCGCCCAGGATATGCCGCCGACTTTCTTGGTGAATTCAGCGTACCCTGGCCTACCATGAGCGATGAGCGTGCCGGGGACGTGCTGCCTGTTTCAGGTTCCGCCGAAAATCGGCTCGACTATATGCATTTCTCCATCACCATGTCGGCGTCACGCCGGCTGGCGTTCTACGTTGGCGTCAATATCGATGGTGCTCAGTCCGTTTCGGTCGAGCGGGGCAAGGATCGCTGGTCCTATGACGGACGTATCCCGCTGGAAGCCCAGATTGGCGAAGACCTGTACGCCAATAACCTGCTGGATCGCGGACACCTTGTTCGTCGTGAGGACCCTAACTGGGGGAATGAGGCGGAAGTTGCCAACCGTGACACCTTTCATTTCACCAACTGCTCTCCGCAGATGGCCGGCTTCAATCAGAAGAACTGGCTGGATCTGGAAAACTACCTGCTGGAAAACACCCGGCGCTGGAAGGAACGGGCAACGGTATTTACCGGGCCGGTTTTCCGGGACGATGACCGGCGCTATCGAGGTGTGCTGATCCCGTCTGCTTTTTGGAAGGTAGTCGCCTTTTTATCCGATGACGGAAAACCATCTGCAACCGCCTACATGATCGATCAATCTAGCGAGCTGGGACAGCTGGATGCCGCGTTCGGACGCTTCCGAACCTATCAGCGCAGTGTTCGTCGTATCGAACAGCTGACAGGTATCAATTTTGGCCCACTCTCCCGTTACGACGGTTTTTCCAACGAGGAGGCCATGACAGGGACACGGATCGAGGCTGAGCTTCACACATTGGCCGACATACGGGTTTGATGGCTTAACGCCTTGCAGCTCAAGACGTTGGCCTCTTGAGTTGCAATCGTTTTCTGCCAAGCGGACACAAGGTAAGGAACTCACCCGCCAGGCAGGGGCCAAATTGTACAACCTGTACAATTATTAACTGCCAGATGTGCTGACGTATGCAGACCACTACACGAGCCACGACGAGCCGACAGGCTGTGTTAACGCCGTACGCCCTTGAGCCATCCCGTCATCTTTATTTCTCTCTGCTTGAACAGAAGCCCGCGGCTGACGCGCTCGAAAGGGCTCGGCACTATCTTGACGAGCAGCTGAGTGCGACTGGACCTATGCCATCCGATTTGCCGGAGGATCCGCAAGGGCTAGAGCGCTGGATGCTACAAAGTACCGAGCAGGTAGGTCAGGAGTACCGAGCCTATCTCAAGTCCCGAAAGGCAGGCGCCCCTCGTTGTTATTTCACGAGTAAATCCCATGCGCTCTACTTTTTGAGAGGGGTTGCCCCGACCAAACTGGTAGACGGCGCCTGGCTGTACGGTATTTTGCAGCGCTGGAATGACACCCGCTTCACTGCACCTATCCAGATCTATCTGGAAGAGTTGGGCGAGGGTTTGCCAGACAAGAATCATGTCGTCCTGTATAAGAAATTGCTGGCCAGTAACGGTTGTGAAGACTGGGATGGCCTGAGCGATGATCATTATGTTCAGGGTGCGATCCAGCTGGCGCTGGCCTATAACGCCGAGCATTTCCTGCCCGAGATCATTGGCTTCAACCTCGGCTATGAACAGTTGCCGCTTCATCTGCTCATTACCTCTTACGAGTTGAATGAGCTTGGGATCGATCCTTATTACTTTACGTTGCACGTGACGGTCGATAACGCCGGTACCGGTCATGCAAAGAAGGCCCTGCAGGCCGTTCATGACGCCATGCCGGTAGAAGGTCGCGAAGCATTCTATCGACGTGTAGCTCAGGGCTATCTGCTCAACAACCTGGGCGCAGGCACAACGTCTGTCATTGGCTCGTTCGATCTTGAACAGGAAGTTATTTCGCTACTGGCAGAGAAAAGCACCGTCGGCAAATACGTGCATTCTGATTACTGCCGAATCGGTGGGCGCAATGTAAGTGAGTGGCTGGCCGATCCAGCTCAGATACCGGCCTTTCTTGAAGCCATGGAGGCTCAAGGCTGGATCAAGCGCCATGAAGACCCACAAAACAGCCGTTTCTGGAAGCTCATACAAGGTGAGCGTGCCGAAATGTTTGGTGTGTTTACTGCCTATGAGCAGCAGCTTATTCATGACTGGATTGCGGGTGATCTGGTGCACACCGGTGCCAAGGTAATAGCCAAGGACCAGGCAGGGCAGGACCGAGTCGCTATCTTGCCTAAGCGGGAGCTGAGCTTTCGCGCCAAGCAGCGTCAGCAGGAAGCGCTTTGTCAAAGCTCAGGCGACCATACATCCTCAAATGCCTCTATTGCAGAGGTAAATGACTTTGACAGCGAAGCCGCGGCCCTGGAGCAACGCTTGGCGTGCCAGCCGACTCGCGAAGCGGGTATGGCGCTTCTGATCGAGATGATGTCGCCAGCCAATCACCATACCGCCTCTGGATTGTTGGCCACACGCCTCTTCAACAAGCTTTTCAACTGACCATCCAAGGACAGGGCCCAACGAGGGCCCTGTCCTGTTTCTAAAGGATCAAACTGCGTGACGGATACACAGATGCGCGAACAGCCTGCAATCTCCAAACACTCGGTCCAACCTTTTCGCCTCCTGATCGAAGCATTACGCGACGCTCATTACCAATTCATCACAATAACGCCGGCCTCACATGCCCGCGTCAATAGTCGCCCCGGCAACGAGTGGGCAAAGGACTTGCAAGGTATTTTTGGCTGGAGTCGGCCTTTCAAGCAGGGGCTCATTTCACCCGAGCTTTTCGAAGCCATGCAGGCCGCCGACATCCTGGAATCCTATCAGGATGGTTGGCGCTGCAAGGTTCGTGTGTCAACTTTGGGCGATCAGTTATTCGTCCACTCCGCTTATCCTACGGACGAGGCGGATGCAGTGTTCTTTGGTCCAGATACGTATCGCTACGCCAACGCTATCGAAGCCCAGCTGCGCTTCGAAACTGGGCAGATCCGGCGGGCAGTCGATATCGGCAGTGGTGCAGGTCCGGGTGCGATACTTGTCGCGCTGGCGAGGCCAGGCGCCGAGGTCTTGGCTGTTGATATCAACGATCGCGCGCTCCGCTTTACTGAAATCAATGCGGACATGGCTGAAGCGACCAATGTGGTGGCTCGGCATAGCAACCTGCTGAATGATGTTGAAGGCGAGTTCGATCTTATTATTTCCAATCCGCCTTACCTGGTCGATCCTACCGAACGCGCCTATCGCCACGGGGGCGGGCCGCTGGGAGCCGGACTCTCTCTTTCCATTCTGGACGCCGCGCTGGAGCGCTTGGCACCAGCGGGAACCTTGCTGCTGTATACCGGCGTGGCCATGGTGGGAGGCCAGGATCCGTTCCTAGAGGCTGTCCAGGAGCGGTTAGCCAAAACAGATTTGGTCTGGCGTTATCGTGAGATGGATCCGGATGTCTTCGGTGAAGAACTGGAATCCGGTGTTTATGCACAGGCCGACCGCATCGCGGCTGTAACCCTGACCGTTACCCGCCCAGCCTGAAACTGTCTTTCAACGTGACGCCCTCTTAGTTGAGGGCGTCCAGTTGGCGCCAGCACGACGTACTGGCGAGCCTTGGGTGAGGTGTATGACCTCATGACACCTCATGCCTACCGTTTGGGCGCGGCATTGCCGAACGTGTCTTTGCAGGGCTTGTCGATAGGGATCGTGTCGTACAGATCGGGCGGATCGGCTCGGTAGCCAGCGGAGAGAAGCGGTGACACTCGTTTATACCATCTTGATCATGCTGCTTGTGGTGGGCGCGACCCGCTTGAGTGCTCAGTTTCTTCCCGTGCCGCTTCCACTGATCCAGGTCGTTGTCGGGGCGTTACTGGCGTTGCCAGCCCTGGGCTTGCATGTCGCGCTTGATCCTGAACTGTTCATGCTCTTATTCATTCCGCCACTTCTGTTCTCCGATGGGTGGCGCATGCCGAAGCGCGAACTCTGGCGGCTTCGGGCGCCTATCCTGACGCTGGCGTTTGGTCTGGTATTCATCACCGTTTTGGCCGCTGGCGCCTTTATTCACTTGCTGGTGCCTGGCCTGTCCTGGCCGGTAGCCTTTGCACTGGCCGCGGTTCTGTCGCCGACCGATGCCGTTGCGGTGTCCGGAATTGCACGTGGGAAACTGCCCAAGCGGCTGATGCATATCCTGCAGGGTGAAGCACTTTTCAATGATGCGTCCGGTCTTGTCACCTTTCGCTTTGCCGTAGCGGCTGCCATGACCGGCGTGTTTTCGCTGGCAGATGCGAGTCTGACGTTTCTCATGGTTGCCATTGGCGGTCTCTTTACAGGGGCGGCGCTCAGCTGGCTGACAGGGCAGGCCCGTAACTGGCTGGTCGAGCATGGGTGGACGGATCCTGCACCCTATGTCGTCTTCTTGCTTCTATTGCCATTTGCCGCCTATGTCATTGCCGAACACCTGGGCTTCTCAGGCATTCTTTCTGCGGTTGCCGCCGGGCTTGTGCAGAGCCGTATCGACATGCTGCCCAGGCAGTCGCGTACTCGATTGCTCAACCACAGTATCTGGTCGATGCTGGAGTTCACCTTCAATGGACTGGTGTTCCTGCTCTTGGGCCTGCAGCTGCCCGACATCATTGCTGCCGTGCTCAAGCCGTCCGAGCATGTCTACAAGACGCTAGGGTGGCTGATGGGGGAGGTAACTCTGATCTTCCTGGCGCTGATCCTGCTGCGTTACCTGGTCATGAACCTGTATTGGCGCATCTCCCGACATCATGAGGCTATGCCGGGCAATGATTTCCAACGTACCGCAATTATTGCGTCAATTGCAGGTGTACGCGGGGCCGTGACGCTGGCAGGTGTACTGTCTCTACCCATTGTTCTCGCGAATGGACAGCCATTCCCCCAGCGCGATGTCCTGATCTTTATTGCTGCGGGCGTAATCCTGCTGTCCCTGCTGGCGGCCAGCATTGGATTACCCCTGCTGCTGCGTGGACTAAGTGTGGGTACCAATGAGGCTGCCGACCGTGAGCGCCGAGAAATTCGGCGCAATACGGCAGAAGCGGCTCTTCGCGCCCTTGAGGCGGAAAGCATTGATGACGAAGATCCTGCGCGTGCGGGATTGAAGGCGGAAATCAAGACGCAGCTCATGGCCGAGTTTCGCGAACAGCTTGATATCTACCAGGACACGGAGGAGGTTCAGGCGCGTGCCCGAACCAGTCTGTTTATTGAAACGCAGCTGCGGTTGCTGGCTATCCGGGCTCAGCGTCGGGAGCTCTATCGTATGCGCTTGTCTGGCGTAATCGACGATGAAATCGTCGCTGAAGTCCTGAGTGATCTGGACTTCAGCGAGGCGACACTGATGCGCAGCCTGCCAGTTTCAACGGCAGGCTGAGCAGGCGTCAGCGGCTGCAGAATGCGCGGATACGCTCGGCGGCTTCGATACACTCGTTCAGAGGTGCTACCAAGGCCATGCGAACCCGATTGGCACCAGGATTCACACCGTTCACCGTCCGGGAAAGGTAGGAGCCTGGCACAACGGTAACATGTTCGTTTGCATACAGCTCACGGGCGAAGGACTCGTCATCTACCGGTGTTTTAGCCCAGAGGTAAAAACCGCCGTCCGGACGCTCGACGTCCAACACATCTTTTAGTATTGCCAGCACAGCGTTGAATTTTTCCCGGTAAAGCACGCGGTTCTCGCGTACGTGGGTTTCATCGCGCCATGCGGCAATGCTGGCGCGCTGTACCTGGATCGGCATGGCGCAGCCGTGGTAGGTCCGATACAGCAGGAAGCGTTTGAGAATCTCGGCGTCCCCTGCAACGAAGCCTGAGCGCAAACCAGGTAAATTCGAACGCTTGGACAGGCTGTGAAAGACCACACAACGGCTGAAATCCTTACGGCCTAGCTCCGCGCAGGCTGTTAAAAGGCCTGCGGGTGGATTGTTTTCATCGAAATACAACTCGCTATAGCACTCATCCGCTGCAATCACGAAGTCATGGTGGTCGGCCAGCTCGATCAAACGCTTCAAGGTCTCGACAGGCAACAATGCTCCGGTTGGATTGCCGGGAGAGCACAGGAACAGCAACTGGCAGCGATCCCATATTTCGGCTGGAACAGCATCGAAGTCAGGATTAAAACCTTTCTCAGGCAGGCAGGGCAGGTAGTGCAGCAGCGCACCAGCCAGCAGCGTGGCGCCTTCATAGATCTGATAGAAAGGGTTGGGGCTTACTACCAGCGCGCCTTCCTGGCGATTCACCACCGCCTGTGTAAAGGAGAAAAGCGCTTCGCGCGTGCCGGTTACCGGTAAGGCATGCTGAGCTGCGTCCATCCAGCCGGTCGGTACACGAAAACGCTGCTCGCACCACGTCACAATCGCTTCGCGCAAAGCAGGCAGTCCGGCTGTTGTTGGATAGACCGCCAGTTGATCAAGGTGCTCGGTCAGCGCTTTTGCGACAAACGCTGGGGAGGGGTGTTTAGGTTCGCCGATTGATAACGCGATGGCCTTTTTATCTGCCGGTGGCTGGACACCTGCCAGCAGCGTGCGCAGTTTTTCGAAAGGGTAGGGCTGGAGCAGGTTCAAGGCATCGTTCATATACAGGTCTCGCGAGTGCAGCCTGGCCTTAGGCTGAGTTGTCCATTAGATACTGATGCGTAGCAACGGCGTTTCTGAGCCATTGGCCCCGCTTAGGTTTTTGATCAGCGCTTGTTGAAGTTGCTCGCACAGCTTCGGATCCGACAGGGGCTGCCCTTGAGCATCCGTAACATAAAAGACGTCTTCAACACGCTCGCCCAACGTGGCGATTTTGGCATTCTGAACCGATAGGTCGAAATCCAGGAATATACCGCCCACGCGAGCCAATAGGCCCGGGCGATCAGGGGCGGTCAGCTCAATCAGGCTCACGGCGCGCTGAGCATCCGTATAGATATTCACGTGTGGCGCGAACGCAAAATGTTTGAGCTGACGAGGAACACGTCGGTTGATGATGTTGGGGTACTCTTCAGGTGTTTTTAGGGCCTGGATCAAGCCGCTTCTGATCTGCTGGATACGGGCCGGGTTATTGCCGATAGAGCCTCCGTCCGCGTCGAGTACAACATAGGTATCCAGGGTAAACTGGCTGGTGGACGTAATAATGCGCGCGTCCTGGATGCTCAGGTTCAGCTGGTCCATTGCTGCCACAGTCACAGCAAAGAAGTCGTGCTGGTCCTGCGCATAAATGAAGATCTGGGTGCCGCCTTCAAACTCGCGTTGAGTAGTCTCCTTGATCAGGATCAGCGGATTACCATCATTGGGATGACTCAAAATAGCTTCGGTGTGCCACGCTACATCGCTGGCAGTGTGACGCAGGAAATAGTCGTCACCGAGCTGTCCCCACAGGTGTTCGGCATCATCCTGATCGATGCCATTACGCACCAGGATATCGATGGCTGAACTCTGTGTCTGGCGAATTTGCTCTTCACGTTCTACCGGGTTCTCAAGTCCGCGGCGCAAGGCACGCTTGGTCTCGGTATACAGCTGTCGCAGCAGACTGGCGCGCCAGGAGTTCCAGAGGTTGGGGTTGGTCGCGTTGATATCTGCCACAGTGAGCGCATAGAGATAATCCAGATGGACCTGGTCGCCTACCGTCTGTGCAAAGTCATGAATCACTAGGGGGTCAGACAAATCCTTGCGCTGCGCTGTGGTCGACATCGCCAGGTGATTGCGTACCAGCCAATAGATTAGGTTGCTGTCCCATTCGGGTAGCTGATGGCGGCGGCAGAACGCTTCGGCATCTACGGCGCCCAGCTCCGAATGATCACCGCCTCGGCCCTTGCCAATGTCATGGTAAAGACCGGCAATATAGATCAACTCCGGTTTAGGCAGCTTGTTCATCACCCGCGTGGCCAGGGGATACTTTTCCGTCATCTCCGGTCGGTTCAGTTTGCGCAGATGCTTGATCAGATTGAGTGTATGCGCATCGACCGTATAGATATGGAACAGGTCATGCTGCATCTGACCGATGATTTGGCCGAACTCCGGCAAATACAGGCCAAGAATACCGTAGCGGTTCATACGGCGAAGGTTGCGATGAATGCCTTCGCGGCTCTTGAACAGCTCGATAAATAAGCTGGTGTTGCGGATGTCATGTCGGAATTCGTCATTGATTAGATGACGGTGGTCGCGAAGCAACCGGATCGTACCCGCAGAAACACCCTTGATTTCCGGGTGCTGAGCCATCAGCACGAAAATTTCCAGCAGTGCAAAGGGGGTGCGCTTGAATACCTCCGGATGCGTAACCTCAATATAGCCGTCCCGTAACTGGAAGCGGCTGTTAAGAGGCTGCGTTGGCTCGCTTTCGTCATCCCGCAGGATGGCTTCCTCAAAGTGCTGCATGACAACATCGTTGAGCTGGGCAATGTCCATGACCACGCGATAATACTTCTGCATGAAGCGCTCAACGGCCAGCTTCGCATCGCTGTCTTCATAACCCAGGAGGCCGGCGATGCGGCGCTGATGATCAAACAGGAGGCGATCCTCAGGTCGGCCTGCCAGCATATGCAGGGCGTAACGCACCTTCCACAGGAACTCCTGACTGGAAGCCAGCAGCGAACATTCGCTTTCAGTCAGAAAACCCTGACCAACCAGCGCATGCAGGTTCAGCGTCCCGAAATGGCGGCGTGCAACCCACAAGAGTGCCTGGATATCACGTAATCCACCCGGTGAGCCTTTGACGTTGGGCTCAAGGTTGTATTCCGTGTCGTTGTACTTGGCATGCCGGGCCTTCTGCTCATCCCGCTTTGCCAGAAAGAAATCACGGCTGGGCCACATTCGCTTGGGGCTGGTTACATCCAGCATCCTCAGACGAAGGGCTTCCGGGCCGGCAATGGTACGGCACTCCATCAGATTGGTGATGACGGTCAGGTCGGCCCTGGCCTCATCCGCGCACTCTTGGACTGAGCGCACACTCTGTCCGACAGCAAGGCCGATATCCCACAGCAACGTCAGGAAGCCCTCAATGGCTTCCCGATGCGCTTCCTGATCTTCTGAGCCCAATAAAATGAGCAAATCGATGTCCGATTGCGGATGCAGCTCGCCGCGGCCATACCCCCCTACGGCGAGCAAGGCAATCTGTGCATTACCCCAGTTCAGTCGTTGCCAGGCTTCGCACAGTATCTGGTCA
The DNA here is from genome assembly GCF_019400845.1 of Pseudomonas sp. MAG002Y. Classification (NCBI taxonomy): domain Bacteria; kingdom Pseudomonadati; phylum Pseudomonadota; class Gammaproteobacteria; order Pseudomonadales; family Pseudomonadaceae; genus Pseudomonas; species Pseudomonas sp. MAG002Y. Next base: position 73,412 of record NZ_WOEJ01000001.1, on the reverse strand, counting down.
ACGAACCAGGCTCGATCCTCAACCAGGCGACGCGTACTGCGCCCGGCTGAAAATCGCTCGTCCAATACCTCATTTGCCTTGCGGATCGCCTTTTTGAACGCGGCGATGGGGCTGGTCTTTAATGCGAGTTCAGCCTGGAACTGTCCGCGGTCGAACAGTTCGGGATCTACCTGGGGCATACCCGTATTACCTCATGCGGGGGTGCGGGAAATGGTTTCGTCTTTGCGCAGTGTCAGAATTTCATAGCCATCGGCGGTAACCAGTACGGTGTGTTCCCACTGAGCAGACAGCTTGCGGTCCTTGGTGATGGCCGTCCAACCGTCACCAAGCAGCTTGGTTTCAGCGCGGCCCTGGTTGATCATCGGCTCAATGGTGAAGATCATGCCTTCCTTGAGTTCAAGGCCTGTTCCAGCACGCCCATAATGAACAACCTGCGGCTCCTCATGAAAGCCCTTGCCGATACCATGACCACAATACTCGCGCACCACGGAAAAACCCTGTTTTTCAGCGTGCTTCTGAATGATTTCGCCAATATCACCCAGCCGGGCGCCGGGGCGAACAACCGAAATACCTTTATATAGGCACTCCTGAGTTACCTCGCAGAGTCGCTTTGCCCACTCGGCCACTTCGCCGACGCAATACATCTTGCTGGTATCGCCGTGGTAGCCGTCTTTGATAACCGTGATATCCACGTTAAGGATGTCGCCTTTCTTGAGTGGCTTGTCGTTGGGGATGCCATGACAGACGACATGATTAAGCGAAGTACAAATGGACTTGGGGTAGCCCTTGTAATTGAGTGGCGCCGGAATAGCCTGTTGCACATTGACGATATAGTCGTGGCAAAGCTTATTCAGCTCCTCGGTCGTAACGCCCGGCTTAACATGCTCATCCAGCATTTCCAGTACATCAGCCGCCAGTTGGCCGGCGATACGCATTTTCTCGATGTCTTCAGGGGTCTTGATAATAACGGTCATTAGAATCTCTAAGCGCTGCGCAGGCAGCCTGCATATGAACTAAAATAAGAGGGTTGGACAGGATTCTAACAAGCCTGTCCTTCGTCACCATCCCAATCGCAGTAGTCTGCCATGGTTTAATTCGGCTGACTTCTGTGGTATAAAGCGCGGCGCTTTTCGGGCAATAGCCCTAAAACGCCCTAAACCCCACACACGTATCGGCACGATGGCCTGGGTGCTCTGCAAGGAGTTGGCCATTGGGATGCGTGGAGGCCCAACCCGACTTATTGAGGAAATATCAATGTCCCAAGTCAACATGCGCGACATGCTGAAGGCCGGTGTGCACTTCGGCCACCAGACCCGTTACTGGAACCCGAAAATGGGTAAGTACATTTTCGGCGCGCGTAACAAGATTCACATCATCAACCTCGAAAAGACTTTGCCAATGTTCAACGAAGCGCTGAGCTTTGTTGAGCGCCTGGCTTCTGGCAAGAACAAAATCCTGTTCGTTGGTACCAAGCGTTCCGCTGGCAAGATCGTTCGCGAAGAAGCTGCTCGTTGTGGCATGCCTTTCGTGGATCACCGCTGGTTGGGCGGTATGCTGACGAACTATAAGACTATTCGTCAGTCCATCAAGCGTCTGCGTGAGCTTGAAGTTCAGGCTGAAGACGGCACCTTCGGCAAGCTAACCAAGAAAGAAGCGCTGATGCGCACTCGCGATCTCGAGAAGCTCGAGCGCAGCTTGGGTGGTATCAAGGAGATGGGCGGTCTGCCGGACGCTCTGTTCGTTATCGACGTTGATCACGAGCGCATCGCGATCACCGAAGCGAACAAGCTTGGTATCCCGGTTATCGGTGTTGTTGATACCAACAGCAGCCCTGAAGGCGTTGATTACATCATCCCGGGTAACGATGACGCCTTCCGCGCTGTCCAGCTGTACCTGAGCGCCACGGCTGATGCCGTACTGCGTGGTAAGCAGAACGCAGGTGCAACACCTGAAGAGTTCGTTCAAGAAGCAGCGAGCGAAGCTGCTGAAGGCTGATTGACCCTGTCGTAAAGACTTGGACATTCAGTGAGCAGGAAGGGGGCTAGGCCCCCTTTTTGCCACTCAGAGAATTACTGCCCTAGGGCATTGGTTTAGACACTGATTCAAGAGGATTCGAGCATGGCAGAGATTACTGCGGCCCTGGTCAAAGAACTGCGTGAGCGTACCGGCCTTGGCATGATGGATTGCAAGAAGGCGTTGACTGCTGCCGGCGGCGACATCGAGAAAGCCATCGATGATATGCGTGCAGCTGGCGCCATCAAGGCGGCTAAGAAGGCTGGTAACATCGCTGCTGAAGGTGCGATTGCTGTCAAGGTTTCCGACGACAACAAGGCTGCTCTGATCATCGAAGTCAACTCCCAGACTGACTTCCTGGCTCTGCAGGATGACTTCAAGGCTTTCGTTGCAGATAGCTTGAATAAGGCGTTCGATCAGAAGCTGACTGATGCTGCTCCGCTGGTAGAGTCCCAGGAAGAGGCGCGTCTGGCGCTGGTTTCCAAGACAGGCGAAAACGTCACTATTCGTCGCCTGACTCGTGTAGAGGGTGATGTGATAGGTGCCTACCTGCACGGCCACCGCATCGGTGTTGTTGTTGCTCTGAACGGTGGTACGCCTGAGCTGGCTCGTGATATCGCGATGCACATTGCTGCAAGCAACCCTCAGTTCCTGAATCCTTCCCAGGTTTCTGAAGAAGCGATTGCCAAGGAAAAAGAAATCTTTCTGGCACTGAACGCAGACAAGATTGCTGGCAAGCCGGAAAATATTGTTGAAAACATGGTCAAAGGCCGTATCAACAAGTTCTTGGCTGAGGCAAGCCTGGTTGAGCAGCCTTTTGTAAAGGATCCGGAAGTTAAAGTTGGCGATCTGGCCAAGAAGGCTGGCGCTGAAATCGTTTCCTACGTCCGTTACGAAGTAGGTGAAGGTATCGAGAAAGCCGAAGTGGACTTCGCAGCTGAGGTGGCCGCTCAGGTCGCAGCCAGCAAGCAGTAAGACGCTATCGATGCTGAAAAAGAGGCTGCCCGCCACCGCGTGCGGCCTCTTTTTTCAAGTAGCGAAGGTATGGGTTTTCTTTTTTATTTGGTAACGATCCCACTATCGATGCGTCACCGCTGACGTTCCGGTTCGGTAATGGGAAAATGATTTGTTTTTTATTATTTCAAATCGTCGCAGGAGAGACTGAATGGCTCAGCAGATGAGTGGTCGCCAACCCCGTTACAAACGTATTCTGCTTAAACTCAGCGGCGAAGCCCTAATGGGATCCGAAGATTTCGGCATTGACCCAAAAGTGCTTGATCGTATGTCCTTGGAGATCGGTCAGCTTGTTGGTATCGGTGTTCAGGTCGGGCTGGTGATTGGTGGTGGTAACCTGTTCCGTGGGGCTGCGTTGTCAGCCGCAGGTATGGACCGTGTTACGGGTGACCATATGGGTATGCTGGCTACCGTTATGAATGCGCTGGCCATGCGTGATTCCCTGGAGCGCTCTAATATCCCGGCAACTGTTATGTCAGCCATCTCCATGGTGGGTGTGACTGATCAGTATGATCGCCGTAAGGCTATGCGTCAGTTGCAGAACGGCGAGGTGGTTATTTTCTCGGCTGGCACGGGTAACCCATTCTTTACCACTGATTCGGCTGCCTGCTTGCGTGCTATCGAAGTTGAGGCTGATCTGGTGCTTAAAGCAACCAAGGTCGATGGCGTGTACACTGCAGATCCTTTCAAGGACCCGAATGCGGAAAGGTTCGATCGCTTGACATATGACGAAGTGCTCGACCGTAAGCTGGGCGTGATGGACCTGACAGCAATCTGTCTGTGTCGTGATCATAAGATGCCGCTTCGGGTGTTCAATATGAATAAATCCGGCGCCTTGCTGAATATTGTTGTAGGCGGCGGAGAAGGTACTTTGATCGAAGAGGGCACAGTATGATCAATGAAATAAAGCAAGAAGCTCAAAGCCGAATGACCAAGACCATTGAAGCGCTTGGTCACGCTTTCGCCAAGATCCGTACTGGACGCGCTCATCCAAGCATTCTTGATAGCGTTATGGTGTCCTATTACGGTAGTGACACGCCGCTGCGCCAGGTGGCCAATGTGACTGTGGAAGATTCCCGTACGTTGGCGCTGACTGTTTTTGATAAAAGCATGATTCAGGCTGTTGAAAAAGCCATCATGACTTCGGATCTGGGACTGAACCCAGCGACAGCCGGGACTACCATTCGCGTCCCGATGCCGGCTCTAACTGAGGAAACTCGAAAGGGTTTCACTAAGCAGGCGCGCCAGGAGGCTGAACAGGCTCGTGTTTCCGTGCGGAATATTCGCCGTGATGCGCTGGCTCAGTTGAAGGATCTCCTCAAGGAAAAGGAAATCAGCGAAGACGAAGAGCGTCGTGCGCAGGATGAGATCCAGAAATTGACTGATAAATATGTCGCTGAGGTCGATAAGGCCTTGGAGGCTAAGGAAACTGATTTGATGGCCGTTTGACGGCAGGGATGCAAGATGGGCAATAGCGACCCTAGTTCTGTAGTACCGCGTCATGTCGCCATTATCATGGATGGTAATAACCGCTGGGCTCGCCGGCGGTTACTGCCTGGAGTGGCAGGACATAGAGCTGGTGTCGACGCTGTTCGTGCGGCTATAGAAGTCTGTGCGGACGCCGGTGTCGAAGTGCTCACGTTGTTTGCGTTTTCCAGTGAAAACTGGCGGCGCCCGACTGATGAAGTCAGTGCATTGATGGAGCTGTTTCTATCAGCGCTTCGACGGGAAGCCAAAAAGCTCGATCAGAACGGCATACGTCTTCGCATCATTGGAGATCGTTCCAGGTTTCATCCTGAACTGCAGCGTGAGATGGAGCAGGCAGAAGCCTTGACTGCTGGTCATACAAGACTGGTACTCCAGGTGGCTGCCAATTATGGTGGTCAGTGGGACATCGCCCAGGCGGCCCAGCGGCTGGCGCAGGCAGTCAAGGAGGGTACGCTTGAGCCTGAGCGGATAACGCCTGAGTTACTTCAGAACTGCTTGACCACCGCAGGCATGCCTTTACCTGATCTATGTATCCGTACGGGTGGAGAGCATCGCATCAGCAATTTCCTGCTCTGGCAATTGGCTTATGCGGAGCTATATTTTTCCGACTTGTTCTGGCCTGACTTCAAACATGAGGCTATGCGTAAGGCGTTGGCGGATTATGCGACGCGGCAAAGACGCTTTGGAAAGACCAGTGAACAGATTGAAGCAGAAGTGAGAGCATCATGCTAAAGCAAAGGGTCCTTACCGCTCTGGTGTTGCTGCCCATAGCGATTGGGGGCTTCTTTTTGCTAGAAGGTGGGATATTCGCTGCCTTTATCGGAGCAGTGGTTTCCCTGGGTGCTTGGGAGTGGGCTCGGCTTTCCGGGCTCGTCTCTCAGGCGGCTCGTGTAGGTTATGCAGCTGTAATTGCTTTCCTTCTTCTGCTCTGCTGGCAGATGCCTCAGCTGGCGTTGGCTATCCTGCCGATGGCAGCGGCTTGGTGGATTTTTGCTGCCGTGCTCGTTATGACCTATCCAGAAAGCGCTCATTACTGGAAGTCAACTTGGCGACGCCTTTTGATTGGTGTGGCTATCCTGGTTCCTGCCTGGCAGGGGTTGATCCTGCTGAAGCAGTGGCCTCTCAATAATTGGCTTATTCTTGGTGTCATGCTGCTGGTATGGGTGGCTGACATTGGTGCTTATTTTTCCGGCAAGGCATTTGGCAAGCGCAAGCTTGCTCCCAAGGTAAGTCCAGGTAAAAGCTGGGAGGGCATGATTGGCGGCCTGATAGCCAGTCTTGTGCTGACATTGGGTGTAGGTCTCTATCGCGGATGGGATGCCAATACTCTGATTAAGGCTCTGATCGGTGCTTCGCTGGTTGTCGTTGTTTCGGTTGTAGGTGATCTTACGGAAAGCATGTTCAAGCGACAGGTGGGGCTTAAGGACAGTAGCCAGCTTCTACCTGGGCATGGCGGCATCATGGATCGTATTGATAGTCTGACTGCTGCAGTGCCTCTTTACGCAGCGCTTCTCTGGTGGTCGGGCTGGGGTGTTATGTGACTAGTCCTCAAAACATCACCGTACTGGGTGCTACCGGATCGATCGGTCTCAGTACTTTAGATGTCATTGCACGTCATCCTGATCGTTACAGGGCATTTGCGTTAACTGGCTATACCAGGCTCGATGAGCTCGGAGCGCTTTGTATTACTCATGAGCCGAGGTTCGCTGTAGTGCCGGGCGGCGCTCAGGCCGAAGAGCTGGAGCGCAGAATCAAGGCGGCCGGACTCTCGACGCAAGTGCTGGTCGGTGAGGCAGGGCTAAGTGAAGTATCAGCTCATCCTGATGTTGATGCTGTTATGGCTGCTATCGTTGGCGCGGCAGGTCTTAAGCCTACCCTTGCAGCCGTCAAGGAAGGAAAAAAGGTTCTCCTTGCCAATAAAGAGGCGCTTGTCATGAGCGGCTCCCTGTTTATGCAGGCTGTCAAAACGTACAACGCAAAGCTGTTACCAATTGATAGTGAGCACAATGCCATTTTTCAATGCCTGCCAATAGGCTATGAAGAGGGACTGGTGGCAAAAGGGGTGCGGCGAATTTTGCTGACGGCGTCAGGCGGGCCTTTCCGTGAAACCTCATTGGACGTATTGCGTGACGTTACGCCTGATCAGGCGTGCGCGCATCCTAACTGGTCGATGGGACGTAAAATTTCAGTAGACTCTGCCACCATGATGAACAAGGGGTTGGAGTTCATTGAGGCCTGTTGGTTGTTCAATGCAAGGCCTGATCAGGTTGAAGTTGTTGTTCATCCTCAAAGTGTTATCCATTCGTTAGTGGACTACATTGACGGTTCGGTTCTTGCGCAGTTGGGCAATCCCGATATGCGTACGCCAATTGCTCATGCATTGGCATGGCCTGAGCGAATAGAGTCCGGGGTTAGCCCTCTTGACCTGTTTACAGTAGCACGGCTTGATTTTCAAAAGCCTGATGAGCAACGCTTTCCTTGCCTCAGGTTGGCGAGAGAAGCTATTAGCGCAGGTGGCACCGCGCCTGCCATATTGAACGCTGCGAACGAAGTGGCAGTAGATGCCTTTCTAAACGGCAGGGCACGCTTTGATGAGATACCGCAGATCATCGAGGCTGTGCTCCAGCAGGAAACAATCTCTGCCGTAACCGATCTTGAATGTGTCATGCAAGCGGATCGCCATGCCAGAGATTTAGCCAATGTCTGGCTTGAGCGCCACAGGCGCTAAGCGCGGAGGAACGCCATGAGTGCACTATATATGATTCTTGGAACCCTGATTGCATTAGGGGTGTTGGTTACTTTCCATGAGTTTGGGCACTTTTGGGTTGCTCGTCGATGTGGTGTCAAGGTCCTGCGTTTCTCTGTTGGATTTGGTAAGGCGCTATTTCGTTGGCATGACAGGCAGGGAACTGAGTTCGTAGTAGCAGCAATACCGCTTGGCGGTTATGTAAAAATGCTGGACGAGCGAGAAGGGGAGGTTTCTGCTGACCAGCTCGACCAGACGTTCAATCGTAAGTCTGTATATCAGCGTATCGCTATCGTAGCGGCGGGTCCGGTGGCCAATTTCTTATTGGCTATCGTGTTCTTTTGGGCTCTGGCCATGCTTGGAACTCAGCAGGTCAAGCCTGTCGTCGGAAAAGTCGATGAAGGTAGTCTTGCTGCACAAGCAGGCTTGCAGGCAAACGATGAAATTGTCTCGGTTGATGGGAAGGCCGTTTCCGGATGGGGTGAGGTCAATCTCAAGCTGGTTCGCCGTCTCGGTGAAACGGGTACGTTGGTCGTGGAAACTCGCGAGTCTGGTAACAGTCAGCAAGAAGTACATTCCATTCGGCTTGATGGTTGGCTCAAGGACTCTGATAGCCCGGACCCTATTGGATCTCTCGGCATACACCCATGGCGTCCGGCACTGCTACCTGTTGTGGCTGAACTAGATCCTGAAGGGCCTGCCTCCAGAGCAGGTATTCAGTCTGGTGATCGTATTGTTTCGGTTGAGGGTTCATCGGTTAACGACTGGCAAGAGGTGGTCGATTATGTTCGTGCCCACCCGAATCAAACAGTAAACCTAGTGCTTAATCGTTCCGGAATTGAGCGCTCTGTCCCAGTTATGCTTTCTAGTAAAGGTGATGCAAAAAGTGCCTCTGGCTACTTGGGCGCTGGTGTCAAGGGCGTGGAATGGCCCTCTGAAATGCTTCGGGAAGTCAGCTATGGCCCGCTGGAGGCCGTAGGTCAGGGACTTTTGCGCACTTGGACCATGAGTTTGCTGACGCTCGACTCGCTTAAGAAAATGTTGCTTGGGGAACTCTCGGTAAAAAACTTGAGTGGGCCGATAACCATTGCTAAAGTGGCGGGCGCTTCTGCCCAGTCAGGTGTCAGTGACTTCTTAAACTTCCTGGCCTACCTGAGCATAAGCCTTGGGGTTTTAAACCTGCTTCCTGTGCCGGTACTGGACGGTGGACATTTGTTGTTCTACTTCGTCGAGTGGGCAAGAGGGAAACCTGTATCCGAGCGCATTCAGGCGTGGGGTATGCAGATTGGTATAAGCCTAATTGTTGGTGTCATGTTACTGGCTCTGGTCAATGACCTTGGGCGTCTGTAACTCGCCGCTGAACGCTTAGTCTGCCGTATAAGCGGTAGGCTATTTATTTGTCAGTTGGAATAAAAAAGGGACTCATGAAACGCTTGCTGCTACCTGCGGTAATAGCCGCGCTGATGATCGGCGAGGTTCACGCCGAGTCCTTCACCATCTCCGATATTCGTGTAAACGGTTTGCAGAGGGTTTCTGCCGGAAGCGTTTTCGGTGCATTACCTCTTAACGTAGGCGATGCTGTAGATGATCGTCGCCTTTCCGATGCGACTCGCTCCCTGTTCCGTACGGGTTTTTTCCAAGATATTCAATTAGGGCGTGACGGTAACGTCCTGGTTGTGAGCGTAGTTGAGCGCCCCTCGATTTCAAGCATCACTATTGAGGGCAACAAGGCGATCTCAGAAGACGACCTTAAAAAAGGTCTTCAACAATCGGGTTTGGCTGAAGGTGAAATTTTCCAGCAGGCAACGCTGGAAGGTGTGCGCAATGAGCTGCTTCGTCAGTATGTTGCTCAAGGTCGCTATTCTGCCAATATCGAAACCGAGGTTATTCCGCAGCCACGTAACCGCGTTCAGTTGAAAATCAAAATCAACGAAGGTGAAGTGGCAACGATCTCTCAGGTCAATATTGTCGGAAATCATGTGTTTCCAGAGCAGGATCTAATTGATCTGTTCGAATTGAAGAAAAGCCATCTGCTTTCTTTCTTCAAAAACGACGATAAATATTCCCGTGAAAAACTTTCTGGCGATCTTGAGCGCTTGCGCTCCTATTACCTTGATCGTGGTTATATCAATATGGATATCACCTCGACTCAGGTATCGATTACGCCTGATAAGAAACACGTCTATATTACAGTCAACGTCAACGAAGGTGAAAAATACACCGTTCGGGATGTAAAACTTTCAGGTGACCTGAAAGTGCCGGAAGAAGAAATTCGCAGGCTGATGTTGGTACAGCCCGGACAGGTGTTCTCTCGAAAGGTGATGACTGGCACCTCAGATCTGATCACCCGCCGCCTCGGGAATGAAGGTTATACGTTCGCTAATGTGAACGGTGTACCGGAACCACATGATGATGACCATACGGTTTCGTTGACCTTTGTAGTCGATCCCGGCAAGCGTGCCTATGTAAATCGTATCAATTTCCGTGGCAATACCAAGACGGAAGATGAAGTCCTTCGGCGCGAAATGCGCCAGATGGAAGGTGGCTGGGCCTCCACTTACCTGATTGATCAGTCCAAAACCCGTTTGGAACGTCTGGGCTATTTCAAGGAAGTCAATGTCGAGACGCCGCAGGTTCCTGGCACTGACGATCAGGTCGACGTTAATTACTCTGTGGAAGAGCAACCGTCTGGCTCTATTACCGCAAGTGTTGGCTTTGCTCAAAGTGCGGGTTTGATCCTGGGTGGATCCATCAGCCAGAGCAACTTCCTAGGTACTGGTAACCGGGTGAGCATCGGACTGACGCGGAGTCAGTACCAGACTCGTTACAACTTTAGCTTTACCGATCCGTATTGGACTGATGATGGCGTAAGCTTGGGCTATAACGCGTTCTATCGTTCAACCAACTATGATGATCTGGATGTTGATGTTTCCAGTTACTCCATTAATAGCCTTGGCTTTGGAGTGAATTTCGGCTATCCAATCAGTGAAACGTCTCGACTGAACTTTGGGCTTGGTGTTCAGCGCGATGAGCTTGATCCGAACAGATACACTGTAGATGAGGTGTATAAGTTCATTCAGCAAGAGGGCGATAGCTTTACTAACTTCAAGGCGTCTATCGGCTGGTCTGAGTCCACGCTCAATAAAGGCGTCTTGGCTACCCGTGGTCACTCGCAAAGCCTGTCTTTGGAGGCCACCATTCCCGGTAGTGACCTGAACTATTACAAGCTTGATTACCGTGGCCAAATCTTTGCGGGATTGACGCAGAATACTGCACTTCGCTTCCACACAGAGCTCGGTTACGGCGATGGCTATGGTTCTACTAGTGGGTTGCCATTTTACGAAAACTATTATGCTGGTGGCTTCAACTCGGTTCGTGGTTTTGAAGACAGTAGTCTAGGTCCTCGTAGTACACCTGCTGGAGCGGGAGTGGCAGCGAACGACCCTGCGCGATATTCCGCTCTTGGTCAGGAAAAAGATCCTGACCAAGACGCTGAACCGTTCGGTGGTAATGTGTTGATCACAGGCGGGGCCGAATATCTGTTCCCCTTGCCTTTTGTGAAAGATCAGCGTCAGTTGCGAACAGTGCTGTTCTGGGATGTAGGTAGTGTTTTCGACACCAAGTGCCGTCTAGTCGACAAAAATAGTGCTAGCTGTAACAAGGTCAGCTTTTCCAATATGGCAAGCTCTGTGGGTGTTGGCTTGACTTGGGTAACTGCGTTGGGTCCGTTAAGCTTCAGTCTGGGTATGCCCGTCAAGAAGCCTGATAATGCCGATACGCAGGTATTCCAGTTCTCGCTGGGCCAGACGTTCTAATTGATCCAACTCTATATCGCGTTTAAACGCAGGAGTGCATTGTGCGTAAGTTCTTCCGTTTCGCCTTGATCGCCGCCGCTGTTGTTGCCACCCCGGCTTTTGCCGAGATGAAGATTGCGGTGCTCAATTATCAAATGGCACTCCTGGAGTCGGATGCGGCAAAAAAATACGCTGTAGACGCTGAGAAAAAGTTCGGCCCACAGCTTAACAAGCTGAAGGCACTGGAAGGTGACGCAAAGAATATTCAAAGTCGCCTTGCTGCCGGGGGCGATAAAATGAAAGATTCTGAGCGTGACCGTCTTGAGTCGGACTTCAAGCAGAAAGCGCGTGACTTCCAGTTTCAGTCAAAAGAGCTGAACGAAGCCAAGGCCGCAGCTGATCGCGATATGTTGAAGCAGCTCAAGCCGAAGCTGGATAAAGCGGTGGAAGAGGTATTGAAGAAGGGCAATTACGACATCGTCATCGAGCGTGGCGCTGTGGTTGATGCCAAGCCTCAATATGATATTACACGTGATGTTATCGAGCGGATGAACCAGAACCGCTAATGATGACCTCTACCACTTACACTCTAAGGCAGCTGGCAGAGCGCCTTGGAGCTGAGCTCCGGGGAAACCCGGAGCTTCTCATTTCTGGTCTTGCGACATTGCAGGATGCCCAGCCCGAGCAATTGAGTTTCCTTGCCAATGCCCAGTACAAGAAATACTTGGCTGACACCAAAGCGGGTGCTGTGATCCTGCATCCGACTGAGGTGGAAGGTTTTTCAGGCAATTGCCTGGTAATCGCCAATCCCTACCTTGCCTATGCGCAGCTTTCCCATCTGTTTGATCGAAAACCTCTGCCGAAAGCTGGTATTCATCCTTCCGCTCTGGTCGCTGAGGATGCTTTTGTAGACCCTACGGCAAGTGTCGGTGCGTATGCAGTTATCGAGTCAGGTGTATCGATAGGTGCAGGTGTTGTCATTGGAGCGCATTGCTTCGTCGGTGCTCGTAGTCAGATCGGCGAAAACGGATGGCTTGCACCGCGAGTTACGCTGTATCACGACGTTCGAGTTGGGAAGCGAGTGGTTATCCAGTCTGGCGCCGTTATCGGCGGCGAGGGATTTGGTTTTGCGAACCATCAGGGGCAATGGAAAAAAATTGCTCAGCTGGGTGGTGTCAGTATTGGCGATGATGTCGAGATTGGCGCCAATACTACTATCGATCGAGGCGCGCTGGCCGACACGATCATCAGTAATGGCGTTAAGCTCGACAACCAGATAATGATTGCTCACAACGTACAAATTGGTGAGCACACAGCGATGGCGGCTTGCGTAGGGATCTCGGGCAGTACCAAGATCGGACGCCATTGCACGATTGCCGGCGGTGTCGGCATGGTTGGACATATTGAGGTCTGCGATAACGTTTTCGTTACTGGCATGACCATGGTTACCCGCTCGATTACCGAGCCAGGCGCTTATTCTTCCGGCACGGCAATGCAGCCTGCTGCCGAATGGAGAAAAAGTGCGGCTCGTATCCGTCACCTGGATGATATGGCTCGGCGTCTGCAGCTTCTCGAAAAAACAGTAGCTGCCGTGACCTTACAGGATGACGCTGCTTCTGATGCAGAGTAACGCATCGGGCGTTTCCTTTTTTTTGAACAGGCCTCTCCAGATATGATGGACATTAACGAGATTCGCGAATACTTGCCTCACCGCTACCCGTTCCTGTTGGTGGACCGGGTAGTGGAGCTGGACATTGAAGGCAAGCGTATTCGTGCCTACAAAAATGTCAGCATCAACGAACCCTTTTTTAATGGTCATTTCCCTCAGCATCCCATTATGCCGGGTGTTTTGATTATCGAAGCAATGGCGCAAGCGGCAGGGATTCTTGGTTTCAAGATGATGAATTCTTCTCCGGCAGAGGGAACCCTGTATTACTTTGTCGGCTCGGATAACATGCGCTTTCGTCAGCCTGTTTTGCCGGGCGATCAGTTGCAGCTGGAAGCTCGTTTCATTAGTTGCAAGCGCGGCATTTGGAAGTTCGAATGCCAGGCAACAGTTGACGAGAAAGCGGTATGCTCTGCTGAAATTATCTGTGCGGAACGCAAACTATGAGTTTGATCGACCCTAGGGCGATCATTGAGCCAGGCGCCAAACTGGCTGACGACGTCAAGGTTGGGCCTTGGTCCATCGTAGGCGCCGATGTTGAAGTGGGTGAGGGCACGGTCATAGGCCCGCACGTTATACTGCATGGACCAACGGTCATCGGTAAGCACAACCGCATCTACCAGTTTTCTACGATTGGAGAGGACACCCCAGACCTCAAGTACAAGGGTGAACCTACGCGCCTTGTTATTGGTGACCATAATGTCATTCGCGAGGGTGTCACGATCCATCGGGGGACCGTTCAGGACCGTAGCGAAACCACTATAGGTGACCATAACCTGCTGATGGCATATGTCCACATCGGGCATGACAGTGTGATAGGCAATAACTGCATTCTGGTCAATAACACGGCGTTGGCAGGGCATGTCCATGTGGATGATTGGGCAATTTTGTCCGGTTACACACTGGTACATCAGTTCTGCCGTATCGGTGCACACAGCTTTTCAGGTATGGGCACTGCCATCGGTAAGGATGTGCCTGCCTACGTAACGGTCTTTGGCAACCCGGCCGAAGCGCGCAGCATGAATTTTGAAGGCTTGCGCCGCCGTGGTTTTTCCAGTGAAGCGATTCATGCCCTCCGTCGTGCTTACAAGGTTGTCTACCGCCAAGGTTTGACGGTTGACGAAGCATTGAAGGAATTGGAGCAGGTTGCTCTTGAGTTTCCCGAAGTTGCAGTCTTCAGGGACTCTATAGTCAGCTCCACACGCGGCATAACACGTTAATCCTTTCAAGGCCGCAGATGCGGCCTTCAGTTTATATTGGCGCTATTAAAGAGCTGGGTATGTCTGCCTTGAATCGACCCTTGCGAATCGCTCTCGTTGCCGGTGAGGCTTCTGGGGATATTTTGGGCTCAGGCCTTATGAGAGCGCTTAAAGCACGGCATTCGGCTGTCGAGTTCATTGGTGTTGGCGGTCCGCGCATGGAGGCAGAGGGCATGAGCTCGGCCTTTCCCATGGAGCGACTCTCCGTCATGGGGCTGGTAGAGGTGCTAGGCCGGCTTCGAGAGCTTTTGCGACGTCGAAAAGAGCTTATCCAGACACTCATACAGGCCCGCCCCGATGTCTTTATTGGCATTGATGCGCCAGATTTCGTACTTGAAATGGAGCAGCAGCTTCGTGCCGCAGGGATACCGACTGTTCATTATGTCAGTCCCTCTGTCTGGGCATGGCGGCAAAAGCGTGTTCTTAAGATTCGTGAGGCCTGCGATCTCATGTTGACGTTGTTTCCTTTCGAAGCCCGCTTCTATGAGGAAAAGCAGGTTCCCGTACGTTTCGTTGGCCACCCGCTGGCCGATACCATTCCGCTTGATCCTGATCGCACGCTTGCCCGCAAAGTTTTGGGCTTACCGCCAGATGGGCCTGTCGTTGCTTTGCTCCCAGGAAGTCGTGGTGGTGAAGTTTCACGGCTGGGTGCTCTTTTTTTCGATGCCGCAGAACGGTTGAGTGCGTTAAGGCCTGATATTCAATTTGTATTGCCTTGTGCCAATGAGCATCGGCGTAAGCAGATAGAGTCTTTACTAGAAGGCCGCTCTGTTCGTGTGATGTTGACTCAGGGGCAGTCACATGAAGTGCTGGCCAGCTGTAATGCTGTGCTTATTGCTTCAGGAACGGCCACGTTGGAAGCAATGCTATTTAAACGTCCAATGGTGGTTGCCTATAAGGTCGCCCCATTGACGTACTGCATCTTGAAACGGATGGTAAGGAGTCCTTATATCTCTTTACCGAACTTGCTGGCAGGCAAGCCTCTTGTTCCTGAGTTGATTCAGGACGATGCCACGGCAGAAAGATTGGTAAACGCGATATTGCCTCTTTTGGATGATCCCTCTATGCAAACAGAAGGATTTGAAGCTATTCATCACGCATTACGTCAGGACGCGTCACGACAAGCCGCAGATGCAGTACTGACGCTTATTGGGGCTGATTGATGCAATTGGGTTTGGATTTCACATTGGTGCAGGAATTGGTCGCAGGTGTCGATGAAGTAGGACGAGGTCCCTTATGTGGGCCTGTCGTTACCGCTGCTGTGATCCTGGACCCAGCACGTCCTATCCATGGGCTCAACGACTCTAAAAAGCTTACCAAGGCGCGCCGCGAGGCGTTGTTTGAAGAAATTCATGAAAAGGCATTGGCATGCTGTATCGCTCGCGCCGATGTTCATGAAATTGATGAGGTCAATATCCTTCATGCAACCATGCTGGCAATGAAGCGGGCGGTTGAAGGACTGGCTGTTTTACCCAAGCTGGCCTTGATCGATGGTAATCGCTGCCCGGTACTGTCGGTTCCAAGTGCTGCGGTGATCAAGGGTGACAGTCAGGTGCCTGCTATCGCAGCAGCGTCTATATTGGCTAAGGTCACTCGAGATCGGGAAATGGCAGAAATGGATCTGCTTTATCCAGGATATGGCTTGGCAGGTCACAAGGGGTATCCCACAGCTGAGCATCTGGATGCACTTAAACGGCTTGGCCCCACGCCTATACATCGACGCTCATTCGCGCCCGTGCGGGATGCTTTTGCTGCGTTGGAAGTCAGCGTGAAGCAGGTTACAGGGGCTATGGCGCTCTAATCGAAGATTAATAAAAAGCGAGCCGACGGACGGCGACGCCTGTGTTTTCTAGGCTGAACAGTGTTGGCGCGTTCATTTGCCTGAGCATGCATATCTGCTCATTCCTATCAAGCTTCTAGCTTGTCCTCCCGGTTAGTACAATTCCGGTTCGTTTTTGCATGATTGTCGGGGTTTCCATGACCGTATCCTTTGTTCACTTGCGTTTGCATACTGAATATTCGCTGGTTGATGGTCTGGTCAGGGTAAAGCCCTTGGTCAAGTCGGTAGCGGGAGCAGGCATGCCTGCTGTAGCTGTGACAGACCAGAATAATTTGTGCTCGCTGGTAAAGTTTTACAAGGCTGCTATGGGTGCGGGTATCAAGCCCATCTGTGGCGCCGACCTGTGGCTGGCCAATCCTGACGAGGAGGGGCCGCTTACCCGCCTCACCTTGCTGGTTATGAACAAGCAAGGCTATAGAAATCTGACTGAGCTGGTTTCGCGCGGTTATCAGGAAGGACAGCACGAAGGCCAGATCATTGTCCAGCGTGAGTGGGTCAAGGCGGCTGCCGACGGCTTGATTGCGCTTTCCGGCTCTAAAGAGGGTGAGGTGGGGCTGGCCTTGCTAGCGGGTGACAATCTACGCGCCGAGCGGTTGTTAGGTGAATGGCTGGACGTCTTTGGTGATCGTTTTTACCTGGAGGTGCAGCGTACCCAGCGCGTTAATGATGAAGAGCATCTTCACGCCGCGGTTGCCTTGGCGGATCGTTGCAACGTACCGCTTGTAGCAACCAACGATGTTCGTTTTATCAAGCAGGACGATTTCGAGGCCCATGAAACGAGGGTCTGCATTGGCGAGGGGCGGGTACTCGATGATCCGTTGCGTCCTCGTACCTATAGCGATCAACAGTACCTCAAGTCTCCTGAGGAGATGTGGGAGCTTTTTAGTGATCTGCCAGAGGCCTTAGAAAATACGGTCGAAATCGCCAAGCGCTGCAACATTGAAGTGCAGCTTGGCAAATATTTCTTGCCTAATTTCCCCATTCCCGAAGGCATGACCATTGACGATTATCTGCGAAAGGTATCGTTTGACGGATTGGAAGAGCGCCTAGCGGTACTCCTGCCTAAGGAAACGCCGGATTACGAGGCCAAGCGGCAGGTCTATGTGGATCGCTTGAACTTCGAGCTGAATATCATCATTCAGATGGGGTTTCCTGGCTACTTCCTCATCGTAATGGACTTCATTCAGTGGGCGAAGAACAATGGCGTCCCGGTGGGGCCGGGTCGTGGGTCGGGTGCTGGCTCGCTGGTCGCGTATGTGCTGAAAATTACGGATCTGGATCCACTAGCCTATGATCTGCTGTTCGAGCGCTTCCTTAACCCTGAACGTATTTCCATGCCTGACTTCGATGTCGATTTCTGCATGGATGGTCGTGACCGCGTAATTGATTATGTTGCGGGTGCCTATGGGCGTAACGCGGTCAGTCAGATCATCACCTTTGGCACCATGGCGGCAAAGGCGGTGGTTCGTGACGTTGCTCGTGTGCAGGGTAAGTCTTATGGTCTGGCCGACAGATTGTCCAAGATGATCCCCTTCGAAGTAGGCATGACGCTTCAGAAAGCCTATGAGCAGGAGGAGATGCTTCGTGACTTCCTCAAGGTCGACGAAGAGGCCCAGGAAATCTGGGACATGGCGCTCAAACTGGAGGGGATTACTCGGGGAACCGGTAAGCATGCGGGTGGTGTGGTAATCGCACCTACCAAACTGACAGACTTCTCTCCCGTTTCTTGCGATGAGGACGGTAACGGACTGGTTACCCAGTTCGATAAGGACGATGTAGAGCAAGCGGGCCTGGTGAAGTTCGACTTTCTGGGTTTGCGAACGTTGACCATCATCAAATGGGCAATGGAAACGATCAACCGGGAGCACGCTGCAAAAGGGCTCGACCCAGTTAACATCGACTTTATCCCGCTAGATGACAAGAAGACCTACGATCTCTTGCAGAAGGCGGAGACGACGGCCGTGTTCCAGCTGGAATCCCGCGGCATGAAAGAGCTGATCAAAAAGCTCAAGCCCGACTGCCTAGAAGACCTGATTGCATTGGTGGCCTTGTTCCGTCCGGGGCCGCTGCAGTCAGGCATGGTAGATGACTTCATCAACCGAAAGCACGGCCGTGCCGAGCTGGCCTATCCCCACCCCGATTATCAGTATGAAGGGCTCAAGCCTGTCCTGGCTCCCACCTATGGCATCATCCTGTATCAAGAGCAGGTTATGCAGATTGCCCAGGTCATGGGGGGCTATACCCTGGGTCAGGCCGACATGCTGCGTCGCGCCATGGGTAAGAAAAAACCGGAGGAAATGGCCAAGCAGCGGGGCGGCTTTATTGAAGGTTGTGCCAATAATGGCATCGATGCTGAGCTTGCCGGTAACATCTTTGATCTGGTAGAGAAATTTGCGGGTTATGGCTTCAACAAGTCCCACTCGGCTGCCTATGGTCTGGTGTCCTATCAAACTGCCTGGCTGAAAGCGCATTTCCCTGCGCCGTTCATGGCTGCGGTGTTGTCAGCGGATATGCACAACACCGACAAGGTGGTAATCCTCATTGAGGAATGCCGCCATATGAAACTGCGGATCGATGCGCCGGATGTGAATATCTCTGACTTCAAGTTCACTGTAAATGAAGGTGGACGCATCGTTTACGGTCTTGGTGCTATCAAGGGGGTTGGTGAGGGTCCGGTAGAGGCGATTGTGGAAGCGCGCCAGGAGGGGCCTTTCAAGGATCTGTTCGATTTCTGCGACCGTGTCGATCTCAAGCGCATCAACAAACGTACCCTTGAAGCGCTTATTCGCTCGGGAGCGCTGGATCGCCTGGGGCCGCATTATCATGACGAGCTCAAGGCCTACCAGGCGACTATCGATCAGAATCGCTCAGTGCTGTTGGCCGCAATGGAAGAGGCGATTGCGGCAGCCGAGCAAACGGCACGGAGCAATAACAGTGGGCATATGGATTTATTCGGGGGTGTATTTGCCGAGCCGGAAGCCGATGTCTACGTTAATCATTACAAGGCACGAGCGCTGACGCTCAAGGAGCGTCTGCGGGGAGAGAAGGAAACCCTCGGCCTGTACCTGACGGGGCATCCGATCGATGAGTATGAGGGTGAAGTACGGCGACTGGCTCGCCAGCGTATCGTGGACCTCAAGCCCTCTCGTGAAACCCAGACAGTTGCCGGCCTTATCGTTAATCTGCGTGTGATGAAAAACAAGCGCGGCGATAAGATGGGGTTTGTTACACTGGATGATCGCTCGGGCCGGATTGAGGCTTCGCTGTTTGCCGAAGCATTTCATGCTGCTCAGTCTTTGTTGCAGACTGACGCCTTGGTCATTGTTGAGGGCGAAGTCAGCCAGGATGATTTCTCGGGCGGCTTGAGACTGCGCGCCAAGCGCGTGCTGGGCCTGGAAGAGGCTCGCACCGCATTGGCTGAAAGTCTGCGCATCTCGGTTGCAAGCGATGCATTGAAAGGCGACCGTCTTCGGTGGTTGGCCGACCTCTGTACCAAGCATCGGGGCGCTTGCCCGGTTACGCTGGATTATCGAAGCCAGGATGCCAGGGCCCTGCTGCAATTTGGCGAGCAGTGGAGAATCGATCCTGGTGATGGCCTGATACAGGCACTACGTGACCAGTTTGGAAGAGAAAACGTCTTCCTGAACTACCGTTGATCCGAGCGGCGCAAGTGCCGCTCATTCGACCAAACCATGCCAATGGCCTCTAGGGTTGAGGCGGCGATCTCGATAATTGATCTGCCGGCCTCGACCTGATCCGCCTGATCTTTTAAGGTAGGCGACCCGGCCGCTGGCTCAAGATTGCAAGACGGATACTCATGAACCCGAACTATCTCGATTTCGAACAGCCGATCGCTGACCTCCAGGCCAAGATTGAAGAGCTTCGCTTGGTTGGTAATGACAATTCGCTGAACATCAGTGACGAGATTGCCCGGCTGCAGGAAAAGAGCCAGGCACTGACCAAAAGTATTTTCGGTAGTCTGAGCAGCTGGCAAGTGGCTCGTCTGGCGCGTCACCCCTTGCGGCCCTACACGCTGGACTATATCAGCCATCTTTTCGTTGATTTCGAAGAGCTTCATGGCGACCGTCATTTCGCCGATGATCCAGCCATCGTTGGCGGTATCGCTCGGCTGGATGATCAACCCGTCATGGTCATTGGTCATCAGAAGGGGCGTGAGGTGCGTGAAAAGGTACGTCGTAATTTTGGTATGCCTCGCCCGGAAGGTTACCGTAAAGCCTGCCGTCTGATGGAAATGGCCGAGCGTTTCAAGATGCCGATTCTGACGTTTATCGATACTCCCGGTGCTTATCCGGGGATCGATGCCGAAGAGCGTGGACAAAGTGAGGCGATTGCCTGGAATCTGCGTGTCATGTCGCGTTTGAAAACGCCTATCATCGCAACCGTGATCGGCGAGGGTGGTTCTGGTGGCGCCCTGGCAATTGGCGTGTGCGACCAGCTGAACATGCTTCAACATTCGACTTACTCTGTGATTTCGCCTGAAGGCTGCGCCTCGATTCTCTGGAAAACTGCCGAGAAGGCACCTGATGCGGCTGAAGCCATGGGCATTACTGCGGAGCGTTTAAAGGGGCTGGGTATTGTAGATACCGTTATCGATGAGCCACTGGGTGGTGCCCATCGTGATCCCGCTGTAATTTCTGCTTCCATTCGTGAAGCTCTGGTAGATCAGCTTGACATGCTCAAGAAGTTCTCTAACGAAGAGTTGTTGGCGCGTCGTTACGAGCGTCTGATGAGCTACGGTATTTCCTGATCTGTCTCCACGTATGTCCGGCCCATGCCGGACATACGCTTAAGCTGTTTACATGAATAATGTGTATTCATTGATGGGCAGCCATGTCCCTTTCTGATGTCTCGCTTCCCCCTCTGGCTGACAACGTCCTGAAGGTCTTGACGCCCTATCTGCATGCCAAGCGATGGCATATCGCATTTTCAGGCGGCATGGATTCTTCGGTTCTTCTGCATGTTTTATCGCGGCTGTCCTTCTACAGGCAGGTGCCGTCGCTACATGCGATTCATGTGCACCATGGTCTTCTCAAAGAGGCTGACGAGTGGGTGGAGCATTGTCGGCAGATGTGTGACCTGCTCCAGGTTCCCTTGAGCGTCGAGCATGTACAAGTGGATCAGAATTCAAGCCTGGAGCGAGCGGCCCGGGATGCACGCTATGCCGCCTTTGCTCGGCACGTTAGAGAGCAGGAAGTTCTGCTAGTGGCTCAGCATCAGGACGATCAGGCGGAGACTCTGCTGCTAAGACTGCTGCGTGGAGCTGGGGTAAAGGGTTTGTCTGCCATGGCGACCTCGCGTGCAATGGCTGAGGGGCGCCTGGTAAGACCCTTCCTGTCTGTTCCTCGGGCTGAACTGTCACGTTATGCCTTAGCGGAAAAGCTGGAGTGGGTGGAAGATCCTAGTAACATACAGGTTGTTCAGGATCGTAACTTCCTGCGCCATGAGATTCTCACTCGACTGCGCTTACGATGGCCGCAGGCTTCAGCCAGCGTTGCCCGCAGTGCAGGGCATATGGCCGAGGCGCTGGCTATTCTTGAAGAGTGCGCTGCCATGGACTTGTCTGCCGCACAGACAGCTACTGCATTTCCTTGGTTGCCGCTTCCAAGTCTCGAACTTGAGATTATCAGGCAGCTGAGCGAGCACCGTCAGCGCAACGCACTTCGCCACTGGTTAGATCGATATAGCCGTATGCCAGATACTGATCATTGGGTGGGCTGGGCTGCATTGCGGGATGCCAGTCCCTCGGCCAGTCCCGTCTGGGTGCTGGAAAGCGGTGAGATACATCGGGGGGCGGGACGGCTCTGGTGGTTATCGCATCAGTGGTTGGGCGCCGCCTGTATGCCTTGTCAGTGGCCTGAAAAGGGGTCGGAGGTGGCGTTGGGTGGCAATGGACAAGTGTATATCGTTGGTCAGCGGCCCTCGGGATCACTTGAAGTCCGCTATCGTCAGGGAGGAGAAATCATGGCTGTCCCTGGGCGTGGGCACAGAGATCTCAAACGGCTCCTGAATGAGCATCATGTGCCGACGTTCTTGCGCGGCAGATTGCCGCTGCTGTTTTGTAACGGGCAGTTGATAGCCATTGCGAATCTGTCTGGACTCAGTGGTCCAGCCGATCAGCACTGGCGGTTCGAGTGGGTTCCTGCGACGAGCGGCCAGCGTTTGAGCTGAAAGGCACTTTGTTGTAGACTACGCTCCCGTCTTGTACCGCACTTGTTGTTTACGTAACAACCGGTGTGCGTTGGGCATGAAGTATTACCGTGCTCAACCGAGGCCTCTAGGCCTCCCTCGCTTCCCGGCGGTTTTCCGCCTAACTACAGATTTCTAGGAAAATTCATGACGCGCTACATCTTCGTCACGGGCGGTGTTGTTTCTTCATTGGGGAAAGGCATTGCCTCGGCTTCCTTGGGCGCCATTCTGGAAGCGAGGGGCTTGAAGGTCACCATGCTCAAGCTGGATCCCTATATCAACGTCGATCCAGGTACCATGAGCCCATTCCAGCACGGCGAAGTGTTTGTCACCCATGACGGTGCCGAGACCGATCTCGACCTGGGTCACTATGAGCGTTTTATTCGCACTACAGTGACTCAGGACAACAACTTCACGACCGGCCGCATCTACATGGATGTGCTGCGCAAGGAGCGTCGCGGCGATTACCTGGGCGCGACCGTTCAGGTCATCCCTCACATTACCGATGAAATCAAGCGCCGTATTATCAAGGGCGCAGGTGATGCGGATGTGGCGCTGGTCGAAATCGGCGGTACCGTAGGTGACATCGAGTCCCAACCCTTCCTGGAAGCCATACGCCAGTTGCGCGTGGAAATCGGCGCTCGCCGTGCCATGTTAATGCATCTGACGTTGGTGCCCTATATTGCAACCGCGGGTGAAACCAAGACCAAGCCGACTCAGCACTCGGTAAAGGAATTGCGCTCCATCGGCCTGCAGCCTGATGTTTTGATCTGCCGCTCCGATCATCCGGTAGACAGTTCTTCCCGCCGCAAGATTGCGCTGTTCACTAACGTGGAAGAGCGTGCCGTCATCTCTCTGGAAGACGTGGATACGATTTATCGTATTCCTTCCGTTCTGCATGCGCAGGGTCTGGACGATTTCGTGGTAGAGCGCTTTGGCCTCGAATGCGGTCAGGCTGACCTGAGCGAGTGGGATCGTGTGGTCGATGCCAAGCTCAACCCAGAGCGTGAAGTAACTATCGCCATGGTTGGCAAGTACATGGAGCTTCTGGATGCATACAAGTCGCTTATCGAGGCGATGACGCATGCCGGTATCCAGAGCCGTACAAAGGTCAATCTGCGCTATATCGATTCGGAAGATATCGAGCAGCAGGGTACCCATCTGCTCAAGGGCGTTGATGCGATCCTTGTGCCGGGTGGTTTTGGTCTGCGCGGTGTAGAAGGCAAGATTCGCACGGTTCAGTATGCACGTGAGAACAAGATTCCGTACCTGGGTATCTGCCTGGGCATGCAGGTAGCGGTAATCGAGTTCGCCCGTAACGTATTAGGCTGGACCGATGCCAACTCCACCGAATTTGACAAGTCTGGTCAGCACCCGGTGGTTGGTTTGATTACCGAGTGGCAGGATGCGTCCGGCGCTACCGAGATCCGTACAGAAGCTTCGGATCTGGGCGGCACCATGCGCCTGGGAGCTCAGGAGTGCCAATTGTCTTCAGGTACACTGGTACATGATTGCTACCGGCAAGACGTAATCGTTGAGCGTCACCGTCACCGTTACGAAGTGAACAACAACCTGCTGCCCGAAATCATGGCGGCGGGCCTGAAGGTCACTGGCCGTTCCGGCGACGGTGCATTGGTGGAGGTCGTCGAGGCGCCGGATCATCCCTGGTTTGTGGCGTGCCAGTTCCATCCGGAATTCACCTCTACCCCGCGTGATGGTCATCCGCTCTTCAGCGGTTTCGTGAATGCGGCTCTGAAATACGCTAATAAGGCTTGATGACTATGGCTCAGAAAACGATTCGTGTCGGTACTATCGAAGTGGCTAACGACAAGCCGTTCGTGCTGTTTGGCGGAATGAACGTGCTTGAGTCTCGCGATCTGGCGATGCAGATCTGCGAAGAGTACGTGAAGGTAACGCAGAAGCTGGGTATCCCTTATATCTTCAAGGCCAGCTTCGACAAGGCCAACCGTTCTTCGGTCAACTCTTTCCGTGGCCCAGGCCTGGAAGAGGGCATGAAGATCTTTGAAGAGATCAAGAAGACCTTCAATGTACCGGTTATCACGGACGTCCATGAGCCCTATCAGGCGGCACCGGTTGCAGAAGTATGCGACATCATCCAGCTGCCGGCTTTCCTGTCCCGGCAGACGGATCTGGTAGTCGCCATGGCTAAGACCAATGCCGTTATAAATATCAAGAAAGCCCAGTTCCTCGCGCCTCAGGAAATGAAGCATATCCTGAAGAAATGTGAGGAAGTGGGTAATGATCAGTTGATCCTGTGCGAGCGTGGCACGTCCTTTGGTTATAACAATCTGGTAGTCGACATGCTGGGCTTCGGCATCATGAAGCAATTCGACTACCCGATCATTTTTGACGTGACCCATGCCCTGCAGATGCCTGGCGGTCGCAGCGATTCCGCAGGTGGTCGTCGTGCACAGGTTACCGATCTGGCCAAGGCCGGTTTGAGTCAGGGACTGGCAGGTCTGTTCCTGGAGGCACATCCTGATCCTGACAGTGCCAAGTGCGATGGCCCTTGCGCACTTCGATTGAACAAGCTGGAGCCCTTCCTGGCTCAGCTAAAGGCACTGGATGAACTGGTGAAGTCGTTCACTCCAATCGAAACCGCCTGATGCTCCGCTGAACTTAGTTCCAAATAAGAAGCCGAAGGTGCAGTTTGCACCTGACCAGAACCATGGAGAGCGTATAACAATGGCAAAGATCGTCGACATAAAAGGCCGGGAAATTCTGGATTCCCGCGGTAACCCTACCGTGGAAGCCGAGGTGATTCTTGATAACGGTATCGTCGGCAGGGCTTGTGCGCCCTCTGGTGCATCCACAGGATCCCGCGAGGCATTGGAACTGCGTGATGGCGACAAGAGCCGTTACCTGGGCAAGGGTGTTCTGACAGCCGTTGGTAATGTAAACGGCCCGATCCGTGATCTTCTTATTGGCAAGGACCCATCGGATCAGAAAGCGCTCGACAAAGCGATGATCGAGCTCGATGGTACTGAGAACAAGTCCAAGCTGGGCGCCAACGCCATTTTGGCGGTATCCCTGGCAGCTGCCAAGGCGGCTGCCGAGGATAAAGATCTGCCCTTGTATGCCCATATCGCAGAGCTGAACGGCACGCCCGGTCAGTACTCCATGCCGGTTCCGATGATGAATATCATCAACGGCGGCGAGCATGCCGATAACAATGTCGACATCCAGGAGTTCATGGTTCAGCCGGTTGGCGCAAAAAGCTTCGCTGATGCCCTGCGCATGGGTGCTGAGATATTCCATCACCTGAAGGCGGTTCTCAAGGCGCGTGGCCTGAATACTGCCGTGGGCGATGAAGGTGGCTTTGCCCCGAACCTGTCCTCCAACGAAGATGCCCTAGGCGCTATTGCCGAAGCGGTTGAAAAGGCCGGATACAAGCTGGGCACGGATGTAACTCTGGCCTTGGACTGCGCCTCCAGCGAGTTCTATGAAAACGGTCAGTACAGTTTGTCTGGCGAAGGCAAGACATTCGATGCTCCTGGTTTTGCCGATTATCTTGCGGGTCTGAGCGAGCGTTTCCCGATCATCTCTATCGAAGATGGTATGGATGAGTCCGACTGGGCTGGCTGGAAGGCGTTGACTGATAAGATCGGCAACAAGGTGCAGCTGGTAGGTGACGATCTGTTCGTGACCAATACCAAGATTCTCAAGGAAGGGATCGAGAAAGGTATCGGTAACTCCATCCTCATCAAGTTCAACCAGATCGGTTCTCTGACCGAGACGCTGGAAGCCATCCAGATGGCCAAGGCTGCTGGTTATACAGCAGTTATTTCTCACCGCTCGGGTGAGACCGAAGACGCAACGATTGCTGATCTTGCCGTGGGTACTGCGGCAGGGCAGATCAAGACCGGCTCACTGTGCCGTTCAGACCGGGTCTCCAAGTACAATCAGCTGCTTCGTATCGAAGAGCAGCTTGGTGCAAAAGCACCTTACCGTGGACGTGCCGAATTTCGTAGCTGAGTTCACAGTGAGCGGCGCAAGCCGCTCCGCTGTTGCGAAATGATGTGTTAAAAGAGCAGGATTGAAGTGTCGCTTATCGATATAGGCATCATTTCCTTCCTGCTCTTGTTTTAAGTATGTTCTCATTAGCTCACTTAACTTGTTGCTTTGAACCGTAAAGCCAATGCGTAGCCCTTACTGGTTGTTTCCTGTCCTGATCATTGCATTAGCCGGCCTGCAGTATCGCCTGTGGGTAGGTGATGGCAGTTTGGCGCAGGTAAAAGAGCTGCGTGAGCAGATTTCCAGTCAGGATGAGGAAAATAAGCAGCTGCTTGAACGCAACCGGATCCTCGAGGCGGAAGTTGCTGAGTTGAAAAAGGGCATGGAGACGGTTGAAGAGCGGGCTCGCCATGAGCTCGGTATGGTTAGAGAGGGTGAGACCCTTTACCTTCAGTCCAAATGATAAACACCTCATTACCTTTTTTCTGGGCCGTTATTCCGGCAGCGGGTATCGGTTCGCGCATGCGAGCGGATCGCCCCAAGCAATATCTGGATCTGGCGGGCCGAACGGTCATTGAGCACACGCTTTCTGCGTTATTGGATCATGCTTCCCTGCAGGGCATAGTCGTTAGCCTGGCGGTTGATGACAGATGGTGGCCTGATCTTGCCTGTGCTACGGATAATCGGATTACCCGGGCTGCTGGTGGGAGGGAACGTGCCGACTCTGTACTGAACGGCCTTATGCGGCTGGAAGCCTGCGGTGCATCTGATCTTGACTGGGTATTGGTGCATGATGCAGCAAGACCTAATCTGGCTCAGAGCGACATTGATCGGTTATTGCAGGAGCTGGCTGATGATGAAGTCGGAGGACTACTGGCTATTCCAGTCAAGGATACGTTAAAGCGTGTCGACCCCTATGGCCGGGTTGAGGTGACAGTAGATCGTAGTGTCATCTGGCAGGCCTATACACCCCAGATGTTTCGATTGGGCCATCTGAGACAAGCGCTCAGTGATGCATTGGCTGCTGGCGTCATGATCACGGACGAAGCCTCCGCTATGGAGTGGGCGGGCTATAGACCCCGCGTGATAGAAGGGCGAAGTGATAACATCAAGATTACGCGGCCCGAGGATCTGGTCTGGCTGACGCAACTTTGGCATGAGCGCCGGCACGAACCGACGCCCACGACCTGACCCTTTAGAAGCGATACACTGCCGCTGCCCCCGTCTTGGACGGCATACGTTCACGGGGTACGACGACCACATCGCCGCCATGTTCCATGACGTAGGTGATCAGCTCATCCAGCACATCGGCTGTTTCAGCTCCAGCGGGTTTGGAAGGATGCAGCTCGCCACTTTCCCGATCAAGCAGCCCGGGTATCTGGCGATCAGCCTCTACCAGCAGCATGGCTACACGGCTTTCAGCAGTGGCTTTTCCAATTTCTTCCAGTTGATCGGAGGCCAAGCCTTGGCCACGGGATTCGCCGTATTGGTCAAGAATGCCATTCAGGCGCTTCAAGTACATAGGCTCCATGAGCTTCCAGCTTTCCTGGCGCAGCATTTCTGTATCCAAGGCACCCTGGCCGATAGAAATACCTTTTTCCAAAAGCTGCTGGTTGTGACTGACATGACGGAAAACGGTCTGATTTTCCGGGAGCGCAGCCAAAATAAGGGGCAGTCCGGAGGGTTTGGAGTGGTGTTCAGTAATGGCTCGGTCGACAGCTCTAAAAAAGCGCTCACAGTCGATATCGATCTGCTCTTGCTTACCACTTCCACCAGAGCCGTGAATCATGGGGTCGCCACGCTCGCTCGCTCCACCAAAGCCGTTGGTGTTACCAATCTGATCCTTGGGCGTTAGTTCTGAACCTAATGCCTCATCTTGATTGCGGGGTACTTCAGGCGCCAGCTCAACTTCATCCAATACGTCCCGGTTGCCTTCAAAGAGGCGTACCTGATTACGAGACAAGCACAGAATCTGGTAACGATCTGCTGACTGAGCAATACGAAGAATGGGCTTCAAATAATGCTGAGAATTGACGAGGGCCACTTCGGGCACCTTGCGCTGCAGCGGATAAACCATGAAATAGTCTTTTCCACCAAAGACGGCGACACCATCACGGGTGTGATTCCAGAAGTCGCGGTTATCAACCAATTCATCGAATGGCTTGAGTAGCGTATCGCTGGGAGCGTCGGGGAATTGCTGTTCCAGAGAGGCTCTCAGGTCGCGGACCAGATTCTTGAAGCGGATCGGGTCCTGTGTGCGCTCTGGAAAGCTTCGATGGGTAGGCATGTAAATCGATAGGCATGGCGGCTCATGCTTTTCCATTAGTTCAGCCAATGTTGCTTTGGTGATGGGTCCGTACATGGCGGCTTCCTCGCTATGGTTATGGAGGGTTCGTCAACTACGAATGAGCGTGGCACCTGGTATAGACCAGGCAGAGCCGGCTCCTCGCTGAATCCGGCAAGGCAGAACGTGTCCGCTTTCGGTTTCACATCGCTTTGAAAGTATCGATGCAGAATGCTCAAGAATGCGGTGCCGTTCTGACCTCTGGGATTCGACTGTTTGGAGCATGACCCTTTCATGTTCCATATAGGTACGACGAGCCCGGCAACGGCGGGTTCCAACCGTTGGACGTATGGCGTCTCTGCTGGCAACTCTCGCGTCAGCTCTGAAGATAGGTGACCAGATTGCTTTTGAGGTAGTCCACCAGTTGCCTGACCTTCGGGGACAAGTGGCGCCGCTGTGGATACAGCGCCCATACGCCTGTGTTGGGCGGTTGCCGGTTTTCCAGCAGGGAGACCAGCTCCCCTCGTGTCAGGTGAGGAGCCACGTAGTAATCCGGCAGCTGGCACAGACCAAATCCTCTGAGTGCCGCATCCAGAACGGCCTGGCCGCTGTTGCAGCGCCAGTTTCCTGCAACCTTGATGGGGATTTCCCGTCCATCTTCCTGAAAGGTCCAAACATCGCTATTACCGATCAGACAGTTATGCCGTGCCAGTTCTGACAGGGCATGGGGAGCGCCGAAGCGCTCGAGATAGCGTGGCGCAGCGCAAAGGTACATGATGCGAGGCGCAAGCTTGGTTGCTATGAGTTGAGAATCGTTTAGCCGGCCCAGGCGGATTGCCAGATCGAAGCCTTCCTGCACTAGGTCCAGCGTGCGGTTGGAAAGCTCTATTTCCAGACGTAATTGCGGGTGCAGTGCCATGAAGCTGTTTACCAGGGGGATGATAAAACGCTCCCCGTAGGTCACTGCACATGTCATGCGTAGCAATCCCTTGGGCTCGCTGGACAGATCACTGACGGCCCGAAGTGCTTCCTCGCGGGCGTCCTGCAGGCGTTGGCAATGCTGAAGAAAGGTCTGTCCGGCCTCGGTCAGCACGACACTGCGCGTGCTCCGATAGAACAGGCGTGTCTGCAGACGTTCTTCCAGTCGGGCGATTTGTCGGCTGACATGGGATGAGGAAACACCAAGCCGTTCGGCGGCCAAGCTGAAATGACCTGCTTCAGCAACCGCAACGAACTCATCCAAGCCTTCCCAGGCGCTCATGATTATCCCTGTATGGCAATAATATTTTGCAGTACGTTGGATTATTAACTGAATCAAAGCTCATACACTAGACGTACCGTATCACCAGATGGATGACGACCTCCATGATTAAATCACGCGCTGCTGTTGCTTTTGAGGCTAACAAGCCCCTTGAAATCGTTGAAGTAGATGTTGCCCCGCCTAAAGAGGGCGAGGTGCTGGTTCGTATCGTGGCGACAGGTGTCTGCCATACCGATGCCTACACACTGTCCGGCGCTGATCCGGAAGGTATTTTTCCTGCGATCCTTGGGCATGAGGGCGGCGGTATCGTCGAGGCGGTTGGTCCGGGAGTGACGTCCGTTGCCGTAGGTGATCATGTCATTCCGCTGTATACTCCGGAATGTGGCAAGTGCAAGTTTTGCCTGTCCGGCAAGACCAACCTGTGCCAAGCCATTCGCGCTACCCAGGGCAAAGGGCTCATGCCGGACGGCACGTCCCGTTTCTCTTATAAAGGCCAGCCGATCTATCACTATATGGGGACTTCCACGTTCTCTGAGTACACGGTATTGCCGGAAATCTCGCTGGCCAAGATTCCCAAGGAAGCGCCTCTGGAGAAAGTCTGCCTGCTCGGCTGTGGTGTTACTACCGGGATCGGTGCAGTACTGAACACTGCCAAGGTGGAAGAGGGCGCTACGGTAGCCATCTTCGGTTTGGGTGGTATTGGCCTGTCAGCGGTAATCGGTGCGACCATGGCCAAGGCGGGACGTATCATCGCCATCGACATCAACCCTACCAAGGCTGAAATTGCCAAGCAGCTCGGGGCTACGGATTTCGTCAACCCCAACGACTACGACAAGCCTATCCAGGAAGTGATAGTCGAGCTGACGGATGGCGGCGTGGATTACTCGTTCGAGTGTGTGGGTAACGTGAAGCTTATGCGTGCTGCACTGGAATGCTGCCACAAGGGATGGGGTGAGTCGGTCATTATTGGTGTCGCTGGCGCTGGTCAGGAAATTAGTACACGTCCGTTCCAGCTGGTTACGGGGCGTGTATGGCGGGGCAGTGCGTTCGGAGGCGTCAAAGGTCGCACCGAGCTACCGGGCTACGTCGATAAGGCCCAGAAGGGCGAAATTCCGCTGGATACCTTTATTACCCACACCATGGGGCTGGACAAGATCAACGATGCCTTTGATCTGATGCATGAAGGTAAGAGCATTCGTACGGTTATCCACTATTGATCATGCATGGGTCCGGCGTCTTGCAACGTCGGGCCTGTCTCTGCCCATAAGGAGCTACCCATGAGCAATACGCTGGAATTGGTCTCATGCCAGAAGTCTTTTGGCGGCTGGCACAAGCGCTACAAGCATCGGTCGACGGTTCTGGGCTGTGAGATGACTTTTGCTGTCTATCTGCCTCCTCAAGCTGAGCAGAAAACACAGCTGCCAGCCCTGTACTGGTTGTCAGGATTGACCTGTACCGATGAGAACTTCATGCAGAAGGCTGGCGCGCATCGAGTAGCTGCTGAGTTAGGACTGTTACTCGTAGCACCGGATACCAGCCCTCGTGGTCCGGACGTGCCCGATGATGCTGAAGGTGCCTGGGACTTTGGACTGGGAGCGGGCTTTTATCTAAATGCCACTCGCGAGCCCTGGGCCAAACACTATCGGATGCATGATTACGTTGTGAGGGAGCTGCCTGCTGTCATCGAGGCAAACTTCCCGGTGTCAGAGAAGCGTGGCGTAAGCGGCCATTCGATGGGAGGCCATGGTGCTTTGGTCTGCGCCTTGCGTAATCCTGGTTGCTATCGTTCGGTTTCGGCTTTTTCACCTATCGTAAGTCCGATGAATTGTCCTTGGGGGCAAAAGGCGTTTTCCAATTATCTGGGGGAAGACCGTTCCACCTGGGCTGAGTGGGATGCCTGTGCACTGATGGAAAAAGCGCAGGAACGACTACCTGTTCTTGTGGATCAAGGGGAGCAGGATAGCTTTCTTTCCGAGCAGCTCAAACCAGAGGCATTGGAGCAGGTAGCTACCCGTGTCGGTCATCCCTTGACCCTGCGTCTGCAGCCAGGTTATGACCATAGTTACTATTTCGTTGCCACCTTTATCGAGGATCATTTGCGTCATCATGCCCGCGCGCTGATCGATTGATCGAACTTGCGTGTTCGGTAACGGCGACGTTTACGGATTACCCCGGTAGAATTGACGCCCTGATCCTTCAGGGCGTTTTTATTTATGCGAATTGGCCACGGCTATGATGTCCATCGTTTCGGTGAAGGTAACTTCATCACGCTGGGCGGTGTACAGATTCCCCACACTTCTGGACTGGTTGCTCACTCGGATGGCGACGTCGTTCTGCATGCCTTGGCAGATGCCCTGCTGGGAGCGGTTGCACTGGGCGATATCGGTAAGCACTTCCCAGATACCGACCCGCAGTTCAAGGGTGCCGATAGCCGAGCATTGCTACGTCATGTGTTGGGTCTGGTCCAGCAAAAGGGCTTCAAGGTTGGTAACGTCGACGCCACGATTATCGCTCAGGCTCCCAAGATGGCCCCTTACATCGATGCCATGCGTCGTGTGATTGCAGAAGATCTGCAGGTTGAGCTTGATCAGGTCAATGTAAAGGCAACCACCACAGAACGCTTGGGATTTGTCGGGCGTGAGGAAGGCATTGCCGTGCATGCAGTAGCGTTGTTGCTTCCGGTATGACTGAAATCGAACTGCTAGGCCCGCCGGCTCATGGACCGGTCTGTGGTACCGCTGTATTGAAGGCGACTGCCGAAGACTTTCAGGTGAACGAGGTGCTCGATATTCCCTTGGAAGGCGAGGGTGAACATCTCTGGCTCTGGGTCGAGAAGCGAGGCCTCCACACAGAGGAGGCTGCACGTCGTTTGGCGCGCGCGGCTGGTGTTCCGCTACGGGCCATCAGTTATGCAGGGCTCAAGGATCGACAGGCGCTCACGCGTCAATGGTTCAGCCTGCATCTTCCAGGAAAGACCGACCCTGAGCTCAGCGCTGCTGAAGGCGATGCCCTGCGCATCCTGAAGCGGGCCAGGCACCGCCGTAAGCTTCAGCGCGGCGCTCACGCAGCCAATGGATTCACGCTCAGGCTGACCGAGCTAGCGGCTGACAGAGATAAGCTGGAGGAGCGGCTGAGCAAGATAGCCGCTGAAGGTGTACCGAACTATTTCGGACTGCAACGCTTCGGGTACGAGGGTGGCAACCTGGACGAGGCGCGGCATTTCGCACAGCAGGGCACGCTGCCCGAACAGCGTAATCGCCGTTCCCGCATACTGTCCGCAGCGCGTAGCTACCTGTTCAATCAGGTATTGGCGCAACGTGTTGCCGCCGGAAGCTGGAATGTGGCCAGGGTTGGCGATCTGTTGGCCTTCACTGACAGCCGCAGCTTTTTCCCTGCGGGGGAGGCAGAGTGCTCCGACCCCCGGCTGGCGGCCCTTGACCTTCACCCTACCGGCCCGCTCTGGGGAGAAGGTGACTCACCTGCCAGTGGCGCAGTCCAACAGGAAGAACAGGGTGTAGCCGCCGATGCGGCCGGATTGCCCGCCTGGCTTGCTGATGCGGGGCTTCGGCATGAACGGCGCATTCTTCGCCTCCCTATTAACGGTTTGTCATGGCATTATCCCGAGCCTGACATTCTGCAACTTGATTTCGTCTTGCCGGCTGGCTGCTTTGCTACCGTTGTAGTGCGTGAGCTCGTCTCGCTGGCCACGGCAGGACAGACGGATACTCCATGCGACTTTTGATTGCCAACGATGACGGCGTTCTTTCACCCGGCATTGCTGCCTTGCATGCGGCGCTGGACGACTATGCCGAGTGCACCGTGGTAGCGCCATTGACGGATATGAGTGGAATCAGCAGCGCCTTGACGCTGGATCGTCCCTTGCATCCACAACGGTTGCCTAATGGTTATATTGGTATAAACGGTACGCCTACCGATTGTGTGCATCTGGGCATCAACGGTCTGCTGGAGCATACGCCCGACATGGTCGTATCAGGTATCAACCTGGGCGCCAACCTGGGCGATGACGTTCTATACTCGGGAACGGTGGCAGCGGCACTGGAAGGTCGCTTTCTTGATCGTCCGGCTTTTGCCTTCTCGCTCTTGTCACGGCTTCCGGATAATCTTCCGGCGGCCGCGCAAATCGCCCGGCAGCTGGTCGAGGCCCATACGCAGTTCGATCTACCGCCGCGTACGGTGCTGAATGTCAACATACCCAACCTGCCGCTTGAACATATTAAAGGGGTGCGGCTGACCCGGCTGGGCCATCGTGCACGTGCCAAGCCTCCGGTCAGGGACGTTAATCCCAGGGGTAAGGAAGGGTACTGGATCGCAGTCGCGGGTGATGCTGAAGACAGCGGCCCGGACACGGATTTTCATGCGGTGATGCAAGGTTACGTATCGATTACGCCGCTACAGTTGGATCGGACCTTCCATGAAGGGTTTGCCGGACTGGCTGTTCTAGAGGAGATGTTTCGATGAATCAGGGGCAAGAGCATATGCAGCGTCATGGGATCGGCATGACTTCGCAGCGGACTCGCGAACGGCTCATTCAAAGGCTTTATGAGGAAGGCCTGTCCAATGCGCAGGTGCTGGAAGTAATTCGACGCACGCCCCGTCATCTGTTTGTCGACGAAGCCCTGGCGCACCGTGCCTATG
This sequence comes from Pseudomonas sp. MAG002Y, assembly GCF_019400845.1. NCBI lineage: Bacteria > Pseudomonadati > Pseudomonadota > Gammaproteobacteria > Pseudomonadales > Pseudomonadaceae > Pseudomonas > Pseudomonas sp. MAG002Y. The sequence continues at coordinate 39,209 of NZ_WOEJ01000001.1, read as the reverse complement.
AAGATACGGCACTGCCCATTGGTCATAACCAGACCATTTCTCAACCGTACATGGTGGCTCGCATGACCGAGCTGCTGCTGGCGGCCGGTCCGCTGGACAAGGTCATGGAGATCGGTACGGGATCCGGCTACCAGACTGCAGTGCTGGCCCAACTGGTTGAGCGTGTGTTCTCTGTTGAGCGTATTCAGTCGCTGCAGGACCGAGCCAAAGAGCGCCTGATCGAACTCAATGTGCGCAACGTCGTATTTCGTTGGGGAGATGGGTGGGAGGGCTGGCCAGCCCTGGCTCCCTATAACGGCATCATCGTAACAGCGGCGGCTCGTGAAGTGCCTCAAGCCTTGCTGGATCAGCTGGCACCGGGTGGACGTCTCGTGATTCCGGTAGGCGGGGGCGAAGAGCAGCAATTACTGTTGATCGAACGCCAGGAAGAAGGTTTTTCACGTCAAGTGCTCGATTCTGTGCGCTTTGTTCCACTTCTGAATGGACCGTTGGCCTGACCCCTTCGTCAGGGAACGATAGCATTGGCAATGGTCAATACAGCGGCCAATTCGGCTTGCGTTGACGTACAAGCTTTCTAAGGGGGAAGGAGTGAGGCTTCTTAAGGCCCGGCTGCGAGGGATTCGCAACGGTAGTGGGATCAGCTTGGTAGTGGCTCTGATGCTAAGTCTCGTCTTGTCAGGATGCTCCAGCTCCTCATCCCGAGGTGTACAGGTCGTTGATCGCTCCGGTGGTTCGGCAAATACATACCGTGTTACAAAAGGACAATATACCGTTCGGCGGGGGGATACCCTTTACGCTATAGCCTCCCGTAATGGATGGGATTGGCGAAGCCTTGCTGCTCATAACGATATTTCTCCACCGTATGTCATCCATGTTGGCCAAAAAATCAACTTTGGCGGCAGCAGCTCCAGTACGGTCGCAACTACCTCTCGAAGACCCGTACAAACCGTGTCGTCTGCGCCTGTTTCCACCGCTCCGGCTAGTACGAACACGCCTGTGGCTACGCCTGCACCCGCCTCTCCACCCGTAGCGCAGAGCGTTCCAGCTGCGCCTCCGCCGGTAACGGCGCCCCCGGCGACTACACCAACTGTCGAGGTTGCCAAGACTTCTGCAGGCTGGGCCTGGCCCACTAAGGGCACACTGATTTCCCGGTACTCCTCGAACGGCAGTTTGAATAAAGGCATTGATATAGCCGGAGATTTGGGACAGCCTGTTCTGGCGGCTTCCGGTGGAACCGTCGTGTATGCAGGCAATGGGTTAAGGGGTTACGGTGAGCTGATCATCATCAAGCACAACGAAACCTACGTCAGTGCGTACGGTCATAATCGCAGGCTTCTGGTTCGGGAGGGGCAACAGGTCAAGGTCGGGCAAACAATCGCCGAGATGGGTTCTACAGGAACCGACCGGGTGAAGCTGCATTTTGAGATTCGCCGGCAGGGTAAACCCGTAGATCCTCTGCAATATTTGCCAAATCGTTGACTCGTTGTCTGACCCGTTCCAGCGCTAGGGGGACGGGTTCAGGCGTAATCAGGGGGATTGATCACGCCCGGGCTTGTTGTCGAACTCAAGCAAGGGACATTGATCATGGCGCTTAATAAAAAAGAACCCGAGTTTGACATGAGTGACGAAGTGCTCCTGCTGGAAACTTCCGTCTCATTCGAAGAAGGGTCATTTGATGCATCACAGCTACTGGGTGATGCGCCTAAAGCACTTCAATCACGTACGTCCAAGCAAACCAAGCATATCGATTACAACCGGGCGCTCGATGCGACTCAGTTGTATCTCAATGAAATCGGTTTCTCTCCACTGCTTTCTCCTGAGGAAGAGGTTCATTTTGCGCGATTGGCGCAAAAGGGAGATCCCGCTGGCCGCTGCCGTATGATCGAGAGCAACCTTCGTCTTGTGGTGAAGATTGCTCGCCGTTACGTGAATCGGGGGCTGTCCCTGCTCGATCTGATCGAGGAAGGCAACCTGGGGCTGATTCGCGCGGTAGAAAAATTCGATCCTGAGCGTGGCTTCCGCTTCTCAACCTACGCGACCTGGTGGATCCGACAGACCATCGAGCGTGCCATCATGAACCAGACGAGGACGATTCGTCTGCCCATTCATGTGGTCAAGGAGCTTAATCTGTATTTGCGGGCTGCCCGTGAACTGGCGCAAAAGCTTGATCATGAGCCGTCGCCGGAAGAGATCGCCTGTCTGCTGGAAAAGCCAGTGGAAGAGGTGAAGCGGATGATGGGACTTAATGAGCGGATCAGCTCTGTTGATGTGTCTTTGGGGCCTGATTCAGACAAGACGCTTCTCGATACGCTTACCGACGATAAGCCAAGCGACCCGTGCGAACTATTGCAGGATGATGACCTCAGCCAGAGCATTGACCAATGGCTGTCGGAGTTGACGGACAAGCAGCGTGAGGTGGTTGTCCGGCGTTTTGGCTTGCGCGGGCATGAAAGCTGTACGCTTGAAGAAGTAGGGCAGGAGATCAACCTGACCCGCGAGCGGGTACGGCAGATACAGGTCGAGGCCCTAAAGCGGTTGCGCGAGATTTTTGAGCGTAACGGTTTGTCGAGCGACTCGTTGTTTCAATAAGCCTTCTAATTAGCACTAAAGCCCGACGTTGAGTTGGGCTTTTTTATAGGCGCGCGAAAGCCACCGGCAACGTGATAACGAGGTAGCAGAGGTGAGTCACGGGAGGTTCTCTAATGCTCTAGGCAGCGGAGAAAGAGAGCGGGTTGCAAGGTGGTGCGGCAGATGAATAAACAAAGACAAAGGGCGAGTTAACTCGCCCTTTTAGATGCGTGCAACAAATGCAGCGCCTGAACAGCTGGGTTCAAGCCCTGATCAGCGCTCCAGGTACTGCAACTTGTTAGGCTTGCCGTCCCACTCTTCCGCATCGGCCAGCGCTTCTTTCTTCTCGGTGATGTTCGGCCAGACTTCACAGAGATCACGGTTCAACTCTATGAATTCCTGCTGGTTTTCCGGTACCTCATCTTCAGAGAAGATAGCCTGTGCAGGGCATTCCGGCTCGCATAGAGCGCAGTCGATGCACTCATCTGGATGAATGACCAGAAAGTTGGGGCCTTCGTAAAAGCAGTCCACCGGGCATACTTCTACACAGTCGGTATATTTGCATTTGATGCAGTTGTCGGTGACAACAAAAGTCATTATTAGAACTCCTCAGGCGGCTAGGCGCGGGATTTTAGCAGTATTAGGCCAATCCCCGTCATCGGGTTGTCAGATACGCTTTTTCCATTCATAGATAAGCTGCAGCGCTTTAAGTGGCGTCAGCTCGTCGGGATTCAGTTTTTCCATCTCATCCAACAGCGGATGCGTAGCCGCTGCAAACAGATCGGCCTGCATGGGTTGAGGTGCCTGGCTGATCGTTTTCGGGGCTTCGTGGGACAGACTGGTCTTTTCCAGATGCGCCAGATGCTCACGGGCCCGCTGGATGACCTGACTAGGTACGCCTGCCAGTTGAGCGACCGCAAGGCCGTAGCTCTGGCTGGCCGGGCCGGGCAGAACATGGTGCAGGAAGACAATCCGGTCGTTGTGCTCAGTGGCGTTGAGATGCACGTTGGCTACTACTGGCTCGTTGTCTGGCAGAACCGTAAGCTCGAAGTAGTGTGTTGCAAACAGAGTGTAGGCACGCAGCTTGGCCAGCTGTTCAGCAGCGGCCCAGGCCAATGACAGGCCGTCGAAGGTACTGGTGCCTCGCCCGACTTCATCCATGAGGACCAAGCTATGCTCGCTGGCATTGTGCAGGATGTTGGCGGTTTCACTCATTTCGACCATAAAGGTCGAACGCCCGCCTGCCAGGTCATCACTTGAGCCAATTCGGGTAAAGATGCGGTCTACCAGGGACAGGCGGCACGCCGCTGCCGGTACGAAGCTACCGATATGTGCCAGGAGAACGATCAGGGCGGTCTGACGCATATAGGTGGATTTACCGCCCATGTTCGGGCCGGTAATGATCAGCATCCGCGTATCGTTATTCAGGTTCAGGTCGTTGGCTACAAACGGGGTATCCAGCACCTGCTCCACAACGGGGTGACGGCCCTGTGATATCTCCAGGCAGGGTTCATCGACAAAACTCGGTCGATTGAGGTCGAGGTTCAGTGCACGTTCGGCCAGGTTGCTCAGTACATCAAGCTCGGCCAAGGCCGCCGCGGTGTCTTGGAGGGGGGCAAGCTGTTCGATGAGGCTATCGATCAAGGCTTCATACAGGACCTTTTCACGGGCCAGTGCACGGCTCTGAGCTGACAAGGCCTTGTCTTCGAACGCTTTCAATTCAGGCGTAATGAAGCGCTCGGCCCCTTTGAGCGTCTGTCGGCGAATATAGTCAGCTGGTGCCTGCTCAGCCTGCATCCGGGGTAGCTCGATAAAGTAGCCATGGACGCGGTTGTAGCCAACTTTCAAGCCGGAAAGACCGGTGCGAGCCTTTTCCCGTGCTTCGAGATCCATCAGAAACTGCCCGGCGTTCTCGCTCAAAGTCTGTAGCTCGTCCAGCTCGGCATCGTAGCCGCGCTTGATGACGCCGCCATCGCGGATGACTGCTGGCGGAGTGTCGACAACAGCGCGAGAAAGCGTATCCGCCAGTTCGGGATAGGTCTGGATGCTTTTGGCCAGGTCGTTGAGATGAGGCGCTACCAGATCCTGCATGCCGTGCTGTAATTCGGGGAGCGCCGAGAGCGCGTCACGCAGACGGGCCAAATCCCGCGGGCGAGCCGTACGCAGTCCGATTCGGGCCAGGATACGTTCTATGTCGCCGATCTCTTTCAGTTGAGGTTGCAGCTGTTCGAAGCGGTATTGCTCCAACAGGCAGGTAATGGCGTCTTGGCGCGCCTGGATGACGCTGCGGTTGCGCAGGGGGCGGTTGAGCCAGCGAGTCAGAAGGCGGCTACCCATGGCCGTTTGGCAGCGATCGACCACCGATTGCAGTGTATTCTCACGACCGCCGGAGAGATTGGTATCCAGTTCCAGGTTGCGGCGGCTGGCGCCATCCAGAATGACCGTGTCGTCCAGGCGCTCGTGATGCAGGCTGCGCAGGTGATGAAGCGCAGTACGCTGCGTCTCTTTGGCATAGGCCAGCAGGCTACCAGCCGCACCGATGCCCAGTTTGAGCTTGTCACAGCCAAAGCCTTTGAGGTCCTGCGTACCGAATTGCTGGCACAAACTCTTGACGGCCGTGTCGCAGTCGAAGTCCCAGGGTGCCCTACGGCGAAGTCCGCGGCGCTTTTCGATAGGTAGACCCTGCGGCCAGTCATCAGGAATAAGCAGCTCGGCCGGGTTGAGTCGCTCGATCTCGGCCATGAGCGGCTCCCAACCGGATAGCTCCTGAACAACAAAGCGTCCACTGGTGATGTCTAGGACCGCAAGACCGAACAGTTTGTGATCGCCTAGAATGGCGGCGAGCAGGTTATCGCGTCGCTCATCCAGCAGGGCTTCATCACTGACTGTGCCAGGCGTAAGAATCCTGACGACCTGACGTTCCACGGGGCCTTTGCTAGTAGCCGGATCGCCGATCTGCTCGCAGATGACTACGGACTCACCCAGTTTGACCAGTTTGGCCAGATACCCTTCGGCTGAGTGAAAGGGGATGCCCGCCATGGGGATAGGCTTGCCTGCCGACGCGCCACGGGCAGTCAGTGTGATGTCGAGCAGCTTGGACGCCTTTTTGGCATCATCATAAAAAAGCTCGTAAAAATCACCCATGCGATAGAAGAGCAGCTGCTCAGGGTGCTGATGCTTGATCTTCAGGTATTGCTGCATCATCGGCGTATGGTTGGAAAGGCTTTCCATACAGGTCATTCACTCGCGGGGTCGTTTTACAGGGTCGGCAATTCTACCGGATTTGTCGGTATCGTCGGATAAAAAGCACCGGGTAGGAGGCTGTTGAGGCGCTAAACCCAAGCGGTAGCCGGAAGCGGATGATTGATGGGTAAAGGCGCTATCAGTCTATCGTCCAGAAGACACTAAATTTTCTCTCAACCCCCCTTCACAACGGCTTTGCCGCGAATAAAATGGCGCTTCTCTCGCCGGCATTCGTCCGGTTTTTTCTGGTGTTCTGCCAAACATGTCGACCGATAATCCTTGCCTTAACTGCGGTGCCTGCTGCGCGTTTTTTCGTGTGTCGTTCTACTGGGGTGAATGCCGGTCCGCCGGTGGTCTGGTGCCGGATGAGTTGACGGTGGGGGTTACCCCTCACCACGTTGCGATGGTAGGTACTGATACCAAACCTGCACGCTGCGTCAGCCTATTGGGCGATGTAGGCTGCGGTACGCGTTGCACCATGTATGAAAGCCGACCGAGCCCTTGCCGTGAGTTCGAAGCCTCATGGATCAATGGTGAGCATAACGAGCGGTGCGATGCTGCGCGTGCGGCCTATGGCCTGCCTCCATTAACGCCGCCGTTGCAGCCTCATCAGTCGCCTGAGCGCGTGGCCTGATAGCCGGACGTTTCAACAGAGGCGGAAAAAAGCTTCAAGGGGGCTGCAAATGGAAAGGGCGCGGGTAATGATGGCGATGATCAGGCCCAGCATGCCCAATGTGCCTGCCCATAGCAGGGCCAAGCCGACAGGATGCTGATTTCTGGCGAAGCCTGTGATAAGCATGGCTGAAAACAGAATGATGAAAACAAGGGTGGTGTTGTGATTCATGATGATCGTCCGTCGGTGGCGGTCCGAAGTGTATGCCATTCGCCGCTCTAGAGGCGGCCTATCATCATGTTTGGGAAGAAATATCGAGGGGCCGGTATGAGCGACAATCGCTCATACCGGTAATGACCCGGTCAGGCTGCCTGCCAGGAGCGCTCGGCTTCGTCACGCGTCTTGACCAGTTGAATCTTGCCGCCTTCAACAGACTTCACCCAAGACAGCGGAATATAGTGGTGCTGGCCATTGGCATCCTGATCCTGCTTGGTCAGCTTGATACGATCAGTGCCTTCCAGGTGATCGACTGTGCCAACGTGCTGGCCATCGGATCCTACGATTTCGGCGTGTTCTTTAATGCTGTTTACATCAACCATTTCATTCTCCTGTTGGGACGTGAAAGGGTGAGTTGCCCTCAAGCAACTCACTTAGGCCCATTCAAGGTGCCTACCCAAGGTCCGACAGGGAAAGGCTTCGCTATGTTTCATGGGTGCGACGAGAGGTCGCAGAGGTTGCCACGCTGTGAAAGTAGGATGACGGTTGCGTGATGTAAGGTGCGTTTCGAATGTAGAAACGCCCGGATGATCCGGGCGTTTGGATGGTCTGGCAGGGTATTCAGATGCCTTCATCTCCTTGAAACTCTTCAACGGCGCGAACCACTTTGTCATGGTGGGACTCGCCTGCAGCCTCTGCCAGCTTTTCAATCGCCTGGGCAAGTGCCTCGAAGGCATCCCGGTAATAAGCAGGCTGATCTTGATCGGCCGCTTTGCCAGCCTGCATACGGGCTTGCTGGAGCAGTTCGGCAATTTCTTCTTTATTTGCAGCCATGGTGGTTTCCCTCATGTAATCGACAGACATTGGACAGCCGCTCGCGAGGTGGATTCACCTTTACTGGCTACGTCGTTCCCACGCCTCCCGATTGACCAGATCAGGCGGGCGCTTACCTGACAGGGCAGCCAGCAGATTGTCGACCGCGCAGCGTGCCATGCCTTCGCGCGTGCCATGGGTTGCCGAACCGATATGGGGTGTAGCGACCACATTGGGCAGGTTCAGCAGGGGGGAATCTGCCGGAAGCGGCTCCTTTTCGAAGACATCCAGACCGGCACCTTTGAACTGCTGCTTTTGAAGCGCGTCGATCAGGGCCTTCTCATCCACCACCTTGCCTCGGGAGATGTTGATGAAAAAGCTTTCCGGTTTTAATAACGCGAACTCCCGCGCCCCGATAAGCCGCGTTGTTTCAGGGCTTAGCGGTACGGTGACACAAATAAAGTCCGCCTCGCTCAGTAGTTGGTCCAGGGAGCGGTATTGTGCGGCGAACTCCCGTTCGATATCCGGCTTGGGTGAGTGGCTGTTGTAGAGGATAGTCATGCCAAAGCCGAAGTGACCGCGACGGGCAATCGCCGATCCGATCCGGCCCATTCCCACTATTCCCAGCGTCTTGCCATGAACATCACTGCCGAAGAGGGGCTCCCCCAGGCTGGCCTGCCAGTCTCCCGCCTTGACATAGTTCGCAAGCTCAACCACACGTCTGGCGGTCGACAGGATCAAGGCGAAAGCTGTGTCAGCGACTGTTTCCGTCAGTACATCCGGGGTGTTGCACAAGAGAATGCCGCGGCGGGTAAGGTAATCGAGGTCATAGTTGTCGTAGCCTACCGATACGCTAGCAATGGCTTCCAGGTGAGGTGCCTTGTCCAGCAGTTCAGCGTTGAGTTTGACGCTGGAACCAATCAGGCCGTGCGCGTCTGGCAAGGCGTCTTCCAGCGGTGCCAGACCATGCGTACCGGTTACATCGACATAGATCAGCTCAGCTGCTTCCTGCAGGCGAGCAGTCAGCGCGGGTGAGAATTTCTTGTAGGCAATGACACGCTTTTTCATGAGCAGTCCTGTTCAGTGAGAGGTGGCCGTACGCATCGGCTGTGCGTTCTTGGCTGTTTCCTGGCTGGCAGTAGGAGCGGAACGCAGGAGCATAGTCAGCACGGCAGAGACGAGAAGTGCGCTGCCCATGAAGACATAGGACGCAGCAGGGGTACCGGTAACACCGTTCAGATAACCCACGATGTAGGAGCCAACAAAGGAACCCAGTGCTCCCATGCTGTTGATAAGCGCCATGGCCCCACCCGCCACATTGCTAGGCAGGATCTCGGGCACGATGGCGAAGAACGGACCGTAAGGCGCGTACATGCAGGCACCTGCGATAACCAGCAAGGTATAGGACCACCAGAAATGCTGAGTGCCCAGCATGAACGACCCTGCAAAAGCGAGGGAGGCGATCAGCAGGGGAGGCCACACAAAGCGTTTGCGGTTGAGGGTTTTGTCGGACATCCAGGAGACCGCCAGCATGGCAAGGACCGCCATCAGATAAGGCAGAGCGGATAGCCAGCCAGCCTCGACAATATCCAGCTGAGCGGCCTGTTTCAGGATGGACGGCAGCCAGATCACGAAACCATATACGCCAATACTCCAGCAGAAATACTGGGCAGACAGCAGAATGACTTTGGGCGAGCGAAAGGCCTCCCGGTAATTCTTGACGGGTTTCATACCCACTTGTTCAGCCTGAAGCGCGCTCTCGAGGTCCTGCTTTTCCTGAGTGCTCAGCCATTTGGCCTGTGCGGGACGGTCGTCTGCCAGGCGCCACCAGATAAAGGCCCAGATAATGGCGGGAAAGCCCTCGATGATAAACATCCAACGCCAGTTGAGGGTATGCACCAGATAGCCCGAGACGACCGACATCCAAAGAATGGTTGCGGGATTACCCAGGATTAAAAACGTATTGGCCCGGGAGCGCTCCGCACGGGTAAACCAGTGGCAGAGATAAACCAGCATGGCCGGCATGACCGCTGCCTCAACCACGCCCAGGAGGAAGCGAATCGCAATCAGGGCCTGTACGTTTGGAATCACGCCGGTCAATGTGGCACAGCCGCCCCACAGGATCAGGCTCCAGAAGATCAGCTTTTTTACGCTGCGCTTTTCAGCGTATATCGCGCCAGGCACCTGAAAGAAGAAATAGCCAAGAAAGAACAGGGCACCCAGGAGCGACGACATGGCTGGGGTAATGGCCAGGTCATCAGCCATGCCGGAGGCGGCCGCGAATCCATAGTTGGCCCGGTCCAGATAGGCTAGGCTGTAGGTGATAAACACGATGGGCATGATGTACCACCAGCGGCGGGTGGCAATGGAGGAGGTTGCATTCATGACGATATACCTGTGGGCTTATTGTTGTTGTCCATGGGGTGTCCAGGTGTTATGGCAGCTCGTGGCGGTAGGGCAGACCTTCCATATCTCCGATAACCTGTACGGCCTTTGCACCGATCCAGTTACCCCGGGCCACGGCAGCGGAAACATCCAGGCCCTCGAGGCAGGCACTGACAAAACCGGTTGCAAAGCCATCGCCAGCGCCGACAGTATCGACGACGTTTTCCACCGGATAGCCAGAAACGTGACCCTCGCTTTCATGGGTGCGGTAGTAGGAACCCTCCGGTCCCAATTTGATAGCAACCACCTGGGCGCCCTGGTTCAGATAGAAGGCAGCGATGTCTTCGGGAGTGTCATAGCCGGTAAGTAACCTGCCTTCGGCCAAGCCCGGCAGTACCCAGTGGGCCAGACTGGCTAGGCGGTTAATCTCCTCACGCATGCGGGCTTCGCTAGGCCAAAGGGAGGGACGCAGGTTGGGATCAAAGGACACACTACGGCCCTGCTGGCGTGCACTGTTCATCAAGTGGTAGGTCAGTTCGCGAAGCGAATCTGAAAGGGCGGGTGGAATACCCGTCGCATGCACGTGACGAACATCCAGCAGGGCGTCATCGAAGTCATGCTCTATCGATAGATGGCTGGCGGCTGACCCCTTGCGAAAGTACTCCACGATGGGATCACGGCCATCGATTTCCCTCGATTTGAACTGAAAGCCCGTAGTGTGCTTGGGGTCGATGGCAACCCGGCTGCAGTCGACCCCCTCGCGCTCGAGCGTTGCACGAATAAAGCGGCCCAGAGAGTCATCGCCTACCCGTGACAACCATTTCACTTTCAAACCCAGACGGGTCAGGCCAATGGCGACATTGCTGTCAGCCCCGGCGATACGCTTGCCGAAGTGCTCGACGTCGGCCAGGTCACCGGGCTCTTCAGCCACAAACATTGTCATCGTCTCGCCAAAGGCCAGCACGTCGTAATTAGGCATGGTGCATCTCCTGCTGAGTGGTACCAAGACGGCCCAATGCCTCGACATGACGCTGGGTCTCGCGAACCACGTCGCCCTGCAGGGGAAATTCGATGGCGCGTGGCAGTCCTGTCTTGAAATGAGTAAATAGCCGCGCCCAGCGTTTCAGATCCTCGGCTTCAGGGGGCATCGCATGAAGACGGCCGTTGAGCTCGCGAACAGCCTTGCAATGGATGTACTCCACGTAACATCCCAGTAATTGTGCGGCCGTTTCTGGTTGCTCGTTCTGCCAGTGCCAGTTGCCGACATCGAAGGTCATGCCGATAGGCAGTTTCATTCGCTGTACAACATCAAAAAACGTTTGTAAGGCCTTGAGTCGACCCCCTTGCGGAGTCTGGTCATTTTCAATCAGCAGGCGCACTGAGCTGGCGTCCAGCATGTGACCCAATGCTTCCATGTCACAGTAAGGTGTGAAGTGGCCAAGGGAGATCTTGAGCGTATGCGCTCCAAGGCGGGCGGCGCGTACCATCGCAGGCTGTAACTCACGGGTGGGTTGATGCTCGCCTTGTGACCATAGCTCGATGGGGACCGAGTAGACGCATTCCAGTCCCTGTGCAGCTATGCTGTTACCCAGGGCGGATAGTTCAGGTCGCATGTCATCGAACAGTTCGTCACGTATCTCGACGGTACTGGCGCCGGCTCCTGCTATCAGCGGAAGGAAATTTTCCTGACCGCGAGCGCGTACGGCATCAGCACCAAAGGCAGAAGTAGTTACTACGACATCAGGTTTCATAACGCCTCCTGAAACCGGTTTCATTGAAGGTCGAGCACAGTGTGCCGCCCCCACATTGTTGTTTTAACGTCGCGCCGGGGTAGAGCCGCGTACCACCAGTTCGGCCGGTAATGCCAGCGTCCGTGAGCTCGACACATCGCCTCGCAGGCGTTCCAGCAGATACTCCAATGCGGCTACGCCCAGCGCATGGGTTGGTTGAGCAATGGCGGTAATGCCGTCGCCTACCAATGGATACCAGTCAAGATCGTCCAGGGCGATTAGTCCAACCGATTCAAACGTTCTGTAACCTAATTCCCTGAGGCCTTTTGTCACAGCGAGCGCGGCAATGCCGTTCGCCGCCATGATGGCTTTGGGGCCATGATCGGTATCGGAGAGAAAATGCGCGAGCTGCTCAAGTAGCGTAGCGCTGAAACCGGCGGAGGAGCTGACGCGCCCTCGCACACCCGCGCGGGGTGACAGGTAGTGAATGAAGGTTCGGGCGCGCTCTTCTCGTGAACTGGTTCCGTCCAGATCTTCGGTCACCATGAGCAGGTCGCGGTAGCCCCGCTCAAGCAAATGCTCAAGACCCAACCGAATGGCCTGTGTGTTATCCAGCCCAACGAGATCGGCATCCAGACCATCCAGCTTGCGATCAAGCAATACCATGGGCAATTCTCGATGCAGTTGCTGAAGCTCTCGGGGATGGTGACCCAGCGTGTTAACGATCAAGCCTTCCACGTTATAGGACTGAAGCGCATTCAGGTGGCGCTCTTCCTGGAGGTCATCTCGATCAGTGTTACATACGATGAGAGAATAGCCATGCCGACGGCAGGCCGTCTCGACGCCATGCATGACGGCAACGGAATAGGGGTTGAGCATGTCGGCTACCAGCATGCCGATAAGCCGGCTGCGGCCGCGCTTGAGACCTCGCGCCATTTGATTGGGCTGAAAGCCAAGCTTTTCGATCGCCCGTTCGATGCGCAAAGCCAGCGCATCCGATAATAGCTGCCGATCCCCGCTGATGTAGCGAGAAACGCTCGCCTTGGAAACGCCTGCTTCCTGAGCGACCTGATTGATAGTGGCACGCGGCGGACGCATGCTTTGAAGAGGCATATCCAATGGGCCTGCTCCTTAATATTGTGGAGTTCTTGTCTATGGAACGACAGGCTTTGAAACCGGTTTCAGAAAACCATTTTGTTCTGTGGCTTGGCAAGAGTACGCCTGGCTTGAACCGACGAGCGGCAGCCCTCATATAGAAAGCTCATAACCTTGTACAATAAAGGTTTCGCCTCGCCATCTTCTCAGGGCCACACAATGACTATCGATGAGTTATCAGCTGAGCTGGGCAAACGGTTATCGGCATTGAAGGCACAGGTCGTAACTGCCGAGTCCTGCACCGGCGGCGGTATTGCCGAAGCCATTACCCGCGTAGCGGGCAGCTCTGCCTGGTTCGAAGCGGGATTTGTGACGTATTCCAATGCCCAGAAGACGGCCCAGCTGGATGTGCCGGATCACTTGTTCATGGAGGTGGGCGCTGTCAGTCAGGCGGTTGTCGAGGCCATGGTACGTGGGGCGCAGGCACGCAGCGGGGCCCGGTTCGCTGTTGCGGTCAGTGGTATCGCAGGCCCGGGTGGCGGCTCTCCAGAAAAGCCTGTGGGAACGGTCTGGCTGGCGTGGGGAAACGGCTCTGACATCTATAGCGAGAAACATCTTTTTCCTGGCGACAGAGCTGCTGTCAGGGCTCAGACCGTTGTGGCTGCATTGGAAGGATTATTGCGAATTTCGACATGAGAAAATCGCATCGAAAGGTAGCCAGCGAGCCCTTCTTATGCTTTAATACTGTTCACATATACAGTGCTTTCCACGGCCGTCTGGCCTACCTTCTTGCGAGAGGATTTTAATGGACGACAACAAAAAGCGCGCCCTGGCCGCGGCCCTGGGTCAAATTGAGCGTCAGTTTGGCAAAGGCGCAGTCATGCGCATGGGTGATCATGAGCGTCAGGCAATTCCGGCTATTTCCACCGGTTCGCTCGGCCTCGATATCGCCCTAGGGATCGGCGGTCTGCCCAAGGGCCGTATCGTAGAAATCTACGGTCCGGAATCGTCGGGTAAAACTACGCTGACCCTGTCCGTCATTGCTGAGGCGCAAAAGCAGGGCGCAACCTGTGCCTTCGTTGACGCAGAGCATGCGCTGGATCCGGATTATGCCAGCAAGCTGGGCGTCAATGTTGACGACCTGCTGGTTTCCCAGCCGGATACCGGTGAACAGGCGCTGGAAATCACCGACATGCTGGTGCGCTCCAATGCTGTAGACGTGATCATCGTCGACTCCGTAGCTGCCTTGGTGCCCAAGGCCGAAATCGAAGGCGAAATGGGTGACATGCACGTAGGTCTGCAGGCGCGTCTGATGTCTCAGGCGCTGCGCAAGATCACCGGCAATATCAAGACCGCCAACTGCCTGGTGATTTTCATCAACCAGATCCGTATGAAGATCGGGGTGATGTTTGGCAACCCGGAAACTACAACTGGTGGTAACGCGTTGAAGTTCTACTCCTCGGTCCGTCTGGATATCCGCCGTACCGGTGCGGTGAAGGAAGGGGACGAGGTGGTAGGTAGCGAGACCCGCGTTAAAGTCGTCAAGAACAAGGTGTCTCCACCATTCCGTCAGGCTGAATTCCAGATCCTGTACGGCAAGGGCATCTACCGTAACGGCGAGATCATTGATCTGGGCGTACAGCTGGGTCTGGTTGAAAAGTCAGGTGCCTGGTATAGCTACCAAGGAACCAAGATTGGCCAAGGTAAGGCTAACGCGGCCAAGTTCCTGGAAGAGAACCTTGAAGTACGTAATGCGCTCGACAAGAGCATTCGCGAAAAGCTTTTAAGCCAGGCCCCTGTTAAAGGGGCGGCCACTGAAGAAGCCGAAGCGGGCGCTGACGCTGACTTCTAAGGTTCTGCCTGATAAAAGCCCTCGCTGTGCGAGGGCTTTTTTATTTCAGCCTGATAATTTTACGAGGCGTTTGAATGCCTATTGAACTCGATACCCCAGCGGCTGTTCGCCTGGCAGCCATGGATCTACTGGCCCGCCGAGAGCATGGCCGACAAGAGCTGGTTCGCAAGTTGCGTAAGCGGGGGGCACCGGATGAACTGATCAACGCAGCCCTGGATCGCCTGGCCGAAGAGGGGCTGCTGAGCGAGACACGTTATCTGGGTAGCTATATCGCAAGTCGTGCCCGGGCGGGTTATGGACCTGTTCGTATCCGTGAGGAGTTGGCCCAGCGCGGTCTTGCCCGTGCTGATATCGAACAGGCGCTATCGGAGTGTGAGGAAGACTGGTCAGCTCATTTACGTGATGTCTGGCAACGCAAATTCAAAGGCAAGCGCCCCGCTGACGCTAAGGAACGCGCACAGCAGGGACGTTTCTTGAGCTACCGCGGTTTCTCCATCGACAGCGTCAGTCGATTGCTGCGTGGCGCGCCAGATGACTGATAGGGCGGGCCCGGCTAACGCCTCTCGATCAGCGTAGCCAATGTTGTGGATCGTTCAGTGAATCCACCAACTCGCGCAGGCGCCCATAATCGCGGCCATTGAAGTTGAAGGAAAGCTGGCTCAGGTGAGCAAATTCCGGTTCGTCGATGTTGGTTTTGCCCGAGGCTTGCTGAGTGAAGTGCCCGCTCTTGCACAGGTCCGCAAAGTGCGTATCGATATGCGCCAGCGCCTCGGATGTTAGGGCATGGTTCAGACGCATCACGAATTGACCGTTCAGCCAGCGTGTCGAATGAAAGTTGCTGTAGAACCGGCTGATGACCTCTGCTGCCTCTTCCGCAGTATGCACCAGCGTTGCCAGCTTCAGGTCCTTGGGCAGGATATAGCGCTCATCCGCCAGGTTCTTTTTCAGAAAACTGACCGCATCCTTCCAGAACGTACCCTCAGGTGTATCCAGTAGCACGACGGGTACGAGAGGGCTTTTGCCGGTTTGTATCAGCGTAAGGACTTCAAAGGTTTCGTCCAGGGTACCAAATCCGCCAGGGCAGAGCACAAGTGCATCGGCTTCCTTGAGAAAAAACAGTTTACGTACGTAGAAGAAGTGAAAGGACAGCAGGTGATCGGTGCCGTCCATGGTTTGGTTGGCCCGTTGTTCAAAAGGCAGGGTAATGTTGAAGCCCAGGCTATTGTCCAAGCCGGCACCTTCGTGAGCTGCCGCCATGATGCCGCCACCTGCTCCAGTGATGACCATCATGTCCCGCTGAGCGAGGGCTGAGCCGAGTGTGCGGGCCAGCACATAGAGTTCATGATTCACGGCCGTACGGGCTGATCCGAAAACCGTTACCTTGCGCCGCCGCTTGTATTGCTCAAGATGACGAAAGGCATTTTCCATCTCTCGCATGGTTTGCATCATGATCTTGGCATCCCAGCGGTTGCGGTCTGCCTGGGCCATGCGAACCACGGTCAACAGCATGTCGCGATACAGAGACAGATTGGGACTGTTGGCCGGAACAGTATGAGCCAGCAGCTCATCAATCTTTTGGGAAAGGTCTTCGGCACTGACCTGTACATGACGAGACAGATAGTCGTCTTGTGCGTCTGGGTTCATCTGCATACTCCTGGTAGCCACTGCTGTATAATCAAGCTGCCATTCCAGGCAGCGATTACCTTGCCTTTAGCATAGTCGGGCGCGGAGTAAGAAAGGCAAATGCCTGTCTTGAATGGCCATGCCAGGCGCGGCATGGCAAAGGAAGCTTACTTGCTCAGACCGCAATCGGCTGCTTCGAAGCGCTCGTTCGCAACCGGGCGATTGCTCTGGTATTCGGTAAAGCTGTACACCAACATGGCGCCACGGGCTAACAACTGGCGGTAGCCGGTGTTGCGGCAGACACTGGCGGCCAGCTGGGTGCGTACCGTCGCCGGGTTGGCTTCCATCTGATGCGCATGGCTGGCACGTACACTCAAATGATTGATGAGCTGGCGCCCTTCAACGGTATAACCACGGTCAAGAATGTCTTCATTGATAGCGCGCGGAGTCCCCACGCTGCTTTCTTTCGCGACCTTTTGCAGCATCTGCGACAGTTCTTGTTCTTTCAGCGAGGCCGCCTGGGCCGCTGCAGGAAGGATGAAGCAAAGGGCGAGGGCAGTATAACGCAGCATTGAACTCTCCAACGTAGATCAGGCTCGCTTCGACCGCAGGGCAGCCGTGATGTTCGCAAGCAAAGGCTAATTGCGGTACGCAAAGGGTACTCCTGTGGTCGGCGCTTTCAAAATGCCAGATGTGTTCTGGACAGCCTTTGTTAAACTTGTCCACGTAAATCACGCAGTACTTCTCATGCCTTATATCCGCTCTGCCAACTCTTCTTCCAGTCCGCCAAATGCCGTAGCCCGGCTGCGTCATGATCGTCTGGCGCGTAGCAGCAAACCTTTTGTTGCCCGTGGATCCCGTATTCAACGCTGTGAGGGGTGTCGCCTTGCGCTGCCTCACTGCTTCTGTGAATGGCGACCTGCGGTCGAGTGCGCGGCAGGCATGTGCCTGATCATGCACGATGTAGAGCCGCTCAAGCCAAGCAATACCGGATGGCTGATTGCCGATGTGGTCAGTGACAGTTTTGCCTTTGGCTGGTCGCGAACGGATGTAGATGACGCACTACTGGCCGTACTGGGCGATCCTCAATGGCAACCTTATCTCGTATTTCCGGCCGAGTATTCAACGCCTGAGCGAGTCGTGCAAACAGTGGAGCCCATTCAGGGCAAGCGACCTTTATTCGTCCTGCTGGATGCTACCTGGACGGAGGCACGAAAGATGTTTCGCAAAAGTCCTTATTTGGATAGCCTGCCAGTACTCAGCCTAAGCCCTGAAGAGCTTTCCCGGTATCGGCTGCGACGCTCCACACGAGGCGAGCACCTCTGTACGGCAGAAGTGGCTGCGCTTTGTCTGGAGCTGGCGGGTGAGAATAGGGCGGCGGCGGCGCTTGATGCGTATCTGGATGTATTCAGTGAGCGTTATCTCAATGCCAAACAGAATCGCCAGACGGATCCGCTCAGCCTGGCTCATCAACGGCTGCAGCCCTTCGTTTCCGCATTCTCCTGATCAGTTGGTCACCTTGGGCTCGACCACGGCCTTTCTGGGCCAGAGCTGCGCAACCAGCATGCCGGTAAACATGAGCGCGCAGCCCAGATAACCGCGAGCGGTAAGCGACTCGTCCAGCAGCCAGGCGCCAAAAAAGGCCGCAAAGACGGCTTCAAGTGAAAAAATGATTGCCGCATGGGAAGCAATGGCGTCGCGCTGTGCAACGACCTGCAACGTATAACCGATGCCGGCGGCAATGATACCGCCATACAGCAGCGCGGGAACGGCCTGAATAATGTTCTGAGCTTGAATCGGCTCAAACAGCAATGCCAGCGTCAGGCTGACCGCTGCACAGAATGCGAACTGAAGGATGGACAGTAGCATCGGATCATGGCGGCTCGCAAAATGCCCTACCACCAGCACATGCGCTCCCCAGGCAAAGGCGCCGGCCAATTGCAGCCAATCGCCGGAAGCTACCTTAAAATTCTCGCCTATGCTAAGCAGACACATGCCTGTCACCGCCAGGCAGGCACCTAGCCAAGTGCCTCTGCCGGTGCGTTCGCCAAACAGCAAACCCAGAATGGGGACTACAATCACATAGAGTCCGGTGATGAAACCGGAGTTGGTCACGGATGTGAATAGCAGGCCCACTTGCTGGAAGTTGATGCCAATGGAAAGCAGCAGACCCATCAGGCAGCCGCCGACCACTACGCGACGGTCGAGGCTAATCGGTGTTCTGGCGCGGCGATGCAGCACCAGCAGGACTGGAATCAGTGTCAGTGCACCCAATGCAAAGCGAAGTCCCGTAAAGAGGAACGGACCGATGGAGTCCATGCCGGCGCGCTGTGCAATAAAGGCGCTCCCCCAGATCATGGCTGTGATCAGCATGAGAACATCGGCACGCAGGGCTTGGGTACGCATGACAGGCTCGCTTGGCAAAAGTCGCCACTCTGCCGGATGGCTGTGACTTTGGGAACCCTGTGATTATGGTCGCAAAGTGCCTTGACCCGTCGTCGGACGCTCGGCATTCTGAGCCGCTGAAATTACAGAATCATAATAAGGACCAATTTACCGATGGCCGCCTATCAGATCCTCATCGCGGATGATCATCCGCTGTTCCGTAGCGCCCTGCAGCAAGCCTTGACGCTTGGCTTGGGGCAGCAGGCACAGCTGGTGGAAGCGGCAAGTATCGCCGAACTCGAGGCTCAGCTGGCGCACAAGACTGATTGGGATCTGGTCCTGCTCGACCTCAACATGCCGGGCGCCTATGGTTTTTCCGGACTGGTACTGCTGCGCGGGCAATACCCACAGATTCCTGTTGTCATGGTCTCTGCTCAGGAAGACGCCGCTGTAGTGCAGCGCGCTCGGGAGTTCGGTGCCAGTGGTTTCATACCTAAATCCAGCGATCTGGAAACAATCCAGCAAGCCGTACGCCTTGTGCTGGATGGTGATACCTGGTGGCCGGCCCAAGGAGAGGGCGCTGCGAACCTCAGCGAGGAAGCCAAGGCCGCGAAGGCCGGATTATCCAGCCTGACGCCCCAGCAGTTCAGGGTGCTGACCATGGTATGCGATGGTCTTTTGAACAAGCAGATTGCCTATGAACTCAGCGTGTCGGAAGCCACAGTGAAAGCGCATGTAACGGCGATCTTCCGTAAATTGGGTGTGAGAACCCGAACGCAGGCTGCCCTGTTGCTGCAACAGCTCGAATCAACTCCAGGCTGATGAGTTTTCACGCTTTTTCGACACGCTACAGGCTAGTCTTCTATTGAGTTGCTGCATGGAGCCTGGTGTGATATCTCCCTATAAAGGCAAGACCGGCCTTAAACGTGTCGTCAAGGCTACGGGCTATTCCCTGGCCGGTCTGAAGGTGGCTTTCAAAGGGGAGGCTGCCTTCCGCTCGCTGGTGCTGATGAGCTGCATCCTGATCCCGCTGGCCTTTTGGCTGGATGTATCGCGAGGCGAGCGGGCGATTATGGTGGGGGTTTGCCTGCTTTCGCTGATTGTCGAGCTGTTCAATGCTGCTATCGAAGCCGTGGTGGACCGCGTCTCGCTGGAATGGCATGAGCTGTCCAAGAATGCCAAGGACCTGGGCAGTGCGGCTCAGTTCGTAGCAATGTGGATGATTGCAGCCGTCTGGTTGATCATTCTGCTGGGGTCGCACGCTCCTTGAAGGGGGCCAGCAAGATCTGGTCGCTACGTGCAATACCCTCGGTAAGCTTGCGACACAGTGCCAGGAATTCGGTCATGGCTGCCGTCTGGTATTTCTGGCGGTGCCAGATAAAACAGAACTGACGACGCAAATCCAGGCTGGGGGTTTCGATTGGGACAAGACTGCCGCGCTCGAAGGCATCGCGCAGGGCAAGCCTTGAGATGCAACCGATGCCCAGACCTGATTCCACTGCCCGAATAATGGCCTCTGTATGCTCCAGCTCCAGGCGAATATTCAGGGGCGCTGCATGATGACGCATGGCCTGATCGAACGTCAGGCGAGTACCGGAGCCTTGCTCCCGAAGAATCCAGGCCTGATCAATTAACTCTTCCAGACCTACCGTTGGATGGTTGGCTAAAGGATGTTGCGGAGCACAGAAGATTACCAGCTCATCTTCAATCCAAGGGTGGACTTCAATATCCGCGTCCTGGCAATCCCCCTCAATCAGTCCCAGATCAATGTCATGGTTAGCCACGCGCTGTACGATATGCGCTGTATTATGAACATGCAGGCGCACCCGGCAATCGGGATGACGTTGCATGAAATCACCCAGCAGGAGCGTAGCCAGATAGTTGCCAATAGTGAGCGTGGCGCCGACTTCCAGTGAGCCGAATCCAGTCTTGCCCCGTAGCAGGTTCTCGATCTCGTCGCTGCGGTCGAGCAAGGCAACTGCCTTGGGCAATAACTGGCGGCCCAAGGCATTAAGGGTCAGCCGTTTGCCTGCACGGTCAAAGAGTTTGCAGTCGAACTGACGCTCTAGCTCTCCCAAGGCCGTGCTGGTTGCCGATTGTGAGAGCGCAAGCGTCTCTGCCGCGCGGGAAACACTTTCCAGGCGGGCGACGCCGACGAAGACTTCGAGTTGACGCAACGTGAATCTCATATCTGCTCACTGGATAACCGATATCCGAATTATTCATTTTACGGATATTCTTGCGTTATATAAAATGCCGCGCAAATGCGCTTGGTCGCGTCCTTTTTGTCAAACCCGATCCAGAGCGGTCACACGTGCAGGTAGTCCCGCCTCCGCGAGACAGAGCCGGGCATCAGCGTCTTTGGGCAGGTGATTAGGAGTTTTTCATGAGTAATCTGTACACCGAGCGCGTCCTGAGCGTTCACCACTGGAACGATACACTGTTCAGCTTCAAGACGACCCGTAATCCGGGGCTGCGTTTCGAGAACGGCCAGTTCGTCATGATCGGACTGGAAACCGAAGGCGGCCGTCCGCTGATGCGCGCCTACAGTATCGCCAGCCCCAACTATGAAGAGCACCTGGAATTTTTCAGCATCAAGGTTCCGGATGGTCCGCTGACCTCCCGCCTGCAGCACCTGAAGGAAGGCGATAACCTCATGGTTAGCCGCAAGCCTACCGGTACGCTGATTCTGAGCGACCTGAAGCCTGGCAAGCACCTTTATCTGCTATCCACCGGCACCGGCATGGCGCCGTTCCTGAGCACCATTCAGGATCCGGAAACCTATGAGCGTTTCGATAAGGTGATTCTGGTTCACGGTGTACGTTATGTAAATGAACTGGCCTATGCCGACTTCATCACCAACGTACTGCCTGAGCATGAATACTTTGGCGATATGGTTCGCGAAAAGCTGATCTATTATCCGCTGGTGACGCGTGAAGAATTCCGCAACATGGGTCGTCAGACCGACCTGATGCGCAGCGGCAAGTTATTTGAAGATATCGGTCTGCCTCCGATCAATCCTCAGGACGACCGTGCGATGATTTGCGGCAGCCCTAGCATGCTGGACGAAACCAGCGAAGTGCTGAACGAGTTTGGTCTGACCATCTCTCCACGTATGGGTGATCCGGGTGACTACCTGATCGAGCGCGCGTTCGTCGAGAAGTAAGCGTTACCCGCGTTATCGAAACCCGCCCTGGAGGCGGGTTTTTTGTGTCTACGGTAAGGGCTGATCAGGCGCAGAAAAGCTTTTGACCCAGACTCAGTCATTATCTGCACGCTCGATATCCAGAATACGGATGACATTGGGCTCCGGATAATGCCAATGGACGTCTACATCCCATAGGCGAACACCATAACGGCGCTCAGGTGGCGGGACTTGATAGGCCGGACGAGGGTCCTGAGTCAGGCATTGCTCAATCAGAGCGGCCAATGGCTCGTTCAGACGCTTTCCATGCTGCTCCGCCTGCACGCGGGCTTCGTGCGTCCAGAGGACCGGAATCCCATCGGGAGGTGCACTGGCTATGGTATTAAAGGCAGTTGGAATTGCATCGGCGTAGGGCACGTAAGGCTTGATGTCCAGCACCGGGGTACCCTCCAGCAGATCGATACCTGAAAGCCTGAGCCGGCCCGGCTCGATAGCGTCCAGTGTTACCACAGATTGCCCAATACCATTGGGACGGTGAGTGGCACGCGTCGCAAAGACACCCAGGGAACGGTTCCCGCCCAGGCGGGGAGGACGTACTTTAAGACGCGGTTTCTCTTCCAATGTCTGGTGAAAGAGAAACAGCAGCCAGACATGACTGACGTATTCCAGCCCCTGTACAGCATCCGGGTGGTCGAACGGCGGCACAAACTCCAATACACCTCGGGCAGCCGGAGCCAAATGGGGCTGGCGAGGGATGGCGAACTTCTCCTTGAAACAAGAGCGGATATGGCCGATAGGGAAAACGCTATAAGTCATGGGGAGCGTCATAAGGAAGACAGGCTGGCTATTTTAGCCTGTCTGCCTCAAGTATGACTCTCACGCATAGCCTTTGAAGTATTAAGCTGGTTACGGCGAACACCACGGATATTCATGAATGCCAGCCCCAGTTGCAAAACGATCAAGGCATACGCCTGTGTATGCAGGCCCCAGGTGATCCATAATCCATTGCTGGCAAGAAAGCACCAGAATCCAAGGTTTCGGCGGTTTTCACGTTGGGAAGCAACCAGCCACGCCGCGATCAGGGTCACGGCCATGGCTGGCCATTGCAATAAATCGATGTAATCCATGAAACATTCCTGCTGACAGACCTTATGCAGAGCGCTCTATCGGTAGGTGAGTTCCAACAGCGTGTCGGCGGTCATCCATCAATGGTGTCGAATCAGTCGCAGGCCGTTTGCAACCACAAGCAGGCTTGTACCCATGTCGGCGAAGACAGCCATCCAGAGCGTGGCCTCGCCCATGATCGTCAACGTCAAGAATATCGCCTTGATTCCCAAGGCTAGTGCAATATTCTGCATGAGAATACGGTGCGTGTTACGGGAGAGGCGAATGAAGTCCGGCAGTTTGCGCAGGTCGTCATCCATCAGCGCCACGTCTGCCGTTTCGATAGCCGTATCGGTACCGGCGGCGCCCATGGCAAAACCGATATTAGCCCGAGCCAGAGCAGGGGCGTCGTTGATGCCATCGCCAACCATACCGATTACAGCACCGCTCCGTTGCTTTTGCTCCAAAATCGCAAGCTTGTCCTCGGGCAGTAACGAGCCATGCGCTTCATCGATGCCTACCTGACCGGCAATACGGTCTACGCTGTGAGGATTGTCGCCACTGAGCACCAGGGTTTTTATGCCTAACGCATGAAGTGCTGCGACAGCGCTCTGGCTGGTTTCCTTTACTTGATCAGCAATGATGAACAGCGCCAGTACCTCCTGTTGGCTGGCAAGCGCCACCACACTTTTACCTGTCTGCTCCAGCGATTCGATACGGTGCCGTAGATTCTCGGAGGCCAGCCCTTCGCGCTCCAGCAGGCGGCGATTACCCAGAAAGTAGAGCTGATCCTCTATACGGCCTTGCACGCCTTGTCCTGCCCGGGCCGAGAAATCCTGTACGTCCTTTAAGGCAGTACCTTCTTGCAAAAGAGCATGGCTCAGAGCCTGTGAAGCGGGATGGTCTGAGCGCGAGGACAAACTGGCCGCCCATTCCAACGCCTGACTCTTCTGTCCGGTGAGTACGATGCGGTCGACCAACTGCGGCTTACCCTCAGTAAGCGTGCCGGTCTTGTCGAGGGCAATCCACTCAAGCTGGCGGCCTTGCTCAAGAAATGTCCCACCTTTCACCAAGATGCCATGTCGTGCAGCAGCCGAAAGCCCGCTGACAATTGTAACCGGTGTTGAGATGATCAAGGCGCATGGGCAGGCAATAACAAGCAATACCAGCCCTTTATATAACCACTCCAGCCAACCTCCCCAACCCAGCAGGGGAGGCAACAGGGCAACCGCAACGGCAATGAGAACAACCGCTGGCGTATACAGGCGGGAAAAGCGATCTACAAATCGTTGGGTAGGTGCGCGGGCGCCTTGAGCCTGCTCTACGGCGTGGATAATGCGAGCCAGGGTACTTTCGTTGGCTCGATGGGTAACACGATACTCCAGGCTGCCCTCACCATTGATGGTGCCGGCAAACACGGTATCGCCGGGAGCCTTGTCGACCGGCAGGCTTTCGCCTGTAATAGGCGCCTGGTTGACACCTGACTGACCGGATTCCACCTCTCCATCCAATGCAATTCGCTCCCCCGGTCTTACCCGGATGAGCGCGCCGGGTTGGACCTGTTTGGCTGGCAGTGTTGCCCAAGTACCATCCGCCTGTCGTACGGTCGCGTTTTCTGGTGTCAATGCCAGTAATCCCTGGATGGCATTGCGGGCACGGTCCAGTGAGCGTGCCTCGATCACTTCAGCGATGGCAAACAGTACGCTGACCATGGCCGCTTCAGGCCAGTGGCCAATTAACAGGGCGCCGGTGACCGCAATGCTCATCAATGCATTGATGTTAAGAGTGCGCTGCCTGATAGCGATCCAACCTTTGCGATACGCCGGTAGACCAGCCAGGGCAATGGCGGCCAATGCCAGGAATGCTACAGCGAACTCAGGCACAGTACCCAACCACTCACCGACTTCGGCTGCCAGGGCGGTAGCCAAGCCCAGGCCCAGCGGCCACCAGGGTTTTGCCGCTGGTACTGCAGGGGCTTGCTCATCACCTTTCAGTTCAACAGCCTGCATGCCCAGCCGATTGATCTGGGTCTTTAGCGGTTCTGCATCGGGGTAGCGATGGCGAACGCGTAGGCTGCGCTGAATCAGGTTGAATTCCAGTGCTTCGACCGCCTTCAGCTTGGCGAATGCATCACGGATCAGCTTCTCTTCAGTCGGGCAATCCATGGCATCGATACGCAGGCTTGTCCACTTGGAGTGATCAAGCACCTCGGGCTCGGTAACGCCCGGTAGAGGATTGGACTCAAGCGAAATCTTTGTGTGACTGTCGCAGCAGGTCTTTACCTGAGGCTCACAGCAGGACGATGGTTTGGGTCCGCAACAGGATGAATCATGCGCCATGACAACCTCCATTGACGTTTGGGTTGTCATTGCACACCCTGTAGCTACTACAGGGTCAAGGAGGCGTTATGAAAATAGGTGAATTGGCCAGCCGAACGGGATGTTCCGTGGAAACCATTCGGTATTACGAGCGTGAGGGACTGCTGCCAGCGCCTGTTCGCAGCGCGGGAAACTACCGTCAATACAGCGAGGCCCATCTGGAGCGATTGACCTTTGTTCGGCATTGCCGCTCTTTGGACATGACACAGGACGAGATCCGTTCCCTGTTACAATTGCGGGATCAGCCTGAGCCGGACTGCTGTCGGGTCAATGATCTGATCGAGGACCATATTCATCATGTGGAAGTGCGCATTCGAGAGTTGACTGAACTGCGCAGACAGCTCATGGCGTTGCGTCAGCAATGCTCAGGCAAGGTATCCAGCGATGTATGCGGCATCATTCGGGAGCTGCAACAACCCGCTGGACCTTCAGCGATCGAGGAGGCCTGTAGCCATGCGGGGCATGACCATGTGCCAGGAGTGCACAGACGATAGGGTAGGCCGGTCGGCATAGGGCACCCATAAAAAAGCCCTGCAATCGCAGGGCTTTTCGAGGTTGTGGCTGCGTTACAGTGTCTCGGCCCACAGGTCGTATTCGTCTGCGTCGGTTACGCGTACCCATACCTTGTCGCCTGGCTTCAGGTCGTGTTCGCTATTGACATACACATTGCCGTCGATCTCCGGGGCATCGGCATAGGAGCGGCCAATGGCGCCTTGTTCGTCGACTTCGTCGATCAACACTTCAATATCCTTTCCAACCTTCAATTGCAGGCGAGCCGCAGAAATGGCCTGCTGATGCGCCATGAAGCGCTCCCAGCGATCCTGCTTCACGTCATCCGGTACGGCACCTTCCAACTCATTGGCCGGTGCGCCTTCCACAGGGGAATACTGGAAGCAGCCCACACGATCCAACTGAGCTTCGGTCAGCCAATTCAGCAGGTACTGGAAATCCTCCTCCGTCTCACCAGGGAAACCCACAATGAATGTGGAGCGAATGGTCAGCTCCGGACAGATCTCACGCCACTTCTTGATACGGGCCAGGGTGCGGTCCTCGAAGGCAGGACGCTTCATGGCCTTGAGAACTTTGGGGCTGGCATGCTGGAAGGGGATATCCAGGTAGGGCAGGATCTTGCCCTCGGCCATCAGCGGAATGATGTCGTCCACGTTCGGGTAGGGGTAGACGTAGTGCATACGTACCCAGACGCCCATGCTGCTCAACGCCTCGCATAGTTCCAGCATGCGAGTCTTGACCGGCTGGCCATTCCAAAAGCCGGTACGGTATTTGAGGTCGACGCCATATGCACTGGTGTCCTGGGAGATGACCAACAGCTCCTTGACTCCGGCCTTGACCAAACGCTGAGCCTCATCGAGCACATCGCCGATCGGGCGGCTGACCAAATCGCCACGCATGGACGGGATGATGCAAAAGCTGCAGCGATGGTTGCAGCCTTCGGAAATCTTGAGATAGGCGTAGTGGCGGGGGGTGAGCTTGATGCCCTGCGGCGGTACCAGGTCGACCAACGGATTATGCTCGCGCTTTGGCGGCACTACCTCATGGACCGCGG
This sequence comes from Pseudomonas sp. MAG002Y, assembly GCF_019400845.1. Lineage (NCBI taxonomy): Bacteria > Pseudomonadati > Pseudomonadota > Gammaproteobacteria > Pseudomonadales > Pseudomonadaceae > Pseudomonas > Pseudomonas sp. MAG002Y. The sequence continues at coordinate 12,495 of NZ_WOEJ01000001.1, read as the reverse complement.
TCACCACCTGCTCATACTGCTGCGGACCCGTTACCGCCAGTACGCTCGGATGTACATCACGAATCGCAGATTCTTCCACCCCCATGCAGCCGGTCACGATGACCCGGCCATTTTCAGCCAGGGCTTCGCCGATCACTTCCAGAGACTCGGCCTTGGCGCTGTCAATGAAACCACAGGTATTGACCACCACCACGTCGGCGTCCTCGTACGTGGGAACAACCTCATAACCTTCCATGCGAAGCTGGGTCAGGATGCGTTCGGAGTCGACCAGAGCTTTAGGGCAGCCGAGGCTGACAAAGCCGACTTTAGGCGTAGCGGGGGTGGACATGGCTAACCTCAGGAGGTGCGCAGAACGCGCTGATGATCAAAAAACGCGCGATTTTAGCGGTGCGCGCCCGGACTGAGAAGAGGCATTTGGCGCTTTTACTCGGATTAACCTGCGCTTCGTCAGTTATCGGGTTTGGCTTGCCCGAGGCTGAACCGCTAGACAGGCATAACTAGTGATAGGGTATTTATTATGTTATAAAGTAACAATTTCGAGGTAGTTTATATGTCATCGAATCCTTCCCTTACGTTCAAGCCGTCCTTTCTGACCCAGTCTGCCTGGGCCCGTTTAGGGGTGTCGATCGTGCTGCTTCTACTGCTATGGGCTGCTATCCACTGGGCGGTGTCCATCCCATGAGTGCCTGTATTTCATTAAATGACTTAACGGTTGCCTACGAGCGTCATCCCGCCGTACATCATGTGTCGGGTTGCTTTGAAGCGGGCAGCCTGACCGCTATTGTGGGCCCTAACGGCGCAGGCAAGTCGACTCTGATCAAGGCCATGGTCGGCATGCTGCGACCAGTAGGGGGCGGCGTCGATCGAAAGGCCTTGTCTGCCTCGGCCATCGGCTATCTGCCCCAAGCGGCTGAAATTGACCGAACCTTTCCGCTGACGGTTCTCGACACGGTTGCCATGGGCGCCTGGAGACGCATCGGCATATTCGGTGGAATGAGCCGGGGCCAGCTGCAGCAAGCCCATGAGGCGCTGATTGCCGTCGGGCTGGAAGGTTTTGGGCACCGCCTGATCGGTTCCCTGTCGGCAGGCCAGTTCCAGCGCGTACTGTTCGCACGGCTCCTGCTGCAGGATGCGTCAGTCATCCTTCTGGATGAGCCGTTCAATGCCATCGATGCACGCACGACCCGCGATCTGCTTGATCTGGTTCGGCGCTGGCATGGTGAGGGGCGCACCGTCATCGCTGTTCTGCATGATCTTGAGCAGGTAAAGCAGCATTTTCCCAGTACATTACTGTTGGCTCGCGAAACCATTGCCTGGGGGGATACCCGAACGGTGCTGACCCAGGAGAATCTGCGGCGTGCCCGGAATATGGCTGAGGACTGGGATGAACAGGCCGACGTCTGTGATGAGAGGCGCCGCGCATGATGTTGTATCACGCCTTGTTCGAGCCGTTTGTCGAGTTCGGATTCATGCGTCGCGCCTTGGTCGCCTGCATGGCGCTAGGGCTGGGCTCAGGTCCGATCGGTGTATTGCTCATGCTCAGGCGCATGAGTCTGGTAGGGGACGCCATGAGTCATGCGGTCCTGCCGGGGGCTGCCATCGGTTTTCTGGTCGCTGGGCTTTCCTTGCCAGCCATGGGCCTGGGTGGGTTGGTAGCCGGCTTGGCCGTAGCCCTGTTGTCTGGGCTGGTTAGTCGTTTTACTTCGCAACGTGAAGATGCCAGTTTTGCGAGCTTCTACCTGACCTCTCTCGCCGCGGGTGTCTTGATCGTCTCGCTAAGAGGCTCGAATATCGACCTGTTGCACGTCCTGTTCGGTACGATCCTGGCGATTGATGATGCCGCGCTCTATCTCGTAGGGGGCATCGCCTCTGTGACGCTTCTCCTGCTGGCCATTATCTATCGTCCGCTGGTGCTTGAGTGTTTCGATCCTGGATTCCTGCGGGCCGTAGGTGGCAAGGGCTCGCTTTATCACTTCCTGTTTCTGCTGCTGGTCGTGCTCAACCTGGTCGCAGGCTTTCAGGCGCTTGGAACACTTATGGCGGTCGGCCTGATGATGTTGCCCGCCACCGTAGCGCGCTTCTGGGCTCGCTCGTTGCCTGGACTGATGCTGGTAGCGAGTCTGGTTGCCATGCTGTCCGGCTTTATCGGCTTGGTTGTTTCGTACCACCTGGGCGTGGCCTCGGGCCCATCCATCGTTTTGACGGCCAGTACGCTTTACATCTTCTCGTTGATCTTCAGCCCTTTGGGCGTCGTTCGTCGTTTCTTCCCTAAACCCCATCTATCCCGTTGAAAGGAGTCATGTCATGCGTCTCACGTTGTGGAGCGGGGCTGCTGCCTTGCTGTTGTCAGCACTTTCCAGTTTTGCCCAAGCCAAGCCGGTAGAAGCCGTTGCGTCATTCACGATCCTGGCTGATATGGTTCACCAGGTAGGGGGCGAGCGGGTTCATGTCACCTCATTGATCGGGCCCAACGGCGACCCGCATGCCTATGAGCCAACGCCTGATGATGCCAAGGCACTCAAAGCTGCCGATGTAGTATTTATCAATGGACTTCATCTTGAAGGCTGGATGGATCGTCTGATCCAGGCGTCAGGATACAACGGTACTCCTGTCGAGCTTTCGGACGGTATCAAGACCCGTATGCGGCAGAAGAACGGCAAGACCGTAGTGGATCCCCACAGCTGGAACAGCGCTGCCAACGGTATTGTTTATGTTCAAAACATCATCAAGGCCCTCAAGCGCATAGACCCCGAAGGCGCTGATCAATACGAAGCCAATGGTCAACGCTATATCGATCAGCTAAAGGCGCTGGATGCATATACCAAGCAGCAGATCGAAGCCGTGCCGAAGGCGCAGCGTAAGGTGCTTACCTCCCATAACGCGTTTGGCTATTTCGGTGATGAATACGGTGTGACATTCCTGTCTCCCCTGGATCTTTCTACCGAATCTGAAGCGTCTGCCCAAAAAGTGGCCAATCTGATCCGTCAGATCAAGGAGGAGCACATCACGGCTTATTTCATCGAGAACTCGAACGATCCGCGTCTGGTGCAGCAGATTGCCCAGGCAACCGGGGCTCGTGCCGGTGGCGAGTTATATGTCGAGTCGCTGTCCAAGGCGGACGGGCCTACGCCTACCTACCTGAAGATGTTCCGTTACAACGTCAATAAGATGGTTGCAGCCATGAAAGGTGAGTAACGGGCTTCGTTTCATTCAGCCACGTAACAAGGCGTGGCAGATGGAACTCCTGAATCACAAGAGCCGTCCCTTTAGGACGGCTCTTGCTTGAATCCGGAGAAAACAATGACGACTCGCCGCCGCTTCATGCAATATTCCCTGTGCGCCTCGTCGGCGCTGCTCTTGGAAGCCATTTTGCCTCGTCTTGTGCTTGCACAGGCTGGCATGCTGAGGCGGCAGATTCCCTCTACTGGCGAGCAACTCCCTGTCATTGGCCTGGGAACCGCCGATTCCTTCAATGTCGAAAGCACTCCACACGCTCTGAAACCGTTGGCCGACGTGCTTGACCGTCTATTTCAGGCGGGAGGCACTGTTATTGATACGGCACCGAGTTACGAGAAATCCCAGGGTGTCATTGGTACGCTGCTGGCGCAGCAGGGGCGTGCTGAAAAGGCGTTTCTGGCTACCAAGGTAGAAGGGCGCGAGAGCAGTATCGAAGAGATCCAGCAGGAAATGGCAGACCTCAAGGGCGCTCCCATCGATCTGCTGCAAGTGCATAGCATGATCAATTACAAGACGCTGCTCCCGTTGCTACGAGAGATGAAGCAGCAAAAAATGATTCGATATGTAGGGATTACCCATCACTCAGAAATGGCTCAGGACCAGATGATTGACCTAGTCGCTTTGGAGCCGATGGACTTCATTCAGATCAACCTCAATCCCCAAGATACCAAAGCCGAAGAAAGGCTCTTGCCTCTGTGTCAGGACAAGGGGGTGGCGGTCATGATCAATCGCCCGTTCCTGGACGGCCGTCTGTTCAACCAGGTAGCAGGCAAGCAGCTTCCGGCATTCGCGTCCGATATCGGCTGTACCTCCTGGGCGCAGTTGATGATCAAGTACTCAATTTCGCATCCTGCAGTTACCTGCATCATTCCGGCGACCTCAAACCCGGCCCATATGGCGGAAAATGCACTGGCCGGAACCGGTGAGCTGCCCGATGAGTCCATGCGCAAGCGCATCGCAGAATATTTCCAGTAAAGTGTCAGGTAATCGGTGGACACTTTTAAGCAGAATTCAATACGCCGGGTAGGGTAATGACCATGCCTTGGTTGCGTTGTGCACACATATTCTTGGCAATCCGTACTTGATCCTGCCGCCACATCGGAGCAGGATGCGCCCGTTTCGATAAACCCGGAGTCTTGCATGAGTCAAGCTGCTTCCCAGGCCCATGGTGAAAAGGGAGCCTCGGCCATAGGTATGGCCATCGCGGCCGCGGGTATCGTCTATGGCGATATTGGTACCAGCCCGCTGTATACCCTCAAGGAGGTGTTTTCTCCTACGTATGGCCTGGTGCCTACCCACGATAGCGTCCTGGGTATCCTGTCCCTGATCTTCTGGTCGTTGATCTGGGTCGTGACGATCAAGTATGTCTTTTTCGTTCTGAGGGCGGATAACCAGGGCGAGGGCGGCATCATGGCCTTGACTGCATTGGCAAGGCGGGCGTCCGCACCGTTTCCAAAATTGCAAATGGTGTTGGTGCTGCTGGGGTTATTTGGTGCCTCGCTGTTTTACGGCGAAAGCATGATTACACCGGCCATTTCGGTACTGTCTGCTGTAGAAGGCCTGGAAGTAGCCTTTTCCGGGCTTGATCATATTGTGGTGCCAGCGGCAATCGTTATCCTGGTCGGACTCTTCATGCTACAGCGGGGCGGTACTGCCAAGATTGGCAAGCTGTTCGGTCCGGTTATGGTCCTCTGGTTCACCGTGCTAGGCGCATTGGGTATTTATGGTATTCTGCAGGCGCCTGAAGTCCTCAAGGCTTTGAACCCATGGTGGGCATTCAACTTTTTCATTGTACACCCCGGACTTGGCATCGCTATTCTGGGCGCTGTTGTGCTGGCGCTGACAGGGGCTGAGGCGCTGTATGCCGACATGGGCCATTTCGGCCGCAAACCTGTCGCGCGCGCCTGGCTCTTCCTGGTGCTGCCCGGATTGGTACTCAATTACTACGGGCAAGGTGCCTTGGTTCTGATCGACCCAGAGTCCGTACGCAATCCTTTCTACCTGCTCGCACCTGAATGGGCATTGATCCCAATGGTCGTCCTGGCGACTTTTGCCACGGTCATTGCCTCACAGGCAGTCATCTCAGGTGCGTTCTCCATTACCCGTCAGGCAATCCAGCTGGGATATGTACCGCGTATGCAAATCCTGCATACCTCAAGTCATGAACAGGGCCAGATTTATATTCCTGCCATGAACTGGGCCCTTTTGACAGGCGTTATCCTGTTGATTATCGGGTTCGAATCTTCTGGCAACCTGGCCGAGGCCTACGGCATTGCCGTCACGGGAACGATGCTGATCACGACCTGCCTGGTATCTTCGGTAGCGCTGCTGCTATGGAAATGGCCTCGCTGGTTCGCCATTCCGATGCTCATTGGATTCTTCATTGTCGACTCGCTGTATTTTGCAGCCAACGTTCCAAAAATCGTGGCAGGCGGTGCATTTCCCGTCATTGCGGGCATCATCCTGTTCACGTTGATGACCACATGGAAGCGCGGCCGGCAGATCCTGGCCGAACGGCTGGATGAAGGGGCACTACCGCTACCGATCTTTATCGGCAGCATCCGCTCCAATCCGCCTTTCCGTGCCAAGGGGACAGCCGTCTTTCTGACAGCGCGGCAGGATGCCGTTCCACACGCTTTGCTTCATAACATGCTGCACAACCAAGTATTGCATGAGCAGGTAGTGCTGCTGACCGTTATCTATGAAGATACGCCGCGGGTTCCTGTCAGCCGCCGTTTCGAGGTGGACAGTTACGGGGATGGGTTCTACCGTGTTCTCTTGCATTATGGCTTTATGGACGAGCCCGACGTGCCGGCTGCGCTCGCATTGTGCCACCTGGAGGACCTCGACTTCACGCCCATGCGGACGACGTACTTCCTTAGCCGTGAAACGGTCATTGCGTCGAACAATCGCTTGGGAATGGCTCGCTGGCGAGAGAATTTGTTTGCCTTCCTTATGAAGAATGCCAGCGGCAGCCTGCGTTTCTTCAATCTGCCGGTTAACCGGGTAATCGAGCTGGGTACTCAGATCGAGATCTAGCAGCCAAGTCGCAGATATAAAAAAGCCGCCTTGGGGCGGCTTTTTTATTGGGATCAGTTGAATACAGGTGGAGGCAGGGCATCCGGGTCGGTAATGAACGGCATCTCCCATGGGTCCAGCGATTGACCCTGCTGGGAAAGCTCTTGCCGAACATGCTCGATAAAGCCTTTAAGCTGCAGCGGATCGCTGTATTGTGCAGCAGTCACCTCAGGGACTGCCAAGACCTCCTCTCCTTCTTGCCCGATTACGCTGAAGCCAAAGCTGTCAGCCTGGGGGTTGGCTGAAATAACACAGCCCAGCGGAGTAAAGGCATCTACAACCAGTTTTTCAGCAGCATCCAGCGAAAGGGGAGTGGTCATGGGCGTCCTCGTTCAAAGGTTGAGAGCCGGTAGACCATTGATCGCACGCGTTCTTTCCGACCATTCGTCTCCAGCCGCGGAGGTGATCCATCGGCTGGGCGTCCTGGTTACGGTGTGCGTGTACGAGCCTCGATGGCGTTTATCATGTGGCGTGCAAGCTTGTCGTAGTCATTATCGAAATGGTGACCACCGGGTAACTCAAGCTTTTCGAAATTGGCTCCAGGCTGCGTGCAACCGCTCTCGTCCTTTTCTTCCGCACCGTAAATGCAGTAGATCTTGCTGGCAGGCACCTTGACCATCTCCGGTCCGGTTTGCATCTCGTCACCAGCCTTGCCCAGCCAGCCCTCAACCTGGATTTCAAAATCACCGCTACGGGCAAAGGCCAGCAGCACCATGGCCGATACCTGTTCCTGATCTGTTGCAGGTAAACGGTTATAGACCGCCGGAAGCAGATCCGCGCCAAATGAGTAGCCGGCCAGGACGAAGCGTTTCGCGCCCCAACGCTCACGGTATGTCTGCATCAGATGGGACAAGTCTGTCGCCACCTGTTCCGGGCTTTTGTGTTCCCAGAAATAGCGCAAGGTATCGATACCTACAACAGGCCACCCGTTTTCTGCCATGGTCTGTGCCGAATCACGGTCAAGATCACGCCAGCCACCATCACCGGAATAAAAAAACGTCACTGTATCCTTGTGCGCGGCCGGCTCTTCAGCCGGGACTTCTACAACAGGGACATCGCCACCCTGACCGAGCAGCTGACGTTGAAGCTGAGTACGTAAAAGCGTAACCAGCGGTGTGCCGTAATCACTGATAGTGGTATCGGCATTGTCCTGGCCGCGAACAAAACGAGCAGTCTCATCGCCTGGGTTATCGTTCCAGGCCAGATGCCATTTACCGTGTTCGGCTTTCTGCGGCAGCGGATCAGAGCAGTCGGGCTCGTCGAGCTTTGTACCGACCGACAGGGCGCTGACCTTGTCATCCTCTTGCCCGGCCAGCCAGCGCCAGGCCAATGATCCACCCGCATCGATGCCTGCCACCATGGTAGGTGCTCCGCCAAGATGGCTGATGGCGTCTTCCAGGCTGGCGCGTTGCGCGGCACATGCCTTGCTCTCGGGCAACTCATACTGGACCAGCATGGCCTTGGTGTTTTTGGCCAGGGTTAGCAGGTCAGCGTCGGATAACTGCTGTTCAGCGGGGTTTGCAACAACGACTCGGGCCAGTGGCTTGCCGGCAGGCCTTGCGACGGTTACGACGCTCTGATCGTCCTGTACGTGTACCTCAAGGCTGGCGGTACTGGGCCAGCGATGAAACCACCACCACAGTGCCGCTGCGGCAATGACAATGATCAATAGAAGAAAAAGCAACCCGCGTTTACGTCTAGTCATCAACGTTTTACCAGTCCTGTAATACCGCCCGCGATCAACGCAGCGGTGTCAGCCAAGGCGACCAAGGGATCAAGTCCTGCTGGAACGGCCAGATAGCGAGGCTCCCATTCCGGATCGAACTTATCTTTGAACCGTCTCAAGCCCTGAAAGTTATAGAACTGCTCGCCACGTCGGAACACCATGGCCCCTAGACGCTGGGTCAGAGGAGCACCACGGCGTGGATGCAGTCCTGCCAATGGCACCATCCCCAAGCTGAAGCGTTCCAGGCCTCGCTCCTTGAAGTGCAGGATAAGGCCGAGCATGAGGAACTCCATGGTCAGTTTGGGCGCATCAGCTGCCACTCGCATCAGGTCGATACTGGCCAGCTCTGGCCGATCGGTTTCCAGAAGATTAGCAAACGCTACCGCTTTCCCCTGAAACCGGACGACGGCAATGCGGAAGTGCTGCAAGTACTCCGGGTCAAAACGGCCAAGCGAAAAGCCCTTCTCGCGGACATGTTTACTCTCCAGCCAGATATCGGAGATAACTTTTAGCTCTTCGAGAGGTGCCTGACCCGGCTCATGGAACTCGATGAGCAGTCCATCCCGCTGGCCTCGGTTCCAGGTGTAGCGCAGGTCTTTCTTACCCTTGCTGTCCAGATCGAATGTCTTGAGATTGACGCGGGCTTCCTCACCCAACTTCAGCGCGGTGAGACCGATGTCCATGTAGAAAGGCAGGTTCTCGGCACGAACCTGATAGAACACAGGTCGTGCATGGTGCATGTCGCACAGATCGCGGAATTTCCAGATCAACTCGGCTCGTGTCTGAGCGGAGCCGATGGGATCAAACAGGGCGATCATGCTACGGCCACGACGGCCATACATCAGGAAAGCATTTTCCGTTTCATGAAACAGCAAGGCCTTGTCGCCTGTCATGGCCAAGCCGCCATCAGGCTGCTCAGATGCTTTGACGGCGTCCAATGCCTTTTGCAGATCTTCTGTGGTAGGCAGCGTAATTTCTGGCGGTGCAGCCCGCAAAAGCCAGCCGAGTGACAGGGCCAGTAGTAGCACCACGCTGCCCATGGCTGCTCGTGCACCTCGCGGGGCGCCTTCCTCCAGCGTAAATTGCCACCAGAGCTGGTTGTCGTAGGACGCATCCTGGTAAACAAACAGGAGCAACCAGATAGATGCCGCCACGACGCACAGGCTTGCAACGACGTACAGGGGTGAAAAGGGCAGCTCTAGCAGGCGGCTCCGGCGGTAGAAGGAGCGGCGGAACGTAGCCAGGAGGGCAGCCGTAATCGCCAGAATCGATGCCTCCTCCCAGTCAAAGCCCTTCAGTAGAGAAAGCAGGGAGCCTACCAGCAGCAGCACCAGGGTCAGTACCCAGGCGGCCGAGAGCCGCCGCCGCAGGCCTTGAGCCAAGAGTAGGCACACAACTCCGATCAGGCTTGCTCCCAGATGCGAGGCTTCAATAAGACGCTGTGGCAGCAGGAATCCGATACCCTTCAGGCGCGTATCGATCTCTGGCGTAACGCCTGAAAAGAGCAGTACGACCCCTGAGAAAAATACCAGGACTGACAGAACGGGGGCTGCAAGGCCAGAGGCAACGCGGATGGCCGAGCTGCCAGATAGAAAGCGCTTTCCCTCGGTCAGCAGCAGGACAAGGCAAGCGATGACCAGGGGAAGCAATACATAAATGATCCGGTACAGCAGCAGGGCCGCTGCTAGGGGAGCTGTCCCGATCTTGTCCGAAAAAGCGGCTAGCAAAACGGCTTCAAATACCCCAACGCCGCCCGGAACATGGCTAAGCACACCTGCTGCGAGTGCCAGCAGATACACCAGCATGAATGCACCCAGCGGTGGTGCCTCGGGCAGTAATAGATACAGCACTGTGGCGGCAGCCATGACGTCCAGGGCTGTGATCACCAACTGCAGGGCGCTTAGCTTGAAGGTGGGTAAGCGCAGGGTCTTACGGCCCAGGCGGAACAGGCGACTATCAGGCGAAGGCTGCTCGTCTAGGGCTCGCTTGCGAAGGAATACAATGCCTATGGCATAGATCGAGAGAATGGCAATTGCAATGCCAGCTACCAGAGTAGGTGAAAGACGCAGGGCTGTGGAAGCCGAAGGCAAATCACTTAATGCTGCAACCGCAGCCAGAGGGGGCAATGCCGTTCCCAGCGACAGGCTGGCAAAGAAAGTCATCTGCGCCACTTCAATGGCGCTCAGGCCTTGGCGGGCATAGAGACGATAACGAACCGAGCCGCCAGACAGCATGGACAGGCCAACTGCATTACCAATGGCGAAGGCGGTAAGTCCACCCAGCGCCAGGGTCTTGCCTGGTAGATGAACGCCGGCGAAGCGACTGGCAGACCATTCGTAGCCAAGCAGAATGAGAAAGCCCACAGCCGTTGCCGCGACGGCCCCCATAATAGCGTGCGAGGGGATACCCAGCAGTGCAGTGTGGAGAGAGGGTAGATCAATACTGCTGACCAGATGCCAGCACACAAGCAGGGCGACGCCAAACAGGAGCAGTGTCAGGCCCAGCTCAAGAGGTTCTTTATAGGCCGTAATGCGCTCTAGCAGGCGCCAGGGCAATGCTTGCGGAGGAGAAGAAGGCGAAGATGAAGACGAAGAATCGGATGAAGAAACAGCAGATTTGTTTACAGGATCATTGGCGCTCATGAAAGCCCCTCAGGGAAACTGCGCGTCAGATTAGTCACATACAGACTTTTGCCAAGCCCTATGTATCAAAAAAATGGAAACTCTTTGAATATTGAAGGCTAAAAGGAATAAAAATTCGACACAAACAAAAAAGCCACTCGATTGAGTGGCTTTTTAAATTTGGTTGCGGGGGCAGGATTTGAACCTACGACCTTCGGGTTATGAGCCCGACGAGCTACCAGACTGCTCCACCCCGCTTCTGATGTGGCCAGTATACGGGTTTAAAAAATGATGTCAACAAAAAATTCAATGCTGACAATGATTTGCTGAAAGCCTTATCACGAGGACTTATGAATGCACCTTTATAGGTAGCGCATTGCCTAAAGAGGGTATCCCTTCATTGGAGTGCCGAAATGAAACTTCAATGGCTGATAAACACCTCCATGGCACTGGTTTTACTGTCACCGCTAGCCATGGCTCAAACGGCTGAATCAGGCCGTACTCCTCAGGACGCCGAGCACGATCCACGGCATGTCGAGGTGATTTCACCCGATGTGCAGGAGGCCGAGCAAAGTCAGCGAGGCGTCGAACTGCCGGAGAACAGGGTTAACCAAGGCGCTATCCGAAGCGATCCACTTGCGCGAGAAAGGCAAAAAATCGACAACGATATGGAGCTTGATCGCAAGCAACCGCTAAATAACTGAAATGCGGCCTGTATCCTGTTGTATGGACGAGCGCGATGAACGGCGACCAAAAAAGGATTTTTTGCATTGCCGAGGTGGTCATTTGAATAGGCTCTGGTTATTCCAGTGTCTCCCTGGCGGTTTCAACGTCGCTGTCGGCCGCCAGGGCTTACCCTCCCTTTAAAGCGCAGGCGCATCCGGCTCTCTTTTTACCCTTAAAGTTATCACGATAACGGTCGATAAGATTTGGTCATTCATGCCATTTCAACGGCTTGCCAAATATGTTGTCCAGAGGCTGCGCTATGCTCCAACGTTTGAAATTTAGCCATAAGATTTTAGCGACGGCCTCTATTGTGCTGATCGTCGCCTTTTCATTATTCATGGTTTATAACGATTATCTGCAGCGAAAGGCTATTACACAGGATTTGTCGTCACGCCTGGACGAGTTGGGCTCCAGCGCATCAGCAAATATCGTTAATTGGCTCAATGGCCGAATCACTCTGCTTGAAGGTGAGGCCCAGTCTATCCAGAACAATACCTCTCCTGAAGGAGTGTTTTCCACCCTTGAGCAGAAGGCCTATCTCTCCAGCTTCGAATTCACCTATCTGGGACACGCCGATGGTCAATTTTCCATCCGTCCTTACGATGAAATGCCTGCCGGTTATGATCCCCGTACCCGTGATTGGTATGTTGCCGCTCAGTCGCAGGGCCGATCCTTGTTGACGGAGCCTTATGTTGATGTGGGTAATGGAAAGCTGGTAATGACGCTGGCTACGCCTGTCATGAAGAACGGCGCCTTGGCGGGTGTTCTGGCTGGCGATCTGAGTCTGCAGACGATGGTGGGTATCGTCAATTCGCTCGACCTGGGCGGTATCGGTCATGCGATTCTGGTGAATAGCGAAGGCAAGGTACTGGTCAGTCCCAGAAAAGAGGAGGTGATGAAAAACCTCGCTGAGCTGTTTCCCGCCGGTGCGCCTGCACTGGATGGCGCGCTCAAGCGGGTCGAGCTGGACGGCAAGCCTCAGCTTATGGTCTTCAAGCCGGTCACCGGTCTGCCATCGGTCAACTGGTATCTGGGCCTGATGGTTGATGAAGAGAAAGCCTACGCCCCGCTCAAGGAGTTCAGAACCTCGGCCGTGCTAGCCATGGT